>NZ_JBEXYR010000001.1:0-555906 GCF_040631005.1 Micromonospora sp. NPDC005707
GAGGGTGTCGCGCTTCCGGCGGCTGAGCAGCCAGCCGATCGCCGCGCCGCCGGCCAGCCCGGCGAGCAGCCGCCGAGCGCCGCCTTGGCGTTCTTGTCGAAGTTGGCCAGGGCCGTCTTCGGGTCACCGGTGGCCAGCCCCTGCAGGCCGGCCTCCAGGTCGCGCAGGACGCTGTCCATCTTCGGGGCGTTCACCGGGCCCTGGGCGTACGCGACGCCGTCGATGAACGGCTTGTCCGCCGGGAAGGCGCTGGAGTACTGGTCGCGGACGGACTGCCGCGACGGCATCACACCGAACGCCTTGGCGAAGGTCACCTGCTGGTCGCCCGCGGTCATCGCCTCGACGAACTTGATCGCCTGGTCCTTGAACTTCGACTTGGCGGCGATGCCCCAGCACTGGGTGAAGGACAGGGTGCCCTGCCCCTTGGGGCCGGCCGGCAGCGGCACGACCTTGTACTTCACGTTCGGGAAGTCGTTCTGCAGGGCGCCCTTGATCCAGTTGCCCTCGATGGTCATGACGGCCTTGCCCTTGCCGAACGCCTCACCGGACCAGCCGGAGTCGAGCTGCTTCGGGAACTTCGCGTAGCCGTTGGTGAGCAGGCCCTTCACGTACTGGAGGGCCTGGAGGTTCTCGGGGGTGTCGGCGGTGGGCTGCTTGCCGTCCTTGCTCATCAGCCAGCCGCCGTTCTGCACCATGAAGGCGCCGATCCGGTCGCGGGTGTCGCCGAGGGCGAGCGCCACCATCTTCTTCGCCTTGATCTTCTCGCTGACGGCGGTGAGCTGGTCCCACGTGGTCGGCACGTCGGCGTCGGTCAGGCCGGCCTTCGCCCACAGGTCGGTGTTGATCTCCAGGGCGAGGGTGGAGAAGTCCTTCGGCGCGCAGTAGAGCTTGCCGTCGTAGGTGAACGTCGTGCGCAGGCTCTCGTAGAAGTCGTCCGTGTTGCTGACCTTGTCGCCGTACGGCTCCAGCGCGCCGACGCTGGCGTAGTCGGCGAACCGGGTCGCGTCGACGTAGAAGACGTCCGGCGGGGTGCCGCCGGCCAGGGCCTGGCCGAGCTGCTGGGTGAGGTCCTGGGCCGGGGTGACGGTGGCCGTGTTGCCGCTGGACGAGGCCCACTTGGCGGCCGCGTCCTGCACCGCCTTGGTCTCGGCGTCGCCGGAGGAGCCGATCAGGATCTGGAGGCTGGCCGGGCCGCTGGACTGCTTGGTGTCGCTCTTGGAGTCGTCGAAGCCGCTGCCGCACGCGGCGGAGCCGAACAGGGCGACGGCGGCGAAGCCGGCCACCGCCGCCCGGGTGAGGGTGCGAGGTGTCATCTGACTCTCCTGATGGGGGATGTGGTCACGCCGTGTGCCGGAGCACCAGCGTGGGAGTGAGCAGCACACGGTGATCGGTGGGCTGGCCGTCGAGCAGGGTGGTGAGCAGGTCGACGCAGCGGGCGGCGGCCGCGGATAGGGGCTGGCTGACGCTGCTCAGCCCGACCGCGGCGGCCACCGGGGTGTCGTCGAAGCCGACGACGGCGACCGGCGCGGCCGAGTCGCGTGCGGCTTGGAGCGCGCCGAGGGCGAGCGAGTCGCTGGCGCAGACCACCGCGGTCGGCGGCACGTCGTGGGCGAGCAGGTCGCGCAACTCCCGCTCGCCCTCGGCGATGCCGTCCTCGCTTTCCCGGCGCAGGCCGGCGACGTCGTGGCCGGCCGCCGTCATGGTGGTACGCCAACCGGCGTACCGGTCGTCGCCGACGCCGGAGCCGGCCGGCCAGCCGAGGAAGGCGATCCGCTGGTGGCCGGCGTCGAGCAGGTGCCGGGTGACCTGGGCGGTGCCGGCGGCCCCGTCCACGTCGACCCACGGGTGCCCGTCGAGGGCGTCCCACGGCCGGCCGAAGGTCACGAACGGCACCTCACGCTCGGCCAGCCACGCCGTGCGCGGGTCGCCGTGCTTCGTGCCGGTGAGCACGAACGCGTCGAGGTCGTACGCGCCGAGCAGGTCGTCGTAGGTGGCGATCTCCTGGTCGTCGTCGCGGGCCGTGTAGAGCATGACCCGGTAGCCGGCGGCGTCGGCGGTCTCGGTGAGGCCGTGCAGGAAGCGGTCGAGCACCGAGCCGTTGATCCCGTCCCGGGTGGGCTCGATGCGGACGGCGATGAGGCGGGAGCGGCCGGTCCGCATCTGCCGGGCGGCCTGGTTGGCCCGGTAGCCGAGCGCGCTGATCGCCTCCTGCACCCGCCGCCGGGTCTCCTCGCGGACGATGTGCGGCGCGTTGAGCACGTTGGAAACCGTCTGCCGGCTCACCTGGGCATGCCGGGCCACCGTCGCGATGGTCACCTTTTCAGCCACTAAAACCCTCTCGCCGCCTTGAACGATCCAACTTCGATGGGGCAGGATTAGATCGTTCAAAGTTTCTGGAATGTTTCGCACTTTGCACCGGCCGGAGCCATCTGTCAAGACGTCGCCGGCCACCGATCAGCACCGGGAGTCCCCCTTGTCCGAACGCCACCTGCAACCCCTGCTGCACGACCTGGTCGGCGCGGTGCACGCCCCCACCAGCGCGCTGGGCGACGCGGCGGGCCAGATCCGGCCGCACGGCGTCCAGGGCGTCTTCCACGCCGACGCCCGGGTGCTCTCCCGCGCCGAACTGCGCCTGGACGGGCGGGAGCCGGAAGCGCTGGCCCGCGGGGCGGCCGGGCCGCACGGCGCCCGCTTCGTCGCCCTGGCCCGCTGGCTCGGCGACCCCACCCCCGACCCGACCGTGCGGGTCGAGCGCACCCGGCAGGCCGGCCCGCACGGCGTCACCGAGGAACTCGTCGTCTCGTCCACCGCCGCCGACCCGGTCCACACCACGGTCAGCGTGGACCTCGCCTGCGACCTCGCCCCGATCGAGCTGGTCAAGTCCGGCGGGAGCGGCGCGCCGCTGGAGGCGAAGGCCGGCGAGCCGGGCCGGATCCAGTGGGCCGCCGAGGGGCTCACCGTGACCGTCACCGGCGAGGCGGCCACCGTGGACGCCACCGGCGAGCGCGCCACCGCACCCCGGCTGACCTGGCCGGTCACGCTCGCCCCCGGCGAGTCCGTGACGCTGCGCTGGCGGCTCGCCGTCACCGACCCGAAGGCCGTGGTCACCGCCGCCCCACCCGGGCCCGGCTGGTCCGAGCCGGCCGTACGCGCCGACGACCGCCGCCTGGTCCGGCTCCTCGACCGCGCCCTGGGCGACCTGCGCGGCCTGCGACTGGCCGAGCCGGCCCACCCGGAGGACGTCTTCCTCGGCGCCGGCGTGCCCTGGTTCCTCACCCTCTTCGGCCGGGACAGCCTCTGGGCCGCCCGGATGATGCTGCCGCTCGGCACCGACCTGGCCGCCGGCACGCTGCGTGTGCTGGCCCGCCGGCAGGGCACCCGGATCGACCCGGCCACCGGCGAGGCGCCCGGCAAGATCATGCACGAGCTGCGCCGGCACGAGTTCACCCTCGACGAGGGGCTCCGGCTGCCGCCCGCCTACTACGGCACCGTCGACGCCACCATGCTCTGGGTCGGGCTGCTGCACGACGCCTGGCGGTGGGGGCTCCCCGCCGACCAGGTCGAGCCGCTGCTCCCCCACCTGGAGGCGGCGCTCGGCTGGCTCGGCGAGCACGCCGACGCCGACGGCGACGGCTTCATCGAGTACATCGACACCACCGGCCACGGCCTCGCCAACCAGGGCTGGAAGGACTCCGGCGACGCCGTGCGCTTCCGGGACGGCAGCCTCGCCCGGTCGCCCATCGTGCTGGCCGAGGTCCAGGGGTACGCGTACCAGGCCGCGGTGAACGGGGCCGACCTGCTCGACGCCTTCGGCCGCCCCGGCGCCGACCGGTGGCGCTCCTACGCCGACCGGCTCGCCGCCCGCTTCCGCGCCGCGTTCTGGGTCGACGGCCCGCACGGCCCGCAGCCCGCCCTGGCGCTCGACCGGGACAAGCGCCCCGTCGACTCGCTGACCAGCAACATCGGCCACCTGCTCGGCACCGGGCTGCTCTCGGACGCCGAATCCGCGCAGGTCGCCGCCCTGCTCTCGACCGAGGCCCTGGCGGGCGGTTTCGGGCTGCGCACCATGTCCACCGACGACGCCGGCTTCAGCCCGCTGTCCTACCACTGCGGGTCGATCTGGGCGCACGACACGGCCATCGTGCTCGGCGGGCTGGCCCGGGCCGGCCACCGCGCGGCGGCGCTCCGGCTCGCCGACGGCCTGCTGGCGGCCGCCGAGGCGTTCGACTACCGCCTCCCCGAGCTGTACGGCGGGGACGACCGGGCGGCGTTCGGCCGGCCGGTGCCGTACCCAGCGGCGTGCCACCCGCAGGCCTGGTCGGCGGCGGCCGCCGTGCTGCTCCTCCAGGCCGGCCTCGGCGTCTACCCCGACGTGCCCGCGGGCCGCGTCGACCTCCGCCCCCTGGCCGGACCCGAACTCGGAGCCCTCACGGCCACCGGCCTCCAGATCGCCGGCGCCCCGGTCACGGTGACCGTCGACCACACCGGCCACCCGACCCTGACCGGCCTCCCCGCGCCCCTGAGGATCCCCACCCCCCGCCAGGCCCCCACCCACACCCCCACCTGACCCCCGGGCCGCCCCACGCGGTTGATCATGAAGTTGTTGTCACGACACGCCACGGCCGGTGACAACAACTTCATGATCGACGGGGTGGGGTGGGGTGGGCAGGGATGGGGTGGTGGTGGGTCAGGTTGGGGGGGTGTTCGGCGATCAGTTCGTCGTCCTCCATGGCGCCGGTGGGGTGGAAGCCCAGGGAGGTGTAGAGGGTGGCCGCCGGGGTGTTGTCGGGGTGGTAGCTGAGGCGGACCGGGTGGCCGGCCTCGGCCAGCCAGTCGGTGAGGGTCCGCACGGCGGCGCGACCGACGCCGCGGTCCTGTTCGGCGGCGTCGATCACCATGCCGCCGATCCAGCGTGAGCCGTCGTCGTCCACACCCCACATGACGTGCCCGACCACCGACTCGTCCGCGCACACGGCGAGCGAGGTCCAGACGTCCGAGCGCATGGTCAGCACCAGGTAGCGGGCCGCCAGCGCCGGCACGAACGAACGCTGGTCGTCGCGGGGAGCGACGTCGGCCACCGCCCGCCAGTTGTCGTCGTCCACCGGCCGCAGGGTCACCCGGCGGCCGGCGCGGTCACGCTGCCCGGAATCGATCATGGCGGTCAGCCTAGGGCCGGCCCGCCCACCGGGCCATCGGTTTCGCCGCAGCCGAACCCGCCTCACCGGCCACCCACTCCCTCGACTGGCGCCCAACCAGGCGCCGCACGGCAGGCCACCCACACCCCGACCGAGCCTAACCAGGCGCCGCACGGCAGGCCACCCACACCCCGACCGCCGCCTCACCGGCCGCCGGCCCCCGGCACAGCGCTCCAGGTCGCCGAGGTGGCGGTGTCGACGGGCGTCGGACACCGCCACTTCGGCGACCTGGAGCCGGCCGACGCGGACAGCCCCCGCCAGCCGGCAGCCCGTCAGCCGGCCGGCGTTGTCGCGGCGGCGTCGAGGAACGGGCGCGGGTCGCCGGCGCCGAGGTCGGTGATCCCGGCGGTGTGCAGGGCGCCGATGGCCAGGGTGCGGCGCACGGCGGCGAAGGTGATCACGTGGCCGATGGTGCCGCCCAGGGTGTGGCTGGTCGGCGGCGTACAGGTGGTGTCGACGAAGGTGTCCGCCAGGGTGCCGGCGGCGAGCGTCCGGGCCACGAAGGCCCGCCAGTCACGCCCGGCGACCGAGTGCCGGGCGGCCAGCCCGGACACGGACCGGTCGCTCTCGTCGGGCCACTCGCCGCCGCGCAGCGCCGAGAGCCAGTGCTCCTCCTGGGTGACCATGGCGTTGATCAGCGAGCGGAGCGTGGGCTGCTCGTCGATGGTCTCCACGGACACGGTGACGGGCCGGTCGAGCACCTCCTCGTCGAGGGCGCCGGCGCGCTCGATGATCGCGGTGAGGGTCTGGACGTGGTGGTCGACCAGGTGCTGGAGAACGTTCATGGGAGTCTCCTGACGTGCCGCCGGCAGCCGCAGGCCACCGGGCGGTTGGAAGTGGACGCCGCTGGGGCAGGGCAGCTCCAGCTCGCGGAAGGTCAGCGGCGGGCGGCGCCGGAGCCCGGTGGGGGCGATGCCGTACAACCGCTGGAAGGCGCGGGTGAACGCCTCGTGCGAGCCGTACCCGGCCTCGACGGCGATGTCGAGGACGGTCCGGTCGCTGGTGGTGAGCCGGTGCGCGGCGCGCTCCAGGAGCAGGCGGCGGCGCATCGCGCCCGGCGGTTCCCCGGTGGCCGCGGCGACCAGCCGGTCGAAATGGAACCGGGACAGGTGGGCCCGGGCGGCCAGGTTCGCCGGCCCGGCCTCCGGGTCGTCCAGTGCTTCCTGGAGCCAGTCGAGGAGGCCGGTGAGTCCGTCCGTCTGGGTCATGTGCACAGCGTGCACCCGCCCGGGGCCGCGCCGCTTGATCGCCGTTGCGCCCCTGCGCGCCACCGGCCGCCGTCAGGTACGGCCGCCCGCGGCGGCGCCCGGTCACCGCCGGGCACGGCCACCCACGGTGGAACCGAACGGGCACGGCCACCGACGGTAGAACGGAACGGGCACGGCCGCCCACGGCCGAACCCAGCGAGCACGGGAGCCCGCGGCAGGGATCAGTCGAGCAGGGCGTCCAGGCCCACGGTGAGGCCCGGTCGGCGGCGCACCTCGCGCACCGCCAACAGCACGCCGGGCATGAACGAGGCCCGGTCGTACGAGTCGTGCCGGATGGTCAGCGTCTCGCCGGTGGTGCCGAAGAGCACCTCCTGGTGGGCGACCAGACCGGTGGCGCGGACGGCGTGGACGCGTACCCCGTCGATGTCGGCGCCGCGGGCGCCGGGGACCTCGTCCCTGGTGGCGTCGGGTGTGGGGCCGAGCCCGGCCTCGGCGCGGGCCTGCGCGACGAGCCGGGCCGTGTGGGTGGCGGTGCCGCTGGGCGCGTCGAGCTTGCGGGGATGGTGCTGCTCGATGATCTCGACCGACTCGAAGTGCCGGGCGGCGCGGGCGGCGAACTGCATCATCAGCACCGCGCCGATGCCGAAGTTGGGGGCGATCACCACGCCGACGCCGGGCTTGCCGGCCAGCCAGCCGCGCACCTGCTCCAGCCGCTGCTCGGTGAAGCCGGTGGTGCCGACGACCGCGTGAACGCCCTGGTCGATGCACCAGCGCAGGTTGTCCATGACGACGTCTGGGGTGGTGAAGTCGACGACCACGTCGGCGCCGGAGGCGGCGGAGAGGGCGTCGCCCTGGTCGATCGTCGCCACCAGGTCGAGGTCGGCGGCCGCGTCGACGGCCTTGCAGACCTCCATGCCCATGCGGCCGCGGCCGCCCAGCACGCCGACCCGCACCGGGGTCTTCTCCTGCTCGTCAGTCACGGGGCACAACCTATCCCAATCGGGACGCGGCCACCCCCGTGGACCGCGGAGCGGGACGGTCAGCGTGCGGCGAAGGCGGACCTGTCGAACGGGCCCACCACGGCGAGGGACATCGGCCGGGCGAGCAGTTCGGCGGCGAGGCCGTTGACGTCGTCCAGGGTCACCGCGTCGACCCGGGCCAGCAGCTCGTCGACCGGCATGAGGTTGCCGTAGAGGAGCTCGCCCTTGGCCAGCCGGCTCATCCGGGAGCCGGTGTCCTCCAGGCCGAGGACGAAGGAGCCCTTGCTCATCCCCTTGCCCCGGGCCAGCTCGGCCTCGGTGATCCCCGTGGCGGCCACCCGGGACAGCTCGGCCCGGGTCAGGTCCAGCACCTCGTCCACCTTGCCCGGGGCGCAGCCGGCGTAGACGGCGAAGAGGCCGCTGTCGGCGTACTGGCTCGCGTAGGAGTAGACCGAGTAGGCCAGGCCGCGCTGCTCGCGGATCTCCTGGAACAGCCGGCTGGACATGCCGCCGCCGAGCACGTTGTTGAGCACCCCGAGGGCGAAGCGCCGCTCGTCGGTGCGGTCGATGCCGGGGCAGCCGAGGATGACGTGCGCCTGCTCGGTCTCCTTCGGCTCGACCAGGGTGGCGGCCGGCTTGGTGCGTACCGCCGGGGTGGCCGCCCGGTGCGGGGCCGGCGTGGCCGGGTCGGTGTCCAGCGGGGTGCCGCGCAGCGCCTGCCGGACCAGCTTGACCACGGCGGCGTGGTCGAGGTTGCCGGCGGCGGCGATGACGATGTCCGGGGCGGTGTAGCGGCGGCGGTAGAAGCTCTGGATCTGCCGCCGGGTCATCGGGGTGACCGTCTCCTCGGTGCCGGAGATCAGCCGGCCGAGGGGGTGGTCGCCGTAGACGGCGCGGGCGAACAGGTCGTGCACCTCGTCGCCGGGCTCGTCGTCGTGCATGGCGATCTCTTCGAGGATGACCCCGCGTTCGGTCTCCACGTCGGGTGCGGCGAGCACCGAGTCGGCGACCAGGTCGCACATGACGTCGATGGCCAGCGGCAGGTCCTCGTCCAGCACCCGGGCGTAGTAGCAGGTGTATTCCTTGGTGGTGAAGGCGTTGGTCTCGCCGCCCACCGCCTCGATCTCGGAGGAGATCTCCAGGGCGCTGCGCTTGTTGGTGCCCTTGAAGAGCAGGTGCTCCAGGAAGTGCGCGGCGCCGGCCTGCGGCCCGGTCTCGTCGCGGGAGCCGACCGCCACCCAGATGCCGAACGAGACGCTGCGCATCGCCGGGATCGCCTCGGTGAGCACGCGCAGGCCGCTGGGGAGCACGGTGCGGCGGACGGTGCCGCCCAGCGGGTCGTCGCTGAGGGTGCGGGTGATCGCCCGGGCCGCTCCGCCCGCGGGGCGCGCGACCCCGGACGACGTGACCCCCCGTCGAGCCGCCGGGGAGGACGAACGCCGGATCCGACTCACGAGGAACCTGCTCTCAGTTCGACGAGGGGTGGGTGGTGCGGTGATGACTCCGGCCCAGCGGCTGACGCGCGACGGGCGGGAGCAGTCACCGGCCGGGTGACGCCATGGGCGTCACCCGGCCGGTGGATGGATCAGCTGTGCCGGGTACGGCGCCGCGGACGGCCGTCGCCGCCGCCCTCGCCGCCGCCCTCGCCGCGCTCCGGGCCCCGGCCGCCGCGCTCGCGGTCGCCGCCGCGCTCACGGTCGCCGCGGTCGCGCGGGCCACGGTCGCCGCCGCGGTCCCGGCCGGCCGGACGCTCGCCGCCCTCGGCGGCCTCACCGGCGGCCGGCGCCTCGGCGCCCTCCGGACGGATCTTGTCCAGGTAGATCTTCCCGCGGGCGTCGATGTCCGCGATCTCCACCTCGACCCGGTCGCCGACGTTGAGGAAGTCCTCGACCTTCTCGACCCGCTTGCCGTCGCCCACCTTGGAGATGTGCAGCAGGCCGTCGCGGCCCGGGAGCAGCGAGATGAAGGCGCCGAACGCGGCGGTCTTCACCACCGTGCCGAGGAACCGCTCCCCCACCTTCGGCAGGGTCGGGTTGGCGATGCCGTTGATCCGGTCCACCGCCGCCTGGGCGGACGGGCCGTTGGTGGCGCCGACGTAGATGGTGCCGTCGTCCTCGATGGAGATCTCGGCGCCGGTCTCGTCCTGGATGGCGTTGATGGTCTGGCCCTTCGGGCCGATCACCATGCCGATCTTGTCGACCGGGATCTTCACGGTGGTGACCCGCGGGGCGTACTCCGACATCTCGGCCGGCGCCTCGATGGCCCGCTTCATCACCTCGAGGATGGTCTGCCGGGCCTCGTTCGCCTGCTGGAGCGCGGCGGCCAGCACGTCCGACGGGATGCCGTCGAGCTTGGTGTCGAGCTGGAGCGCGGTGACGAATTCCGGCGTGCCCGCGACCTTGAAGTCCATGTCGCCGAACGCGTCCTCGGCGCCGAGGATGTCGGTCAGCGTCACGTACTGGGTCTTGCCGTCCACCTCGTCGGAGATGAGGCCCATGGCGATGCCGGCGACCGGCGCCTTCAGCGGCACACCGGCCGAGAGCAGGCCCAGCGTCGAGGCACAGACCGAGCCCATCGAGGTGGAGCCGTTGGAGCCGAGCGCCTCGGAGACCTGCCGGATGGCGTACGGGAACTCCTCGCGCGACGGCAGCACCGGGATCAGCGCCCGCTCGGCGAGAGCGCCGTGGCCGATCTCGCGCCGCTTCGGCGAGCCGACCCGGCCGGTCTCACCGGTCGAGTACGGCGGGAAGTTGTAGTTGTGCATGTAGCGCTTGCGGTTCTCCGGGGACAGGGTGTCCACCATCTGCTCCATGCGCAGCATGTTCAGCGTGGTGACGCCCAGGATCTGGGTCTCGCCCCGCTCGAACAGCGCCGAGCCGTGCACCCGCGGCAGCACGCCGACCTCGGCGGTCAGCGGGCGGATGTCGCGCGGGCCGCGGCCGTCGATGCGGACCTGCTCGCGCAGCACCCGGTTGCGGACCTCGGACTTGGTCAGCGACCGGAAGGCGGCGGAGAGCTCCTTCTCGCGGCCCTCGAACCGACCGCCGAGCTCCTCGGCGACCTTGGCCTTGACCCGGTCCAGGGCCTCCTCGCGGTCCGCCTTGCCGGCGATCTTGAGGGCCTCGGCGACCTCGGCGCGGACCAGGTCGGCCACCGCCTGGTAGACGTCGTCCTGGTAGTCCAGGAAGACCGGGAACTCGGCGACCGGCTTGGCGGCCACCTCGGCCAGCTCGCTCTGCGCGCGGCACAGCTCGCGGATCGCCGGCTTGGCGGCCTCCAGGCCGCTGGCCACGATCTCCTCGGTCGGGGCGGTGGCGCCGCCCGCGATCAGGGCCACGGCGTTCGGCGTCGCCTCGGCCTCGACCATCATGATCGCGACGTCGCCGTCGGCCAGCGCCCGGCCGGCCACGACCATGTCGAAGGTGGCCCGGGCCAGCTCCTCCAGGGTCGGGAAGGCGACCCACTGGCCGTCGACGTGCGCGACCCGGGTCGCGCCGATCGGGCCGGAGAACGGCAGGCCGGAGAGCTTGGTGGACATCGAGGCGGCGTTGATCGCCACCACGTCGTACGGGTGCTGCGGGTCGAGGGCCAGCACGGTCTCGACGACCTGGACCTCGTTGCGCAGGCCCTTGACGAACGACGGGCGCAGCGGCCGGTCGATCAGCCGGCAGGTGAGGATGGCGTCCTCGCTGGGCCGGCCCTCGCGGCGGAAGAACGAGCCGGGGATCCGGCCCGCGGCGTACATCCGCTCCTCGACGTCGACGGTCAGCGGGAAGAAGTCGAACTGCTCCCGGGGCTGCTTGCCGGCGGTGGTGGCGGAGAGGACGACCGTCTCGCCGAGCTGGGCGATGACGGAGCCGGCGGCCTGACGGGCCAGCCGGCCGGTGGAGAAGGTGATCTCGCGGGTGCCGAAGGACCCGTTGTCGATCACGGCGGTGCGGGATTCGGTGCCGAGGTTGGTCTCGGTCATGTGCTGTGGTGCTCCTTCGCGTCGTCGGCCCACGACACGGGGAACTGCTCAGGCGGCCGGTCTTCGATCGAAGCGCCCGGGTGGCCGGCATGATGCCGGCGTTCCCGGGGGCCACTACCGGAGACCGGTGCGCTGACCGGCTCCCTCTCGGTCGGTCGTGTGGCCGGGTTCTTCTGGTGGTACCGGAACGGGGGAGCGGCCGACCGGCCACTCCCCCGTCACGTCATCGGCGCAGGCCGAGCCGCTCGATGAGCGACCGGTAGCGGTTGATGTCCTTCTTCTGGACATAGTTGAGCAGCCGGCGGCGACGGCCGACCAGCAGCAGCAGCCCGCGGCGGCTGTGGTGGTCGTGCTTGTGCACCTTCAGGTGCTCGGTGAGCTCGGCGATCCGCTTCGTGAGGACCGCGACCTGCACCTCCGGCGAACCGGTGTCGCCCTCGGCGGTCGCGTACTCCGAGCGGATCTTGGCCTTGGCTTCCTGGTCGAGCGCCATGTTCTCCCTGTTTCGTGGAACGTTAGATGAGGTCCGGATCGGTCGGAGTGACCGGGAAACGGACCGGTTCCTCGCACCCGCGGCGTCGTGCAGGCACGCGAGGCCCCACGTCGGTCAGCCGACGTCCCTGCCAGACTACCAGCCCGGCGGGGAACCGCCCGGTGAAGGGCCGCCAAGAGAGCGGCCGACCGGCTCCGGCGCGCTCAGCCGACCGCCCGGCGGGTCCGCTCCACGTCCTCGGCGATCTGGGCCACCAGCGGCTCGATTGCGTCGTACGTCCGTTGTTCCCGCAGGTGCGCCACGAAGTCCAGGGCCAGCCGCTCGCCGTAGAGATCGCCCGTGAAGTCCAGCGCGTACGCCTCCACCCGGCGCTCCCGCCCGGAGAACGTCGGGTTCGTGCCGATGGAGACCGCCGCCGCGAGGGGCTCACCGCCCCGGCGCACCAGCCGGGCCGCGTACACCCCGTCGGCGGGGATCGCCGCGTACCGGTGGGTCAGCAGGTTCGCGGTCGGGTAGCCCAGCTCACGCCCGCGCTGGTCACCGCGGACCACCACGCCCTCGACCCGGTGCGGGCGGCCCAGCGCGGCGGCCGCCGCGGCCACGTCGCCCGCGTCGACGCAGGAGCGGATGTACGTGGAGGAGAAGACCGTGCCGGCCTCGGCGACCAGCGGGCCGCCCTCCACCGCGAAGCCGAAGGTGCGGCCCAGCCGCTCCAGCAGCGCCACGTCGCCGGCCGCCCGGTGCCCGAACCGGAAGTTGTCGCCGACCACCACGAGCGCGGCGTGCAGGTGCTCGACCAGGATGTCGTGCACGAACGCCTCGGCCGGCAGCCGGGAGAACTCCGGGGTGAACGGCACGACGCAGAGCACGTCGACACCGAGCGCCTCGATCAGCTCGGCCTTGCGGGCCGGCTCGGTGAGCACGGCCGGGTGCGAGCCGGGGCGCACCACCTCGGCCGGGTGCGGGTCGAAGGTCACCACCACCGACTTGACGCCCAGCTCACGGGCCCGCGCCACGGCGTGGCCGATGGTGGCCTGGTGGCCCTTGTGCACGCCGTCGAAGACGCCGATGGTGACCACCGAACGCCCCCAGCCGCCGGGCGCCGCCTCGTACCCCCGCCACCGCTGCATGCCGCTCCTCCCCTGTCCGCCCACGCGCCGTCAGGCGGGGGCCAGCACGATCTCCGCGCGGGCCCGCCCGTCCCGCTCGCTGACGATAGCGATCAGCCCGCCGTCCGGGCCGAAGACCGCGTACGGCCCGGCGACGCCGGCCGGGTCCAGCGGCCCGCCGTGGGAGAGCACCCTGGCCTCCTCGGGTGTGGCGTCCCGGCGCGGGAAGAACCGGCCGGCGGCCGCGTCCAGCGGCAGGTTCACCACGTCCGGCGCGCGCTGCTCCAGCGCGTCGAGGGTGGCCGCCTCGGCCAGGGTGAACCCGCCCACCGCGGTGCGGCGCAGCGCGGTGAGATGGCCGCCGACCCCGAGCGCCAGGCCCGCGTCCCGGGCGATGGCCCGGATGTACGTCCCGGACGAGCAGGTGACGTCCACGTCGACGTCCACCAGGTCCGGGGTGTCCCGGCGGATCGCCAGCACGTCCAGCCGCGAGATGGTCACCCGGCGGGCCGGCAGCTCGACGCTCTCCCCCTCGCGTACCCGCTTGTACGCCCGCTGTCCGTCGATCTTGATGGCGCTGACCGCGCTGGGCACCTGGTCGACCTCGCCGGTGAGCGCGGCGAGCGCGGCGCGGACCGCCTCGTCGGTGACCGCGCCGGCCGGGGTGCTGGCGATCACGTCGCCCTCGGCGTCGTCGGTGACCGTCGCCTGGCCCAGCCGGATCGTCGCCGTGTAGCTCTTGCCGGCGCCGATGACGTAGGTGAGCAGCCGGGTGGCCCGGCCCACGCCGATCACCAGCACGCCGGTGGCCATCGGGTCCAGCGTGCCGCCGTGCCCCACCCGCCGGGTGCGGGCCAGCCGCCGGATCCGGGCCACCACGTCGTGCGACGTCATGCCGCCGGGCTTGTCGACCACGATCAGACCGTCTGTGCTCACGACGGCCAAGCCTGCCAGACGGCGGTGATCGGCCCTGCGGGGGATACCGCCCTGATCGACCCGGGTGTCAAGATCATGCGCCCCTCGCCCCACTCCTGCCCGGGAAGCACGATGAGCAGCGACGACTTCACCCCCGAGCCACCGCGGCTCGACCGCCCCTCTACGGGCGGCCCGGAGGAGATCCCGGACTGGGTACGCCAGCTGGAGCGGGAGATCCGGGTCGGCCCCGCCACCCGGCTGCGCATCTGGTTCGGCCGGCACGCCCGCGGCCTGCGCCTCGGCGTCGGCGCCGTGCTGGCGCTCGCGTTGCTGGCGTACCTCGGCGCGGCCGGATACCGGCACGTCCGGCGCCCGGCCGACCCGCCCCGGGCGTACCCGACGGTGAGCCCGCCCGCCGGCATCCAGGCGACCACCGCGGCGTCGCCGCCCCCGGCCGCCGGGCCGTTCGACGGCACCCCGGCGGGGGCCTTCCCGGAGGGCGCGGCCGGGATCACGCTGCCCCCGGCGAAGGCGACCGGCGGTTTCACCGCGAAGCAGGTGTCCGCCACGCTCACGAAGATCCGGACCGCGCTGGTGACCGCCCGGCTCGACCGCGCCTTCATGACGGCGAAGGACCGCGAGCGGTTGGTGCGGCAGTTCGCCCCGGACGCCCGCCGCCACCTCCGCGAGGAGGTCAGCGACGCGAGCTTCATCAGCGTGGCGACCCGGCTCGCGCCCGGCGCCCGGCTGCTGCCGGACCAGCCCCGGGTGAAGGGCCGGGTCACCTACCGGGCGAGCCGGGACGAGCAGGGGGTCCGGATGCTCCGGGTGACCACCAACTTCGTCTGGGCGTACGCCTTCCTGAGCCCGGGGGCCGCGCCCGGTGACGCGGTGGTGGTCGTGCACGACACCCTGGTCTGGGAGGTGCCCCACCCGGACGACGTCCGTTCCCGGGACAACGGTCTCTGGCTCACGGACATGGGCTCGTACGCCTCGAACGTCGACTGCGCGGCCTTCCACAAGGGACTGCTCGACCTCGGCAAGGGGGGCGACGGGAAGCCGGTCGCCACCCCCACCCCGGACCGCGACTCCCTGTACGACCCGGACCGCTCGCTGGACATTCCCGACACCTGCTGACCCGGCACGTCCGGCCCGACCACCCCCGCCCCCCGTGAACCGCTGGGAACCGAGATGACCGAGCACGCACCCGCCCCCGAACCCGGCCGTCCCGACCAGCCGTATCCGCCCGCCGACGGGCTGGGGACGGTCCCCGACTGGCTGCGCCGGCCGGCCGTGACGGCCGAGCCGGACCGCTCCGACCGGTTCCGCATCTGGCTGGGCGACCACTCGGGCAAGCTGCTCGGCGGCGTCGCCGCCCTGCTGGTGCTCGCCTTCTTCGGGCTGGTCGCCACTGGCGGCTACCTGGGCATCCAGCGCTGGGCGCAGACGCCCACGGCGTACCCGACGATCAGCCAGCCGGTCGGCGAGCAGGCCGTGACGTCGGCGTCGCCGCCCCCGGCGGCCGGCGCCTTCGACGGCACGCCGGCCGCCGGCTTCCCCGAGGGGGCGGCGGGGATCGCCCTGCCCGCCGCGAAGCGGACCGGGCCGTTCACGGAGAAGCAGGTGGCCGCCGCGCTGGCGAAGGTCCGCAAGGCACTGGTGACCAGCCGGCTGGACCGGTCGTTCATGACCGCCGGCAGCCCGGAACGGCTCGTCCGGCAGTTCGCGCCGGACACCCGCGCGAGCATCCGCAAGGACTTCGCCGGTGGCACCTTCGGCACCTACGCCACGCGGCTCGGGCCCGCGACCCACCTGACGAAGCACCAGCCCCGGGTGAAGGGACGGGTGACCTACCGGGCGACCCGCACCGACGACGGGATCCGGATGCTCGAGGTCACCACCAACTTCGTCTGGGTGTACGCCCTCCAGCGCGAGGGCGTCGCTCCGGCGGACAGCGTCGTCGTGGTGCACGACACCGTGGTCTGGCAGGTGCCGCACTCGGACGACGTGGCCGACAGCTCCGCCGGCCTGTGGCTGCGCGACGGGGACGCCTACGTCACGAACGTGGAGTGCGCCGGCCTGGACAAGGGCCTGCTGGAGGTGGAGGTCACGCCCACCTATGGCGGTCCGGGCGGCTGGGAGGACCCGGACGCCGCGTTCGACCCGGACCGCTCCCTCGAGGTCCAGGACCCCTGCTGACCCGCGCCGGACCGGGGTCGCGCGGTCGGCCCCGGTCCGGCACACTGCCGCCACCCCCCGTCGCACCAACCCCCAGGAGCCCCCGCATGAGCGCCACCCCGCCGTCGCACGAGCACCGTCCCCGGGTCGACCTGCCCGAGTGGATGCGGAACCCGGAGCCGCCGCGCCGCACCCTCGGCCGCCGCCTCTCCGACCTCGTCGACGGCGTGCCGGCGCTGGCGGCGACGCGGCGGCGGCTCTGGGCGTGGCGGGACCGCACCCGGTTCAGCGAGCGGCACCCGGCGCTCTCCGCGATCGTGTCCTTCGTGGTGGTGGCCGTGGTGGCCACCGTCCTGGTGGTCGGCACGCTCTACCTGCTCTACAAGATCACGCATCACGAGCTCTGACCCGCGGTGCGGGTACGAAGATCAGCCGCCAAGCCGCTCCGAACACCTCGGGATGCCACATGACCACCGAAGACGAGACCACCCCACCGGTGGCCCCGGGCCGATACGACGTCGCCACCCGCGGTGAGGCCGTCCGGCTGCCGGACTGGATGACCGGCGAGGACGCGGCGACCCCGTTGACCCGCGGGGAGCGCATCCGGCTCGTGTGGTCCCGGGGGCGCGGCAAGCGCCACGTCGCCGGTGTCGTGCTGCTGGCGCTGGCACTCCTCGGCGCCACGGCCACGCTCGGTCACGTCGCGGTCGACCGGATCCGGGCCGGCACCGCCCAGCCGACGGCCTCGCCCACGCCGTCTCCGGTGCCGCTGAGCCAGGTCGGCGAGCCGCGGGACCTCTTCGCCGGGAGCGCCGCGGCGGACTTCGCGGTCGGCCAGGAGGCGCTCACGCTGCCCCGGGCCACCGCTACCGGACCGTTCACCGCCGCGGAGGTGGCCGCGGCCCTGACCCGGGTCCGCACGGCGCTCACGGCGGCCCGCCTCGATCTGGCCATGCTCCTCGGCGACCCCGAGCCGTTCCTGGCCCTCCTCGCGCCGGACGCCCGCCGGGAGCTGGCGCGCGACTTCGACGGCAACACCTTCCTGAACTACGCCACCCGGATCGGCTCCCGTGACGAGGCCGGGGAGGTCAGGGCCCGGGGGACGATCCGCTACCGGGCCACCAGGAACGAGAACGGCGTCCCGGTGCTGGAGATCACCACCGCATACGTCTGGGTGTACGCGTTCGACGTGCCGCGCACCACCCCGGGCCAGGCGGGTCTGGCGGCGATCCGCGACGAGGTCGTCTGGCACGTCCCCCGGTCGGACGGGCTGCCCGCCGCGCAGCGCGGGCTCTGGCTCGTGTCGGCGCGGGCGAGCACCAGCAACGTCGAGTGCTCCCGCCTGGCGGAGGGCTTCGTCACGGTCTACCCGTGGATGGGCGGGCCGGGGTCGTTCAAGCCCTGTTGACGGCGCCGGGGGCTACCGCGTCGGGCGACAAGGTGGGACACTCGGTGACATCTCGCCCACTCCTGACCGGGGGCCGCGATGACCGACGATCGGCCGGACTCCGCACCACCACGCCAGCCCGCCGGGCCACCGGGCCACCGGCCCGGACCGCCCGGCCACCCGCCCGGACCGCCCGGACCGCCGGCGGGCCCGGAGTGGCAGCGCCGGCCGCCGCCCGGCGCGGGTGATCCGGGCCGCGACGGGGGGTTGCGGGGCTGGCGGAGCCGGCACCCCGGCTCCCTGCTGACCGGCGTGACGGCGCTGCTGCTGCTCGCCTTCGTCGGGGTGGTCGGCGGGGCCATCCTGGTGTCGATGCCGTCCTCGGGCGGGACGCCGGTGGTGTTCCCGACGTTCGGCCCGCCGCCCGGCGCACCGGCGGCCACGTCCGCGGCACCGGCCGCCACGTCCGCCGCGCCACGGACGTCCGGCCCCTTCGACGGCACCCCGGCCGCCGGGTTCCCGCAGGGGCAGGCGGGGATCGTCCTGCCGGCCGCCAAGCGGACCGGCCCGTTCACCGAGAAGCAGGTGGCGGCCACCCTGGCGAAGGTCCGGACGGTCCTGGTGACCGCGCGGCTGGACCGCCGGTTCATGACCGCGGACGACCCGGAGCCGCTCATCCGGCAGTTCGCCCGGGACGCCCGCGCCGACATGCGCAAGAGCTTCGCGTCGGACACCTTCGCCGCGTACGCCACCCGGCTGGCGCCCGGCGCCCGGCTCACCGACGACCAGCCCAGGGTGAAGGGGCGGATCAGCTACCGGGCCACCAAGGACGCCGACGGCGTGCGGATCCTGGCGGTGACCACCAACTTCGTCTGGTCGTACGCCTTCGAGACCGGCAGCACCGCGCCGGGCGACGGGCTGGTCGTCGTGCACGACACGGTGGTCTGGAGCATGCCGCATCCCGACGACGTCGACCGCGGCTCGAACGGGCTGTGGATCGAGGACGCGAACTCGTACGCCGCCAACATCGACTGCGCGGCCTTCGACAAGGGCCTGCTCGACCTGGGCACCAGCAACACCGGCGGCCCGGACGGCCCGGACCAGGACGCGGTCTTCGACCCGGCCGCGACGCTGGACCTCCCGGACACCTGCTGACGGCCGGCGGCCGTGGTCAGCGGACCGCGCCGACGACCGCCCAGCCGCCGGACCGCAGGCGCAGCAGCAGGGCGACCAGCCGGAGCACCACGAACAGGGTCAGCCCGGCCCAGATCCCGCCCAGCCCGAGGTCGAGCCCGTAGGCCAGCCAGATGGCCGGCAGGAAACCGCCCAGCGCCGCCACGATGGTCAGGTTGCGCAGGTAGCGGACGTCCCCCGCACCGATCAGCACGCCGTCCAGGGCGAACACCACGCCGCCGATCGGCTGGAGCGCCACGAACCAGGGCCAGGCGACCATGGCCTGCTCGCGTACCTGCGGATCGGAGCTGAACCACGACGGCACCAGGCCGGCGCCGGCGGCGATGAGCACCGCGAACGCCACACCGCAGAGCCCGCCGAGCAGGGCGATCCGCCGGGCGAGGGCGCGCGCCGCGGCGGCGTCGCCGGCGCCGAGCGCCGCGCCGATCAGGGACTGCGCGGCGATCGCCAGGGCGTCCAGCACCAGGGCGGTGAAGAACCAGAGCTGCACGGCGATCTGGTGCGCGCCGACCGCGGCGGCCCCGAACCGGGCGGCCACGGCGGTCGCGGACAGGAAGCTGGCCTGGAAGGCGACGCCCCGGATGAGCAGGTCCCGGCTGAGCGTCAACTGCTGGCCGATCAGCCGGGGCCGGGGGCGCAGCGGGACCCGCTCGCGGAACAGGGCCGCCGCGAAGAGGCAACCGGAGATGGTCTGCGCCACCACGTTCGCCACGGCCGAGCCGGCCAGGCCGAGCCCGGCCGGGTAGACCAGCAGTGGGCAGAGCAGCGCGGAGAGCAGGTTGGGACCGAGCACGAAGAGCAGCGGCCGCCGGGTGTCCTGGATGCCGCGCAGCCAGCCGTTGCCGGCCGCCGCCAGCAGCAGCCCGGGCGCGCCGAGCGCCGCGATCCGCAGCCAGGTCGCGGCCGCGTCGGCCACGTCGCCGGGGCCGCCGGCGAGGGTACGCGCCAGCCACCCGCCGCCGACCTGCATGGCGAGCGCCACCAGCACCCCGACGCTCAGGGCGAGCCAGGACGCCTGCACGCCCTCGGCCACCGCCGAGGCCCGGTCACCCGCGCCGAACCGCCGGGCCGACCGCCCCGTGGTCCCGTACGCCACGACGGTGCCGAGCCAGGCGGTCAGCGTCAGCACGGTGCCGCCGATGGCGAGCGCGGCGAGCGGGACCCGCCCGAGGTGCCCGACGACCGCCGTGTCGACCAGGACGTAGAGCGGCTCGGCCGCGAGGACCACGAGGGCCGGCAGGGCGAGCGCGGCGATCCGCCGGGCCGTGGCGGACTGGACGGCGGGCGCGACTGTCTGACTCATCGCCGCCGATCCTGGCACGCCCCGCGTAAGGGACGCAACCCTGCCCACTACTTACCGGCCGGTGCCACCCCCGGGTCGATCACCCAACGGGTGATCGCGCGGCGGGCGGAGATCGAGGCGACCGGAGCGGCGGTGACGTCGTGGAACGGCGTCACCGCCGGGCGGCCACCGTCACTGGCGGGTGTCCATCGAGGTCTGCAGTGCGCGGCGCATCTGCTCGCGCGCCTCGTCGGTGGTGTTCTCGGTCTGCGGCTTGCGCTTGGTCGCCATGGGAGTTCCCTTCCAGGGTGCGGACCACCGACGCACGGCGGCCCTACGGGGCGATCCGACGTTCCGGCCCGGCGCGCCTTCCGCCGCGCCGCGACCTGGAGCCGTCGGCCTGCTGAGCGCCGGCAGTGCGGTCCGGGATCACCGGAGCGGCTCGTCGGCAGCGTGTGCCCGGGTCGGTCTGACCCTGGAGGGAGGCGGCACCGGGTGAGGCACCACCGCCCCGTGACCAGCGCCGAAGCGCCGGCCCTCACCCAAATTAACGTTCACTTTCCACATGCTGCCCACTGTTCCCGCAATGCGGACAGCACGGAACGACGCCCGGCGGCGCGCCTCACCGGGCCAGGAAGTGCCAGCCCAGCCACCACCAGAAGCCGAACAGGCCGATCCGCCCGACCGGCACGGGCCCGACCTCGTAGCGCATCACGAAGGCGCAGACGTCGGCCAGGGACGGGATGCGCGAGCCCTCCCGCCGGGCGGCCCACTCGACCGCCGCGAAGAGCAGCAGCGCGGCCAGGAAGCCGCCGATCGCCAGGGTGCGCATCATCGCCGGACCAGCCCCCAGAACGCGGTCAGCCAGGCGAACCAGCCCGCCGAGCGGACCAGCTGATCCTCCAGCAGGGGGTCGGCCAGCCGGGAGAACGTGGGGAACTCGTCTCCCACCGACAGCACGAAGGTCGCGCCCTCCAGGACGCCGAAGACGGTGACCGGCAGCAGCCACCAGAGCGCGCCGGACGGCAGCCGCCGCGGCGCCGGCCGCCGGGGCGGCACCCGGTTGCTCAGGCCGACCCAGATCAACGCCCCGCCGGTGCCCAGGGTGTAGAGGTTGGCCGCGGCGGAGAAGGATGGCATCTGCCCGCCGACCAGGGAGAGGCAGATCAGCACCGGCACGGAGACGACCGGGCGGTCCCAGGCCCGGGGCGCCTCGACGGTGAGCTCACGGGGGTGATCCATCACCCGATTGTCCCCAGCGTCACGAAACGCGGGAAGACCGGCGCGCCCCGGAGTCACCCCCGGTTCCCGCCCTCGGGGTGGGTCAGGCGGGCAGCAGGGCGCCCGGCAGCTCGGCGCGGATGCGCTCCACCACCTCGTCGACCGTGCCCCGCCCGGTGAACCCGGCGGCGAAGCGGTGCCCGCCGCCGCCGAGCGCCATGGCGACCCGGCTCACGTCCACCGCGCCCTTGCTGCGCAGCGAGACCGCCCACTCGGCGTCGCCGGACTGCTTGACCACGCAGCTCACGTCCGCCTCGGCCGTGCAGCGCACCGAGTCGATAAGGGCCTCCAGCACGTACGCCGGCTGGTCGTGCCGGGCCAGGTCGTCCCGGGTGGCGTACGTCCAGACGAACCCGTGCCCGCCGGCGGCCGCCGGCTCCAGCCGCGCCCGGCCCACCACCTCGCCGAAGAGGCGGACCGCGCCGAACGGGCGCGTGTCGAAGATCCTCCGGGAGATCTCCCCCGGCCGGACCCCGGTGGCCAGCAGCCGGGCCGCCATCTCGTGCACGGCCGGCGTGGTGGCCTCGAAGCGGAACGAGCCGGTGTCGGTGCTGAGCGCCACGTAGAGGCCGGCCGCGATCTCCGCGTCCAGCGGCACCCCGAGCCGGTCCAGCAGCCCCAGCGCGACCACCGAGGTGGCGGCCGCCTGCGGGTCGACCAGGTGGATGCCGCCGAACCCGGTGTTCGAGGCGTGGTGGTCCAGCACCAGCGCGGTGCCCGCCTTGTCCAGCCGGTCGACCAGGTCGCCCAGGCGCGACTCGCTCGCCGCGTCGAAGCAGATCACCAGGTCCGGATCCGGGTAGGCGTCGTCCTGCGCCACGAGCAGATCGGAACCGGGCAGCCAGCGGAACGGCTCGGGCACCTCCGGCGGCCCGGGGAAGGTCGCCTGGAGCTGCCGTACACCGAGCCGGCGCAGGCCCAGCCCGAAGCCGAGCATGCTGCCCAGCGCGTCGCCGTCCGGGTTGACGTGGCAGATGAGCAGCACCCGCGCGGTGGCGGTGAGCCCTCGTACCGCCGCGACGGCGGCCGCCCAATCGCTGTCGGTCGGGCCGGCGCCCGCCGGCGGGCCGCCCGCGGCGGGACCGGTCACGGGCGGTCGCCGCCGCGCGGCTCCTCGTCCCCGGTCGCCTCGACCTCGGCGTCCTCGGTGTCCTCGTCCTCGTCCTCGACCCGGTACGGCTGGGCCTCGCCCGCGTACTCGGCCTTGGCCGCCAGGCGCTGCACCTCGGCGTCGGCGTTGCGGGCCGCCGCGAGCAGGTCGTCGATGTGCTTGACCTGGTCCTGCACGTCGTCGAGGACGAAGGTCAGCGTCGGCGAGTGGCGCAGCCCGAGCGCCTTGCCCACCGTGCTGCGCAGCATGCCCTTGGCGCTCTCCAGCGCGGCGGCGGTGCTGGCCTGGGCCGTCGCGTCGCCGAGCACCGTGTAGAAGACGGTGGCGTCGCGCAGGTCGGCGGTGATCCGGGCGTCGGTGATCGTGATCATGCCGAGCCGGGGGTCCTTGATCTGGCTCCGCACCACCGACGCGACAAGTTCACGGATGCGCTCCGCGTGCCGGCGTACCTTGGCCGGATCCGTCATGTCCCCCACCTCCAGGGCTTCCTGCTTCCTACGACGGCTCCCGCTCGGCGCGCCTGACGGCACTGCCGGACCTGGAGCCGTCGGCCGGGGACGACGGCGCGGCGCCGCCGGTCCGACCGCTCAACATCCCGAACATTACCCGCGCGATCGCCGCCCCCGCGCGGGGCCGCCGCCAGCCTGCGACCGGCAGGTCAGTCCTCCTCGCCGTGCAGGCGGCGGTGGACCGACAGCAGCTCGACCTCCGGCCGGGCGGCCACCAGCCGCTCGCAGGCGTCGAGCACCTCGCGGACGTGCGCCGGCTCGGCGGCCACCACGGCCACCCCGATCTGCGTGCGGCCGTGCAGGTCGAGGGCCCCCACCTCGGCGGCGGACACCTCGAACCGGCGCAGCGCCGCGACGATCGGCCGGACGTACGACCGCTTGGCCTTCAGGGACCGGGAGTCCCCCGGGAGCAACAGGTCGAATTGCGCGGTTCCGGTGTACACGGCGAGCAACGGTACGGCAGGAGCACTCCTGCGGTCACCCGGTTTCCGCCGGCGGCTCCGGGTCGCCGGGCCGCCCCGAGCCGGAGTCGTCGTGCGCCACCGCCACCAGCACGTCCCGCTCGATCGCCTGGTCGACCCGGTGCGCCAGGTCCCGCCAGCCGGGCCCGTCGACCACCCGCAGGCCGGCGTCGGCCAGCACCGCCTCGGCGGCGGCGCGCGGGGCCACGCGGGTGTTCCAGGACAGGCCCAGCGCCCCGCCCGGACGCAGCAGTTCCCGCCACACCGGTACGGCGGCGGTGAGCAGGTCCAGCGGGCTGCGGGACAGGCCCGTGTCGGTGCGGCTGCCGTGCGCCACCCCGTACGGGGCGTCGGTCACGATCACGTCGGCGCAGCGGGGGCGGAGCACCTCGCGGGCCCGGGTGGTGTCGGCGTGCAGCACGGTGACCCGCTGGGTCGCCCCGGTCCGGTGCGCGTCCCGGGACGGCGCGAGGACCGCCTCGAAGCGCCGGGCCACGAGCCTGCGGTCCCGCCGCACCGGCACCGTCTCGGCGGTGTGCTTGAGCCGCTTGCGGCGCAGCCAGGTACGCAGGAACGCCGCGTAGGTGTCCACGTCCTTGCCGTCGTGTTCCACGCCGATGCCGTCGTAGCCGTACATGAGCGCCTGGTTGAGGGTGGTGCCCCGCCCGCAGAGCGGGTCGAGCACCACGACCGGCCCGGCCAGCATCCGGGGCGCCGAGGCCGATGCCAGCACGGTGACGTTGAGCAGCAGCCGGGTGAACTGCTCGTTGGTCTTGCCGGCGTACTTGGGGATGGTGACGAGGTCGGAGTCGTACCGGGCCAGGGGGTGCAGCGGCACCGGCCGGAGCAGGTCGTCGCCCACCCGCTCGAAGAGCGCGTACGCCGCCGACAGGTTGGCGAGGTGCGCCAGGTCGCGGGCGCCGAGGCCGGGCGCCGGGACCGAGAAGGTCAGGTACTCCACCCCGCCGATCCGCTCCACCGCGGCGTCGACCGGCGCCGAGTCGAGGACCCCGGACCCGGCGAACACGGTCAGCTCGGCGCGGGCCAGCCGGCCGGCGGCGTCGGCGTAGACGCGGTTGGCGGAGAGAGCGAGGAGCAGCGCGTACCTGAGCACGCCGGAGATTGTCGCAGCCTGCGGGAACGGCGACGGCCGGGACCCGCAGGGCCCCGGCCGTCTCCGTCGTTCACACCGCTCAGGCGCGCGGCTTCTCCCGCATCTCGAAGGTCTCGATGATGTCGCCGACCTGGACGTTGTTGAAACCGCCCAGCGTCAGACCACACTCGAAGCCTTCGCGGACCTCGGTCGCGTCGTCCTTGAACCGCTTGAGGGAGCTGATCGTGAGGTTGTCCGCCACGACCGCCCCGTCCCGCAGCAGCCGCGCCTTGGCGTTGCGGCGGATGAGGCCGGACCGGACGATACAGCCGGAGATGTTGCCGATCTTGGACGAGCGGAAGACGTCGCGGATCTCCGCGGTGCCCAGCTCGACCTCCTCGTACTCCGGCTTGAGCAGACCCTTGAGCGCGGCGTCGATCTCCTCGATGGCCTGGTAGATGACCGTGTAGTACCGGATCTCCACGCCCTCGCGGTCGGCGATCTCGCGGACCTTGTTGGCGGCCCGCACGTTGAAGCCGATGATCGTGACCGCCTCGGACGAGGCGCTCGCGAGCATGACGTCGCTCTCGGTGATCGCACCCACGCCCCGGTGGATGATCCGAAGCTGGACCTCCTCCGGGATGTCGAGGTTGAACAGCGCGTCCTCGAGGGCCTCCACGGAACCGGAGACGTCGCCCTTGAGCACCAGGTTGAGCGAGGTCTTCTCGCCCTCCTTGAGCTGCTCCATGAGCGTCTCGAGAGTCGCCCGGCCACGGGAGTTGGCGAAGGACGCCGCCCGCCGCCGTGCCTGCCGCTGCTCGGCGATCTGCCGCACGGTCCGGTCGTCCTCGGCGGCCAGGAAGGTGTCACCCGCACCCGGCACCGTGGTCAGACCGAGCACCATGACCGGACGCGCCGGCCCGGCCTCGTCGACCGGCTTGCCGTTCTCGTCCAGCATGGCCCGGACCCGGCCGTGCGCCCCACCGGCGACGATCGAGTCGCCGGCCCGGAGCGTGCCCTTCTGCACCAGCACGGTCGCCACCGCGCCACGGCCCTTGTCCAGGTGCGCCTCGATGGCGACACCCTGCGCCGGCCCGTCGATCGGAGCGGTCAGCTCCAGCGACGCGTCGGCGGTCAGCAGCACGGCCTCGAGAAGCTCCTCGATGCCGATGCCGGGCTTGGCCGCCACGTTGACGAACATGGTGTCGCCGCCGTACTCCTCGGCGACCAGGCCGTACTCGGTCAGCTGCTGGCGGACCTTGTCCGGGTTCGCCTCGGGCTTGTCGACCTTGTTGACCGCGACCACGATCGGCACGTCCGCAGCCTTGGCGTGGTTGAGCGCCTCGATGGTCTGCGGCATGACGCCGTCGTCGGCCGCCACCACCAGGATCACGATGTCCGTCACCTGGGCACCGCGGGCACGCATGGCGGTGAACGCCTCGTGACCCGGGGTGTCGATGAAGGTCACCGCGCGGTCCTCGCCCTCGTGCGGGACGTGGACCTGGTAGGCGCCGATGTGCTGGGTGATGCCACCCGCCTCGCCGGCCACGACGTTCGCCTTGCGGATCGCGTCGAGCAGCTTGGTCTTACCGTGGTCGACGTGACCCATGACGGTCACGACCGGCGCACGGCTGACCAGGCGCTCCGCCGCGACCTCGGCGTCGAGGTCGATGTTGAACTGCGCGAGCAGCTCACGGTCCTCGTCCTCCGGGCTGACGATCTGCACGTCGAAGCCGAGGTGCTCACCCAGCAGCAGCAGCGTCTCGTCGGAGCAGGACTGGGTCGCCGTCACCATCTCGCCCAGGTTGAACATCTCCTGGACCAGCGAACCCGGGTTGGCGTTGATCTTGTCGGCGAAGTCCGACAGCGAGGCGCCACGGGACAACCGGACGACCTGACCCTGGCCACGGGGGGCACCCGAGGACATGGTCGGGGCCGACAGGTTGTCGAACTCCTGTCTGCGCTGCTTCTTCGACTTGCGACCGCGGGTCGGCCGGCCACCGGGACGCCCGAAGGCACCCGCGGCGCCACCGCCACGGCCACGACCGCCACCACCCGGACGGCCACCGCCGCCGGCCGGGGCACCCGGGCGGAAACCGCCACCGGGAGCACCACCGCCGCCACCGGGACCGCCGCGGTAACCACCGCCGCCACCGGCACCGCCGCCGGGACCGCCGCGGTAACCACCGCCGCCGCCACCGCCACCGGGACCGCCGCGGAAGCCGCCGCCGCCACCACCGGGACGGCCCGCGCCGCCGCCGGGTCCGCCACGACCGCCACCGGGGCCGCCGGGGCGACCCGTGGTCGGCCGCTGGCTCGGCATGGAGGCCGGGCTGGGCCGGGGCGGCATGGAAGCCGGGCTGGGCCGCGGCGGCATGCCCGCCGGGCTCGGCCGCGGACCGCCGCCACCGGCGGCCGGAGGCCGCTGCTGGCCACCCTGGATGCCGAACGGGTTGTTGCCGGCGCCGCGCGCCGGCGGACGACCGCCCGGCCGGGCACCCGGGCCCGGGGTCGGGCCACCGGGACGGCCGGCGGCCGGGGCACCCGGACGCGGCGGCGCCGCGTTCGGACCCGGACGCGGCCCCGGACGGGGACCACCCTCGGTCGGGGGCTCGCGGCGGACGTTCTCCCGCTGCTGCTGGCGGGCGGCCTGCGCGGCCTTGACCGCGGCCTCCTGCTCAGCCTTGAGGGCGGCGGCGCGCGCCTCGGCGGCCGCCACCTCGATGTCGTGCGCGCTCGCCGGCTTGGCGACCGGAGTCGCCGGCTGCGGCGGGCCGGGGACCGGGCCCTTGGGCTTCGGTCCAGGGGTCGGCGCGGCCGGCCGCCGCGGCGGCATCGGCTTGGCCGAGACCCGGGGGGCGCCCGGGGTCGGGGACGGCGTCGGGGTCGTTGCCGGGCTCGGTGCGGCCGCCGGCGGGGCGGTCGGCGCCGAGGAACCACCGGCGGACGCGACGAATGCGCCACGCAGCCGTCGGGCGACGGGCGCCTCGACGGTGCTGGACGCGGACTTGACGAACTCGCCCATCTCCTTGAGCTTGGCGAGAACGGTCTTACTCTCGACCCCGAGCTCCTTGGCGAGCTCGTGTACGCGGGCCTTTCCTGCCACTGCACTCCTCACTCCGAGGTCGTGCGGGCAGCACCCGCAGCGACCTCACTCGTGCACTTGAAGCCTGGTCATTTCAGGGACTTCATCGTGTGCTCATGTCGGTCGTCCTACCTTGCTAGCGACCCTCGACCGGTCGGGCTGACCGGTCGTCGGGGTTTGCGCGTCAACGTGCTCCGCGAGCGCACCGTGGTCGGGGACCCCGGTGACGCGCAGTGCCCGCCCGAAGGCGCGGCGCCGCACCGCCTGCGCGAAGCAGGCCGGATCCGGGTGCATGTTCGCTCCCCGACCCGGCAGTCTGCGAGCCGGATCAGGCCGGAGGCTGTAATGACCAGCCTCGTCACCGATCGCGACGATCCGCAGCAACTCGCTGGCCGGCGCTCGCTTCCGGCAGCCCACACAGGTGCGCTCCGGCAGCGCGCGTCGTGCCACTGGAGGAAGTCTACCCCTAGCTGCTCGAGATCGCGCCGCCCGCCTCGGGAACGTGATCAGCTCCGCCCCGGCCGGCCGCCCCGCTCTGCTCCGCGTCGGAGCGGATGTCGATCCGCCAACCGGTCAACCGGGCCGCGAGTCGGGCGTTCTGCCCTTCCCGCCCGATCGCCAGCGAGAGCTGGAAGTCCGGGACGGTCACCCGGGCGGTCCGGCTGGCCAGGTCGACGACCTCCACCCGCAGCGCCTTGGCCGGGGAGAGCGCGTTGCCGACGAAGGTGGCGGGGTCGTCCGACCAGTCGATGATGTCGATCTTCTCGCCGTGCAGCTCGCTCATCACCGCGCGGACCCGCTGGCCCATCGGGCCGATGCAGGCGCCCTTGGCGTTGACCCCCTGGGCCGTCGAGCGCACCGCGATCTTTGTGCGGTGACCTGCCTCACGCGCGATGGCGCCGATCTCCACGGTG
Source organism: Micromonospora sp. NPDC005707 (assembly GCF_040631005.1). Taxonomy (NCBI): domain Bacteria; kingdom Bacillati; phylum Actinomycetota; class Actinomycetes; order Micromonosporales; family Micromonosporaceae; genus Micromonospora; species Micromonospora sp. NPDC005707. The sequence continues at coordinate 28,366 of NZ_JBEXYR010000001.1, forward strand.
CCGTCGGCGATCTCCGGCACCTCCAGGGCGAAGAGCTTCTTCACCAGAGCCGGGTGCGACCGGGACAGGGTGATCTGCGGGCCGCGCATGCCCTTGGCGACGTGCACCACGACGCAGCGGATCCGCTCGCCGTGCGCGTAGCGCTCGCCGGGGACCTGCTCGGACTGGGGCAGGACGCCCTCCAGCTTGCCCAGGTCGACGCTGACGATGCCCTTCTCGGCCCGCGCCTCGTGCGCCTGCACCACGCCGGTGACCAGGTCGCCGTCGCGGCCGACGTACTCGCCGAAGTGCACCTCGTCGGTGGCCTCCCGCAGCCGCTGGAGGATCACCTGCTTGGCGGTCATGGCCGCGATCCGGCCGAAGTCGTGCGGGGTGTCGTCCCACTCCCGCACCACGCTGCCGTCGGCGTCCACCTCCTGGGCGTACACCGAGGCGGCCCCGGTCTTGCGGTCGATCTCCACCCGGGCGTGCGGCTCGGCGCCGTCGGTGTGCCGGTAGGCGGTCAGCAGCGCGGTCTCGATCGCCGCGAGGATCGTGTCGAACGGGATTTCCCGCTCGCGCTCCAGTGCGCGCAGCGCCGCGAGGTCGATGTTCACCTCTCCTCGTCCTCCAGATCTTCGTCGTCGTCGATGTCGGTGTCGTCACCGAAGTCCTCGTCGGCCACCTCGTCCAGGCGGGTGAACTCCACCTGGACCCGGCCGGGGCCGAGCTCGGCGTACGGGTGCTCCGCACGGCCGGCGTCGGTCTCCAGCGCCACGCGCTCGTCGTCGGCGGCGGCGATCCGGCCGGTGACCTGCCGGTCCCCCTCGGGGCCGTGGACGGTCACCTTGACCAGCCGGCCGGCGTTGCGCCGCCAGTGCCGGGGCAGGGTGAGCGGGCGGTCCACGCCGGGCGAGCTGACCTCGAGCTGGTACTCGCCGGCCACGATGTCCCCGCCGGCCTCCTCGGCGGCGTCCAGCGCCGCCGAGACCGCCCGCGAGACGTCCGCGACGGCGTCCAGGTTGATCCCGCCGTCGGCGTCCACGATCACCCGGACCACGTGCCGGCGGCCGGCGCGGGACACGGAGAGGTCCTCCAGGTCGTAGCCGGCGGCGGTGACCACCGGCTCGATCACCTCGCGCAGCCGGGCCCGGCGCGCGTTCAGGTCGCCGCGGGGTGCGCCGCCCCGGTCCGCGCCACGGGGGCCGTCGGACCGGCGGGGGCGCCCCGAGGGCCCCGTCGGCCGGGTGGCACGGCCACGCTGCGTCATTCGGCGCACCTCTCTGCTGTTGCCACGGGCCCGAGGGTCCGTCGTGTCACTGCTCGGGCGGGCCGGTCGGCCCGCCATGCCGGCACGCCACCGGGGCGTCCGCGCCCGGTGGCTGCGCAGAGCGTAACGCGCGGGCCGGGCGGCGGGCCCGGCGGCGCACCGACGCCACTGGCCCACAGGGCGGCGGAGATGGTGTTGACTTGTCCGGTGGCGACGGTCAGAACGACATCGGATCAGGGCGCACCGGGGCATTCCCGGCGGGCGCTGCTGCGCGCCGGCGCGCTGGTGGCGCTCGGCGGCGCGGCCGTGCCGTTGACGGGCTGTGATCTTTTCGACCGCGACGACAAGTCCCGGCCGCCCGATCCGCTGGAGCCGCTCGCGGCCGAGGCCACCGCGCTGGAGGCCCGCTACCGGGCCGCCGCCACCGCCGTCCCGGCGCTGGCCGAGCGGTGCACGGCGATCGCCGACGCGCACCGGGCGCACGCCGAGGAGTTGCGGAAGGTCATCGGCCGGCCGGCACCGTCCGGCAGTCCCGCCGCCAGCCCGACGGGGGCCGCGGCCGACCCGGACACGGTCCGGACCGAGCTGCGGCAGGCCGAGCAGGAGGGGCGGGACAACGCCGCGAAGGCGTGCGCCGCCGCGCCCGCCGAGCGGGCCGCGCTGCTCGGGTCGATCGCGGCGGCCCGGGCGACCCACCTGGAGGCGTTGAAGTGACCCCGACCAGCGGCCCGACCCAGGCCCTCGGCGACGCGCTCGCCGCCGAGTACGCGGCCATCTGGGCGTACGGCGTGATCGGCGTGCACCTGACCGGGGCGGCCCGCTCCGCCGCCCGCTCCGCCGAGGCGGCACACCGGTCCCGCCGGGACGCCCTCGTCCTCCAGCTCAGCTCGGGCGGGGGTCAGGTCCCCGCCGACCGGGCCGGCTACGCGCTGCCCTACCCGGTGACCGACCGGGCGAGCGCCCTGAAGCTGGCCGTCGAGATCGAGGAGCGCAGCGCGGGCCACTGGCGGGCGGCCCTGCCGCACACCACCGGAGCGGACCGGAACCGGGCGCTCGCGGCGCTCACCGACTGCGCGCTGCGGGCCACCCGCTGGCGGCGCACCGCCGGGGTGACCCCGGTCACCGTGCCGTTCCCGGGCCGGCCGGCCTGAGCGGAGGCCCCGGTCACCCGGCGGAACCCTGCGGTTGCGGACCGCATACCAGGTATGCATACTCCTGGCCATGTCCATCCGCCACGGCCTGCTCGCCCTCCTGGAGCGCGGCCAGATGTACGGCTACCAGCTCCGCTCCGCGTTCGAGGAGTCGACCGGGTCGACCTGGCCGCTGAACATCGGGCAGGTGTACACCACCCTGGCCCGGCTGGAGCGCGACGGCCTGGTCCGCTCGTTGCCGGAGAGCGAGGCCGGGCAGCGGCCGTACGAGATCACCGACGCCGGGCGGGCGGACCTCACGCTCTGGTTCGCGACCCCGATCAGCCGGGCCGACCGGCCCCGCGACGAGCTGTCGATCAAGCTGGCCCTGGCCCTCACCACCCCCGGCGTGGACGTCCGCGCGGTCGTGCAGACCCAGCGCAGCGCCACCATGCGGGCCCTGCAGGAGTTCACCCGGTTGAAGTACGGCAGTGACAAGCCGGAGGATCTGCCCTGGCGCCTGGTGCTGGACGCGATGATCTTCCAGGCCGAGGCCGAGGTCCGCTGGCTCGACCACTGCGAGACCAGCCTGGTCCGCCACCGTCCGGCGCCGAGCCGGCCGGTCACCCACCCGGAGGCGGTGGACCGGGCCGACGAGGAGGCCCGCCGGTGACGGCAGCAGGTGAGCTCGTGAGCGCGAGGAGTGAGCCGGTCTTGCGTGCCCCGAGGTCGCGAGCGAAGGTGACGCGGTGAACGGGGTGTTGGAACTGCGGACCGTGCACCGGACCCACGGCGCCGGCGAGGCGGCCGTGCACGCGCTGCGCGGGGTGAGCCTCACCGTGGCCGCCGGCGAGCTGGTGGCCGTCATGGGGCCGTCCGGCTCCGGCAAGTCCACCCTGCTGGCGCTGGCCGGCGGCCTGGACCGGCCGACCGGCGGGGAGGTGCTGGTCGAGGGCGAGTCCCTCGGCGGCCTGTCGGCCCGCGACCTGGCCCGGCTGCGCCGCCGCCGGATCGGCTACGTCTTCCAGGATCTGAACCTGCTCGGCAGCCTCACCGCCGTGGAGAACGTGGCGCTCCCCCTCGAACTGGACGGCGCCGGCGTCCGGGCGGCCCGCCGGCAGGCCCTGGCCGCGCTCGCCGAGGTGGACGTGGCCGGGCTGGCGGACCGCTTCCCCGACCAGATGTCCGGCGGCCAGCAACAGCGGGTGGCGATCGCCCGGGCCCTGGTCGGCGAGCGCCGCCTGGTCCTCGCCGACGAGCCCACCGGCGCGCTCGACTCGCAGGCCGGCGAGGCGGTGCTGCACCTGCTGCGCCGCCGGGTGGACGCCGGCGCGGCCGGGGTGCTCGTCACGCACGAGGCGCGGCACGCCGGCTGGGCGGACCGGGTGGTGTTCCTCCGCGACGGGGTGCTGGTGGACTCGACGGCCCCGCTGGTCGGCGTGGAGCATCTGCTCAGCGGCAGCGGTCGGTGAACCGGGGCCGGCTCGCCGCCACGCTCGGGTCGTGGCGGACCGCGCTGCGGATCGCCCGGCGGGAGGCGCTGCGGGCACGCCGGCGTACCGCCCTGGTGCTGGTGATGATCGCGCTGCCGGTGCTCGGGCTCAGCTTCGCCGCGGTGAGCTACGACATGGCCGAGCTGAGCCGGGCCGAGCGGATGGACCGGCAGCTCGGCGCCGCCGACGCGGAGCTGCGCTGGGCCGACGTGAACCCGATCACCCAGGACGCCTGGGGGGAGGGTTCCTGGCCGGTCCAGGGCGATGCGGTGCCCCGGACCCGTCCGGTGACGGCGGACGAGCTGCGGGCGCTGCTGCCCGCCGGCACCCGGCTCACCCTGCTGCGCCGGTGGGTGCCGTTCGACGTACGGGTGGACCGGAAGACCGTGTCGTTCGACGCCCGCGCCGTCGACCTGACCGACCCGCTCGCCCGCCCGCTGGCCACCCTGCGGGAGGGCCGGCGGCCCACCCGCTCCGACGAGATCGCGGTGAGCCCGGCGGCGCTGCGCCGGCTGGGCGCCCGGCTCGGCGAGCCGGTGCGGACCGTCGACGGCACCACCTACCGGGTGGTCGGGGTGGTGGAGTTCCCGGACAACCTCCGGGAGGTGGTCGCGCTCCGGCCGGAGCTGCCGCCCGGGCCGCCCGCCGCGGCGGACGAGAGCTGGCTCGTGGACCTGCCCGGGCCGGTGGACGGGACGCTGGTCGACCGGCTGAACGCCCGGGGAATCCTGGTAACCGCCCGGAACCCGCTGCCCGGACGGGACGAGATGGCCACCGGACCGGACCTGCCCGACGCCGAGGAGGCCGGCAACACGGTGCTGGTCGGCGGGCTCGGCCTGCTGGAGGTCGTGCTGCTGGTCGGCCCGGCCTTCGCGGTCGGCGTACGCCGGCGGCGCCGGGACCTGGCCCTGGTCGCGGTGGCCGGCGGGGACGCCGCGCACCTGCGCCGGATCGTGCTCGCCGACGGGGTGGTGCTCGGCGCGGGCGGGGCGGCCGTCGGGCTGCTGCTCGGCATCGGCGCCGCGTTCGCCGGCCGCCCGCTGGTCGAGCAGTACGTGATCCAGGCGCGCTTCGGGGCGTACCGGGTCTTCCCGGCGGCGCTCGTGGCGATCGTTGCGGTGGCGGTGCTGGCGGGTGTGCTGGCCGCGCTCGCCCCGGCCTGGACGGCGGCCCGGCAGGACGTGGTGGCCGGGCTTGCCGGCCGGCGGGAGCCGCCGCGACCGGGCCGCCGCTGGCTGGCCCTCGGGCTGCTGCTCACCGTGGCCGGCGCCGCCGTGGCCGCGTTCGGCGCCACCCGGACCACGCCGACGGGGGTGCTGGCCGGGGTGGTCCTGGGCGAGCTGGGGCTGGTCTTCTGCACCCCGACGCTGATCGGGCTGCTGGCCCGGACCGGCCGGCTGCTGCCGCTGACGCCCCGGCTGGCGCTGCGCGACGCGAGCCGCAACCGCTCGTCGGCCGCGCCCGCCATCTCCGCGGTGATGGCGGCGGTGGCCGGCAGCGTGGCGCTCGGCGTCTACGTGGCCAGCGACGACGCCCGGCAGCGGGCGGCCTGGCAGCCCGGCCTGCCCCCGGGGCACGTGCTGCTCCAGCGCACCGACGGGCCGGCCGACAGCGCGCTGCCCCCGGCCGGCGAGGTGGCGGAGCGGGTCCGGGCGGTGCTGCCGGGAGCCACCGTGGTCCCGCTCGCCGCTCCCGAGTGCGCCCGGCCGGCGGACAAGGAGGACTACTGCGTCGCCACCGCGGTGCGCCCGCCCGAGCAGCGCTGCCCGTACGACCCGATGGGCTCCGGGCCGCCCTCGGCGCGGACCGACCCGCGCTGCGCCCGGCCGTTCCGCGAACCGAGCGACTTCTACCTGCCGGCCATCGTGGACGACGGGACGGCGCTGCCCGCGCTGACCGGCGGCCCGGCCGAGGAGGTGGCGGCGGCCCGCCGCACGCTGGGGGCGGGTGGCGTGGTGGTCACCGATCCCGGGCAGGTGGTGGACGGCCGTGTGCGGGTGGAGGTCAGCCACGGCTCCGACGCCCCGACGGCCGTGGGCACGCTGCCCGGCTACGCGCTGCGCGGCGGCCTCCCGGTGGACCGGGTGGTGCTCTCCCCGGCGGCGGCCACCACGCTCGGCCTCGTGGCCGCGCCGCTGGGCTACCTGGTCGACACCGCGGACGCGCCGACCGCCCACGATCGGGACCGGCTGGCCGCCGAGCTGACCGAGGTCGCCCCGCTGGCGGTCCAGGTCGCGACGGCCGGGCCGCCGTTCGACCAGCGACCGCTGCTGCTCCTGCTGGCCGGGGCGTCCGGCTTGATCACCCTGGGCGCGGCCGCGGTGGCCACCGGCCTCGCCGCCGCGGAGGGCCGCCGGGACCTGTCGACCCTCGCCGCGGTCGGCGCCGATCCCCGGGTACGCCGGGTGCTGTCGCTCTCCCAGGCCGGGGTGATCGCGGTGCTCGGATCGGTGCTCGGCATCGTCGCCGGCCTCGGCTCGGCGGCCATCATCCTGGTCTCGCTCAACCGCCGCTACGCCCAGTCCTGGCCGGTGGAGCCGCCGTACCCGCTGGTGGTGCCCGGGTCGACGCTGACCGTGCTGGTGGTGGTGCCGCTGGTGGCCATGGTCGGGGCGGCGCTGCTCACCCGGTCCCGGCTGCCGGTCGAGCGCCGGCTGGACTGACACCGCTCGATCCGGTCGGGGGGTGTCGCGGGCGGGGTGCGGGCGGCACACTGGGCGGGTGTCCGCCCTGGGATCCCTCACCCGTCGTCTCGGTCACCAGAAGTGGTTCGCCGCCACCATGCGCCTGCTCGTTCCCGCCGACCGGCTGGTCGGCCGGCTCACGAAGGGGCGGGTGGTCGCCTTCGGGCTGGTGCCCTCGCTGGTCCTCACCACCACCGGCCGCCGCTCCGGCAAGCCGCGCAGCAACCCCCTGCTCTACGTGCCGGACGGCGACGCCTTCGTGGTGATCGGCTCGAACTGGGGGCAGCAGCACCAGCCCGCCTGGTCGCTGAACCTGCTCGCCCAGCCGGCCGCCGAGGTCGACGTCAAGGGGCGCCGGGTCCCGGTCCGCGCCGAGCCGATCAGCGGCGCGGAGCGGGAGCGGCTGTTCACCCGGCTGGTCGACGAGTGGCCGGCCTACCGCACCTATGTGGAGCGGGCCGGCGGCCGGGAGATCCGGGTGTTCCGGCTGGTCCCGGTGGGCGAGCCGGCCGCCTGACCCTCGGGCGCGGCGAGCCGGCGGGCCCGGTCCGGCTGGCTAGGGTGGTGGTCGGTCGACGCGCGCCGGGCCGCCGCCGGGCGGGCCGCGCGCGGAACGGAGGTGGACCGTGGGAGCCGGCGGCGCCGAGCTGGACACCGACCGCTACCTGGACGATCCCCGCTGGCGGGTCGCCGAGCGGGTGAGCGACGCGGCGCTGCGCCGGTTCCGGGCGGACGTCCTCGCCGTGGCGGTGCACGGCCCGCTCGCGCACGGCGACGACGACGGCGGCGGCAACGGCGAGGTCGGGCTGCTGGTGGCCACCTACCGGCCGGGCGGCGGGCCGTCGCCGGCCACCCGCCGGGTGGACGGGGTGCTGGTCGACCTCACGGTGGCCGGGGCCGACGACTACCTGCGGCAGGCCACGGCGATCACGGCGCTCTGGCCGCTCACCGCCGACCGCTACGTCACCACCCGCGCCCTGCACGACCCGACCGGCTGGCTGCGCACCCTCCGCGACGGGCACCTCGCCCGGCTGGCCCGGGCCCGGCCGGCCGAGTTCACCGCCGCGGCCCGCCAGGCCTGGTACCGGGGCAGCGCGGCACACGCCCGGGCGCTGCGGCTGGCCGAGTGGTACGAGACGGACCCGGCGCTGCTCATGCTCGGCGAGGCCCGGCTGGCCGCGGCCACCGTGCAGGGGCTGCTGAGCCGCACCTACTTCCGGGACCCGGGCGACGCGGTGCGGCGCACCGGCCTGGCCGGCGCGGACATGACCGAGGTGGGCACGGTGCTGGCCCGCCAGGCCGAGGAGCTGGCCGCCCGCGGCCGCCCGGTCGACGGCACGGTGGACGACCTGCTCGGCGGCTAGGGCGTGCCCGGGCCGGTCAGCCGATCCCGCCCTGGATGCCGATCAGGGCGCCGACCAGGTAGGTGGCGCCGGCCGCCAGGGCGCCGAGCAGCAACTGCCGCAACCCGCTCGTCCACCAGGTGCGGTTGGTGAACCGGGCCACGATCGCGCCGGCCACGAAGAGGCCGACCCCGCCGACGGCGAGCGCCAGCGCGAGGCTGGTGAAGCCGAGCAGGTAGGTGATCAGCGGCACCAGCGCGCCGACCGAGAAGCAGAGGAACGAGGAGATCGCCGCCGCCCACGGGCTGGGCTGCTCGTCGGGGTCGACGCCCAGCTCCTCCCGCACGTGCACCCGCAGCGCCTCCTCCGGGTTGCGCCGGACCGCCTCGGCGACCTGGGTGGCCAGGTCCCGCGGCAGCCCCCGGGCCACCCACGCGTCGGCCAGCTCGCGGGCCTCCGCCTCCGGGTGCCGCTCCAGCTCGCGCCGCTCCTTGGCCACCTCGGCGGCCACCTGCTCGTTGGCCGAGCGGACGCTGGTGTATTCACCCAGCCCCATCGAGATGGCGCCGGCCACCAGCCCGGCCGCGCCGGTGAGGACGACGCTGCGCGGGGAGACCCCGCCGCCCCCGACCCCGGCGATCAACGCGATGTTGGTGACCAGCCCGTCCATCGCCCCGAACACGGCCGGCCGGAGCCAGCCGCCGGACACGTCCGCGTGGTGCGCCTCGCGCAGCGCCGCCGGGGTGTCGGTCACGGCAGCGTGAGGATCTCGTGGCCGTCGTCGGTCACGACGATGGTGTGCTCGAACTGCGCCGTCCACCGGCGGTCCTTGGTGACCACGGTCCAGCCGTCGTCCCACATGTCGTACTGGTAGGTGCCGAGGGTGATCATCGGCTCGATGGTGAACGTCATCCCGGGCTCCATCACGTCGGTGGGGCGCGGGCTGTCGTAGTGCGGCACGTAGAGGCCGCTGTGGAAGGACTCGCCGATACCGTGGCCGGTGAAGTCGCGCACCACGCCGTAGCCGAACCGCTTGGCGTACGACTCGATGACCCGGCCGATCACGTTGATCTGCCGGCCCGGTGCGACCGCCTTGATGCCGCGCATCATCGCCTGGTGGGTCCGCTCGACCAGCAGGCGGGCCTCCTCGCTCACCTCGCCCACGCAGAAGGTGGCGTCGGTGTCGCCGTGCACCCCACCGATGTACGCGGTCACGTCGACGTTGATGATGTCGCCGTCCTCGAGCACCGTCGAATCGGGGATGCCGTGGCAGATGACCTCGTTGATGCTGGTGCAGCAGGACTTCGGGAAGCCCTTGTAGCCCAGCGTCGACGGGTAGGCGCCGTGGTCGCAGAGGAACTCGTGGACCACCTTGTCGATCTCGTCGGTGGTCACGCCCGGCTTGCAGTGCTCCCCGGCGAGCTGGGTGGCCTGGGCGGCGAGCCGGCAGGCCACGCGCATCTTCTCGATGGTCTCCGGCGTCTGCACGTGCGAGCCGCGCCACTCCTGGGGACGCTTCTTGCCCACGTATTCGGGACGCGGGATGTCAGCGGGAACCGCTCGCCACGGGGAGAGCGTGCCTGGGGTCAGCGGCGCACGGACGGTCATGCTGACAAGCCTATCGCCGCACTCCTGGTGACCCCCGCCACGGCCCGCTCGCCCGGGTTGTTGCCGCACCGCAAGGCCTGTGCCATTGTTGCTCCGTGGATCAAGGGGGCGCGCCGCCCGTCTTCTCCGCGACGGCGGAGATCGACGGTGATCAACTGCGCGTCCAGGTGGTCGGCGAGGTCGACATGGCGACCGCCGACACCATGTACCAGACGGTCCTGCGGGAGTCCGCCCGCCACGTCACGCTCGACCTGCGGGCGGTGACCTTCTTCGACTCGGCCGCGATCCACGCCGTGGTCCGGCTGGCCCAGCAGCTCCCCGGCGCGCTCACCGTGCTGCCGTCCCGGCAGGTGCGGCGGGTGCTGGAGATCTCCGGCCTGGGCGAGCAGCGCTGGCTGGAGCAGGCCTAGCCGCCGCCCGCCGCGGCCTCAGCCCGCCAGCCGGCGGCGCAGGACCAACTCGGTGCCGTCGTCCGTGCGGGTCACGGTCATCTCGCCGAGCGCCTGGATCAGCGACAGCCCCCGGCCCCGGAAACTGGACCCGGTGGATTCCTTCCACCGGCCGCTGTCCCGGATCGTGGCGGTCACCGTCCGGTCCTCGATGGTCACCTCGACGCCGATCGTCGGCTCGGCCGGGTCGACCGGGTGCTCGATGGCGTTGGCGGCGGCCTCGGAGATCGCCACCGTGAGGTCGAACAGGTCGGTCTCGCCGACGTGGTGGGCGACGAGGAAGTCCTCCAGCCGCTTGCGCAGCACGCTGAGCCGGGTCGGGTCGGCCGGCAGCCGCAGCGCGAAGCGGTTCAGCTCGGTCGCCTCCAGGGCGAGCACCGCCACGTCGTCGTGCCGGGTCCGCTCGGCGACCCGCTCCACCACCGCGTCGACCAGGTCGGCCACGTGCTCGCCCGGGGCCGTCGCGTCCGCCCGGAGCTGACTGAGCCCGGCGTCGATGCCGGCCTGCCGGTCCTCGATGAGCCCGTCGGTGTAGAGCAGCAGCCGGCCGCCGGGGGCCAGCTCGGCGTCGACGGTCCGGTACGCCGTGCCGGGGACCGCCCCGACCGGCGGCCCGAGCGCCCGGTCGTGAAGGAACACGGCGGCGCCTCCCCGGATCAGCAACGGCGAGGGATGGCCCGCGCTGGCGTAGCGGAGCCGGCCGGTGCGCGGGGAGAAGCGCAGGCAGACGACGGTGGCGAACGACCCGCCCTCGGTGGAGCCGACCAGCCGGTTGAGCCGGGTCAGCGCCTCGCCCGGGTCGTAGCCCTCCAGCACGTACGCCCGCAGCGCGTTGCGGAGCTGGCCCATCGCGGCGGCGGCCCGCACCCCCTTGCCGACCACGTCGCCGATGACCAGCACCAGCTCGTCGTCGGGGGTGCCGATCACGTCGTACCAGTCGCCGCCGATCTCGACGTCGGCGCTGCCCGGCAGGTAGCGGCTGGCCACCACGGCGCCGGGGAGCTGCGGCAGCGTACGCGGCAGCAGGCTGTGCTGGAGGGTGGTGGCGATCCGGTGCTCGGCCTCGTAGAGCCGGGCGTTCTCCAGCCGTACGCCGATCAGCCGGGCCAGCTCGGTGAGTGCCGCCTGCTCGGTGCCGCCGCCCTCCCGGCGCCAGACCCGCAGCTCGCCGAGCTGCTCCTCGGTGGTGCCGGTCAGCGGGAGCACCACCGACGGCTCGGCGGACGCGTCCCCGCCGCCGTCCGCCTCGTACCGCGCGCCGGTGGCCGTGACCACCACCCGGGCGGCCTCGGCCAGACGGAGCGCGTGCCGCGCGGCGACCTGCACCACCTCGGCGGTGGAGCGGGCGGTGTTGATCGCCACGGCGGCGTCGGCGAGCGCCCGCAGCCGGCGGATGATCTGGCCGCGGAGCTGGCCCAGCTCGACGTTGGCCCGGACCCGGGCGATCAGCTCCTGGCTGGAGAAGGGCTTGGTGAGGTAGTCGTCGGCGCCGACCGAGAGCCCGGCGACCTCCTCCGCCGCGCCGGCCCGGGCGGAGAGCAGCACGATCGGCACGTGCCGGGTGACCGGGTTGCCGCGCAGCGCGGTGACCAGCCCGAACCCGTCCAGCCGGGGCATCATCACGTCGGTGAGCACCAGGTCGAACGGGGAGTCGACGGCCAGCCGCAGCGCCTCCACGCCGTCCGGCACGGTGACCACCTCGTACGCCGGGGAGAGCAGCCGGCTGACGTGCTCGCGCAGGTCGGCGTTGTCGTCGGCGACCAGGATCCGGCCCGCTCCGCCCGACAGCCCGACCGATTCGGGCAGCCCCCCGGGCCGGGCCACCTCGTCGGTCCAGAGCGCGGTCTCGGCGACGTAGAGGCGGGCCTGCTCCGGCTCGGCCGGCGGCAGCGCGGCGAGGGCCGAGACCCGGTCGGCGGGCAGGTGCGCGTAACCGAACGGCACGGTGACCGTGAAGGTGGTGCCCTGGTCGACGACACTGTGTGCCTCGACCGTGCCGCCGTGCATCTCGACCAGCTCGCGGACCAGGGCGAGGCCGATGCCGGTGCCCTCGTGGGTGCGGGCGCGGGCCCCGGACACCCGGTGGAACCGCTCGAACACCTGCGGCAGCTCCTCCGGCGCGATGCCGACCCCGGTGTCGGTGACCTCCAGCACCGCCGCGTCGGCTCGGGCGGCCACCCGGACCCGGATCTCGCCGTCGAAGGTGAACTTGACGGCGTTCGACACCAGGTTGAGGACGATCTTCTCCCACATGTCCCGGTCGACGTAGACCGGCGAGGGCAGCGGCGGGCAGTCCACCACGAGGCGCAGGCCGGCCCGCTCGGTGGCCGAGCGGAAGGTGCTGGCCAGCCGGGCGGTGTAGTCGGCCAGGTCGGTGGGCTGGTAGCGGGCGGTCAGCCGGCCGGACTCCAGCCGGGAGAAATCCAGCACCGTGTTGACCAGCTTGAGCAACCGCAGCGCGTTGCGGTGCATCACGGTCAGCCGGTCGAGGTACGCGTCGGGCACGTCGCGGTCGGCGAGCAGGTCCTCCAGCGGCCCGAGCACCAGGGTGAGCGGGGTGCGGAACTCGTGACTCACGTTGGCGAAGAAGTTGGTCTTGGCGCGGTCCAGCGCGGCGAGGGCGGCGGCGCGGGCCCGCTCCTGCTCGTACGCCCGCTGCTTGCCGACGGCCCGGGAGATCTGGGCGGCCACCAGGTCGGCGAAGTGGCGGTACTCGTCGGTGAAGGGCAGCCGGCGGGCCACCCCGAGCAGCAGCACGCCGGCCGGCTCGTTCGTCGCCGTGAGCGGCAGCAGCAGGGCCCGGTCGGCGGCGTCCGGCGGCACCGTGCCGAGCAGTTCGGCGGTGGAGACCCAGCGGGGCATCTCCGGGGAGTCACCGGGGCGTGGTGGCCCGCCGGCGATCGTGGCGGGGGCCACCCCGGAGCAGCCGGCCAGCGCCGGGACGCCGTCCTCGTCGTGCAGCCAGACGGCGCTGAACGGCACGTCGGCCCGGTGCGTGTCGAGCACCCGGGCGGCGGTCCGGCCCAGCTCCACGGTGCTGCGCACATCGGCCAGCTCGGTGCCCAGCTCGGCCAGGGCCCGCAGCCGGCGCTCGCCGACCACCCGCCCGGTGGTCTCGTTGACGAAGCAGAACACCCCGCTGACGCTGCCGTCGGCGTCCCGGATCGGGTCGTAGGAGATGTCGAAGTAGACGTCCTCCAGGAAGCCGTGCCGGTTGAGCACGAAGGGGTGATTCTCGCCACGGTAGGGCGCGCCGGTGCCGTGCACGCCGTCGAGCAGCGGCCCGAGCACGTCCCAGGTCTCCGCCCAGTGCTGCCGGGCGGACTGACCGAGGACCGCCGGATGCTTGTCGCCGATGGTGGGCCGGTAGGCGTCGTTGTAGAAGGCCAGGTGGTCCGCGCCCCAGAACAGCACGATCTGGGCCCGGGAGGAGAGCATCGTGCTGACCGCGTGGCTGAGTGCGGGGGGCCAACCGTGCGGGGCGCCGAGCGGGGAGTGGGACCAGTCGAAGCCGCGCAGTCGCTCGCCCATCTCGCCTCCCGCGGCGAACGCCGCGCTCAGCAGTGGCGGAAGAGTCTCCCCGGTTTCCGAGGACGAACGACCGACGCCCCCGCCCCCCTGGGCCGAACCCATGCAGCCTCCCGCTCCGGCCGAGTCCACGACGACCGGCGCAGCCACGCCGGTCGTGCCCCGCCTACTACCCAGGCGGAGGAGCAACGTAACGCATCGCCACCCCGGGACGCTGGTTACCTACGCCTCATCCTGACGGAACCTCCGGCCGGCGGCGAGTCGAGCGCGTCCCGCGGGTCGGTCCGGGCGGTGTCGTGGGAGGTCGCGGCGCCGGCCGCCGCGCGGACCAGAGCGGCGACCGGCCGCGGATCGGGGTCGTTCTCCGGGTGCCACTGCACGCCGAGCAGGAAGCGCCGCGCCGGATCCTCCAGGGCCTCCACCACCCCGTCGTCGGCCCAGCCGGTCACGGCGAGGCCGCCCGGGTCGGCCACCCCCTGATGGTGGTACGAGTTGACCCGGTCCACCCCGGCCATCACCGCCCCGGCCAGGCTGCCGGCGGCGAACCGGACCGGATGCGACCCGTACACCCCGGGTGCCGGCCGGTGGCCGTCGTGCCCCACCACGTCCGGGAGGTGCTGGTGCAGCGTGCCGCCGTAGGCCACCGCGAGCAGCTGCATGCCCCGGCACACGCCGAGCACCGGCAGGTCGGCGGCGAGCGCGGCGGTCAGCAACGCCAGCTCGCCGGCGTCCCGGTCCGGCCGGCTCTCGGTGCGCGGGTCGGGCGGTGTGGCGTACCGCTCCGGGCCGACGTCGGCGCCGCCGGCCAGCAGCAGGCCGTCCAGCACCCGCAACACGTCGGCGTCGGCGTCGTCCGGGGGCAGCACCACGGCCCGGCCGCCCGCCGCGGTCACCGCCCGGACGTACGCCTGCGGCACCAGCGCCGCCGGCACGTCCCGCCACACCGCCCAGCCGGCCGGCTCGACGTACGACGTGATGCCGATCAGCGGCCGCCGACTCATAGGGGTGTCACGTACGCGCCGGTGATCCCGCCGTCGACCACGAACTGCGCGGCGGTCATGAACGAGGCGTCGTCACTGGCCAGGAAGGCCACCGCGGCGGCGATCTCCGCGGGGTTGCCGAACCGGCCCATGGGCACGTGGACGAGGCGGCGGGCGGCCCGCTCCGGGTCCTTGGCGAACAGCTCCAGCAGCAATGGGGTGGCGACCGGGCCGGGGCAGAGCGCGTTGACCCGGATGCCCTCCCGGGCGAACTGCACGCCCAGCTCCCGCGTCATCGCGAGCACCCCGCCCTTGCTCGCCGTGTACGCGATCTGCGACGTCGCGGCCCCCATCAGCGCCACAAACGAGGCGGTGTTGATGATCGACCCCTTGCCCTGCCGGCGCATGTGCGGGATGGCGTACTTGCAGCAGAGGTAGACGCTCGTGGTGTTGACCCGCAGCACCCGCTCCCAGGCGTCCAGCCCGGTCTCCAGGATCGAGTCGTCGTCCGGCGGCGAGATGCCGGCGTTGTTGAACGCCACATCCACCCGGCCGTGCCGCTCGGCCACCCCGTCGAAGAGTTCCCGGACGGCCGTCTCGTCGGCCACGTCCGCGGCGACGAACTCGCCGGCCACCTCGTCGGCGGCCCGCTTGCCCGCCTCGGCGTCGATGTCCACACAGACCACCCGGGCCCCCTCGGCGGCGAACCGCCGCACGGTGGCCAGGCCGATGCCGCTGCCCGCCCCGGTCACCACGGCGACCCGGTCCTGAAGCCGTCCCTGCATCTCACTCCTCCGTGCTGATGAACACGTTCTTGACGTCGGTGAAGGCGTGCAGCGCGTCCGGACCCAGCTCCCGGCCGAGGCCGGAGCGCTTCATCCCGCCGAACGGGGTCCAGTAGCGCACCGAGGAGTGCGAGTTGACGCTGAGGTTGCCGGCCTCGACCGCCCGGGCCACCCGGACCGCGCGGCCCACGTCCCGGGTCCAGATCGAGCCGGAGAGCCCGTATTCCGTGTCGTTGGCCAGGCGGATCGCGTCCGCCTCGTCGTCGAACGGGAGCACCGACACCACCGGGCCGAAGATCTCCTCCCGCCAGTGCCGGTCGGCCGGGGAGTCGGCGAGCAGCACGGTCGGCGCGTACCAGAAACCGCCGCCGTCGGGACGGTCGCCGGTGAAGGCGACCTTCGCCCCGTCGACGTACCCGGAGACCCGGTCCCGGTGCCCGGCGGAGATCAGCGGGCCCATCTCGGCGGTCTCGGCGGCCGGGTCCTCGACCCGGAACCCGCGCACGGCCGGTTCGAGCAGTTCCAGGAAGCGGTCGTACACCGAGCGCTGGACCAGGATGCGGGAGCGGGCGCAGCAGTCCTGGCCCGCGTTGTCGAAGACCGCGGCCGGCGCGCTGGCCGCGGCCTTCGGCAGGTCGGCGTCGGCGAAGACCAGGTTGGCGGACTTCCCGCCCAGCTCCAGCGTCACCCGCTTCACCTGGGCGGCGCAGCCCGCCATGATCCGGACGCCGACCTCGGTGGAGCCGGTGAAGCAGACCTTGCGGACCGCCGGGTGGGTGACGAACCGCTCGCCCACCACGCTGCCCTGGCCGGGCAGGACGGTGAACACGCCCTCCGGCAGGCCGGCGTCGAGAGCCAGCTCGGCCAGGCGCAGCGCGGTCAGCGGGGTCAGCTCGGCCGGCTTGAGCACCACCGTGTTGCCGGCGGCGAGCGCGGGGGCGAAGCCCCAGCCGGCGATGGGCATGGGGAAGTTCCACGGCACGATCACCCCGACCACGCCGAGCGGTTCGTGGAAGGTGACGTCGAGCCCGCCCGGCACGGGGATCTGGTGCCCGGTCAGCCGCTCCGGCGCTCCCGCGTAGTAGTCGAGCACGTCCCGGACGTTGCCGGCCTCCCAGCGCGCGTTGCCGATGGTGTGGCCGGCGTTGCGCACCTCCAGCAGCGCCAGCTCCTCCCGGTGCGCGTCGACCACGGCGGCGAACCGCCGCAGCAGCCGCGCCCGGTCCCCCGGCGCCACCGCGCGCCACGTCTCGAAGGCCGCCGCCGCCCGCTCGATGGCCGCGTCCGTCTCCGCGAGCGAGGTGGCCGGCACCTCGCGCAGCGGCTCACCGGTCGCCGGGTTGATCACCTGGGTCACGCGCCCCACCCTTCTCCTGGCGGCACCCCGAGCGCAAGGTCAGAGGCGCTCGAAGCCACGCACCAGCTCCCAGTCGGTGACGGCCGCGTCGAAGGCGGCCAGCTCCACCCGCGCGGTGTTGGCGTAGTGGTCGACCACCTCGGCGCCGAACGCCTCCCGGGCCGTCGCCGAGGACTCCCACAGGGCGAGGGCGTCGCGGAGCGTGCCGGGCACCCGCTCGGCCTCGGCGTCGTCGTACGCGTTGCCGCCGCACTCCTCGCCCAGCTCCAGCTCCCGCTCGATGCCGTGCACCGCACCGGCGACCAGCGCGGCGATCGCCAGGTACGGGTTGACGTCGGCGCCCGGCACCCGGTTCTCCACCCGCATCCCCTGGCCGTGCCCGACCAGCCGCAGCGCGCAGGTGCGGTTGTCGGTGCCCCAGCGCAGCGCGGTCGGCGCGAACGAGCCGGGCTGGTAGCGCTTGTAGGAGTTGATGTTGGGGGCGAACAGGATGCTGAACTCGCGCATGGTGGCGAGCAGCCCGGCCAGCACCCGCTGCCCGGTGGCCGACAGGTGCGCCGGCCCGTCCCCGAGCATGGCCGAGCGGCCGTCGGAGTCGCGCAGCGAGAAGTGGATGTGGCAGGAGTTGCCCTCCCGCGCGTTCGGCTTGGCCATGAAGGTGATCGACATGCCCTCCTGGGCGGCGATCTCCTTTGCCCCGTTCTTGTAGATGACGTGGTGGTCGGCGCAGGCCACCGCCTCGTCGTAGCGGAAGGCGATCTCGTGCTGGCCCAGGTTGCACTCGCCCTTGGCGCTCTCCGGGATCAGCCCGGCGCCGGCCATCTCGGTGCGGATCCGGCGCAGCAGCGGCTCCACCCGCGCCGTGCCGAGCAGCGAGTAGTCCACGTTGTACTGGTTGGCCGGGGTCAGCTCGCGGTAGCCGCGCCGCCACGCCTCCTCGTACGAGTCGCGGAACAGCACGAACTCCAGCTCGGTGCCCGCGTACGCGGTCAGCCCGTGAGCGGCGAGCCGGTCGAGCTGCCGGCGCAGGATCTGCCGGGGCGAGGCGACCACCGGCCCGGAACCGTCCAGCCACTCCAGGTCGGCCAGCAGCATCGCGCTGCCGGGCTGCCAGGGCACCCGGCGCAGCGTGTCCAGGTCGGGCCGCATGGCGAAGTCGCCGTAGCCGCGTTCCCAGCTCGACATGGCGTACCCGTCGACGGTGTTCATGTCGACGTCCACGGCGAGCAGGTAGTTGCAACCCTCGCTGCCGTGCGCCACGACCTGGTCCAGGAAGAACGGCGCGTGGAACCGTTTGCCCTGGAGGCGGCCCTGCATGTCGGTCAGCGCGAGCACCACCGTGTCGATCTCGCCCTCGGCGACCGCGACGCGCAGTTGTTCGAGCGTGAGCGGAGCTTTCCTCATCGGCGCGCCTCCATCACCAAGGTCTACTGGCAGAACCGGATCACCGTCAATGCCCCCTGCGGACACCGTCGCAAACGCGATCGGCCGGGGGCCGGAGCCGGGTCGGTAGCGGGCCTGCTCGACAGCGGTGCCGGCTCAACGGCCGGACGGGCGTGGGCGCAAGCCGTTGAGGGCGGTGGTGATGACACGGTCGGTGTACTCGGCGGTGAGTGGTCCACTGCGTTGCAGCCAACGGTTGAGCACCGGACCCCAGATCATCTCCACGGCCACGTCGAGGTCGAGGTCTTCGGCGAGTTGCCCGGCCCGCTGGGCGCTGACCAGCCGTTGCCGCTTGGCCTCCTTCATCGGTCCGTCCAGCCGTTGGCGGTAGGCGGCGGCCAGTTCGGGGTCGTTCGCGATCTCGGTGGCCAGCGCCCGCATCGGACGGTCGTACCGGGGATCGTTCAACTCCGCGACCGTGGCGTGCAGGACCGCGGTCAGGTCGGCTTCCAGGTCACCGGTGTCGGGCAACGCGACAGGTTCACCCTCGCTGCCCTCACTGCGCATGAGGAAGGCGTCGAAGATGACCGCGCCCTTCGACGGCCACCAGCGGTAGATGGTTTGTTTGCCGACGCCGGCGCGTGCGGCGATGCCCTCGATGCTGAGTTTGGCGTATCCGACTTCCTGGAGCAGCTCGAACGCGGCGGCGAGGATGGCCCGCCGCGAGGCCTCGTTCCGGCGGGCCACGCTGGGCGTTGCTCGGTGCGGTGTCGTCACGTGGGCCACCCTACCGGTTGAGACGGACCGTCTCGTCTTGTGTTGCGGGTACCAATGACGTACTGTCGCCTCAGCGGCGAGACGAACCGTCTCGTCTCAGTACGGGAGAGCGGAGATCCGCTATGCGCACCTCATCCGGCACCGCTACGCGTACCTGGTTCATCACGGGCGCGAGCCGTGGCCTGGGCCGTGCGTTCACCATCGCGGCACTCGAACGCGGCGACCGGGTGGTCGCCGCAGCTCGGAGCATCACGCGGAACGACTTCGATGACCGATACGGCGACCGGCTGCTCGCCCTGCGGCTCGACGTGACCGACCGGGCTGCGGTCTTCGCCGCCGCGGCCACCGCGGTCGAGCACTTCGGGCGGCTCGACATCGTCGTCAACAACGCCGGCGCCATGTCCATGGGCATGATCGAAGAGTTCACCGAAGCTGAGGCGCGTGCTCAGTTCGAGGTCAACCTCTTCGGGGCGCTCTGGGTCAGCCAGGCCGTGCTGCCGCACCTACGTGCCCGACGCGCCGGCCACATCGTGCAGATCTCCAGCATCGCCGCACTCGGCGGCTTCCCGAGCACCGGGATGTACAGCGCGAGCAAGTTCGCGCTGGAAGGCATGAGCGAGGCCCTGGCGATGGAGGCGGCAGCCTTCGGCGTCAAGGTCAGCATCATCCAGCCCGGCGGCTACTGGACGGACCTGTACACCAGCATGGCCACCACGACGCCGATGGAGGCCTACGGTCCACTGCGCGCGAAGCTGGAACGGCAGTGGGCGGACGGCTCGATCGACAGTCATCCCCGACTCGCCGCCGACTCGCTGCTGAAACTGGTCGACAGCGACGACCCGCCGCTGCGGCTCCTGCTCGGCAGCATGGTCTACGACCTGGCGTTCGACATCTCACGCCGTCGCATGGACACCTGGGCGGGCTGGGAACAGGTCAGCCGAGCGGCCGAGCATGCCGTCCCCGCCCCCAGCGGAACGCACTGACGACCTTCCGCGTGGCCGGCGGCCGACGCGGCGGGTGCCCGGCGGACACCGTGGCAAACGCGATCGACCGACCGCCGCCGGCCGTGCGTCAATACCGGGGTGGACGAGGCGCTGTGGGGCCGGCTGACCGGGGCCGACCAGGACCGGGTCGACCGGCACATCGCCCACGGCTGGCTGATCCCCGCGATCCGCGCCGTCTCCGACGCTGTGACTCCCCGGCCGCCGCTGCAGGACTGCCACGAACTGGTCCTGCACCGGCTGGCCGCGCTCCAGGAGGATCTGCGCCGGGACCCGCCACCGGGCGCCGACCTGCCGGCGCTGCTCGCCCGGGTGGCGGCGCTGCCGGCACCACCCGCGGCGATCGAGGCACGGTGGCGCGGCGAGCGACCCGCCTTGGACGTGCTGCTGGTCGCCGCCCTGCACGGTCCGCTGGGCGGCGTCCCGCTCACCCTGGTCCGGCACCGGGACAACCTGGCCGGCTTCACCGGCCGGGTCCCACCGTGGCCGGCTGCCGCCGCGGCGCGTCGCCTCGGCGCGGCGCTCGCCGACCACCTGGGCGTACCGTTCCGCTTCCCCAACTCGGACCGCCCCGACCGGGTCTAGCGGCGGGCGGCGCGCCGTGTGCCGGGTCAGCCGCGGGCCCGCGCCCAGGCGAGGAAGCGGTGGTGCAGGTCCGGGACTCGATCCGGGTTCAGCCTGGTCAACTGCTCCGTGGCCTCGGCCATCAGCGTGCCGAGATACACCAGCAGCGCCGTCCGGTCCCCCCGGTACTCGACGAGCAGCGACAGCCGGGCCGGCTGGCAGGGCCATTGCGCGCCGCAGCTCCGGCAACGCCAGAGCGGACGCATCGGGACGTGCGGGATGGTCCGGCGCCCCATCACCGCAGCCGGCGGGCCACGGCGCGGGCTTCCTCGCCGGTCAGCGGCAGGAACCACAGGAACCGCCGGACGATGTGCGGCGGCTCCGGCCCCTCCGGGCATCCACGCAGGTCCCGGATCGCGTCAGGGAGCAGGGACGACAGGACCGGAATGAGCGCCGCCGGTTCGAGCCGGATCGTGCGGAAGGCCGGGCAGGGCCAGGGCGCGCCGCAGCATTCGCAGTGCCAGGTCGGGCGGCGGGCGACGTGCGCGGTGACGCTGAGCATGCCGGTCACCAGTGGCTCCCGTTCGCCCGCCACTGCGGGGCCGGCGCCAACCGGCCGCGACGCCCGGGCCGGCTCCCGCAGTGTCGGCAGCTTGCCGGTGAAACACCGGAACCATCGGGTACGCACATCAGCCTCCTTGTGGTGGAGAGGGCCGCCCTCAATCCGTGGGGTGGCCCGGCAGGAGCCCGCCCAACTGTTCGACTGAGCCGAACGGACCCACGAGGACACCTTGCTCAGCGTGATGGGACCAGTACACGACGTTCATCTATTCTCAGAGGACGTTCAGGACATCCTTCTTGGGGACGGGATGAACCACACGCTTCAAGCGGCAATGGCCCAAGCTGGCGAGACAGCCGAGAGCCTGGCTGCTCAGACCGGTGTGGATCCGAAGACGGCAGCGCGGTGGATCTCGCCGGGACGAGTGCCACAACCTCGCCGACGTGCGCAGGTGGCCGCGCTCCTGGGCCGGGACGTTGGGGACCTATGGCCCGATGTCCTGAAGCGACGCGAGCCGCAGTGGCTACGGGAGTGGGTCGACTGGGAACGGGAGTCCGTCGCACTGCGCTGGTTCGAGCACATGTGGATACCTGGACTCCTCCAGACCGAGAAGTACGCCCGCGCGACGCTCGCGGGCGAGGCTCTGACGGCGAGCGAGGCCGACGATCTCGTCGCGTCGCGGTTGGGTCGGCAGGCCATCCTGCGCCGCGACCGCCCGCCGCTGCTCGTCGCCGTGGTCTTCGAAGGGGTGCTCTATCAGTCGGCCTATGGCGACCGCGACCTGATGCGCGAGCAGGTCGAGCACCTCGCCACGTGTGCGGCGCTGCCCTCGGTGCAGGTGCACGTGGTGCCGCGGGACGTCGGGATGTATCCGGGTCTCGGTGGAGGGTTCATCATCGCCGAACTGCCCACCGGGGAGCACGTCGCGCACGCCGACAGCCAAGCGCGAGCGCAGATCGTAAATGATGCTGCGGGCGTTGCTACGCTCAGTCGGAGGTGGGAGCGCATCAGGGGTGAGGCCCTGTCCCGCGCCCAATCCCTGGACCTGATCAGGAAAGCGGCAGGATCATGGACATGACCGGCGCGCGGTGGCGCAAGAGCACGAAGAGCGGAAACAACGGCGGCTCCTGTGTCGAGGTGGCCGACAACCTGCCGGGCGTCGTGCTGGTGCGCGACACCAAGGACCGGGACGGCGGCACCCTCCACATCAACCCCACGTCCTGGCGGTCCTTCGTCGACTCCGTGAAGCAGATCGACACCGCCGGCTGAGTCGCGACACCGCACCCGGAAGGCCCTGAGCGTGGGCGCTCAGGGCCTTCTTCTCGGCGGCGAGACGCCGTGGTCACCACGTGTCGACGGCCTGCTCCGGCTGCGGTGGTCGGGCGGTCAGCCGGCGTAGTGTGGCTCGCTGATCCGGCGGCGGAACTCGGCGTGAGCGGTCTGGAGGACGCCGTTCAGGCGCTCGATCTCGGACTCGGTCGGTTCTCGCCGCAGCCCCACCTCGATCTTGAAGTCGCCGTCCACGATCGCCACGTCGAGGCGATCGAGCAGGTCCGCGGGAAGCCTCGTCATGACGAACTCGCGGAACGCGTCGGCGATCGTGCCCGCCATGTCGCCGCACCCGCAGGTGCGGCCGTCGAGGACCGCACCGAGGTGGCTGCGGCCGATGATCGCGTCCGGGTGTACGGGATCCATGACGGCGAGGCCCTCCTCCAGGACCGTGCGGGCCTCCGACAGCCGTTCCTCGTGCTGGAGGAACAGGCCGAGGGCGACGCAGGCCCGCCCGACCGTGTCGTGGTCGGCGCCGCGGCGCGCCTGGTTCACCGCCTCGGTCAGCCGTTGCTCCGCCGGGCCCACCTGGCCGGCCTCCTTCAGCGCGAGACCCCAGTTGCGCAGCACCTGACTCCGCAGCTCCGGACGACCGATGCGTTCGGCCCTCGCGTCCGCCGAGGCGTACGTGCGCAGCCCCGCCGCGGCATCGCCGGCTTCGTCCTGAGCCATCGCCAGGCCGAGCGCTGCCGACAGCGCCTCCTCCTGCCGGCCCTGGCGGTCGTACGACGCGAGCACGCGCTCGATCGCCTCGATCCGCCCCGCCTGGTCACCGAGGTCACGACCGAGGTTCGCCAGCACGGACAGGGCGTTGAGCGTCGCCTGGTGGTCGACACCGAGCCGCTCCTCCAAGGCCGCGACCAGGGCGGTGAGCAGGGGCTTGGACGCCGGGTCCCGGCGGTTCAGCATCTGGGTGACGACCTGGCCGACCTGCTCGACGACCTCGTCGGGCAGCTGGTGCAGGCCGACGAAGAGCGGCTCGCGGGTGCCACCGGCGTGCACGATCGCTGCTCGCAACGCCAACGCGGAGGCCACCCGCTCGTGCCCGTTGCGCCACAGGTTGGCCACCGCCTCCTCGACGACCTCCCGGGCGCCCGCCAGGTCACCACGCTGTCGCAGCAGGTCGGCCAGCGGTTCGAGGCCGAACGCGTACCCGGCGTGCTCGCGACCGTAGAAGGCGAGCCGCTCCTGTACCCCCTGGCGTAGCTCCGTCTCGGCCTCGTCCAGTCGCCCGGCCAGGCGAAGCGCCAAGCCCAGATTGAGCCGGTAGGTCAACTGGTCCTTGCGGGACTCGTGATCGCGTGGCGGCACGGAGACGGCACGGCGGAAGCACTCGATCGCGCGGTCGAGCTGATCGGCGTTGAGGAGCACATTGCCAAGGTCGCACTGGGCCGAGGCCCATTCCGGACTGCCGGGACCGTGCCGGTCCGCAGTGGCCAGCACCTCGCGCGTCATGAGGTTCTCGGCGTCGCCCATCCGGCCCTCCCGCAACAGCGCGAAGGCCAGCTCGACCGGAGTGAGGGGTGTCGTCACGAGCCGCAGTCTAGGGTTCGCCCACTGACGTTCGCGGCCCCTGACGGTGCACCGAGCGGACCCTGACCGGCTGGACGTCGACCTGATCGTGACGGGTCCGGCCGACCGTGACTCCTACGAAGCCGAGAAGCGGCGCGCCGCCGCTCCCAGCCCCCGGTCCAGGTCCGCGGGCGCGACAGCCGTCCCGGGAACGGCCGTGGCACGACAACCAGAGTGCGCACGTCGGCCTGACTCGTGTTGACTCTGCCGGTGGATCGTCAACGGCTCAGCAGCATCGCGCACTCGCGGCACCCCATCGCGGCCCCGATCTTCGGTGTCAACGTCAACCGGCTCCTGCGCCGAGCGGGCCGCCAACCGACGGCTCGCATCCTCGACCTCGGCTGCGGAGAGGGATCCTGGGCGCTGCAGGCCCTCGCTCACTACCCCGACGGGCACGCGGACGGCGTGGACGTCAGCCCGTACGCCCTCGAACGCGCCGCCGGCGCCGCCGAGGCGCGCGGCCTCGCCGACCGGCTCACCCTGCACGAGCGCGACGCCCGGACGTACGTGCCGGACGGCGACTACGACCTGGTGCTGTGCGTCGGGTCGACACACGCGTTCGGCGGCTTCGGCGGGACGCTGGAGCTGGCCGGTCGGCATGTGAACGCCGACGGCATCCTCATGGTCGGTGAGGGGTTCTGGCAGGTCCCGCCGACTCCGGAGGCACTCGCGGCACTCGATGCGAAGCCGGAGGAGTTCACCGACCTCGCCGGCCTGGTCGACGCCGCCGAGCAGGCCGGCTGGACCCCGGTGTACGCCCATGTCAGCGACGCCGCCGAGTGGGACGACTACGAGTGGTCGTGGATCGGCTCGCTCACCGAGTGGGCGCTGGACAACCCCGGCCACCCGGACGCCGCCGAGGCGGTCACCGTCGCCCGGGAGCACCGCGACCAGTGGTTGCGCGGCTACCGCAACGTTCTGGGCTTCGTGACGCTGGTGCTCCGCCGTAGCTAATTGCGGTGCGGCGATGATCTTCACGTGGCCATACTGGTGACCATGAAGCTTGCTGAGGCTCTTGCGCTGCGCGCGGATGCGGCGCGTCGCGCCGAACAACTCCGTGCCCGCATCGCCGCCAGCGCCCGCTACCAGGAGGGCGAGGCGCCCGCTGAGGACGCCGCCGCTCTCCTGGTGGAGGCGGGCGAGGTGCTCGGTGAGCTGGAGATCCTGATCCGGCGGATCAATCGCACCAACGCCGCCACGGTGGTGGAGGGTGCGACCCTCACCGATGCGCTCGCACGCCGCGACGTGCTCCGCCTGCGGCACAACGTCGTCACTTCTGCCGCCGACGCCGCCGCCGGGGAAGGCCAGCGGGGATATCGGCAGTTGCGGTCGGAGCTGAAGATGGTCCCGGCGCTTCCGGTGGCGGAACTGCGCCGCCAGGCCGACGACCTCGGCCGGCAGATTCGCGAAGTCGACACGCTGATTCAGCGGACGAACTGGGAGGTCGACCTGCTGGACTGAGGTTGCGGAGCAGGTAGCCGACGTGGAGGCGTGCACGAACCCGAGAGCCGGCGGGCAATCCGGCTCCCTCCTGGCGCGCCGCGGGCAGGCGCAGGGGTTCGACTCCCCGGCACACAACGCACGCCCAGCACAGCACACAGGTGACGGCGCACAGGGCACGGCACACTACCGGGTGCAGATCCACGACGGTGAGGGTGGGACAGGGGCCTTCCGCAACCCGTATCACGGCTCATCGGCAGGCGTCCGCCACTCGTTGGTGGTCGCCGGGATCGAGGCGGCCTGCTCCGGCGCCCGATCTCTGCGAAAGAGTGAGCACAGCCGGCGCGGATGGTGTCAGGATCTCGGCATGTCTGGTCGGGCACTGAGCTTCGGGGCGGTGGCGGAGGCGTACGAACGATTCCGGCCGGGATATCCCGTGGAACTTTTCGACATGGTGATGACGTACGCGGGCCGGCCCGTCCGGACCGCCCTCGAGATCGGCGCCGGGACCGGGAAGGCCACCCGTCTGTTCGCGCGACGAGGGGTCACGGTGACCGCCACCGAGCCGGACCCGGCCATGCTCGCCGAGCTGCGCAGGCACCTGCCGGCCGGCGTCAGGACCGTGCGGGCCGCGTTCGAGGACCTGCAACCCGGTGAGAGCTACGAATTGGTCTATGCGGCGGCGGCGCTGCACTGGACGGACCCGCGGGATCGGTGGTCCCGCATGGCCGCGCTCGTGGAGCCGGGTGGCGTCTTCGCCTCGTTCGGGGGGCCGATCCAGCTTGCCGATCCGGCCGTGGAGGAAGCCGTTCGCGCGGCCCGCGCGCCGTTCCTGGAGAGCGACGAGGTGCCGTCTCCGGACGGGACGCCTGCGGGACACGCCATGCAGTGGCCGGGCACGGAGCTCCTACGGTCCGAGTGGTTCGGCGACGTCCAGCAGTCCGTGGTGGAGCGACGCGTGACGATGACCGCCCGGGACTACGTCGGCCATCTCTCGACCGTCTCGGCCTATCTCCTGCTACCGGTCCCGGAGCAGGAGGAGGTGTACCGCCGGATCCTTCAGGTCCTGCCCCAGACGGTCGAGATCGCCGCCGACCTCACCGTGCATCTCGCGCGGCGCCGCGCGGGATAGTGCCTGGGTGGACGACGGGAGGAGCCTCGCCGAACGTGCCGGGCACCGCTACCGCCCAGCCTCCACCGATGAGCTTTCCCGGTGCAGACCGTCCAACAACCATGACCTCGTTTCGTATGAGCGACACCGAATCGCAGACCGCAGCCGGAAAGGTCCTGTGGCACTTCACCATGTCCCTCGACGGCTTTGTGGCGGGACCGGACCACGGGATGGACTGGATGACCGGGATCTCGGCCCGGCCCGGCCTGGTCGGCGAGTACGTCGCGACCACGGGCGCCGTGCTGGGCGGCCGGGACGGCTGGGACGCCGCGCCTGGCAGCCGCCCCTACGGCGGCTCCTGGAAGGGCCCGGTCTTCATCCTCACCCACCACCCGGAGGACGCCGAGCCCGCCGAGGGGGTAACGTTCCTCGACTGTGACCCGGCCGACGCCGTGCGGATCGGGCTGGAGGCGGCCAACGGCAGGAACCTCGAGGTGTTCTCACCGACCATCGGCCGCCAGCTCCTCGCCTTGAACCTGATCGACGAGATCGACCTGCACATCGCGCCGGTCCTGCTCGGCGACGGCATCCGGCTGTATGACAACCCCGGCGGTGCGCCGATCCGTCTCCACCGCCTCGGCGGAGGCGATCCCACGTCGGTGGTGAACGTGCGATACCGGCCCGCGGCGAAGGCCCCGCCGGGTGATTGAAACGGCAGCGGTCAGGAGACCGCAGCCTTCACCAGCGCGACGACCTTCTTCTCCACCGCGGGGCTCCACTTCTGGAGCGCGTACGCCACCGGCCACAGATCCCCATCGTCGAGGTTGGCCGTGTCCTGGAAGCCCAGAGTCGAGTACCGGTAGTTGAACTTGCCCGAGTCCTGGAAGAAGACGACGATCTTGCCGTCGGCGTTCGCGTAGGCGGGCATCCCGTACCAGGTCTTCGGCGACAGCTCCGGGGCGGCAGCGGTGACCGTCGCGTGCACGCGCTCGGCGAGCGCGCGATCCTGCGGCGCCATCTGCGCGATCCGGTCGAGAAGCGCCTGAAGGTCGTCGGCCTTCTTGGCACCCTTCTTACCCTCGGCGCGCAGCTCGGCGGCGCGCTCCTTCATCGCGGCGCGCTCCTCGGCGCTGAAGCCGTCGGACACGGTCGTGGCGTTCTTCGCGGACATTCTCGGACTTCCGTTCCCTGGTCGAGACTCGGCCTCGGGCCGACGGTCAGGAAAAGGCTAGGCCCGGCGGCAGACCGGGCGCTTCTCGATTCCTGATCGGTTCGCCGGCCCGGGCGCGGGGTCCGGTAGGGCGCAGGTCACGTGCGCCACTCGCGTGCCAGGAGGCCGTACACCACGAGATCACGCCGTCCGTCGGGGAAGGCCGCCGCCTCCCGCAGCACGCCCTCCTGCGTGAACCCCAGTCGCTCGGCGACGCTCCGGCTGCGGGTGTTGTCGACGGTGGTGGGCAGCCCGATCCGCTCCAGGCCGAGCGGGCCGAACGCGTGGTCGAGCAGGGCCGTGACCGCCCGGGTGACCAGGCCGCGCCCCACGTGGCCGGCGTCGAGCCAGTAGCCCACCTCGCCCGACCGGGCCGGAGCGTCGATCACCAGTTGAGCCCAGCCGACCAGGCGCCAGCCCTCCTCGGCCGGCACCGCGATGGACAGCGGCAACAACGATCCCTCCTGCCACGCCCGGCCGGCCCGTTCCAGGTTCGCGCGCACCCCGGCCAGCGTCGGCGGCTCCTGGAACGCGTCCGGGAACCACTGGGCGAGGCGCTGGTAGTTGGCCTCCACCAGCGCCAGATGGGCCTCGGCGACCGCGGCCGTGCGCGGGATCAGGACGGCGTCGTCCCCCAGCGGCCAGGTGAACAACGCGGTGGTGACGGTGGACAAGTCTGCTCCCCGTTCGGTGGCGGCGACCCGCAACTCTTCCCGGACCGAGCCGCTCCTCGTCGGCCGGTGCGGCGTCCGCGGCGGGGCGCTGCACCGGCACGTCGACGGTACGGCGAGGGCCGGTGAACCACTTCCGGGCCGAGGCGTACCACCAGAGCGCCACGCCGAGCAGCACCCCGCCGATGGCGAGCGGGGCGTAGTTCACGGCCGTCCAGGTGAAGTCCGCGTTGCCGGGCACGCCGGCCGGCACGATCGGCAGCACGAAGTAGACGGAGATGACCGCGATCTCGATCACCGCGATCCAGCCGAGCAGCTTGTACCTCCGGCCCAGCGTCCACGGGCCGGGGACGAACCGGTCCCCCATCCGCAGCCGCAGGAAGATCGGGATGAGGAAGGACAGGTACAACCCGATCACCGCGACCGAGACCACCGCGTAGAAGGCGACCGGCACGCCGGCCTTCTGGTAGAGCGCGGGCAGGGTGAGCACCAGACCGGCCAGGGTGGCCGCGATGATCGCGTTGACCGGGGTGCCGTTGCGGTTCACCCGCGACCAGAGCCGCCAGCCCGGCACCGCGCGGTCCCGGCTGAACGCGTACGCCATCCGCGACATCGAGGTCACGCAGCTCATCCCGCAGAAGAACTGGCCGATGGTGGAGATGATGATGACGGCCTTGAAGAAGAACGGGGTGAGCGCCGACTCGAAGATGGCCCCGGAGAAGCCGCCCGCGGAGTTGATCGCGTCCACGTCGGTGGCCGCGAAGAGGAAGGCGAGCAGCAGGATCCAGCCGCCGACCGCGGAGTAGAAAATCGACCGCCAGAGGCCCTGGGCGGCGGCCTTCGAGGCCCCCCGCGTCTCCTCGGAGACGTGCGCGCAGGCGTCGAAGCCGGTGATCGTGTACTGGGTGAGCAGGAAGCCCAGCGGCAGCACGTAGAACCAGAAGGTGAGCCCGCCGGTGTCGCCGTCGCCGAAGCCGGAGTTGTTGAACCGCTCGGTGAAGACGAACTTGAAGCTCTGGTGGTCGTCGGGGACCAGCAGCAGGATGAGCACCACCGCGGCGGCTCCGGCCACGTGCCACCAGACCGAGACGTTCTGGAGGACGTCGATGATGTGGTGCCCGTAGATGTTGATCAGCCCGTGCAGGGCGAGGATCACCACGAACAGCCCGAAGGTCTGGTGCGCCGTGCCGGCCCAACCGTCGAAGAGCGCCGAGAAGGTGAGGTTGAGGAAGGTGGCGCAGCCGTAGTCGACCGAGGCGGTCACCGCCACCAGGCCGATCAGGTTGAGCCAGCCGGTGAACCAGCCGTGCACCGGCCGGCCCATGGTGGCGGCCCACCAGTAGATCCCGCCGGCGGTCGGGTAGGCCGAGACCAGCTCGGCCATGCAGAAGCCGATGATCAGGATGAACATCGAGATCAGCGGCCAGCCCCAGGAGATGGCGACCGGGCCGCCGTTGTTCCACGCCTGGCCGAAGGTGGTGAAACAGCCGGCCAGGATCGAGATGATCGAGAACGAGATGGCGAAGTTGGAGAAGCCGCTCCACTTGCGGTGCAGCTCCTGTTTGTAGCCGAGCTCGGCGAGCCGTCGGGCGTCGTCGTCCATCGGTTGCTCGGCGGTCGGCGCGGGCGTCGTGGCCACTGCACACCTCCTCGAGGTGGTTCCCCGGTGCGAGTGGGCAAAGTGTGATCCCGCCGATCAAGGCGGTCAATACGGCAGCCGTGGGAATCTCACAGCCGGCACGGCTAATTGCGTTGCCGCCCGGGACCGTTCCGGGGCATCCTTGAGCCCGTGACCAGGCCCGATCGCGACGGGCCACCGCCGGGCGCTCGGCAACGCCCGGCCCGCGGCGGCGCGCGGCGTCCACCTCTCTCTCACTGAAGTACGGCGGTTCGCCGTACCCCCGGACGCCCGCGCCGCCGCTCCTACCTCCCGAGAGTGCGCACCAGGCCCGGCGCGGCGACGTCGACCGGCCCGGCGTACCCGCGCCGCGCGGCCGCGACCGCCTCCGCCGGGTCGGTCCCGGGCCACAGGTGGGTGAGCAGGACCCGCCGCGCCCCGGCGGCGTCGGCGTACCGGCCCACCTCGGCGGCGCTGGACAGGTTGCCGAGGTGCCGGTCCGGGATCCCCACCGGATACGTCGCCTCGGCGATCAGCAGGTCGGCGTCCCGGGCCAGCTCGACCAGGTCCGGGCTGGGTCCGGTGTCCCCCGTGTAGGCAAGTACGGCGTCCGGACCGGTGAACCGGGCGCCGATGTTCGGGACCCAGTGCGGCAGCGACCAGGTGTCCACCCGGAACGGCCCGAGGTCGAACGCTTCTCCCGGCGCGAGGGCGGACAACCGGTACGCCCCGTCGACCAGGCCCGGCTCGTCGATGCCCAGCAGGCGGTCCAGGGCACCGGCGGGCGCGTACACGGGCAGCGGCGGGCCGGCCCGGTCGGCGAGCACCCGGGCCCGCAGCAGCGGTTGGAGGTCGGCGCAGTGGTCCGGGTGGCCGTGACTGACGTACACCGCGTCCACCCGCGCCGCCGGGACGCGCGCCAGCAGCGGTTGCAGGGTCGCGTACCCGGGGTCGATCAGCAGCCGGAAGCCCGCGTGTTCAACCAGGAAGCCGGAGCAGGACTGCTCGGCGGTGGGCCAGGCGCCGAGCCCACCGAGGACGGTGATCCGCACGGGTGCGACCCTAACCGCCGGTATCGGCGAACGGTGCCCCGATCCGGTCAGGCGAACAGCAGCCCGGCCACCCAGAGCACGGCGATGACCAGCCCGGCCAGGAACTCGACAAGCATGGACAGCCCGGCCGCCTTGAGCGCCTGCACGGTGGCCGGCCAGGCGAGCTGGTTGCTGCCCAGCCGCAGCCGTTCCGCGCCCCAGATCCCGCCGACGAAGCCGATCGGCAGGCCGACCACCGGGATGACGAAGAAACCGACCAGGCCGAGCAGCCCGCCGGCCAGCAGCGACGAGGTCGGCACGCCGGTCCGTTTCAGGTTCCGCCCCGGCCAGAGGTACTTGACGACACCGCCGCCGACGGCGACCACGGTGGCGGCGGCCAGCACCGCCCAGCGGCCCGGCCCGGCGTCGCCGAAGAGCGCCCACACCAGCACCCCGCCCCAGCACAGCGGCAACGCCGGAAGGCCGGGGACCACCACCCCGGCCAGCCCGGCAAGGATGGCCAGCGCGGCCACCACCGACACCACCGCCTGCGAATCGCCCAGGCTCACCGCGTCTCCTCCCCCGCCGCACGGACCTGCGCCTGCCCCGCGCGCTGCTCGGTAAGGCGCGACGTGGACCCGTGGGGTCCCTCCTTACCCTCCAGCCGGCGGCGGATGCCGGCCGCGGGCATCGGGGGACCGAACCAGCGCCCCTGCCCGGTGTCGCAGCGCAGCGACCGCAGCCGCTCGGCCTGCTCCTCGGTCTCCACCGCCTCGGCGGTCACCCACAGCTCCAGGGCGTGGGCCAGCCGGACCAGCGCGTCCACGATCCGCTCGTCGCGGTGGTCGGCGACCACGTCCGCGCCGTCGCCCCGGATCCCCTCGACGAACGGGCCGGCGAGCTTCAGGCAGTGGATCGGCAGCCGCCGCAGGTACGCCAGGTTCGAGTAGCCGGTGCCGAAGTCGTCGATGGCCAGCCGGATCCCGAGGTCGGCGAGCTGGTGCAGGGCGCGCAGCGGCTCACCGGCGGTGCCCATCACGGCGCTCTCGGTCAGCTCCAGTTGCAGCAGCTCGGCGGGGAGCCCGGCGTGCTGCAGCGCCTCGGCGACGGTCTCCACGATGCCCGGGTCGTCGGCCTGCCGGGCCGCCAGGTTGACGTTGACCATGAGCCGCGCCTCCGGGTACGCCCGCCGCCAGCCCTCGGCGTCGCGGCACGCCTGCCGGAGCACCCAGGCGCCGAGCCGGACGATCAGGCCGGTCTCCTCGGCCAGCCCGATGAACCGGTCCGGCCCGATCAGCCCCAGCTCCGGATGCTGCCAGCGGACCAGCGCCTCCACCGCCACCATGGCGCCGTCGACCAGCGAGACGATCGGCTGGTAGTGCAGCACGAACTCGCCCCGGTCCAGCGCGGCGGGCAGGTTGGCGGCCAGCGCCGACCGGGCGATGTCGGCGGCGCTGCGCTCCGGGTCGTAGACGGCCCAGCGGCCGCGCCCCTCCGCCTTGGCCCAGTAGAGCGTGGTGTCGGCGGCCTTCATCAGCTCGGAGACGCTGGTCTCGGCGGCCGGGCACTCCACGATGCCGATGCTCGCCGACACGGCCAGCTGCTGGTCGCCGACGTGCACCGGGGCGGAGACGGCGGCCAGCGCCAGCTCGGCCACCTCGACGGCGTCGTCGAGGCCGCCGTCGGAGTCGACAAGGATGACGAACTCGTCGCCGCCCATCCGGGCGACCAGGTGGCCGCGGCCCGACACGCAGTCGGCCAGCCGGCGGCCGATCACCTTGAGCAGCCGGTCGCCCAGGTCGTGGCCGAGGCTGTCGTTGATCGCCTTGAAGCCGTCCAGGTCGATGAAGCAGAGCCCGACCCGCTGCTCCGCCTCGGCGGTGTCGAAGACCTGGCCGAGTGTCTCGAAGAAGAGCGTCCGGTTGGGCAGGCCGGTGAGCGGGTCGTGCAGCGCCTGGAAGCGCAGCCGCTGCTGGAGCTGGTAGCGCTCGGTGATGTCCTCGATCATCGCGACGGTGAACCGGGGGCGGCCGTCGTCGTGGCGGATCAGCGAGACGGCGAGGTCGGTCCAGACGACGCTGCGGTCCTTGCGGTAGTAGCGCTTCTCCACCCGGGCGCTGTCCCGCTTGCCCTCGACCAGCTCCTGGTACAGCTCCCACATGCCGGCGGC
The DNA here is from genome assembly GCF_040631005.1 of Micromonospora sp. NPDC005707. Lineage (NCBI taxonomy): Bacteria > Bacillati > Actinomycetota > Actinomycetes > Micromonosporales > Micromonosporaceae > Micromonospora > Micromonospora sp. NPDC005707. The sequence continues at coordinate 61,408 of NZ_JBEXYR010000001.1, forward strand.
GTCGTCGGGGTGGAACAGCCCGTCGACGGTCAGCTCCCGCAGCTCGTCGACCGTGTAGCCGAGCATGTCCGCGAAGGACTGGTTGACCTCGATGATCCGCCCGTCCACGCCGGCGATGCCGATGCCGATCGCGGCACCGGTGAAGACCGCCCGGAATCGCGCCTCGCTGTCCCGCAGCGCCTGCTCCACCGCGTCCCGGGCCTGCCAGGCCGAGCGGGCGATGCGCTCCTGCTGGCTGAACACCCGGTCGCGCAGCGCCCGGCCGAAGCCGGCCGCGAACGCGCCCTGCATGGCGGCGATCCGCTCCCGCACCTCCGGCAGCTCCACGCGGGCGGGCAGCACCCACGACAGGAAGCGGTCGCCGAGCGCCCGCACCGACCAGTCGAGCACCCCGGGCTCGGTGAGGTGCGCCTCGACCAGGGCCCGCCCGACGTCCTCCGCCGGCTGGGCGGAGAACGTCGGGGCGAGCAGCGCCCGGCCGAGCCGGACGGTGTGCACGAGCAGCAGCCGCTCGGTCTCGGCTGCGCTCAGCGGCACGAACCCGATGCGCCGCACCGCCCGGGCCCACTCGGCGGCGTACGCCGCGGCGCCCGGTCGGCTGAAGTCGCCCCCGTCGGGGTCCGGGGCGCGCATGTCGGCTCAGCCGGCTGTGCGGTCGTGCCGGGCGACGCCGCCGAACGCCCCGAACCGCTCGGGGTGCTCGTCCACGTCGGACGGCGAGTCGGGCCGCCAGAGCGGCATGTGCACGACGCCCGGGTCGAGCAGGGTCCAGTCGCCGAAGAAGCCGGTGATCTCGGCCCGGGAGCGCAGTGTGATCTCGGTGGCGGTGCGCGCAGACAGCCGCTGCGCGTCGAGCATCTCCTGCGGCTGGTCCTCGAAGGTGGAGTGGGAGATGACCAGGAAGCTGCCGGGGGCCGCGGCGGCCCGCAGGGTCGCCAGGATGTCGCCCGGCCGGTCCTCGTCGGGGATGAAGTGGACCACCCCGGCGAGCAGGATGCCGACGGGGCGGTCGAAGTCGATGAGCCCGCTGGCGCGGGCCTGGTCGAGGATCAGCTTCGGCTCGCGCAGGTCGGCCAGGATCGCGGTGGCCCGGTCGTTGCCGGCGAGCAGCTCCCGGCTGTGCGCCACGGCGACCGGGTCGATGTCGACGTAGACGATCCGGGCCTGCGGGTCGGCCGCCTGGGCCACCTCGTGCACGTTGCCGACCGTGGGAATCCCCGAACCGATGTCGAGGAACTGGTCGATGCCGGCGTCGAGCAGCACCCGGACAGCCCGGCGCAGGAACTCCCGCCCGGAGCGCATGGTGGCCGCCAGGTTCGGCGTCATGGCGGCGATCTGCTCGGCGAGCTGCCGGTCGATCTCGAAGTTGTGCGCGCCGCCGAGGAAGTAGTCGTAGACCCGGGCCGCGCTGGGCCGACTCAGGTCGATCTCGGCGGGAAGTCCGTCCGGCGTCTGCATCGCTCGGTCCCCCAGGTCGTCGCCGCGCGGGCAGCCCGGCGACCGGGCCGACCCGCGGCATGGTGTGGTCCACACCACTCTAGGCGGGCACGCCCAGGAACGGGAGATCCACTCTCGACCGTGGGCCCGCCCGCCGTCAGCCGGCGGACTCCAGCAGCAGCGAGATGCCCTGCCCGACGCCGATGCACATGGTGGCCAGGGCCCGCCGGCCGCCCCGGCGGCGCAGCTCCAGCGCGGCGGTGAGGGCCAGCCGGGCGCCGCTGGCACCGAGCGGGTGGCCCAGGGCGATCGCCCCGCCGTTCGGGTTGACGTGCTCGGCGTCCTCGGGCAGCCCCAGCTCGCGCAGCACCGCCACCGACTGGGCGGCGAACGCCTCGTTCAGCTCGATCACGTCGAGGTCGGCCAGGCCGAGGCCCTGCCGGTCGAGCAGCTTGCGGGTGGCCGGGACCGGCCCGATGCCCATGATCCGCGGCGGCACGCCGGCCGCCGCGGCCCCGCTCACCCGGGCCAGCGGGGTGAGGCCGTAGCGCTCGACGGCCGCCGCGGAGGCGACCAGCAGGGCCACCGCGCCGTCGTTGACGCCGGAGGAGTTGCCGGCGGTCACCGTGCCGCCCTCGCGGAACGGGGTGGGCAGCGCGGCCAGCTTCTCCAGCGAGGTCTCCCGGGGGTGCTCGTCGACCTCGACCAGCTTGGTCTCCCGCTTGCCGGCCGGCACGGTCACCGGCACGATCTCCTCGGCCAGCCGCCCGTCGGCCTGCGCCTTGGCGGCCCGCTGCTGGGAACGGAACGCGAACTCGTCCTGCGCGGCCCGCTCGACGCCGAAGTCCGCGGCGACGTTCTCCGCCGTCTCCGGCATCGAGTCGATGCCCCACTGCTTCTTCATGAGCGGATTCACCAGCCGCCAGCCGATGGTGGTGTCGTAGACCTCGGCGGTGCGGGCGAACGGGGTGGCCGCCTTCGGCATCACGAAGGGCGCCCGGCTCATGCTCTCCACGCCGCCGGCGACCATGAGGTCGGCCTCCCCGGCCACGACGGCGCGGGCGGCGGTGGCGAGGGCGTCCAGCCCGGAGCCGCAGAGCCGGTTGACCGTGCTGCCCGGCACCTCCTCCGGCAGCCCGCCGAGCAGCGCCGCCATCCGGGCCACGTTGCGGTTGTCCTCGCCGGCCTGGTTGGCGCAGCCCAGGATCACGTCGTCGGTGCGGGCCCAGTCCACCGAGGGGTGGCGGGCGACCAGCTCGCGGATCACGTGCGCGGCCAGGTCGTCGGGACGGACCCCGGCGAGGGCGCCGGCGTACCGGCCGATCGGGGTGCGGACACCGGCCACGAGGTATGCGACGGTCATCGGCGCTCAGTCCTTCGGGGGTGGACGGGGGTGGTGGCGGGTCGCCCACCGGATCACGGGGACGCCCGGCGCCAGGATATCCACGGCCGGAACGGATAGGTTGGCCGCATGGCCCGGGCCCAGTTCAGCGCAGAGAACGCCGGCGGCGGCGCGTTCGTCCGCCAGCCCAACCGGTTCACCGGTCGGGTCACCCCGCACTCCACCTCCCCGGAGGGCGGCGGGCCCGACGACCAGGGCCGCTGGCCGCTGGAGGCGGGCCGCTACCGGCTCATCTGGTGCCGGGCCTGCCCGTGGGCGCACCGGGCCCGGATCGTGCGCGGCCTGCTCGGGCTGGACGAGGTGATCTCGCTGGGCACCGTCGACCCGATCCGGGACGAGCGGGGCTGGCGGTTCAGCCTCGACCAGGACGGCTTCGACCCGGTGCTCGGCATCGGGTACCTCAGCGACGCGTACCTGGCCACCGACCCCGACTACACCGGCCGGGTGACCGTGCCGGCGCTGGTCGACACGCTGACCGGCCGGGTGGTCACCAACGACTACCCGCAGCTCACCCTCGACTTCTCCACGGAGTGGCGGCGGTTCCACAAGCCGGACGCGCCGGACCTCTACCCGGTCGAGCTGCGGCCGGAGCTGGACGCGCTGATGGCGGAGATCCACCGGGACGTCAACAACGGCGTCTACCGGTGCGGCTTCGCCACCTCCCAGGAGGCCTACGACGAGGCGTACACGGCGCTGTTCGCCCGGCTGGACGCGCTGTCGGAGCGGCTGGCCGGGCGTCGCTACCTCATGGGCGAGCAGATCACCGAGGCCGACGTGCGGCTGTTCACGACGCTGGTCCGCTTCGACGTGGCGTACCACGGGCACTTCAAGTGCAACCGGCAGAAGCTCACCGAGATGCCGGTGCTCTGGGCGTACGCCCGGGACCTGTTCCAGACCCCGGGCTTCGGCGAGACGGTCGACTTCGACCACATCAAGCGGCACTACTACGCCACCCACGAGATGATCAATCCGACCCGCATCGTGCCGCTCGGTCCGGATCTGTCCGGCTGGACCACGCCGCACGGGCGTGGCTGACCCCGGCGTCCTCCGGGCCGCCGCCGCGTCCGCCGCCGCCGGCTGCGTCGTGGCCGGGGTGGTCGCCGTGACGGTCGCCGTGGTCGCCGGTCCCGGCCCGGGCCTGACCGGGTACGTCAGCGAGGCCGGCGTCACCGACAGCGGGTACGCCGGGGCGTACCGGATCGGGGTCTTCGCCCTGGCGGCGGCCCTGCTGCTGCTCGCCGCGGCGCTGCCCCCGGCGCTGCGGGCGGCGGCCGGCCTGCTCGTGGCCGGCGCGGCCGGCACGGCGCTGTCCGGGGCGGTGACCTGCTCCACCGGCTGCCCGCTGCCGCCGTTCGAGGCCGCCACGGTGGCCGATCTGGTGCACGGCGGCGCGAGCATCGCGGCCACCGCCGCGGTGGTCTTCGCCATGCTGGCGCTGCTGCTCTCCCCCGCGGCGGGCCGGTCGCTGCGCCGGGTGGCCGGGATCGGCGCGGCCCTGGCACTGCCGCTGTCCGCCGCGATCGGGCTGGCCATGCTGACCGTCGGGCGCGGCGGCCTGGTCGGCGTGCTGGAACGGCTCCTGCTGACGGTGGCCGCCGCCTGGGGCCTGGCCACCGCCGCCGTGCTCGGGCCGGGCCGGCGGCAGCCGCCGTCAGCCGCCGGGCCGGCCCCGACGGTCAGGGCTTGACGGCGAGCACGGGCCGGTCGGCGTCGAGCAGGATGCGCTGCGCGGCACTGCCCATGATCAGCTTGCCGACCGGTGAGCGGCGGCGCAGGCCGATCACGATCACCGAGGCGTCGACCGACTCGGCGACGCGCACGACCTCGTCGGCGAGGTCCCCGGCGTGCGGGTGCTGGCGGACCTCGACGGCGACGCCGTCCGCCGCGCCCCGCTCGACCATGGCGCGGACCGCGTCCGCGGCGGCCATCTCCGCGCTGACCGGCGCGCCCTCCCGCGGCGTGTTGAGGACCACCAGCCGCTCCCGGCGGCGTGCGGCCTCCGCGAGGCCCGCGGTGAGGGCCGCGTCCCCTTCGGGCGTGGGGACGTACGCGACGAGAACCGTCACACGAGCTCCTTGGTGTCGTGGGGTACGGGGTCGGGACGGGACGTGGACCGTCGGCGGGCGAGGGCGGCCCGGACCGGCGGGAGCAGGGCGACGAGCAGGAACAGGGCGAGCAGGGTGCCCGAGATCGGCCGGGTGAGGAAGCCGGTCGCGTCCCCGTCGAAGATCAGCAGTGAGCGGCGGAGCGAGTCCTCCAGCAGCGAGCCCAGCACGAAGGCCAGCACCAGCGGGCCCGGGTCGAAGCCGAACTTCTTCATCAGGTACCCGAGGGCGCCGAAGACGATCACCAGCCCGATGTCGAAGACGTCGTTGTTGACCGTGTAGACGCCGACCAGTGTGATCAGGACCGTGATGGGCGCGAGGATCGTGGCCCGTACCCGCAGGATCTTCACGAACAGGCCGACCAGCGGGATGCTCATGATCAGCAACAGGATGTTGCCGATGTACATCGAGTTGACCACGCCCCAGAACAGCTCGGGCTCCTGGCTGACCAGCTGGGGGCCGGGGCTGACCCCCTGGATCAGCAGCGCACCGAAGATGACCGCCATGGTCGCGTTGGCGGGGATGCCGAGGGTGAGCAGCGGGATGAAGGAGGACGTCGCGGCCGCGTTGTTCGCCGTCTCCGGGGCGGCGACGCCCTCGACGGCGCCTCTGCCGAACCGCTCCGGGTTCCTGGACCGGCGCTTCTCGAGCGCGTAGGCGGCCAGCGAGGCCAGCGTCGCACCGCCGCCGGGCAGGATGCCCAGGACGAAGCCCAGGACGGAACCGCGTCCGATGGCCCCCGACGACTCGCGGAGGTCCGCGCGCGACGGCCACACGTTGGCGACCTTCGTCGGCGCGTGCACCGCCCGGTGGCGCTCCTCCAGGTTGTAGAGAATCTCGCCGAGGCCGAAGAGACCCATCGCGATCGGCACGAAGTCCAGGCCATCGGCCAGTGACAGGCTCTCGAAGGTGAACCGCTCGGCGCCCGTGAAGCTGTCCCGACCGACCGTGGCCAGCAGCAGGCCGACGCAGGCGGCGATCACGGCCTTGAGCCGTCCGCCGCTGCTCACGGTGGCCACCAGCAGGATGCCGAGCAGGGCCAGGGCCGTGTACTCGGGCGGGCCGAAGTCCAGCGCGAACCCGGCCACCACGGGCGCGACCAGCGTCAACGCGATGATCGAGACGGTGCCGCCGATGAAGGAACCGACCGCGGCGACGCCGAGGGCGGTACCGGCCCGACCCTGCCGGGCCAGCGCGTGGCCGTCGAAGACGGTCACCACCGAGGACGCCTCGCCGGGCAGCCGGAGGAGCACCGAGGTGATGGTGCCGCCGTACTGGGCGCCGTAGAAGATGCCCGCGAGCATGATGATCGCGGTCACCGGCTCGATGCCGAAGGTGACCGGCAGCAGGATCGCGATGGTGGCCGCGGGACCGAGGCCGGGCAGGACGCCGACCAGCATGCCGATGACGACGCCGATCAGGCAGTACAGCAGGTTCGTCGGTTCGAGTACGACGCCGAAGCCGTCGAGCACGGGCGCGAAGTCCACGGGCCCTCCTAGAAGAGGTGCGGGATGGGAACGGAGAGGGCCGCGACGAAGACGAGGTAGAACCCGACCACCACGCCGAGGCTCGTCAGGACGGACGTCCGCCAGCCCTCCCGGCCGAGGAACCGCAGCCAGACGAAGGCGAGCAGGGCGGCGGGGATCTCGAAACCGATGGTTCCGATGACCGCCACGAACACGACCATGGTGGCCAGGCCGCCGAGAACCAGCCAGCTCGCCCTGGAGAAGCGTTCCGCGTCCGTCGTCCGCCGGGCGGCGGCGAGGAGGCCGAGGCCCAGCACGACGAGCGCGCCGCTCACCAGCAGCGGCCAGGTGCCGGAGTCGGGGCTGCGCACCGTCCCGAGTCCGAGGCGGGCGGAGCCGACCAACGCGGCGACACCGAGTGCGACGACGGCGACAGCGACGAGAACGTTGCTCAGCGGCCCGGCCGCGGGCGGCCGGCCCTCGTGCTCGGCCTCCTCGACCCGGTGGATCGCCTCGTCGAGGCTGAGCTCTTCGAGGGGACGTTCCTCGTCCGTCTCCGCCCGGGTGGCCCCGGCGGCCGCGTGGCCACCGGGGCTTCCCTGGGTCGGCACGCCGCCGTGGGCAGCGGTCACTTCGCTCCGCCGAGGTTGATGGAGTACTTCTCGACCACGGCGCGGTACTTGTCCAGGTTTCCGGTCCACTGCTTGCGCAGCTCCTCGCCGTCGGCCTCGTTCGGGGTGAGCTGGTTGTCCTCGTTGAACTTCTTGTACGCGTCGGCCTGGAACGCCTTCTGGAAGGCCTGACGGAGCCGGTCGACGACCTCCTTCGGCGTGCCCTTCGGAGCGAAGATCGCCCGCGACTGCTGCACCGGCACGTCGTGGCCCGCCTCCACCGCGGTCGGGGTGTCGGGCAGGTACGACGGCCGCTTCTCGGCGAAGGTGACGATCGGGGTCAGCTTGCCGGCCTGGATCTGCTCGATCGCCTCGCCCAGCTGGATCGAGCCGACGTCCACCTGGCCGCCGAGGACCGCGGTCAGCGTGGGCGACCCGCCGTCGAACGGAACCGCCTTGGCGTTGATGTTCGCCTGCCGGAACAGCAGCTCCTGGGAGAGTTGGCTGCCCGTGCCGACGCCCGTGGTGCCGAAGGTGATCTGCCGCCCGGCCTTGGCCAGGTCGTCGACGGTCTTGAAGCCGGACTTCGGCGCCGTCACGAGCACGTAGTCGTCCTGGCTGATGCCGGTGACGATCTCGTAGTCCGCGATGTCCGGCGCCTGGCCCTTGGCGACGGCCAGCGGCGTGATGTACGCCAGGCTGCCGTTGTAGACCATCAGGGTGTGCCCGTCGGCCTTCTTGCCGGCCAACTCCTTGGCGGCGAGGGCGCCGTTCGCGCCGGGCTTGTTCTCCACCGTGACGGGCACACCGAGGTCGGTCTTGACCTGGTCGGCCAGCGCCCGGGCGATGAGGTCCGTGCTGCCGCCCGGGTCCTGCCCGACGAGAATCGTGATCGGGGAGTCACCCGGGAACTTCGCCTCGTCGCTGGATCCGCCGCCGACGTTGCCGCCGCAGGCGGCGAGCGAGAGGGCCAGGGCCATCCCGGCACCCGCCGTCGCCCACTGGCGCACGCGGTTGATGCTCATGTTGTTCTCCCTTAGCAGAGCCATGTTTCAGCCGTGGGCGCTGTGAGTGGGGTCACGGACGCCTGGATGACGGCAGCGTAAGAACCTCGGCTCATGCCTGTCCAAATCCAATGGAGCATCAATTGATACCTTCTTGACATGGCGTTCACGCTGGAGCAACTTCGCGGTTTCGTGGCCGTCGCCGACGAGCTGCACTTCGGCCGCGCCGCCGCCCGGCTGCAGATGACGCAGCCTCCCCTGAGCCGTCAGATCCAGAAGCTGGAACGGGTGGTGGGTGCCCAGCTCCTGGAGCGGGACAACCGCCGGGTCACCCTCACGGCGGCGGGCGCGGCATTCCTGGTCGAGGCCCGCCGCCTGCTCATTCTCGCCGACTCGGCACCTGAGCTGGCCCGGCGGGTGTCGTCCGGGGCCAGCGGTGTGGTCCGGATCGGGTTCACGGCCGCGTCGGCGTACGGGGTCCTCGGAGAGCTGCTGAACGGCCTGAGCCGGGAGCTGCCCGACGTCGCCGTCGACCTGACCGAGATGGTGACCCGCGAGCAGGTGGCCGGCCTGCTCAAGGAGGAGGTCGATCTCGGGCTGGCCCGACCACCCTTCGACGAGGAGACCTTCGGCTCTCGGCTGCTGCACCGGGAGGCGCTGCTCGTCGCCGCGCCCGCGGGTCACCGGCTGCTCGAACTGGGCCGGCCGGCGGTGGCTGCGGACCTGGCGGGCGAGCCCGTCGTCATGCACTCGCCGACCAAGGCCAAGTACTTCTACGACCTGGTCGCGGGCGTCGTACCGATCGCCGCCGAGAACACCGTGCACACCGTGAGCCAGGTGCTCACCATGCTCTGGCTCGTGGCAGCAGGTCGTGGTGTCGCGTTCGTCCCCGCGTCCGCCGCACGCCTGCCCATCGAGGGGGTGGGGTTCGTCCGGCTGGAGACCCCCACACCCGAGCCGGTCGAGCTGCACCTGTTGTGGGCCAGGAGTTCGAAGAACCCGGCCCTGTGGCGGGCGCTGGCCGCGCTGGAGCGGCCGGCCGCCTCCTGATACCTGGTGGGCATCGTTCGATGCGGAACTGCTCTTGGACATGCATCATGGCCGGTTCTTACCGTGATCGTGACCACCGTCCGCACCGCCGGCTGACTCCGGCGCGGACCCGGACTCCCAAGGACACGATCACCGTGACGCTGCTGCCCCCGGACGTTCTCGCTGACCGGCTGAAGTCGGGCCTGCTCTCCTTCCCGGTCACCCACTTCGACGCCGACCTGCAGTTCGACGAGGCCCGGTACCGGGAGCACCTCGCGTGGCAGGCGAGCTTCGACGTGGCCGGCCTGTTCGCCGCGGGCGGCACCGGCGAGGGGTTCTCGCTGACCTCGGCCGAGATGGACCGCGTCGTCCGGGCCGCCGTCGGGGAGGTGGCCGGGAAGGTTCCCGTCATCGCGCCGGCCACCGGCGGCACCGCCGTCGCCGTCGCCCAGGCCCAGGCCGCCCAGGCCGCCGGCGCCGACGGTCTGCTGCTGTTCCCGCCGTACCTCACCGAGGCCAGCCAGCAGGGCCTGGTCGAGCACGTCAGCGCCGTGTGCCGCGCGACCGACCTCGGCGTCATCGTCTACAGCCGCGCGAACGCGGTGCTCACCGACGCCACCGTGGCCGAGATTGCCGACCGCAACCCCAACCTGATCGGGCTCAAGGACGGGATCGGCGACATCGAGCAGATGACCCGGACCTACGCCCGGGTCGGCGACCGGCTGATCTACGTGGGTGGGCTGCCGACCGCCGAGACGTTCGCACTGCCTCTGCTCCAGCTCGGGGTGAGCACATACTCCTCCGCGCTGTACAACTTCCTGCCCGAGTTCGCGCTCCGGTTCTACGCCGCCGTACGCGCCCAGGACCGCCCCGCGGTCTACCAGATGCTCACCGACTTCGTGATCCCGTACCTGGACATCCGGGACCGGACCAAGGGGTACGCCGTCTCCATCGTGAAGGCCGGCCTGACCGCGGTCGGCCGCGACGGCGGCCGGGTCCGCCCCCCGCTGGCGGACCTGACGGAGACCGAACTGGCCGAGCTGACCACCCTGGTCGAGAAGATCTCCCTGACCCAGCTCCCGGCCCCGAGAGGACGGCGATGACCGGCCGCACCCCAACCGTGGCCCGCGTCGAGGTGGTGCCCGTCGCCGGGTACGACAGCATGCTGCTCAACCTCAGCGGCGCGCACGGGCCCTTCTTCACCCGCAACATCGCCGTCGTCACCGACAGCGAGGGGCGGATCGGCGTCGGCGAGGTGCCGGGCGGCGAGGCGATCCACCGGACCATCTCCGACGCCGGCGAGCTGCTCGTCGGGCAGCCGGTCGCCCGGTTCGCCCGGCTGCTGCGCGCGGTGGCCGACCGGTTCGCCGACCGCGACGCCGGCGGGCGCGGGCTGCAGACCTTCGACCTGCGCACGACGGTCCACGCGGTGACCGCGCTGGAGTCAGCGCTGCTGGACCTGCTGGGTCAGCACCTGGGCGTGCCGGTGGCGGAGCTCCTCGGCGACGGGCAGCAGCGCGACACAGTACCGATGCTCGGTTACCTCTTCTACATCGGTGACCGCCGCCGCACCGACCTGCCCTACCTGGCGGAGGCCGCACCGGCCGACGACTGGGAACGGCTGCGCCGCGAACCGGCACTGACCCCCGACGCGATCGTGGCGCTCGCCGAGGCGGCACAGGCGCGCTACGGGTTCACCGACTTCAAGCTCAAGGGCGGCGTGCTGGCCGGCGAGCAGGAGATCGCGGCGGTCCGCGCCCTCGCCCAGCGGTTCCCGGACGCCCGCATCACGCTCGATCCGAACGGCGGCTGGCTGCTGGCCGAGGCCGTCGACCTCTGCCGAGACCTGGCCGGGGTGCTCGCGTACGCCGAGGACCCGGTCGGCGCCGAGGGCGGGTTCTCCGGGCGCGAGGTCATGGCAGAGTTCCGGCGGGCCACGGGGCTGCCGACGGCCACCAACATGATCGCGACGGACTGGCGGCAGATGGCCCACGCGGTCCGGTCGAACGCGGTCGACATCCCCCTCGCCGATCCGCACTTCTGGACGATGCGCGGCTCGGTCCGGGTCGCGCAACTCTGCCACGACTTCGGCCTCACCTGGGGTTCGCACTCCAACAACCACTTCGACATCTCGCTGGCGATGTTCACCCACGTGGGCGCGGCCGCGCCCGGCGAGATCACCGCCCTGGACACGCACTGGATCTGGCAGGACGGGCAGGCGCTCACCCGTGCGCCGCTGTCCATCCGGGACGGGCGGATCGCCGTCCCCACCGCACCCGGACTGGGCGTCGAGCTGGACCGGGACGCCCTGGCCGCGGCGCACGAGCTGTACCTGGAGCACGGCCTCGGCGCCCGGAACGACGCCGTGGCAATGCGGTACCTCGTGCCCGGCTGGGCGTTCGACCCCAAGCGACCCTGCCTGGTCCGCTGACCGCCACCCGTGGCGCCCGACGAAGGAGAGACATGACCACCGCCAGCGCTTCCGACGCCGCCCCCGCAGTCCTCGACCGGATCGAGTCGGTGACGCTCTCGTCGGTCACCCTCCCGCTGCCCACCGGGATCAGCGACGCGAAGGTGCTCACCGGCCGGCAGCGGCCGATGACGGAGATCGCGTTCCTCTTCGCCGAGATCCGCACCGAGGCCGGGCACGAGGGTGTCGGCTTCAGCTACTCCAAGCGGGCCGGCGGGCCGGCGCAGTTCGCGCACGCCCGGGAGGTCGCCCCGGACCTGATCGGCGAGGACCCGAGCGACATCGGCCGGCTGTGGACGAAGCTCGTCTGGTCCGGCGCGTCGGTGGGGCGCAGCGGCGCGTCCACCCAGGCGCTCGCCGCGATCGACGTCGCGCTCTGGGACCTCAAGGCCAAGCGCGCCGGGCTGCCGCTGGCGAAGCTGTTGGGCGCGCACCGCGACTCGGTCCGTTGCTACAACACGTCGGGCGGCTTCCTGCACGAGTCGATCGGGCAGGTGCTGGAGAACGCCACCCGCACCCTCGAATCGGGCGTCGGCGGCATCAAGATCAAGGTCGGTCAGCCGGACTCGGCGGAGGACCTGCGCCGGGTGCGCAAGGTGCGGGAGCACCTCGGTGACGGCGTCCCGTTCATGGTGGACGCCAACCAGCAGTGGGACCGGCCGACCGCCATGCGGGTGGGCCGGGCGCTGGAGGAGTTCGGCCTGGTCTGGATCGAGGAGCCGCTGGACGCGTACGACGCGGAGGGGCACGCCCAGCTCGCCCGGTCGCTGGACACCGCCGTCGCGACGGGAGAGATGCTGACCAGCGTCGCGGAGCACTACGAGCTGATCCGGGCCGGCGCGGTGGACATCCTGCAGCCGGACGCCCCCCGGATCGGCGGCATCACCCAGTTCCTCAAGCTCGCCACCCTGGCCGACCACAGCAACCTGCAACTGGCGCCGCACTTCGCGATGGAGATCCACGTGCACCTGGCGGCCGCCTACCCGCACGAGCCGTGGGTGGAGCACTTCGACTGGCTGTACCCGCTGTTCAACGAGCGCCTGGAGACCCGCGGCGGGCGCATGTACATCTCGGACCGCCCCGGTCTCGGCATCACCCTGAGCGATCAGGCCCGCGCCTGGACCGTCGACCGCGTCCACGTCGACGCCCCCCGCTGAACCACAACATGGAGGTACCCCGCATGTCCGACGTCGTGAGCATCGACCCCCGGACCGGCCAGGCGGTCGAGGTCGTCGCCCGGGAGACGACCACCGAGGAGGTGGACCGGCTCTGCTCGGCGGCGCAGGCCGCCGCCGCCGGACTGGAGGCGCTGGGCCGCGACGGGCGGGCGACACTGCTGCGTGCCCTGGCCGACGCGCTGGAGGATCGGCGGGAGGACGTCGTCGCCGTCGCCGACCGGGAGACGGCGCTCGGACCGGTGCGGCTGAACGGTGAGCTGACCCGCACCTCCTACCAGCTGCGCCTGTTCGCCGAGGTCCTGGACGAGGGCAGCTACGTCGAGGCGGCGATCGACCACGCCGGGGACACTCCGATGGGTCCCCGCCCCGACCTGCGCCGGATGCTCGTCCCGATCGGCCCGGTCGCGGTCTTCGGCGCCAGCAACTTCCCGCTGGCCTTCTCCGTGCCCGGCGGCGACACCGCCTCGGCGCTCGCGGCCGGCTGCCCGGTCGTCGTCAAGGCGCACGGGTCCCACCCCGCGACGTCGCAGCTCGTGTTCGACATCCTCGTGGCGGCGGCGGAGAAGGCCGGCGCCCCGGCCGGCACGCTGGGCGTCGTCCACGGCGTCCAGGCCGGCGCCGACCTCGTCGCCCACCCGGCGATCCGCGCCGTCGGTTTCACCGGCTCGGTCACCGGCGGACGGGCGCTGCTGCAGATCATCGAACAGCGCCCGGACCCCGTGCCGTTCTTCGGTGAGCTCAGCAGCCTCAATCCGGTCGTCGTGACGCCGCAGGCCGCCGCCGAACGCGGCGCGACGATCGGGACCGAACTCGTCGGTTCGTTCACCCTCGGCGGCGGCCAGTTCTGCACCAAGCCGGGGCTGGTGTTCGTGCCGGCCGGCGCCGACGGCGACGAGGTGGTCGAGGCGATGGCCGCGGCGGTCCGGGAGGCCGGAGCGCCGGTGCTGCTCAACGAGGGCATCGCCACCGCGTACGGGCGGATCGCCGGTGGGCTCTCCGACGCCGACGGTGTCGAGGTGCTGGCCCGCGGCGCGCAGCCGGCGGGAGCCGGCTTCCAGGCCGCGCCGCTGCTCCTCACCACGGCGGCCGCCGACCTGCCTCACGAGGTCACGGAGGAGTGCTTCGGGCCGGTGTCGGTCGTGGCCCGCTACGAGGGCACGGCGGACCTCTTCGGGGCGCTGGCGGAGCTGCCCTCGTCGCTGACCGCGACCGTCCTGCGCGGGCAGGACGAGACGGAGCTGCCGCTGGCGGTCTCCGCGAAGCTGCGTCCGCGGGCCGGCCGGATGATCTACGACGCCTACCCCACGGGCGTGGCCGTCTCCTGGGCCCAGCACCACGGTGGACCGTGGCCGTCGACCAACTCCCAGCACACCTCGGTGGGCACCACCGCGATCCGGCGCTTCCTGCGTCCGGTCACCTGGCAGGGGGCGCCCGCCGACCTGCTCCCGCCCGAGCTGACCGACGACCACCGAGGCATCCCGCGGCGCGTCGACGGCGTCCTGGAGTTGCCGCGATGACCATGCGGCGCACGCCATGGGGGCGGCCGGACACCGCGCCCGCCGCCGTGGCGTGAACCGCGCGGCGGCGGGCACGGCCGGGTGAACGGGGTCATCGGCGGCTTCGCCGCCCTGGTCGCGGTGATCGCCGTCGGCTGGATCGTCGGCCGGACCGGCGCGCTGGGCGCCGACGCCGGTGGCGTGCTGTCGCGGCTGTCCTACTTCGTGGCGACGCCGGCCCTGCTGCTGCTCACGCTCGCGGAGGCGGATCCGGCGGCGCTCCTGTCGGCGGCACTCGTGGCGACCGCCGGCAGCGCGGTGCTCAGCGCGCTGCTGTACGTGGCGCTGGCCCGGTGGCGCTGGCGGCTGTCGCCGGCCGAGCTGACGGTCGGCGCCCTCACCTCGTCGTACGTCAACGCGGGCAACCTGGGCGTCCCCATCTCGGTGTACGCCCTCGGCGACGCGTCCTTCGTGGCCCCGGTGCTGCTGTTCCAGGTGCTGGTCATGGCCCCGGTCGGGCTGGCCGTGCTGGCCGGCTCGCGCACCGCGGGCGACGCCCCGCCCCGCTGGCAGCTGCTCACCCAGCCACTCCGCACGCCGGTCGTGGTGGGCTGCGGTCTGGGCGTGCTCGTCGCGGCCACCGGCGTGGACCTTCCGCCGCTGGTACGGGAGCCGGTCGAGCTCACCGCCGCGCTCGCGGTACCCGCGGCGTTGCTGGCGTACGGCATGAGCCTGCACGGCGCACCACGCCCGGCGTCCGGCGACGGCGCCCGCCGGGTGTGGCTGGCCGTGGCGCTCAAGACCCTCGTCCAGCCGGCGCTGGCCTACGGACTCGGTCGCTGGGTCGCCGGGCTCTCGGGGGTGGCGCTGCTCGCGGTCACCGTCACCTCGGCCCTGCCGACCGCGCAGAACGTGTTCGTCTACGCCGCGTCCTACGACCGGAGCACCCTGCTGGCGCGGGACGTCATCCTGCTCACCACCGTCCTGTCCGCTCCCGTGCTCGTCGGCATCGCCGTGCTGCTCGGCTGACGCGATGTCGCGGGGGTATCCACCCATGCCCGGGCGGACTTGGACAGGCATCGTCGTGGCTCCTAGCGTGGCACCGTGATCAAGTCGAGCAGCGCTGACCTCGTCGGCCGGCTGCGGCAGATCGTCGGGCCCGCCGGCCTGATCAGCGACCAGGGCGGGATGGCGGGCTACCTCACCGACTGGCGCAACACGTACTCCGGAACCGCCGCGGCCGTCGTGCGGCCGGGCGACACCGGGCAGGTGGCCGCGGTCGTCACCCTGTGCCGCGACGCGGGCGTCGCGGTGGTCCCGCAGGGCGGCAACACGGGGCTCTGTGGCGGCGCCGTCCCGGACTCCTCGGGCCGTCAGGTGGTGCTCTCCCTCACCCGCATGCGGCGCATCCGGAACCTCGACGTCGCCAACCAGACCATCACCGTGGAGGCCGGCGCGGTCCTGCGGTCGGTGCAGGAGGCCGCGGCGGCCGCCGGCCGGCTCTTCCCGCTCTCCCTGGGCGCAGAGGGAAGCTGCACGATCGGCGGCAACCTCGCGACCAACGCCGGCGGCACCGGGGTGCTCCGCTACGGGACGATGCGCGACCTGACCCTCGGCCTGGAGGTCGTACTCCCCGACGGGCGGATCTGGAACGGGCTCCGCGGGCTGCGGAAGGACAACACCGGCTACGACCTCAAGCAGCTGTTCATCGGCGCGGAGGGCACCCTCGGCGTCATCACCGCCGCCGTGCTGAAGCTCTTTCCCGCCGTCCGCAGCCGCGCGACGGCCTGGGTGGCCCTGCCGGGTCCGCAGGCCGCGGTCGACCTGATCGGGATCCTCCGGGACATCGCGGGCGACCGGCTGACCGGCTTCGAGATCATGTCCCGGCAGAGTGTGGAGTTCGTGCTGCGCCACTCGTCGGGCGCGCGGGACCCGTTCGGCGACCACCACCCCTGGTACGCGCTCGTGGAGCTGGGCGACACGCTCCCCCACGCCGACCTCGACGAGGTGATCGAGGCCGCGCTGGGCGAGGCGTTCGACCGGGGTGTGGTGCGGGACGCCGTGATCGCCTCCAGCCCGGCGCAGGCCACCGCCCTGTGGGCGCTCCGCGAAGGCATCTCCGAGGCGCAGAACCACGAGGGCCCCAGCATCAAGCACGACGTCACGGTGCCGGTGAGTCGCATCCCGGCGTTCGTGGATCGCACCGACCGGGCCCTGCGGGAGGCCGTCCCGGGCATCCGGATCGTGACGTACGGACATGTCGGCGACGGCAACCTCCACTACAACCTCAGCAAGCCGGTGGGCGGCGATGACGAGGAGTTCCTGACGCGGGCGGAAGCCCTCGCTCGCCTTGTCTACGACTCGACACACGCGTTCCACGGCAGCATCAGCGCCGAGCACGGACTCGGGCAGTCGAAGCGGGAGATCATCGCCGACTACGCGGACAGCCACGGGCTGGACCTGATGCGGGGGATCAAGCAGCTGTTCGATCCGCGCGGGCTGATGAATCCCGGCAAGGTGCTGCCGGGCTTGTAAGGAGCGTCACCCGGGTCGATCCTTCCGCCTCCCGTCGGCCGGGAGTAGCGTCGGCAGGCGATGACCAATGTCTGGCACCTCACCGTGCGCCTGTACGTCGATCTCCGACGGCAGGCCAGCGGCATCTGTCCGGCGCAGCCGCTCTCCTGACGCTGCCCCGTTCACCCGCCACCAGACCTTGGACAGATCCCCATGGCTTCCGCCCTGCGCAAGATCCCCTTTTCCGTGCAGATCCTGCTCGGCCTCGTTCTCGGCGTCGCGCTCGGCTTCCTCGCCCGCGCCAACGACCTCGCCTGGCTGACCAGCACCCTCGACACCGTCGGCGGCCTCTTCGTCCAGCTGCTCAAGCTGGCCGTGCCGCCGCTGGTCTTCACCGCCATCGTGGTCAGCGTGGTCAGCCTGCGCGGCGTGGCCAACGCCGCCCGGCTGGCGCTCAAGACGCTGCTCTGGTTCGGCATCACCGCCCTGATCTCGGTGGGCATCGGCATCGGCCTCGGCCTGCTCACCGACCCGGGCAAGGGCGTCACCCTCGACCTGGCCGGCGCCACCGCGCCGAAGCGGACCGGCTCCTGGACCGACTTCCTCACCGGCATCGTGCCCACCAACCCGGTCGGCGCGTTCGTCGAGGGCAACGTCCTCCAGATCGTCTTCCTCGCCCTGGTGATCGGTGCCGCCGCGCTGCTCATCGGCGAGGCCGCCGAGCCGTTCGTGACCCTCAACCGCTCGGTGCTGGCCATCGTGCAGAAGGCGCTCTGGTGGGTCATCCGGCTCGCCCCGATCGGCACCCTCGGCCTCATCGGCAACGCCGTCGCCTCGTACGGCTGGGACCTGCTGGCCCCGCTCGCGAAGTTCACCACCGCCGTCTACGTCGGCTGCGCGCTCGTGCTGTTCGTGGTCTACCCGGTGGTGCTGATCGCCGCCGGCCGGCTCAACCCGCTGCGCTTCTTCGCCGGCGCCTGGCCGGCCATCGAGCTGGCCTTCGTGTCCCGCTCCTCGGTGGGCACCATGCCGGTGACCCAGCGCTCGGTCGAGCGCCTCGGCGTCCCCCGCGAGTACGCCTCCTTCGCCGTGCCGTTCGGCGCCACCACGAAGATGGACGGCTGCGCCGCCATCTACCCGGCCCTCGCCGCGATCTTCGTGGCGCAGGTCTTCGGGGTGCACCTTGGCGTCACCGACTACCTGCTGATCGCCTTCGTCTCGGTGGTCGGCTCGGCCGCCACCGCCGGCCTGACCGGGGCGATCGTCATGCTCACCCTGACCCTCAGCACGCTGGGCCTGCCGCTGGCCGGCGCCGGCCTGCTGCTGGCCATCGACCCGATCCTCGACATGATCCGCACGGCCACCAACGTGGCCGGCCAGGCCCTGGTGCCGACCGTCGTGGCCGCCCGCGAGGGCACCCTGGACCGGACCGCGTACGACTCGGCCGGCAAGCGCGACCTGGTCGACGCCCCGGAGAGTGAGCAGCTCACGCCGGTAGCCGCCTGAGCACACCGTTTCCCCGGGGGGAGGGCTTCGGCCCTCCCCCCGCCGCGTTGAAGGATGACCGTATGAGTGCCCTGTTCACCCCGCTCACCCTGCGCGGCGTCACCCTGCCCAACCGGGTGGCGCTCGCCCCGATGTGCCAGTACAGCGCCGGGCCGGACGGCCTGCCCACCGACTGGCACCGCGTCCACCTCGGCTCCCGCGCGGTCGGCGGCGCCGGGCTGATCATCACCGAGGCGACCGCCGTGGTTCCCGAGGGGCGGATCACCCCGCAGGACACCGGTCTCTGGTCCGAGGCGCACGTCGAGGCGTGGCGGCCGATCGCCGCGTTCATCGCCGCCCAGGGTTCGGTGCCGGCCGTGCAGCTCGCGCACGCCGGGTTCAAGGCGTCCACGTACCGGCCGTGGGCCGAGCACAAGGGCGGCGTGCCGGACGCCGAGGGCGGCTGGACCCCGGTCAGCCCCGGCGCCGAGCCGTTCCTGCCCGACTACCGCAACCCGACCGCGCTGGACGCGGCCGGCATCGCCGGGGTGGTCGAGGCGTTCGGCACCGCCGCCCGCCGGGCCCTCGACGCCGGCTTCGCCGCCGTGGAGATCCACGCGGCGCACGGCTACCTGCTGCACGAGTTCCTCTCCCCGCTCACCAACCACCGCACCGACGGCTACGGCGGCGACCGCGCCGGCCGGATGCGCCTGACCCTGGAGGTGGCCCGGGCGGTCCGCGCCGCGGTCGGCGAGGCCGTGCCGGTGCTCACCCGGATCTCCGCCACCGACTGGGTGGACGGCGGCTGGACCGTCGAGGACAGCGTGGTGCTCGCGGGCGAGCTGGCCGCCGCCGGCGTGGACCTCGTGGATGCCTCCTCCGGCGGCGCCGCCGCCCGGGCGAGCATCCCGCTGGGACCCGGCTACCAGGTGCCCCTCGCCGCGCGGATCCGCCGCGAGGCGGGCGTGCCGACCGGCGCCGTCGGCCTGATCGTCGAGCCCGAGCAGGCCGAGCAGATCGTCGCCGGCGGCGAGGCCGACCTGGTGCTCCTCGGCCGCGAACTCCTCCGCGACCCGTACTGGCCCCACCGAGCCGCCGCCAAACTGACCAACACCCCGGCCTGGCCCAACCAGTACACCCGCGCCTTCTAACCCCTCCCGTCCCGCCGCCCGCGGCTTCGGGGCTTGATCATGAAGTTAGCGGCAGAATCCGTCCGATTTGTCGCCGCTAACTTCATGATCACCGGGGTGGGCGCCGCGGGCGCCAGGGAAGGGCCAGGCCCGGTCAGCCGGCCAGGTGGCCCCAGCGGGACTCCAGGTCCTGCCACGGGCCCTGCGCCGCCACCGTGCCGTCGATCAGCACCACCACGTGGTCCGCGCGCACCAGCGCCGCCCGCTTCGCGGTCGAGCCGACCACCGTCACCCCGTGCTCGCGCAGCGCCGCCCAGAGCGCCAGCTCCGTCGTGACGTCCAGCGCGGACGAGACGTCGTCGGCGACCAGCAGCTCGGTACGCGGCGCGAGCGCCCGGGCCAGCGCCAGCCGCTGGAGCTGCCCGCCGGAGAGCCGGGTGCCCTTGTGGCCGATGAGCAGCCCGAGCCCGCCCCCGGCGGCCGCCAGGTCGTGGTCGAGCTGGGCGGTCGACACCGCGCCGGCGGCGTCCACCTGGTGCCCGAGCGCGATGTTGTCCGCCACCGTGCCGGAGAGCACCCGGGGCAGCTGCCCCACGTAGCCGACCTGGTTGGGGCGGAGGAACAGCTCCGGCTCGGTGACCGGCTCGCCGTTCCAGCGCAGCGTGCCGGTGTGGTGCACGATCCCGGCGAGGGCCCGCAGCAGCGACGACTTCCCCGCGCCGACCGGCCCGACCACCAGCACGAGCTGCCCGCGGTCGACGGTCAGGTCGACGTCGCGGACGGCGAGGGTGCCGTCGGAGTGCAGCGCGCCGAAGCCGGTCAACTCCAGCCGGCGCAGGGGGTGCCGCGGCGGCGGTTCCGGCGCCGGGGCGGTGCCGGCGGCCAGGTCCAGCCCGGGCACCGCCGCCGAGTAGGTGGCCACCCCGCTCATCGCGACGGTCCGCCTGGTCCAGACGCGCGCCGACGGGTAGTGCGAGACCAGCGACGCGGTGGTCCAGGCGAACCAGCGGGCCGCGCCGAGGGTCGAGACGGCGACCAGGGTGGCCCCGGCGGAGAGCCCGCCGGTCAGGTAGAGCGCCCAGGCCCCGATCGGCAGCAGGCCGCTGGCGATCGACGGGGTGGACCGGGCCCACACCTGCATGGCGATCTCCCGGCGCTGCCGGTCGCTGCGCACGGTGTCCAGCTTCGCGAGGTGGTGCAGCACCGGGCGGGTGGCGCCGGCGAGCTTCACCGTGCGGGCGGCGGAGAGCGAGGACACCAGGGCGGTGGCGAAGGCGGCGCGCGCCTTGACGGTGCCGCCGGCCGTGCGTTCCAGCCGCGGCCCGAACAGGGTGGCCGCCAGCCCGGAGACCACCATGGTCCCGACGAAGAACAGCGCGGGTACGAAGCTGCCGGTCACCAGCGTCATGGTGATCACGATGGCCAGCGAGATGAACTGGTCCATCAGGTTGTCGGCGAGCTGCACCACCCGGTCGGTGTCGCCGCCCTGGGCCACCACCTCGGCCGGGGTGTGCCCGCTGACCCGGCGGGCCCCGGTCTGCCCGTGCACCAGCCGCGCGCTGATCCGCAGCATCTGCCGGATCCACCACTGCGGGAACCAGAGGTTGGTCAGGTACGGCAGCGGCAGCACCACCAGCAGCGCGGCGACGATGCCCAGCGCCGGCAGCCACGGGTCGCCCCCGCCGACCACCTCGGCCCAGAGCCAGGGCAGCACCGAGCCGTCCAGCCCGAGCAGGGTCATCACGATGAACACGCAGATGGAGACCAGCCCGTACCTCGGGTCGTTGGTGCCGAGCCGCAGGATCTCCCGCAGGGTCCGCGCGCGCGGTGGGGCGGGCAGCGGCGGCGGGTCGGCGCGCGGCACCGCGACCTGGCGCGGCGCGGTGGCCGGGACCGCGCTGTCGGACGGCTCGTCGGGCCACCCGTCCGGGCCGTCCAGCAGTTCCACCCCGCCGCGGCGGCCGCCGGCGCCCGCGTAGACGCTGGCGTGGCTGGTGGCCAGCAGCTCGGCGAAGCGGGCGGACTCGCGCAGCGGGCCGGCCTCCAGCACCGCGCCGTCGGCCATCACCACGACCTCGTCGCAGCGGCGCACCGAGGAGAGCCGGTGTGCGATGACGATGCCGATCCGGTCGGTGAGGAGCCGTTCGGTGGCCTGGCGTACGCGGTTCTCGGTGACCGGGTCGAGCCGGGCGGTGGCCTCGTCGAGGATCACCACGTGCGGGTCCCGGACCAGGATGCGGGCGAACGCGACGAGCTGCTCCTGCCCCGCGGAGAGCACGTGCCCGCCCTCGCCGAGCCGGGTGTGCACCCCGTCGGGCAGTTCGGCGATCCAGCCGGCCAGCCCGAGCTCCCCCAGCGCCCGGGTGGCGTCGTCGAGCAGGTCGGGGTCGAAGAGCGCGACGTTCTCGGCGAGGGTGCCGGCCAGGATCTCGGTGCGCTGGGGCACCACGGCGATCCACCGGCGCAGCGCCTCGATGTCCAGGTCGACCAGGTCGGTGTCGCCCAGGAAGACGGTGCCAGACGGCACGTCCACGGCCCGGGTGAGCACCTTGGCCAGCGTCGACTTGCCGGATCCGGTCCGGCCGACCAGGGCGTAGGACCGACCCCGGGCGAACGAGAGCGTGACGTCGCGCAGCGCCGGGCCGCGATCCTCGCCGGTGGCGGGATAGCGGAAGGTGAGCCCGCGGACGGTCAGGTCCCCGTCGACCGGGGCGGCGCCGCCGGTCGGCTCCTGCCGAGAGTCGGCGAGCAGTTGCACCCGCGCCCACGCGCCGAGCGCCTGTTGCAGGTGCGGCACCCAGCGGGCGATGTGCTCGACCGTCGCGCCGAAGGCCAGGGCCAGCAGCCAGATCGCGGTGAGCCGGGCCGCGTCCACCTGGCCCGTGGCCAGCGCCCAGGCCCCGGCCAGGACCACGGCGGCGATGCCGACCCGGACGCCGCCGGCGGCCAGCGCCGTGACCCGGGCGGACAGCCGGAAGACCCGGCCGCCCCGGGCGATCACCTCGGCGGCGCGCCGGGCGTAGAGGCGCAGCACGTACGGGCGGGCCAGGCTGGTGCGCACGTCGTCCTGGCCGTGCACCGCCTCCTCCATGACGGCGGCCAGGTCGGACCAGGCCTCCTCCTCCACCATCCGGGCCGGGGCGATCCGGGCGGTGGGCCTGCGCAGCACCACGCCGAGCAGCGCCGTGAGCAGGATCATCCCGACGCCGGCCGGCCACCAGACGACCAGCGCGCTGACCGTGGCGAGCAGGCAGACGGCGACGCCCTGCACGAGCCGTACGCCGGTGTTCCGCATCTCGGCGGCGACCTGGTAGACGTCGTTGTCGATGCGGTCGAGCAGCTCGCCGACCGGGGTGGTCTCCAGGGTGGGCAGGTCCTGCCCGAGCGCGACCCGGCAGAGCCGGCGGCGGACGTCGGCGGACCAGTCGGCGGTGAGGCCGGCCATCAGCAGGCCGATGAGCAGGTCGGTGACGACGGCGGCGACCAGCGCCACGGCCAGCACCGTGAACGAGCCGGGCGAGCGGTGCACCAGCACGGGCCCGGCCAGCGCGGAGGCGGCGGCCTGGCCGCCCGCGCCGAGCAGGATGAGCAGCAGGACGACCGCCATCCGACGCGGTGCGGTGGCCCAGAGGTCGCGGAGCAGGCGCATGGACAGTCCTCCGGACTCGGGTCGGTGGGGGCGGTACCCCCAGCCTTCACCCGGCCGGCCCTGCCGCTCAAACGATTTACCGCCGCGGCGTCACGTCTGGGCGACCCGGCGGACGATGCCGAGCAGCGCCTCCTGCACGTCCTCGATGGGCCGCTCGGGCTGGAAGACCAGCCAGTCCACGGCCACCACCAGCCCGACGCCGAACAGCGCCGAGCTGGCCGTGCGCACGTCCAGGTCGGCGGGGAGATCGCCGCTGGCCACCCCGGCGCGGACGGTCTCCGCGATCACCTCGATGGCCTCGCCGCGCAGCAGCCGCAGGGTCTGCTGCCACTCCCGGTTGGTCCGCCACATCTCCGAGAGCAGGAGCTGGGCGAAGGCCCGGTAGCGGCGGATGTAGTCCAGCTCGGCGCGGACCAGCGCGGCGAGCGCCTCGCGTGGTGGCAGCCCGGCGACGGCGGCCCGGAACTCGGCGGTGAGCAGGCCGATGCCGTGCCGCAGCAGCTCCTCGAAGAGGACCGTCTTGGACTCGAAGTTGTAGTAGACGGTCCCTTTCGCCACCCCGGCCCGGGTCGCGATGTCGTCGACCGTGGTGGCCGAGAAGCCCTGCTCGGCGATGAGCTCCACCGCCGCCACGAAGAGGCGCTGCCGGGTGTCCACCCGCCGGCGGGTCCGTCCGTCCGTCACCCGCCCATCCTCACATGGTCAGCTCGGGGTGCAGTTTGGCCGGGGTGAGCCGGCGGGACCGGCGGGCCCCGCCGACGGTGAGCGCCAGGGCGCCCGCACCGAACGCGAGCAGCACCAGCGCGCCGGTGACCACCGGCCCGGCCGGACCGCCGTTGATCGTGTGCCGCAGGCCGCCCACCACGTACGTCATGGGGAGCCACGGGTGGATGGCCTGGAAGAAGCCGGGCGAGGTCTGCACCGGGTAGGTGCCGCCGGAGGAGGTGAGCTGGAGCATGAGCAGGGCCAGCGCGGCGAGCCGGCCGGCCGGGCCGAGCGCCACGCCGAGCAGCTGCATGATCGCGGTGAACGCCAGCGAGGTGAGCGCGAGCAGCCCGAAGGTCGCCGGCCCGTGCCGCGGGTCGAGGCCCAGCGCCAGGGTGACCACGGTGTAGAGCACCGCGACCTGGGCCAGCCCGATCCCCGCGGCGGGCAGCCAGCCGGCGAGCACGACCCGCCAGCCGGGCGCGCCGGACATCACGTGCCGCCGGTTCACCGGCCGCAGCAGCATGTACGTGATCATCGCGCCGACCCAGAGCGCCAGGGCCAGGAAGTAGGGGGCGAAGCCCACGCCGTACGAGCCGGCCGGGTGGTCGGAGTGGCGGATCAGCCCGACCGGGTCGCCGAGGATGTCGGCGCGGCTGCCCGCGTCGTCGTACCCGGGCAGTTTCTTCTCCCCGGCGGCGAGCCCGTCGGCGAGGTCGCCGGCGCCGCCCTCCAGCTTGGTCAGCCCGTCGGCGAGGCGGTTGCTGCCGGTGCTGAGCTGGGCCAGGCCGCCGTCGAGCTGCCGGGCGCCGGTGGCGAGCCGGTAGAGGCCGCCGCGGAGCTGGTCGGCGCCGTCGGCGGCGCCGCCGAGCCCGTCGCGGAGCTTGGCGCTGCCCTGGGCCAGGGTGGTGAGCCCGCCGGCCAGCTGGTCGACCTTGGCCCGGGCCGAGGCCACGTCGTCGGCCAGGTGCGGCGCGGCGGCGGCCACCTCCCGGGCGGTCTTCGCGACCTCGGTCATCTGCTTCTTCAGCGCGGCGAGGTCGGTCTTGTCCAGCGCGGCGACCATGGCCCGGGCCGCGGTGACCGCCTGGTCGGCGGCCTTGCGGGCGGCGACCAGGTTCGGGTCGTCGGCCAGCTCCGGGTGCTCCTTCACCAGCGCGTCGAGCCGGTCGCGCACCTTCTCCGCCTGGCCGATCACCTCGTCGGCCCTGGCCGGCAGCGCGTCGAGGCCGTCGGCGAGCGCCTGCGCGCCCTCGGCGACCAGCGTGGCGGCCCGCTGGATGTCGCCGGCGTTCCTGCGGAGCAGCGGCTCGTATTTGTCCGCGGCGGCGTCGACCTGCTTCGCGGCGGCGCGGGTCTCGGTGGCCGCCCGGTTGGCGCCGTCGGCGATCTGCGCGGCCCCGGTGTAGAGCTGGTCCAGGCCGGTGGCGAGCTTGGTCGCGCCCTGCACGGAGGTGGTGAGCCCGCCGGCTAGCTGCCCGGCGCCGTCCTCGGCGGTGCCCAGCCCGTCGGCGAGCTGGCCGGCGCCCTGCTGCGAGGTGTCGAGCCCGTCGTGGATCCTTCCGGCGCCGTCGGCGGCTCGGCCGGTCTCGGCCTTGGCGTCGGTGAAGCCGATGAGCATCTTGTCGAAGTAGGACGCGGCGGTGCTCTCGGCGGCGGCGGCCCGGATCTCGCTGAAGGCGGAGCGGGCGAGCAGCCCGGAGAGGTAGTTGGTGGCGTCGTCGTTGACCACCTTCAGCTCGCCCCGGCGGGCCGGCCGGTCGGGTTCGGGGCTGGCGGCCAGGGTGGCGGAGAAGTCCGCCGGTATGGAGAAGACCAGGTGGTAGCGGCCGTCGCGGAGCCCCTCGGTGGCGTCTTCCTGGTCGGTCACGGTCCAGCCGAAGACCTTCCGGTCGAGCAGTTCGTCGGTGAGGTCGCGGCCGGCGTGCACCTCGCTGCCGTCGCTCGCCTTCGCGGCCCGGTCGGCGTTGACCAGGGCCACCGGGATCCGGTCGAGGTTCCCGTACGGGTCCCAGAAGGCGTAGAGGTAGAGGGCGCCGTAGAGGAGCGGGATGACGGTGAGGACGGCGAGCGCGGCGCGCGGCAGCCGGCCCCGGGTCATCCGGCGCAGCTCGAACAGCGCGAGTCGTACGACACTCATGCGGTCACCTCGGGGGTCAGGGCCGGGCTGGGCAGGATCGGGTCGCCGATCCGGTGCGCGACGGCGGTCACGCCGGGCTCGACGGCGCGGGCGCTGGCGACCACGGCGTACCCCTGGTCGGCGAGGCGGGCCAGCGCGGCCCAGATCCACGCCCGCTCGGGCGCGTCGGCGCCGGCGTCCACGTCGTCGGCGACGATCAGGCTCGGGCCGCTCAGGCTGGCCAGCACCAGCCCGAGCACCTGGCGCTCGACGGGGGTGAGATCGCGGCCGTACCGGTCGGGGTCGAGCGGGGCGTCGGTGAAGCCGGCGCCGTCGATCGCGGCGGCGAAGGCGTCCCGGCGGTAGGCCCGCCGGGCGCGGACGGCGGCGACCGGGACGAGCTGCCGGCGGCGGCGCGGCACCGGCCCGAGCAGCAGCAGCCGTTCCTGGATGTGCTCGGCGACGGTCAGCGTGGGGTCGGGCTCGTGCACACCGGCGACCTGCCCGAGCGCGGCCGGCCCCCGGCGGCGCAGCTCGCCGTGGGTGTGCGGGAAGCGCCCGGCCAGGGCGAGCAGCAGCGAGGTACGCCCGCTGCCCGGCGGGCCGGTGACGGCGTGCAGTTCGCCGGCCTCGGCGGTGAGGTCGACCTCGCGGTAGACCCAGCCGCGGCGGGTCCGCAGCCCGAGTCCGTTGGCCTCGACGATCTTCATCGCACCGTTCCCCGACTTCTAAACTGACTGGTCAGTACAAAAACATGCCCAGCATAGCGTCGGGTGTCCGGTTCGAGGCAAGACGACGTCGCGTGATCCCGGCCATGCCGGCAGGGCGGAAGATCAGAACAGCACGGTGGCGAGCGTGCCGACCGGCCGGAAGCCGCAGCGCTCGTAGACCCGGCGGGCGGGCAGGTTGAAGTCGTTCACGTAGAGGCTCACCGAGGGGGCGACGCGCTCCAGCGCGTCCCGCACCACGGCCGCCATGGCCGCGGTCGCGATGCCGCGACCCCGCCACTCCGGCGCGACCCAGACCCCCTGCACCTGCGCGGTGCGCCGGGTGACCACGGCCAGCTCGGCCTTGAAGACCACCCTGCCGTCCACAAACCGGGCGTAGGCCCGGCCCGCGCGGACCAGGTCACCCACCCGCCGCCGGTAGCCGCGCCCGCCGTCCTCGGCCAGCGGCGACACCCCGACCTCCTCGGTGTACATGGCCACCGCCGCCGGGAAGAGCCGGTCGACCTCACCGCCGCGCACCCGGCGCACCTCGGGGTCGGGCGCCACGGCGGGCAGCGCGTCCGTGGCCAGCAGGGGCTGGTTGGGGCGTACGTCCCGGGCCGGCCCCCAGTAGGCGGAGAGGCGGTCCCACAGCCCGAGCACCGCGTCGGCCCGGCCCACGATCGAGGAGCAGAGCCGCTCCTCGGTGCTCAGCTGGTCGGCGAAGGCGGCCACCGCCGACTCCGAGGCGAGCACCGGGGTGAGGTTGCCGCCGAGCCAGCAGATGGACTCCAGGTTGCGGCGCGGGCCGTAGCCCAGGATCCGCCCCTCGGCCCGCCACCAGGCCAGCCCGCGCGCCGCCACCCGCTCGGCGACCTGCGCGCCCGCGTAGGGGTCGAGGTCGAGCAGCCGCTCAACGGCACGGCGCTCCGACTCCCCGAGTTGGCGTACCGGCACCGTGAGCACGAATACCAGCCTGCCAGATGCACCCGGGCCCGCGCGGGTCGACCTGAGGACGCCGGACGATCGGTGGTGAGTGGCGGCTCAGCCGACCGGGACGGCCGCCGGCTCCGGCACGGCCGGCCGGGTGCGGGCGGCCCAGCGCACCACCGGCGGCACCAGCGCCCCGAGCACCAGGAACAGCCCGCCGAGGAGCAGCCACCCCGGTACGCCCCAGCCGACCGCCAGGGTGGTCACCACCACCGGGGCGACCATCGAGCCGAGCTGCATGCCCATCCCGTAGGCGCCCTGGTACTGGCCCTGCGCGTGGGCGGGGGCCAGCCCGAACGAGATGCCCCAGCCGGCCGCCGCGTGCCACAGCTCCCCCACCACGTGCACCAGCGCGCCGCCGAGCAGCAGCGGCACCGCCACCGCCACCGGTACGCCCCCGCCGGCCGCGAAGAGCGCGCAGGCGACCGCGATCACCGCGCCGGCCCGGCGGGCCGCCCGACCGGCGCCGGCGAGGTCCTCGGTGCCCCGCGAGGCGCGGACCTGGAAGAGCACCACCACCACGGTGTTCACCAGAAGGCAGGCGGAGATCAGCCAGCGCGGCGCAGTGGTGTGCCCGGCGATCCACAGCGGCAGGGCGATGTTGATCAGGCTGAAGTGCATCGACATGAGCCCGTCGAGCACGGTGAAGGCGAGGAACGGCCGGTCCCGCAGGGCGATGAGCCGCGGCCCGTGGGTCGGCGCCGGCACCGGCGGCACGGGTGGCAGCCGGAGCAGCACCGCCGCGGCCACCAGGTAGGTGGCGCAGTCGAGCAGGATCAGCGACACGTACGCGGTCCGGGTGTCGGCGGCCAGGCCGAAGCCGGCCAGCACGGTGCCCACCGAGATGCCGACGTTGGTGACCGCGCGCAGGTAGGCCCGGGTGCGCACCCGCTGGTCCGGTGGCACCGCGCCGGCGATCAGCGCGCCCCGGGCGCCCCGGGTCGCCGAGTCGGCGACCGCCATCAGCACCCCGACCACCAGGAACCCCGCGAAGGAGCGGACGGCCACCAGGGCGGCGGTGAACCCGGCGGAGGCGAGCAGCGCGGTGATCTGGAGACCGCGCGGGCCGAGCCGGTCGGCCAGGTAGCCCATCGGCGTGCTGGTCACGAGGCTCACCAGCGCGGTGAGGGTGAGGCCGAGGCCGACCTGGGCCACGGTGAGCCCGACCGAGCGGGTGAGGAAGAGCGCGCTGACGGTGAGCCAGGTGCCCCGGCCGACGGTGTTGACGAGGCTGGACAGGGCGAGGGTCCGGGACGGGCCCGGTTCGGGAAGCAGGCGCACCCCGAGACCATAGCAAGACGTACGTACGGTTTGCGGTCCCGTCCCACATTCGGCTTGTCGCCGATGCATTGCCGATATATCGTTGATGCATCAGTGATAGGACGACAGAAGGAGAGCCCGATGGGTTTCCACCGACGGATGCACGCCGTGCACGACGAGATGCGGATGCGGGGCTTCGGCTTCCCGCCCGTACCCCCGGGACCGCCGCCGTTCCCGCCCGGCCCGTTCGGTCACGGCCACGGCCGGGGCGGACGGGGCCGCGGGCGCGGCCGCCGGCCCAACGTGCGCGGCTCCGTGCTGGCCCTGCTCACCGAGCGGCCCATGCACGGCTACGAGATGATCCAGGAGATCGACTCCCGGACCGGCGGGGCCTGGCGGCCCAGCCCCGGCTCGATCTACCCGACCCTGCAGCTGCTGGAGGACGAGGGCGTCATCGCGGCCGCCGCCGACTCCGACGGCGGGCGGAAGCGGTTCGCCCTCACCGAGCAGGGACAGGCCGAGGCCGCCGAGGCGGCGCAGACCCCGCCCTGGGGCGAGTTCGCCGAGCAGACCGTGAACAGCTGGCACGACATCCGCGACGCCGGCGCGCAGGCCATGAACGCCCTGCGGCAGGTGATGATGACCGGCACCGACGACCAGCGGGCGCGCGCCGCCCAGGTGCTCGACGAGACCCGGCGCAAGCTGTACGCGATCCTCGCCGAATCCGAGTGAGTCGCCGCACCCGGTGCGCCGGCCGGGGTGGTCACGGGACCGCCACCCCGGCCGGCGCCGCCGTCAGCCGCGCCGGCGGGCGGTGACCAGCAGATACTCCCAGCACATCACCCCGGCCTCGGTGTGCCGCCGGGCCAGGTCTGCGAGGTCCCGGTCGAGCGCGGCCACCCGCTCGGGGTCCGCGGCGTTGGCCCGGTACACCGCGATCGTCGGCCCGTAGTGGGCCTTGAAGTAGTCGCGGAAGTCCTCCGGGGCGGCGAACCGGTCCACGGTGACCACCTCGCGGCGCAGCACGAGATCGGTCACCCGGTCACCGAGCAGCGCGCGGACGTGCGCCTCGTCGCCCCACAGCGGCGGCGGCTGCGCGCCGGGCGGCGGCGGGGGCGCGTACGGCTTCATGGTGGCGAACAACTGACCGATGAAGCCCTCCGGAGTCCAGTTGACCAGGCCGATCGTGCCGCCCGGCCGGCAGACCCGGACCAGTTCGTCGGCGGCGGCCCGGTGCCGGGGCGCGAACATCACCCCCACACAGGACAGCACCCGGTCGAACTCGCCGTCGGCGTACGGCAGCGCCTCGGCGTCGGCCTCCTGCCAGTCCAGCTCCGCGCCACGCTCCGCGGCCAGCGCCCGCCCGATCTCCAGCAGCTCCGGGGTCAGGTCGCTGGCCACCACCTCGGCCCCCGCCAGGGCCGCCGGAACGGCCGCGTTACCGGTGCCCGCGGCCACGTCCAGCACCCGGTCACCCGGCCCCACCCCGGCCGCCTCGACCAGCGCCGCCCCCAGCTCGGGGATGACCTCGGCGGCGACCGTGGCGTAGCTGCCGAGCGCCCACATCCGCCGGTGTCCGGCCTTCACGGCCCGGTCCTGCTCCATCTCGTCGATCATTTCCGCTCCTCCGACTCGTCCTGATGGGGACGGTAGGCAGCGGCGGAGCGGCCACCCAGTACGAGATGTGTACCGCTCCCGACAGGTTCCTGGTCCCACGGTCGGCCCCGGCGTAGCGTCCGGGCCATGGGGGCCTCCTACCACCAGTTCTGCCCCATCGCGAAGGCCATGGAGCTGCTCGACGAGCGCTGGACGCTGCTCGTCGTCCGGGAGCTGGTGAGCGGGTCCGAACGCTTCAACGACCTGCGCCGGGGCCTGCCGCGGATGTCGCCCACCCTGCTGTCCCGGCGGCTGCACCAGCTCGTCCGCGCCGGGGTGGTGGAGCGGCGCGTCGACGGCGCCGACGTGCGCTACGTCCCGACCCAGGCCGGGCGGGAGCTGCGGCCGGTGCTCGAGGCGCTCGGCGCGTGGGGGGTGCGCTGGATCGGTGAGCTGGGCGACGCCGACCTGGACCCGAAGCTCCTGCTGTGGGACATGCATCGGCACGTCGACCACGGCGCCGTGCCGGCGGGGCGTACCGTCGTGCACTTCCGCTTCCGGGACGTGCCGCCGGCGCTGCGCGACTGGTGGCTGGTCATCGCCACCGGGGAGGCCGACGTCTGCGACGTCGATCCCGGGCACGAGGTGGCCGTGACGGTGACCGCGAGCCTGCGCACCCTGGTCCAGGTGTGGCTGGGCGACCTGGACTGGCCCGGGGCGCTGCGCGGCGGCGCCGTGGAGGTGGTGGGGCCGGAGGCGCTGCGCCGGGCCCTGCCCCGGTGGTTCACCCTCTCCGAGTTCGCCGCCGTGCCCCGGGCGGTGGCGCGGGCCTGAGACGACGCGTGCGGCCGCCCCCGGGTGGGAACGGCCGCACGTCGTCGGTGGATCGGCGTGTCAGTGCACGGTGACCGTGGCGCCGCCCGGAACGAGGCCGCGCAGCTCCTCGGGGATCTCGGCGCCCATCTCGTCGGCGATCCGCAGCGCCTCCTCGATCAGCGTCTCCACGATCTGGCTCTCGGGCACGGTCTTGACGACCTGGCCCTTGACGAAGATCTGGCCCTTGCCGTTGCCGGAGGCGACACCGAGGTCGGCCTCGCGGGCCTCGCCCGGGCCGTTCACCACGCAGCCCATGACGGCCACGCGCAGCGGCACCGGCAGCCCCTCCAGGCCGGCGGTGACCTCCTCGGCCAGCTTGTAGACGTCGACCTGGGCGCGGCCGCAGGACGGGCAGGAGACGATCTCCAGGCCCCGCTCGCGCAGGCCCAGCGACTCCAGGATCGCGGCGCCGACCTTGATCTCCTCGACCGGCGGGGCGGAGAGCGAGACCCGGATGGTGTCGCCGATCCCCTCGGCGAGCAGCGCGCCGAACGCCACGGCGGACTTGATGGTGCCCTGGAACGCCGGGCCGGCCTCGGTGACACCCAGGTGCAGCGGGTAGTCGCACTGCTCGGCGAGCTGCCGGTACGCCCGGATCATCACCACCGGGTCGTTGTGCTTGACCGAGATCTTGATGTCGCGGAAGCCGTGCTCCTCGAACAGCGAGCACTCCCAGAGCGCCGACTCGACCAGTGCCTCGGCGGTGGCCTTGCCGTACTTGGCCAGGAGGCGCTTGTCCAGCGAGCCGGCGTTCACGCCGATCCGGATCGGCACGCCCGCGTCGCCGGCCGCCCGGGCGATCTCCTTGACCTTGTCGTCGAACTGCCGGATGTTGCCCGGGTTCACCCGGACCGCGGCGCAGCCGGCGTCGATCGCCGCGAAGACGTACTTCGGCTGGAAGTGGATGTCGGCGATCACCGGGATCTGCGACTTCCTGGCGATCGCCGGCAGCGCCTCGACGTCGTCCTGGGAGGGCACCGCCACCCGGACGATCTGGCAGCCGGACGCGGTCAGCTCGGCGATCTGCTGGAGGGTGGCGTTCACGTCGGCGGTCAGGGTGGTGGTCATGGACTGCACCGAGACCGGCGCGCCCCCACCGACCGGCACCGAACCGACCATGATCTGGCGGCTGGCCCGGCGCGGGGCGAGCGGCGGCGGCGGTACGGGGGGCATACCGAGACTGACAGCGGTCACTTCAGGCACTCACCTTGAGAAGAGCGTGATCGGGTTGACGACGTCCGCGGTGACGGTCAGCAGCGTGAACACGCCACCGACGAGGATCACCGCGTACGTGAGGGGCATGAGTTTCAGGTAGTCGACGCGGCCCGGGTCGGCCCGGCCGATCCGCGCGTAGAGCCAGGAGCGGACCCGCTCGAACCAGGCGATGGCGATGTGGCCGCCGTCCAGCGGGAGCAGCGGCAGCAGGTTGAACACGCCGATGAAGAAGTTCAGCGAGACGAAGAGCATGAAGAACACCAGCCAGGCGTTGTTCTCCACGGCCTCGCCACCGAGCCGGCTGGCGCCGACCACGCTGATCGGGGTGTCCACGTCCCGCTCGCCGCCGGTGACCGCGGTCCACAGGGCGGGCACCTTCTGCGGGATCCGCTGCATGGCGTGCAGGGTCTGCACCGCCATGTTGCCGGTGAAGTCGGCGGTCGCGCCGAACGCGGCGACCGGACCGTACTCGACCCGGGTGGGGGTGGTCGGCCGGAGCGCGACGCCGAGGGCGGACACCGCCGAGGTGGCGCCCTTCGGGTCGCCCAACGGCGGGCGCTGCACGGCGGCCAGGTCGACCGTGGCGGTGGCCGGGCGGCCGTCGCGCACGTAGTCGACGGTGGCCGCGCCGGGCTTGGTGGCGCGGACCACGTCCAGCATGTCGCCCCAGGTGGAGACCGGGCGGCCGTTGACGGCGGTGATGCGGTCGCCGTCCTGGAGCCGGGCCTTCGAGGCCGGGCTGGCCGGGTCACCGGCCTGGCAGGCCCGGGCCGCGTTCTCCACCACCACGCACGGGGCCAGGGCGATCACGGCCGGCTCGGCCTTGAAGCCGTCCTCGGTGTTCGGGAACTCCGGGTTGGGCAGGCCGGCGGAGACCGCGAGGATCCAGAGGGTGACGAGGGCCAGGGCGAAGTGGGTGATGGAGCCCGCGGACATCACGATCGTCCGCTTCCACACCGGGTAGCGCCACATGGCGCGCTTCTCGTCCCCCGGTTCGACGTCGTCGTCCTGCGGGGTCATTCCGACGATCTTGCAGAAGCCGCCGAGCGGGATGCCCTTGACGCCGTACTCGGTCTCGCCCCGCTTGAACGACCAGAGCGTCGGCCCGAAACCGACGAAGTAGCGGGTCACCTTCATCCCGAACGCCTTGGCGGTGAGCATGTGCCCCGCCTCGTGCAGGCTCACCGAGATGAGGATCGCCAGGGCAAACAGCGCCACCCCGAGCAGGTAACTCATCAAGCTCCTTCCAGCGACCCGGCGATGATCGCCTGGGCGTGCCCCCGTGCCCACGACTCGGCGGCGAGCACGTCCTCGACGGTACCTGGTTCGTCGAAGTCCGGAGCGTCCTCCAACACCCGTTCCAGGGTGTCGACGATGCCCAGGAAGGGCAGCCGCCCGGCCACGAAGGCCGCCACGCACTCCTCGTTGGCCGCGTTGTAGATCGCCGGCCGGCACCGCCCGGCCTCGCCGGCCGCCTTCGCGAGGGCGACCGCCGGGAACGCGGCGTCGTCGAGCGGGAAGAACTCCCAGCTGTGGGCCTTCGTCCAGTCGACCGCGGCGGCGGCACCGGGCACCCGGTCCGGCCAGCCGAGGCCGAGGGCGATGGGCAGCCGCATGTCGGGCGGGCTGGCCTGGGCGAGGGTGGAGCCGTCGGTGAACTCGACCATCGAGTGGATCACCGACTGCGGGTGGACCATCACCTCGATGTCGGCGTAGGGCACGTCGAACAGCTCGTGCGCCTCGATCACCTCAAGGGCCTTGTTGACCATGGTGGCGGAGTTGATCGTCACCACGGGCCCCATGTTCCAGGTGGGGTGTGCCAGCGCCTGCTCCGGCGTGACCTCGGTCAACTCGTCGCGCCGACGGCCCCGGAACGGCCCGCCGCTGGCGGTCACCACCAGCCGGCGCACCTCGCCCCGGGCGCCCCCGCGCAGGCACTGCGCCAGCGCCGAGTGCTCGGAGTCGACGGGAACGATCTGCCCCGGCCGCGCCACCGCGGCCCGGACCAGCGGGCCGCCGGCGACGAGGGACTCCTTGTTGGCCAGGGCGAGGGTACGCCCGGCGCGCAGCGCCGCGAGGGTCGGCGCGAGCCCGAGCGAGCCGACCACCCCGTTGAGGACCACGTCGCAGGGCCACCCGGCCAGCTCGGTCATCGCGTCCGGCCCGGCCACGATCTTGGGAAGCTTGAAGTCGCCCGTGGCCCAGCCGCGCCGGCTCGCCTCGGCGTAGAACGCGAGCTGGAGGTCCTGGGCGGCGGACGCCCGGGCCACCCCGACCGCCTCCACCCTCAGCTCCAGGGCCTGCCCGGCGAGCAGCTCCACGTTGCCGCCGCCGGCGCCGAGGGCCACCACCCGGAACCGGTCCGGGTTACGCCGGACGATGTCGATGGCCTGGGTGCCGACCGACCCGGTCGAGCCGAGCAGGACGAGGGCGCGGGGAGACGTCACCCGCCCATTCTTCCCCAGCCCTCCTGAGCGCCCGCTGGGAGCCTCACTCCCCCGCCCCATCTGTCGTCGACGGCGCGCGGATCTTGGCGACTTCCGGTTCGTGACGAACGGTAGGTCGCCAAGATTCGGCGCGCTCTAGCGGGCGAGGGCGAGGCGACGGGCGGCCTCCTCCGCCGGCTGGCCGAGCAGGCCCCGGGCATGCAGGAAGGCGAGCAGGCCGTCGCGTTGCTCCGCGTCCAGCCCGTCGACCCGGGCGGGGAGCACCTGGTGCCGGCCGATCCGGAAGATCAGGTGGTACGGGACGGGCTCGACCCCTTCCACGGCGGGCCAGCGCACCAGGCAGTCCACCAGTTCGCCGTCGTAGCGCACCCCCTCGTCGCCGACGGTCCAGACGATGGGGCGGCCGTAGAGCTTCCAGTTGATGCTGACCGTCCGGCGGCCGGCCCACCAGGCGACCAGCGCGAGCGCGACGGCGGCGGCACTCGCCACCACCACCCCGGCGGTGTCACCCCCGGACCACGCCAGGAGGGCCACCAGCGCCGACACGCCGGGGCAGAGCCACAACACGATCAGGGTCCGGCGGAAGGCCCGGCGCAGCGCGACGCCGAACAGCTTCCGGTCTGGCTGCGCCGTAAACGTGATCAACACGAGCGGAGACGATACGTCCGGCGGACGCCGGACGGCTACGCCGGGCTGGCCAGGACGAAGGTCTCCAGTTCGGCGCCGCCGTACCAGTCGGTGCGGGTGCCGACGTGGGTCATGCCCAGTCGCCGGGCCACCGCCATCGACGGCTCGTTGCCAGCCATCACCACGGCGTGGACCTGCCGGGTGCCGGCGGCGAACTCGCGCTCCAGCACGGCCCGGGCCGCCTCGGTGGCGTAGCCGTGCCCCTGCGCGTCGGGGTGCAGGTGCCAGCCGACCTCGATGTCGTCGGTGGGCGTGACCCCGTCGCGCCCGGGCAGCGGCTTGAGCAGGACGCTGCCGACCGCCCCGCCGGCCCCGCGCGGCTCGATGGCCCAGAGGCCCCAGCGGCCGTCGTACGGCGCGTAGCGCTCGCGCCAGGAGTGCACGCGCCCGAGGGCCTCGGCCGGGTCGGTCATCCGCCCCGCGCCGCCGCCCAGCCAGCGCATCACCTCCTCCCGGGAGTAGATGTCGTAGATCCGGGCCAGGTCGTCCGGCGACGCCGTCCAGTCCCGGACCACCAGCCGCTCGGTCGAGGTGATCACACGCGGGATCGTAATGCGTGCCGAGGCGTCCCACGGGGAACAGGATGGCGATGGGTGCGGGGTGGCAGCGGGCGAAGCGGATCACCGGCGTGGCGTTCCGGCCGGTACGCGGGCGGGACCTCTCGCTGCACGCCGCCGCGATCACGTTCTACGGGGCGATCGCCGTGGTGCCGGTGGCGCTGCTGGCGATCTGGCTCACCGGGCTGGTGGCCGGGGACGGTCGGGTGCGCCGGCTCACGTCGTACGCCATCGACACGCTGCCCACCGACATCGGCGCCAACCGGGCGGTGGCCGCGCTCGTGGAGGCCGGGTTGGGGCTGACCCCGCTGCTGGCGCTGGCCTCGCTGCTGCCGGCGTCGCTCTACGGCGAGGGGCTGCGCCGGGCGTTCGTCTCGGTCGCCACCCCGCCCGGCCAGGCGGGGACCCTGGTCGGCTGGCGCGGGCGGCTGCTGCTGCTCCCCCTGCTCGCCCCGGCCCCGGCGCTGCTGCTGTCGGTGCTGCTGGCGCTGCCGCTCACCACCCACCTGGTCAAGCAGGGCGGCTGGCTCGGGGCGCTGGGTGTGGTGCTGTCCTTCCTGGCCACCTGGCTGGTGCTCACCCCGGTCCTGGTGTGGGTGTTCCGGGTGGTCGGGCCGGCCGCCCCGGACTGGCTCGCCACGCTGGGCCTGGGCTCGTTCACCGCGGCGAACCTGTCCGGGTTCCTGCACGGGTTCGTGCTGTTCTGCTCGCTGCCGCTGGACCTGGGAGCCCCGTTCGGCGGGTTCGACGAGATCGGCGGCGGGGTGGCCGTGCTGCTCTGGCTCTACCTGTTCCACGTGATCGTGCTGGCCGGCTACTCGGCCACCCTGGCGCTCTCCCGCTGGCGGGCCACCCGGGCGGCCGCCCGCGCCTGACCGCCGGGGCCGGCCTGCCGGGCCTGCCGGGGCCGGGCCTGCCGGGCCTGCCGGGGCCGGGCCTGCCGGGCCGGGCCTGCCGGGGCCGGGCCTGCCGGGCCGGGCCTGCCGGAGGCCGCGGCGGCCCGACTCGGCGCGCGAGGCGCGGCTCCGCCCGCCGACCTCTCCCCGGACCGGGCCCCGCGCCGCTAGGCTGCCCGGGCATGAGCGAAGCGAGTGAGCTGCCGTCCCGCGCCGACGTCGTCGTGGTCGGCTCCGGGCACAACGGTCTGGTCTCGGCGATCCTGCTGGCCCGCGCCGGCCTCGACGTGCTGGTGCTGGAGGCGGCCGAGGTGATCGGCGGGGCCACCCGCACCGAGAACCCGTTCCCCAAGGTGCCCGGGCTGCGGCACTCCACCGGGTCGTACCTGCTCGGGCTGATGCCGCCGGAGCTGCTCGCCACCCTCGACGTGACGATCCCGGTGCTGCGCCGCGACCCGCACTACTTCCTGCCCACCCCGGGCGGTCTCGGCTCGCCGTACC
Source organism: Micromonospora sp. NPDC005707 (assembly GCF_040631005.1). NCBI lineage: Bacteria > Bacillati > Actinomycetota > Actinomycetes > Micromonosporales > Micromonosporaceae > Micromonospora > Micromonospora sp. NPDC005707. The sequence continues at coordinate 98,940 of NZ_JBEXYR010000001.1, forward strand.
TGCTCTTCGGCAGCGACACGGCGAGCACCCGGCGGCAGCTGGCGGAGTTCTTCTCGCCCGCCGACGTGGCCGCCGACGACGCGCTCCAGGCGGAGCTGGCCCAGCTGCGGGAGGACCTGGCGCCGGCCTGGCTGGCCGAGCCGCTGCCGGTGGAGGACACCGCCGAACGGTACGTGCGGCCCGCCCTCCGGAAGGTCTTCGTCGACCTGGTCCGCGGCTCGGTCGCCGACTACCTGGCACGCTTCGACTTCCGCTCCGAGCTGCTGGTCAGCATGTACGCGGTCACCGACGGCCTCTCCGGGCTCAACGCCGGGCCGGACGACCCGGGCACCGGGCACAACTTCCTGGTGCACAACATGTGCCGGCTGCCCGGCTCGGAGGGCACCTGGATGATCGCCCAGGGCGGGATGGGCACCGTCTCCCGAACCTTCGCCGACGCGGCCCGGGCGGCCGGCGCCCGCATCGTCACCGGCACGCCCGTCACCGCCGTCACCCTCAACGGCGGCGCGGCGGGCGGGGTGGTGCTGGCCGACGGGCGGGAGGTGGCCGCCTCCGTGGTGCTCGGCGCCTGCGACCCGTACCGGTTGATGGAGCTGCTGCCCGACGGCGCGCTCCCGGCGGAGCTGGGCGCGCGGATGGCGGCGGTCCGCCGGCCCGGCACCACGCTCAAGCTCAACCTGGCGCTCACCGGCCTGCCCCGCTTCTCCTGCCTGCCGGCGGACGCGCCGAGCCCGTTCGGGTCCACCATCCACCTGCTCCCCGGGTCAGCCTCGCTGGTCGGCGCCGGCGGCGAGGCGCCCATGGCCGCGCTGCGCGGCATGTGGGCGGACGTGCAGGCCGGCCGGCTGCCCGAGGAGCCGACCATCGAGTGGTACCTGCACACCACCGTCGACCCGTCGCTCTCCGACGGCGCCGGGCACCACTCGTCGGCGCTCTTCGTCCAGTCGGTCCCCTACGAGCTGGCCGGCACCACCTGGGACGCGGCGCTGCCCGGCTACGTCGACCGCCTGCTCGACATCTGCGAGCGGTACGCGCCGGGCACCCGCGACCTGATCGCCGACGCGGTGCCGCTGCCCCCGCCGGGCATCGAGGCGCACTTCGGCATCACCGGCGGGCACATCCACCACGTCGACAACACCGTCTCGTTCACCGACCGGATGCCCTACGCCACCGGGGTCGACGGCGTCTACGCGGGCAGCGCCGGCTGCCACCCGGCCGGCAGCGTGATCGGCGCGGCCGGGCACAACGCCGCCCAGCGCATCCTCAGCGACCTCGGTCGCTGACCGCACCGCCGGCCTCGGCGGCGCGGGGCAGGTCGCCGGGGCGGCGGACGAGGGAGAGGCCGACGAGCAGCAGCAGGTAGAGGAGCAGGCTGAGGATCGGGTCGACGAAGACGAAGGCGAAGGCGAAGGCGTAGAGCAGCGGGCGCACCACCAGCCGCCGGGAGACCGCCCGGGCCAGTTGCGGGTCCAGGTCGGGGTGGAGCAGCCGGCGCCGGCGGGCCCACCACCAGCTCAGGTTGAAGAAGAGCGACTCGCCCAGCACGGTGCCGAGGTAGAGGGCGGCGGTCAGCCGCTGCTCGGTGTCGCTGCCGCGCAGGTTGTCCGCCAGCAGGTCGGCGGTGAACGGGATCGCCGCCACGAAGAGCAGCACGAGCAGGTTGAACATGAGCAGCACCTGGTCGACCCGGACCACGTACCGCCACATGTTGTGATGGCCGAGCCAGATCTGGCCGGCGATCAGGAAGGTGATCACGTACGCCAGGTAGGTCGGCCAGGCCTGGACGAGGGCGTCGGGGAGCTCCTTCCCGGGGTCCCGGGCCGGGCCGTTCTGCAGCAGCTCGACGGCCATCACGGTCAGCACGACGGCGAAGACGCCGTCGCTGAACGTCTCCACCCGGGAGGCGTCCCGGGTCATCTCCCGGTCGCGCCCGAACCGGTACCCGCTCCCGCCCGCGCCGTCCGCCACGCCGCCCCCTTCCGACCTGATGGTCACCCGGCGGGGGCGGCGGGCGGGCGGAAACTCAGCTGATCGCCTCGCCGGCGGGGGCGGGGGTCTCCGCGTCGGCGCGGTGCGCGCGGATCTTGTGGCCGACGCTGGTCAGGCAGCGGCCGCTCGCCATGTCGAACTTCCACCCGTGCAACTGGCAGGTGAGCTGGTCGCCCTCGACGATGCCGAACCGGCTCAGGTCCGCCTTCAGGTGCGGGCAGCGGCGCTGCACCACCCAGCCGTCCAGGGTGATGTCCTCGGCGTCGACGGCCCGCTCGTGCTCGTCGTACCAGCCCTCGGCGTACTGGAGACGCTCCTCCGACAAGCACTTGAAGAACGCGTAGACGAACTCGTTGTACTGGCCGATCCGGGCCGCCGAGAACCGGCAGGAGAGGAAGAGCGAGTTGACCCAGTCCACCTCGCCGATGTGCAGCAGGTGCTCGATCAGCGCCCGCTCGGTGCGGAACCGGTAGCGGACCTTCTCGTCCGCGTACGGCCGGACCTCCTTGCCCGGGAAGTCCACCACGATCGACTCGACGCTCTCGCCGTCGTACCCGACCAGGTCGAACCGGACCGGCCCGCCCACACCCTTGGCCAGGTAGATCGACTCGTCCAGCAGCGGCTCGATCCGGCGCTTCATCTCACCGAGCACGTCGACCTCGGGGTGCCGCCAGGACGCCTTCTCCGCCTCGATGATCGGGCGCTTGCGCTCCCGCATCTCCTCCAGGTGGGCCCGCTTGTTCGCGAAGAACTCCTCGACCGGCACCGGGTGGGTGGTGGTCGCGCCGTCGGTGGTCACCTCCGCGACGCTGCCCGGCAGCAGCACGATGCCGTTGGTCCCGCCGACCTTGGCGTACTCGGACAGGAACACCGACTGGTCGGGGAAGATGTTCCCCTCGTCGCCGAACACGTCGTTGAACTGGAACAGCTCGTCGTCGAGGAAGCAGGGCGGGCCGGCGATCGGGAAGACGTGGTCGGCCTTCAGGTCGTCGATGTAGCGCCAGGTGCGGTCGAACTGCCGCTCCCGCTTCTGCTTCCCGAACGCGGTCTTCGCCGCCTGGGGCAGCTCGTAGACCATCGGGTACCAGATCGCGCCGGAGAACTGGAGCAGGTGCGCGTGCACGTGGCCCAGCTCGGCGAAGACGGTCAGGTCGGTGGGGCGGGCGTCGTTCTGGTTGAGCAGCCGGACCCCGTCGTACTCCACCCAGAGCGACGAGTCGCCGATCGGGCCGTCGGTCGGGCTGGTCAGCGCCTGAATCATGATCTTCAGGCCGCCGGGCAGCTCCACGACCTGCTCGTTCGGGGCCTTGAGGAACTTCGTGAAGCCCAGCTCCCGCAGCTCGTCCTCCATCTCCGAGGTGGGGAACTCGGGCAGCAGGACGGTGGCGTCCTTGGAGATGTGGTCGCGCAGGTGCCTGGCGTCGAAGTGGTCCCGGTGCAGGTGCGACACGTAGAGGTAGTCGCACTGGCCCAGGGTCGCCCAGTCGAGCTGGGAGTTGTCCGGGAAGGGGAACCAGGAGGCGAAGTAGGCGGGATTGACCCACGGGTCGCACAGGATGCTGCCCGCGGCCGTGTCGATCCGCATGCTGGCATGGCCCGTACCGGTCACTCGCACCGTAGTCCCCCTCAAAAAGGCATCAGGCGTACGTCAAGACGCTACCGGAGGCAGTGTGGTCGCCGTCCCGCGACGCCGGTAGTGACCTTCCGCCCCGGCCGGCCGGGTCCAACGGCCCGGCGGCGTCAGCCCTCGATCACTCCGGTCCAGGTCCGCCGCTGCGGGGCCGACGCGCACCAGGCGTCCATCAGCCCGGCGATACGGTCCACCGGCGCCGCGAGGTGTACCCGCTGACCGCCGGCGACCTGGTGGTCGCGGTCCTGGTGCACGGTCCCCTCGCTGCAGCAGGCACACAGGGCCCGCACGCCGCTGGCCGGCTCCGCCGCGTACCCGTGCTCGTCGAAGAGCGCGGCCAGCGCGCGGACGTCCTCCGGCGTGGCGGCGGCCACCTCGACGGTGGTGGTCGGCAGCTCCGAGGCCCGGAACAGCAGCAGCTCGTCGAAGACCGGGTACGTCCGCCCGTCGACCGCCCGCTCGCCGTTGGGCGCACCGTCGTGCACCACGACCTCGCCGAACCGGCGGCCCGAACCCGGCGTCGGCACGTTCAGCACGCGGGCCCGGGTGGGGCAGAGCCGCCGGGCCCAGACCACCTCACCGCCGCCGCTGAGCCGGATCGGCGTGACGCCGAAGTCCGCCTCGATCTCGCCCTCACCGTCCGGGATGTCCAGCCCGTACCCCGACCAGGCCTGCCGCGCCGTCGCCCAGTCCTCCACGATCGTCGCCGCGATGCCCAGGTTCCAGAACGCCGGGTCCTCGCTGCCGGGCGTCGAGCGGGCGGCCGCCTCCCGCCCCAGCTCGTACGCCTTGGCCCAGTTCCGCAGGAACTTGTACGCCAGCGCGGCGTTGTACCACCACGACTCGGCCGCGGGGAGGTCCGGGTACCGCCGGGCCAGGCGCTCCCACAGCTCACCGGCGACCGGCCAGTCCTCGGCGTCCCACGCCTGCTGGGCCCGCTTGTACAGCTCGCGGTCGTCCTCGCGGGTCATGTCTCCCCCACCATCAGGTCGGACCCCGCACCGGCGCCGCCACGGGGCGTGCCAGACTAACCGGAGATCCGATCGCGAGGGAAGGACCGACAGTGGCAGGAAGTGAGCCGGTAACCGCGCCCGACCAGCACCGGCCGGGGCACCGCAAGTCGGGGCGGATCGGCGCGGTGCTCTCGGCGGTGGTGTTGGTGGTCATGGCGCTCTGCGGCAACCACGAGGGCAACGTGGAGAACATCTGGCTGTTCGGGCTCGCGGCGCTGCTGCTGGCCATCGTCATCGGCGACGCGGTGCTGCGCCGCAACGGCCTGCGGTCCTGACCCACACGCGCTCGACCCGTACGCGAAAGGGCCCGCCCCCGATCGGGGGCGGGCCCTTCGTCGTCGTGCGGGGGCTCAGCGGCCGAGCAGGATGTCCTGCACGTCCTTGAGCGCGGCGTCGACCTCGGCCTCGAAGTAGCCGCCGGGCACCAGCCCGAAGCGCAGGGTGTCCAGGTCCTTCGGGTTCACCGGCATCGGGTTGCGGCCCTGCATGCCACCGAGCAGGGTCTCGAAGAACCGGTCGACCTGGTCCGGGTCGTACCCGCTGCCGAAGCGGCGCACCTGGAAGCTGCGGCGGATCTGGTCCACGCGGTAGAGGTCGCTGCCGGGCGGGCCGGCCATCGGCGGTCCCACCATCGGCGGACCGGCCATGGGCGGGCCGGACATCCCCGGGCCGCCGCCGTAGCCCTGGTCCGGGCCACCGTAGCCCTGCTCGGGGGCACCGTAGCCCTGGTCCGGGCCGTAGCCCTGTTGCGGCAGCTGCGGCGGGCCGGCCGGGCCACGACCGCGCGGGTCGCGCATGTCCCGCTCCGGCATCCGGAACTCGGCGGTCATGTCGGCGTGGCCGTGCCGGCCGGCCTCGAAACCGTCGAAGCGCTCGTCCTGGCCGTAGCCGCTCGGGCCGGGCGGCAGGCCACGGGAGGGCGGGCCGCCGTGCCCCATCGGGGCGCCCGGACCCATCGGGCCGGGGCCGCCCGGGCCGCGGGGCGCGTCGTAGCCGCCGCGCGGGCCGTCGTAACCGCCGGCGAAGGCGCCGGTCGGCTCGTCGTAGCGGTTGCCGTAGCGGTCGGCGGGCGGGCCGGCCTGCGCGGGCATCGGCCGGGGCGGCATCGGGGGTTGCGGCACGGGCGAGAGGCCACGGTCGTCGCGCATCGGCGGGCCGAGCCGGTCGGCCATCCGGGGGTCGCCACCCCGCCCGCCGGGGGCGCCGCCGCGCTCCTCCAGCTCGGCGAGCTGCCGCTCGACCCGGTCGAGGTGCAGGTCGACCTGCCACTCGTCGTAGCCGTTGAAGCGGACCCGGAAGACGACGTCGTGGACCTCCTGGGAGGCCACGGGCGCGCCGACCGGCTGGCCGGCGAGTGTCGCCTCCACCCGGTCCAGGAAGGCGTCCACCTCGTCGACCTTGTATCCCCGGCGGAGCGCCTTACGCCGGAAACGCTGACCCTGACTCGCCACTATGTCTCCTGGTCTCTACCGCTACGCCGTCACGCCGTTGCGGCGCGTGGGTCGCTGTCCCTGTCCTCGGCGGCGGCGAGCTGCCCACACGCCCCGTCGATCTCGCGACCCCGGGTGTCCCGCACCGTGGTGGACACCCCGGCGTCGCGCAACCGCCGGACGAACTCCCGCTCGACCGGCTTCGGGCTGGCGTCCCAGCGGCTGCCCGGAGTCGGGTTGAGCGGGATCAGGTTCACGTGGGCCAGCTTGCCGGCCAGCAGCCGCCCGAGCAGATCGGCTCTCCACGGCTGGTCGTTCACGTCCTTGATCATCGCGTATTCGATGGACACGCGACGCCCCGTCGTGTCCGCGTAGTCCCACGCCGCGTCCAGCACCTCGGACACCTTCCAGCGCTGGTTGACCGGCACGAGTTCGTCGCGCAGCTCATCATCGGGGGCGTGCAGCGACAACGCAAGGGTCACTGAGAGGTCTTCGCTGGCCAGTCGGCGGATGGCCGGAACCAGGCCGACCGTGGAAACGGTGATGTGCCGCTGGGACAGGCCGAGGCCCTCCGGCGCCGGGGCGACCAGCCGGCGGATCGCCGCCACCACCCGGGCGTAGTTGGCCAGCGGCTCGCCCATGCCCATGAACACCACGTGCGACAGGCGCGGCGGCGAACCCGCCACCGCCCCCGAGGCGGCCACCCCGGCCAGGTAGACGGCCTGGTCGACGATCTCGGCGGTGGAGAGGTTCCGGGTCAGCCCGGCCTGACCGGTGGCGCAGAACGGGCAGGCCATGCCGCAGCCCGCCTGGCTGGAGATGCAGACCGTGACCCGGTCCGGGTAGCCCATCAGCACGCTCTCGACCAACGAGCCGTCGTGCAGCCGCCAGAGCGCCTTGCGCGTGGCGCCGTCGTCGCAGGCCATCTCGCGTACGGGGTTGAGCAGGGTGGGCAGCAGCGTGCCCGCCAGCCGCTCACGGGTCGCCGCCGGCAGGTCGGTCATCTGCGCCGGGTCGCGGACCAGACGGCCGAAGTAGTGGTTCGAGACCTGCTTGGCGCGGAACGCCGGCTCACCCAGCTCGGTGACGAGCGCCTGCCGGCCCGGCAGGTCCAGGTCGGCGAGGTGACGGGGTGGCATCGCGGGCCGGCGGCCGCGGGCGTCGGGGTCTACGGAAATCAGCGGGAGGCTCGTCATGGCGCGTCCAGTCTGACACGCCGAACGGGGGACGCACCTGTCCGTGCGTGCCGAATCGGCACCGGCCGGCCGGCCGAGGCGACGCCACCCGCGTGATTCACGCCTCAGCCCGCCATCGGCACGAAGATCGCCAGCAGCAGGTAGGCGGTCGGCACCGCGAACAGGATCGAGTCGAGACGGTCCATCAGGCCGCCGTGCCCCGGGAGCAGGTTGCTCATGTCCTTCACCCCGAGATCCCGCTTGATCATGGACTCGGCGAGGTCGCCGAGGACCGCCGCGCCGGCGATCGCCACCCCGAACAGCGCACCCCACCACGGGGCCACGTCGAGCAGCAGCCAGAGCAGCAGGGCACTGCCCGCGGCGGCCGCGGTCACCGAGCCGGCGAAGCCCTCCCAGGACTTCTTCGGGCTGATCGTGGGAGCCATCGGGTGCTTGCCGAAGGCGACGCCGGCCGCGTACCCGCCGGTGTCGGAGAGCACCACGGCGACCAGCGTGACCAGCACCCGCAGGTGACCGTCGTCGGGGGCGGCCGCCAGCATCGCCGCGAAACCGCCGAGGAACGGCACGTAGACCGCGATAAGGGTGGCCGCGGTGAGATCCCGCTGGTAGTTGCCCGGCCCGTCGCCCAGCCGCCAGATCATCGTGCCCAGCACGGTGACCAGCAGGCCGAGGCAGAGCGCGTCCGGGCCGGCGAACCAGGCCAGCCCCACGGTGATCACGCCACCGGCGACCAGCGGCACCAGCGGCGGGTGGGCGCCGCTGCGGCGGACCGCACGGGCCATCTCCCAGCAGCCGATCGCCACCGCGGCGGCGACCACCGCGAGGAACGCCGGCAGGTAGAAGAAGAGCGGCACGACGATCGCCGCGCCGAGGGCCAGCCCGACGCCGATCGCGGCCGGCAGGTTGCGCCCCGCCCTGGACGCCTTCGGCTGGGCGGTCGGCGGACGGTCCGCGCTGGCCCGCCGCCGGCCCCTCGACCGGCGGGCCGCCGGCTCCGGGTCCGGTCCGGGATCGTCGCGCACCGCCGGGAGCTGGGTGGTCGGCTCGTCGCGTACCGGAGCGATCTGGGCCGTCGGGTACTCGTCGTCGGGCCGGTCGTAGCTCCGGCCCCGCGGGGTCGCGTCCTGGCGTTCCCTCGGGTCGGCGCCCCGGCTCCGGTCGCGCGGGCCGTGGTCCCACAGCTCCTGGTCCGCGGTCGGGAAACCACCGGGACCGGCGTCCCGGCGGGCCGCGTCCACGTGGCCCGGGCCGCGGGGGGCCGGCTCGTCGCGCCAGCCCCGCTCCGGGGCCGGCGGTCCGTCGTACGGGCGGCGACCGCGCGACGCGTCGTAGCCGTCAGCCGGCCGGGCGTGCGGGTCGGTGGCGGGACGGCCGGGCGGGCGCGCGTACGCCTCCGGGCCGGCACCCGCCCGGCGCCAGGGGCCGGGCTCCAGGTCGGTCTCCGGCCAGGGCAGCGGGGCCGGGCGGTCCCAGCCGCGCGGCTCGGCGTTGCCGTAGGGGTCGGGGTGGGACATCACGCACCGGCAGGCGGTACGGGAGCCACCACATGACGCAAGACCAAGACCATCCCCTACAGCCGCGAGCAGTTCCGGTTGACCGGCCGGACGGCCGGCCGACCCCCGCCGTTCACCCCGTGGTGGGCGGGAATCCTGCCGAGCCTACTGCACCCGGGAAGCCCGCACGGCGGACGTGGGCCGGCACGACGACGGCACCGGGCCGCCACCCGGGCGGGCGGCGGCACACCGGTGCCGTGACGGTACGCGGGCGCTCAGACCTCGAGCAGCTCGTTCTCCTTGTGCTTGACCAGCTCGTCGACGTTGGCGACGAAGCGCTGGGTCAGGTCGTCCAGCTCCTTCTCCGCGCGCCGACCCTCGTCCTCGCCGACCTCGCCGTCCTTGACCAGGCGGTCCAGCTCTTCCTTGCCCTTGCGGCGGATGTTGCGGACCGCCACCTTGGCCTCCTCGCCCTTGTGCCGGGCGACCTTGATCATCTCGCGGCGCCGCTCCTCGGTCATCTGCGGGAGCACGATGCGCAGCTGGTTGCCCTCGTTGTTCGGGTTGACCCCGAGGTCCGAGTCGCGGATCGCCTTCTCCATGGCGTTCAGCTGCGAGTTGTCGTACGGCTTGATGATCACCATGCGCGGCTCCGGCACGGCGATGGACGCCATCTGCGGCAGCGGGGTCGGGCTGCCGTAGTAGTCGATGACGATCCGGGAGAACATGGCGGCGTTGGCGCGACCGGTGCGGATCCCGCCGAACTCCTCCTTGGCGTGCTCGATGGCACGCTCCATCTTCTCCTCTGCCTCGAGGAGGGTGTCGTCGATCACCGGTCTCCTCGCCTCCTTCTGTCGCTCGTCGTGGGCTCTGCTGGTGCTGCTGTTGTCGGAGGACCGCTGCCGGCTCGGCAAAACCGGTCAGGCGGTGATCAGCGTGCCGATCTTCTCACCGCCGACGGCACGGACGATCGTGTCGTCGCCCTGGGCGCCGAAGACCAGCATCGGCAGGCCGTTCTCCATGCAGAGGCTGAACGCCGCGGCATCGGCCACCCGCAGGTTGCGGCGCAGCACCTCGGAGAAGGTGATCGAGTCGAGCTTGCTCGCCGACGGGTCGATCCGGGGGTCGGCGGTGTAGACCGCGTCCACGCCGTTCTTGCTCATCAGCACCACGTCGGCGCGGATCTCCAGCGCCCGCTGGGCGGCCACCGTGTCGGTGGAGAAGTAGGGCATCCCGGCGCCCGCGCCGAAAATGACCACGCGGCCCTTCTCCAGGTGCCGGATCGCGCGCAGCGGGATGTACGGCTCGGCGACCTGGGCCATGGTGATGGCGCTCTGCACCCGGGTCTCGATGCCCTCCTTCTCCAGGAAGTCCTGGAGGGCCAGGCAGTTCATCACCGTGCCCAGCATGCCCATGTAGTCGGCGCGGGCCCGGTCCATACCGCGCTTCTGCAGCTCGGCGCCGCGGAAGAAGTTGCCGCCGCCGACCACCACGGAGACCTGCACGCCGCGGCGCACCACGGTGGCGATCTGCCGGGCGATGGCCTGCACGACGTCGGGGTCGACGCCGATCGCGCCGCCGCCGAAGACCTCACCGGAGAGCTTCAGCACCACCCGGCGGGCCCGACCGGGAGGCGGGGCGGTCGGGTCATCCGCCGCCAGGCTCCGGTCACTCACAACCTGCGTCATCCGACACGCCCCTTCCGTCGCGCACCTCGTGGGCGCCGCGTACCGCGTACCTGCCGCTGCCGACCCTATGTGACGAGGAGGCCGCGGTGCCTGTCACGTACACCGGCGGCCTCCTCGTCGAAGATTTCCCTGCGCACGGGCGCGTCAAGCGCCCGGTGCGGCGGCTCAGGCCTGGCCGACCTCGAACCGCACGAAACGGGTGACCTCGATGCCGGCGTCGGCCAGCAGCTGCTTCACCGTCTTCTTGTTGTCGGCGACCGCCGCCTGCTCCAGCAGGACGAAGTCCTTGAAGAAGGCGTTGACCCGGCCCTCGACGATCTTCGGCAGCGCGGCCTCGGGCTTGTTCTCCTCGCGGGCCGTCTGCTCGGCGATGCGCCGCTCGGACTCGACGGTCTCGGCCGGGACCTCGTCGCGGGTCAGGTACTTCGGGCGCATGGCGGCGATCTGCATGGCCACGCCGCGGGCGTCCGCGTCGCCGGCCTCGTCCGCCTTGCCCGAGTACTGCACCAGCACGCCGACCGCCGGGGGCAGGTCCTGGCTCTTGCGGTGCAGGTAGACCGCGGTGGTGCCGTCGAGCTTGGCGAAGCGGTTGAGCACCAGCTTCTCGCCGATCTTGGCCGACTGCTCCTGGATCAGGTCGGCCACGGTCTTACCGTCGATGGTGCTGGCGAGCAGCTCCTCGGCGTTGGTCGCGCCGCTGGCCACACCGTGCTCGACCAGCTGCTGGGCCAGCGCGATGAAGGCGTCGTTCTTGGCGACGAAGTCGGTCTCGCAGTTGAGCTCGAGCAGCGCCTGGCCGGCGTGGGCGATGAGGCCGTTGGCGGCCGTGCGACCGGCCCGCTTGCCGACGTCCTTGGCGCCCTTGACGCGCAGGATCTCGATGGCCTTGTCGAAGTCGCCCTCGGCCTCGGTCAGCGCCTTCTTGGAGTCCATCATGCCGGCGCCGGTGAGGTCGCGGAGCTTCTTGACGTCCGCGGCGGTGAAGTTGGACATGACTCTCTCTTCGGTGTTTGAGACTGCGTTCGGATGTCTGGCTGCCGGTTACCCGGATTTCTGGCCGCCGGTCTGCCCGGCTCCGGGCCGGTTCTGCCCGGCGTACCCGTCGCGCCCCACCGACCGTGAAAACGGACGGTGGGGACGCGACGGCGAGATCACTCCGCGGCGGCGGTCGCCGGCTGCTCGGCGGCCGGCTGCTCGGCGGCCGGCTGCTCGGCGGCGGGCTGCTCGGCGGCGGTCGCCGGCTGCTCGTCGGCCTTCTTCGGCTCCTCGAGCAGCTCGCGCTCCCACTCGGCCAGCGGCTCGTCGGCGCCGACCTGGCCCGGCTCCGGCTTCTCGTCGCCGCCACGGCCACGGCCGGAGCGGGCGATCAGACCGTCGGCGACGGCGGCCGCGACGACCTTGGTCAGCAGCTCGGCCGAGCGGATCGCGTCGTCGTTGCCCGGGATCGGGAAGTCGACCTCGTCCGGGTCGCAGTTGGTGTCGAGCACGGCGATCACCGGGATGCCCAGCTTGCGGGCCTCGTCGACGGCGATGTGCTCCTTCTTGGTGTCGACGATCCAGACCGCGGCCGGGAGCTTCTGCATGTCGCGCAGGCCACCGAGGGTCTTGGACAGCTTCACCTTCTCGCGGGAGAGCTGGAGGGTCTCCTTCTTGGTGTAACCGGCGGCCGTGCCGCTCAGGTCACCCAGGGCCTCGAGCTCCTTCATCCGCTGGAGCCGCTTGTACACCGTCTGGAAGTTGGTCAGCATGCCGCCGAGCCAGCGGTGGTTCACGTACGGCTGGCCGACCCGGGTCGCCTGCTCGGCGATGGCCTCCTGGGCCTGCTTCTTGGTGCCGACGAAGAGGATGCTGCCGCCCCCGGCCACCGTGGTGCGCACGAAGTCGTACGCCTTCTCGATGTAGTCGAGGGTCTGGCGCAGGTCGATGATGTAGATACCGTTGCGCTCGGTGAAGATGAAGCGCTTCATCTTCGGGTTCCAGCGCCGGGTCTGGTGCCCGAAGTGGACACCGCTCTCCAGCAGCTGACGCATGGTCACGACGGCCATGGTGGGTACTCCCTGTTTGTCCCTGGTTGTCCCGTCCGGCCGGCGGCCGGACGCCTGGCGCCCGGTCGCCGGCCATGATGGGCCCGATCAGGATCGGGACCAGGGAGGCCGCCGCCCCACGAGATCCGTGGAGAGGGCGCGCGAGGTCGACCGCGCAAGGCGGTCGCCAGTCGACCAGTGTACGCCCCTTCTCCGCCCCCAGGTCCCGGGGTTCGGGAACGCCCGTCCGGCCCCTTTCCGGGCGCTCCGCGCGGCGCGGCGAGCCCTGCGGTGGAGGGTCCGGACCCGGGCCGCGGGGCCGTCAGGCCGGGCCGCCCGGGCTGCGGGGCCGTCGGGCGGGCGGCGGGCCGTCCGAGCGGGGATTCGCCGGCCGGGACGGTGGGTCAGCGGGCCGCGAGGGCGGCGGCGAGGAAGAGCACCAGTCCGACGGTCAGGTAGGCGGTCGGCGGGCGGAGCCAGCCGCGGCTGCCGTCGGCGAGCGCCAGTCCTCCGGTGCGCAGCCCGTACAGGCCGGTGCCGAAGATCGGCAGCCCGAGCACCAGGAACGTGCCCACCACGACGTGCGAGGTGGAAACCGGGTCGCCGACCACGCCGCGCAGCAGCACGCGCAGCGCGGGGACCTCCAGGACCAGCACCATCACGGCGAGCAGCACCGCGAGAGCCGGGCGCCGGGTCCGGTAGACCCCGTCGCCGGGCGGCGGGCCGTCGGGCCGGGGCGCGACCGACGGCATGGGGCCGGTCGGCATCTCCAGGGGGTGCGGCGTCGGCCCGGCCGTCATCTCCGGCGCGGGGCCGCCCGGGCGCTCCCCGACGACCAGCGGGGTCGCCGCGCCGGGACCGGGCCGGTCCGCCATGGTGATCGGCGCCGCTCCGGTGTGGGCCGGACGGCCCGCCTCGACGACCGGGTAGCCGCCCACCGGAGCGGCACGCAGAGGATCGGCGGCGCGGTCCGCGGCGAGCGGATCGGCGGACTCGCGGGCGGGGTAGCCGCCCACCGGAGCGGCACGCAGGGGATCGGCGGCGCGGTCCGTGCCGAGCGGATCGGCGGACTCGCGGGCCGCCCGCCGGCCGCCGCGCTCCCCCGGCAGCTCACCGGAGGTCTCCACCGGGTCGTCCAGCCGGTGGGGCCGCCAGCCGTCCGTGTCGTCGCTCAGCGGGTTGGCGGTCCCGAACCGGCCCGGGTCGCCGTACCGGTCCTCGCCCGTGCGCTGCTCGGGGGTCCGGAGGTTGTCGTCGCGGTAGCGCGGTTCGCCGGCGGCGCGCCAGTCCGGCTCGTACCCGCGGTCGCCCCAGGGCGACCCCTGCTGATCGTCGGGAAAGCTCCGTCGTCCGTCCACGACCGGCACGGTATGCGACCGGCACCACGCGCGCCATTCGGGCCGCTCGGAGCATCGCCGCTGGTCACGGACGACATAGCCGGTCATCACGGGCACCTGGCTCAGCGGCGGGCCTACCGGGCACAGGGCCGGTGTCACCCTCCTCGGGTCGACCGAGGACGGTGCCAGGCTCTAGCACAGCAGCAGCATGATCGTGGGTCCGTCCACAGGGGCCCCCGCCGTCCACAGGGCGCCCCGCTCGGGACCCGTCCCCCACCCGGCCGCCGCAGGCTGGCCGGCATGACGAAGCGGAACCAGGCCGTCGGGGCGTACGGCGAGCGGTGCGCGGTCCGGCACCTGATCGAGGCGGGGCTGCGCCCGGTCGCCCGGAACTGGCGGTGCCCCGAGGGCGAGATCGACATCATCGCCTGGGAGGGGCCGGTGCTCGCCTTCTGCGAGGTGAAGACCCGGCGCACGGAGGATTTCGGCAGCCCGGCCGAGGCGGTGGTGCGGGCCAAGGCGCGGCGGTTGCGCGGGCTGGCGGCACGCTGGCTCGCCGCGACGGGCACCACCGCCGAGGAGGTCCGCTTCGACGTCCTGGCGGTCCGGCTCCCGGTCGCCGGGCCGGCCCGGGTCGAGCACGTGAGGGGCGCGTTCTGACATGAGCTACGCCAAGGTGCTCTGCGTCGGCCTGGTCGGGGTGGCCGGGCACGTGGTGGAGGTGGAGGCCGACCTGGCCCCCGGGCTGCCCGGCGTGGTGATCTCCGGCCTGCCGGACACCGCGCTGCACGAGGCCCGGGACCGGGTCCGCGCGGCCATCGTCAACTCGGGCCAGAAATGGCCGAACCGCCGGATCACCCTCAACCTGCTGCCGGCCACCCTGCCGAAATACGGCTCCGCGTTCGACCTGGCCATCGCCGTGGCGGTGCTGGGCGGCTCGGGCGAGCTGCCGCTGGTGCCGCTGGACGCCACGGTGGTCCTCGGCGAGCTGGGCCTCGACGGCACGGTGCGCCCGGTGCGCGGCGCGCTGCCGATGGTGGCCGCCGCGGCCCGGGCCGGGTTCGCCCAGGTCGTGGTGCCGGCCGGCAACGCGGCCGAGGCGGCGGTGATCCCCGGCGTCCGCGTCCGCGCCGTCGACACCCTGCACCGGCTGGTCTCGTTCGTCCGGGACGGCACGCCGCTGCTCGCCCCGCCGACCGACGCGCCCGCTCCGGTGACCGGTGGGCCGGATCTCGCCGACGTGGCGGGGCAACGGCTCGGCCGGCGGGCGCTGGAGGTGGCGGCGGCCGGCGGGCACCACCTCGCGCTGCTCGGTCCGCCGGGCGCCGGCAAGACCATGCTCGCCGAGCGACTGCCGTCGGTCCTGCCGGAGCTCGACGACGACGCCGCCCTGGAGGTCACCGCCCTGCACTCGATCGCCGGTCTGCTGCCGCCCGGTGGCCGGCTGCTCCGCCGTCCCCCGTTCCAGGCGCCGCACCACACCGCCACGGTTCCGGCGCTGGTGGGCGGCGGGTCCGGGCTGGCCCGGCCCGGGGCGGTGTCGCTCGCCCACCGGGGCGTGCTCTTCCTCGACGAGGCCGCCGAGTTCAGCAAGGGGGCGCTGGAGGCGTTGCGCCAGCCGCTGGAGAACGGCCGGGTCCAGGTCGCCCGGACGCGCGGCTCCACCGAATACCCGGCCCGGACGCAACTGGTGCTGGCCGCCAACCCGTGTCCCTGCGCGAAGCCGTCGGGCGACGCCGCCTGCGAGTGCACCCCGTTGGCCCGGCGGCGCTACCTTGGCCGGCTCTCCGGCCCGCTGCTGGACCGGGTCGACGTGCAGGTGCGGCTGCCCCCGGTACGCGCGGCGGAGTTGTTGCAGACCGGCACACCCAACGAGTCGTCCGCGACGGTCGCGGCCCGGGTCGCCGAGGCGCGCCGGGCCGCCGCCGAGCGGTGGGCCTCGACCGGCCGGCGGGTCAACGCCGAGATCCCCGGCCCCTACCTGCGCCGGCCCCCGTGGCGCCTGCCCGGGCGGGACACCACGGAGCTGCGGAAGCGGCTCGACACCGGCTCGCTGTCGGCGCGCGGCTTCGACCGGGTCATCCGGCTCGCCTGGACCATCGCCGACCTGGACGGGCGGGACCGCCCCGACGGCGGGGACATCGCGGAGGCCATCCAACTGAGGACGGGAGAGGGCGCGTGAGCGGCACCGAGGAACACCTGCTGGCAAGGGTGGCGCTGACCTGGCTCGCCGAACCGGGCACCTGGTCGGTGCACCGGCTGGTCGAGCAGCTCGGCCCGGTCGCGGCGCTCGACCTGCTCCTCGACGGCGGCGCACCGGACTCGGTGCTCCGGTCGGCCGTGGCGGCCCGCTCCGCCGCCGGTGACGCGCGAGCGGTGGCGGAGCAGGCGCTGCGCCGCACCGAGCGGCTCGGCGCGCGGATGATCACCCCCGAGGACGAGGAATGGCCCGTCCAGGTGGCGGACCTGCGGGCGCTCCGGCTCTCCGGGACCGGTCGCCGGGTCGACCTGGAGACCGCCCCACCGCTCTGCTTCTGGGTACGCGGGGCGTGGCCGCTGGGCGAGGCGCTGGCGCGATCGGTCGCCGTGGTCGGCGCCCGGGCGGCCACCCCGTACGGCACGCATGTCGCCACCGAGCTGGGCTACGGGCTGGCCGACCGGGACTGGACGGTGGTCTCCGGCGGCGCGTTCGGCATCGACTCCGCCGCGCACCGCGGGGCGCTGACCGCGGGCGGGCTCACGGTCGCCGTGCTGGCCTGCGGGCTGGACCGCCCGTACCCGATGGGCAACGCCGCCCTGTTCGACCGGATCGCCGAGACCGGCCTGCTGGTGAGCGAGTGGATGCCCGGGGCCGAACCGCTGCGGCCCCGCTTCCTCATCCGCAACCGGGTGATCGCGGCGGCGACCACGGGCACGGTGCTCGTCGAGGCGTCGGCCCGCAGCGGCGCCACCCAGACCCTCAACCGCGCGATCGGCGTCGGGCGGCCGGCCATGGTGGTGCCGGGGCCGGTCACCTCGGCCATGTCGGTGGGCGCGCACGAGGCGCTCCGCGAGCATGAGAAGGCCCGGCTCGTAACCGGCACCGCCCACGTGCTGGAGGAGGTGGGGCGGATCGGGTACGACCTGGCGCCGCCCGCCCGCGCGCCGGAACGCCCCCGGGACCAGCTCGACGACGAGGCGGCCCTGGTGCTGGAGGCGCTACCCCGGCGGAAGGCGATCGGCCTGGAGCGCGTGGCGGCGCGCGCCGGGGTGGACCTGCGTACCGCCATGCGCAAGCTCTCCATGTTGGAGGAACTGGCCATGGTGGTGCGCCGCGACGAGGGCTACGCCCTCGCGCCGCCACCGGAGCGCGGGACCGGGGGCGGCCGGGCGCCGACGGGAGTCAGTCCGGGTCCGCCCGCCGCTCCGCCGAGCTGACCTGCCCGGGCCTGCCCGTGCGCTCAGTCACCCTCGAACCGGATCTCGGCGTCGCGGCTGTTCAGGCAGCGCCGGGCGAGGAGGGCCAGCCGGCGGACCTGGTCGACCTCCGCCGGCGCCCGGGCCACCTCGGCCAGGCAGCGCAGCTCGGCCAGCAGTTGCGGCACCCCCTCGGCGGTCACCACCAGCTCGCCGAGTGGGTCGACCCGGTCCAGCAGGGGCGTACGGCCCCCGCCCCGCACCCGCTTGAGCAGGTCCAGCAGGACATCGTGCGGGTCCCCCACCACGTCGGTCGAGACGTACGACGGCCGGCGGCGAACGGGCCCGGCCCGCACCTGCCGGTAGAGGACGGCATCCACCCCCACGCTCGGTCCCTCCTCCCACCGGCGTCGCCACCCCGGGGACGCCCGTTCCGATCCGTCTCGCGAATCACCCTTCCGCGCCGCCACCACGCCGGGTACGCCCCCCAGCGCCCGGCCGCCCGCCGTGGCGGGGTGTCGGCACCTGTCGGCAACACCGGCCGGTCGCCCGCCGGCGACCCGGGGTTGCCACTGTCCTGTTCGTAGGAACAGTTTCCCCTGTCCAGGGGCAGGTCAGCCACCCCGAACGGCGTGCCGCGCCGCGTCAGGTTCCGGGGCGACGCCGATCCGACGGCGCGCAGGCCGGCCGCCACTCGCCAACGCCCTTAGGCTGAGGTCGTGTCCCCGCCCGCCACCGCTCCGGAGCGCGCCGCGAGCGCCCTCGGCACCGACGAGTCAGCCGGTACCCGCGATGACTGACCAGCGGCGTGGCACGCGGGCGTCCCACGAGGCACTCCCGGCCCCGATGCGGGAGGCGGTGGACGATTTCGCCGACCACCTGGCCCGGGTGCGCAACCGGTCCGCGCACACCGTGCGGGCATACGTGACGGACCTCGTCGCACTGCTCGACCACGCGGTGCGGATGGGTTGCACCGACCTGTCGGAGCTGGACCTGACCGTGCTGCGGAGCTGGCTGGCGAAGCAGCGGACCATGGGAGCGGCCCGGACGTCGCTCGCCCGGCGGGCGGCCACGGCCCGCACGTTCAGCGCCTGGGCGCACCGGGCCGGCCTGCTGCCCGGCGACGTTGCCGCGCCGCTGGCCAGTCCCAGGGCGCACCGCGAACTGCCCACCGTCCTGCGGGCCGACCAGGCCGCCGCACTCATGGACGCCCCGCGCCCGAACCGGGCCCGGACGGCGACCGATGCCGCCGACACCGCACCGGTCCGGAACGAGAACGACACCCGGCCCGGGAGCGGGAACGCCAAGCCGGCCCGCGACGAGCGCAACACGCGGCGCCGAAGGGACGACGTTCAACCGGTCGGAGGCGGGAGCGCCGGGACGGCGAGCCGCGCGCCGGCCGCAAGCGGGAACGGCGAGCCCGACGCGGTGTTGCTGCGGGACCGGCTGCTGCTCGAACTGCTCTACGGCACCGGCGTCCGGATCAGCGAGGCCTGCGGCCTCGACGTCACCGACGTCGACCAGGCCCGCCGGGTCGTACGCGTGCTCGGCAAGGGCGGACGCGAACGGGCCGTGCCGTACGGGGTGCCCGCGCAGCGGGCCCTGGACGACTGGCTCGCCCGTGGCCGGCCGGCCCTGGCGGTGCCCCGCTCCGACCGCGCGCTGCTGCTCGGGGCCCGGGGCGGCCGGCTCAACCCCACCACGGCCCGCCGGATCGTCGCCGGCTACGCCGAGGCCGCCGGCCTGCCGCGGGTGACCCCGCACGGGCTGCGGCACTCGGCCGCCACCCACCTGCTGGAGGGCGGCGCGGACCTGCGCGCCGTGCAGGAGTTGCTGGGGCACTCCTCGCTGGCCAGCACCCAGATCTACACCCACGTGTCCGTGGAGCGGCTGCGGGCGGCGTACCGGCAGGCACACCCCCGAGCCTGACCGCGCGGGACCGGCTCGCGGAAGCGGCGGGCTGATGATCCACGGCGGGCTACGATCGCCCGATGACGGTTCCGCAGCCGCCCGAGCCGATCCCCGGGGCTCGGCTGCTCTTCTCCCTCGACCCGTCGGTCAGCCATCTCAACCACGGATCGTTCGGCGCTGTCCCGATCGCCGTGCAGCGCGCCCAGCAGCGCCTGCGCGACGAGATGGAGGCCAACCCGCTCCGCTTCTTCACCCAGGGTCTGGTGGAACGGATCGCCCACGCCCGGCGGCACCTGGCCACCTTCCTCGGCGCAGATCCGGAGGGCACGGCGCTGGTCGGCAACGCCACCACCGGCGCCGCCATCGTGCTCCAGTCGCTCGGGCTGGGTCCCGGCGACGAGGTGGTGACCACCGACCACGGCTACGGGGCGGTCGGCTTTTCGGTGGACCGGGAGTGCGCCCGGACCGGGGCGGTGTCGAGGACTCTGCCCGTGCCGCTGACCGCCACCGACGAGGAGGTGGTGGAGATCGTCCGGGCCGGGCTGCGTCCCGGGCGGACCAAACTGCTGATCGTCGACCAGATCACCTCGCCGACCGCGCGGCTCTTCCCGACGGCGGCGATCGTCGGGGTGGCCCGGGAGCAGGGTGTCCCGGTGCTGGTCGACGCCGCGCACGCCCCGGGCATGCTGCCGACCACGGTGGCCTCGGTCGGCGCCGACTTCTGGGTCGGCAACCTGCACAAGTGGGCGTACGCGCCGCGCGGCACCGCCGCGCTGGTGGTGGCGCAGCGGTGGCGGGAGCGGATCCGGCCGCTGGTTGTCTCCTGGGAGCAGGGCAGCGGGTTTCCCACCCGGGTCGAGTGGCAGGCGACCCTCGACTACACCGGCTGGCTGGCCGCCCCGGTCGGCCTGTTCACCCTGCGCAGCCTCGGCCTGGACCGGGTGCGGGCGCACAACGCGGCGCTGGCCGCGTACGGGCAACGGGTGGTCGGGGACGCGCTCGGGGTGGCGCCGGCCGACCTGCCGGAGCCCGGCGGACCGACGGTCGCCATGCGGCTGATCCCGCTGCCGCCCGGCCTCGCCACGACGATGGACGCGGCGCGGGACCTCCGGGCCCGGATCGCGGACCGGCTCTCGGTCGAGGTGTCGACGGCCGCCTGGAACGGTCGCGGCTACCTGCGCCTGTGCGGCCAGGTCTACAACACCCCGGACGAGTACGACCGGCTGGCCGTCCGGCTGCCCACGCTGCTGGCCCAGGGCTGAGCGGCGGCTCCGGTGGGCGGCGAATCGAGCGGGAGCAGCCGGACCGGGCCGAGCCCGAGCAGGGCGAGCGGATCCAGGTACTCCTCGCCCCGGCGCAGCCCCCAGTGCAGGCACGCCGCCGCGACGCAGCCGGGATGCCCGGCGACCAGCAGGCCGATCGGTGTGCCGGCGGCGACGCGGGCGCCGGCCGCCGGGCCGGGGAGGACCGGCTCGTAGGTGGTGCGCAGCCCGTCGGCGTGCCCGACGGTGACCACCGGCCGCCCGGCCACCGTGCCGGCGAAGAGGACCACCCCGGCGCCCGCCGAGCGGACCTCGGCGCCCGGGGTGGCGGCCAGGTCCACGCCCCGGTGCCCGGGCAGCCAGGGCTCCGGCGGCGGGTCGAACCGGCGCGTGACGCGCGGTGCGCCGGCCAGGGGCCAGCGGAACCGGGCCGCCGGCGCGCCGGCCACGGACGATCCGGGCGACGGCCGCGCCGTGGCCGTCGGAGACGACGGCCTCCCACCCGACCCGACGGACGGAGCCGCAGCCCATCCCGAGGAAGACGGTCGGGGCAGCGCCGGACGCGCGACCGGCAGGCCCGGGAGGACCAGCAGCACCATCACGAGGGCCGCGCCGGCCCGGCTCGACAGGATCCACACGCCACCGCACTCTGCCCGCCCCGCACCATCCCCGCACCACCCGAGCGCCGCCACTGTGGACAGATGCGACCTGTGGACGCACCCCCACCCGCGGGAGCGATCTGCTAACCGGCGCGCCGCCTATGCTGGCCGCGTGACGAAGGACTGGTACGCCTGGCACACCGACTACGACCAGCCCGATTCCTCCCTGTCCCGCCGGCTCACGGAAGTGCGGGACCTCATCGCGGAGGCGCTGGACGGCGCGCCGCCCGGGCCGCTGCGGGCGATCAGCCTCTGCGCGGGGCAGGGGCGGGACCTGATCCCGGTGCTCGCCGGCCATCCGCGCGGCCGGGATGTGACGGCCCGCCTGGTGGAGCTGGACCCGCGCAACGCCGAGGTGGCCCGGCGGGCCGCCGCCGAGGCGGGGCTGACCGGCGTCGAGGTGGTCGTCGGGGACGCCGCGTCGACCGACCGGTACGTCGACCTCGTGCCGGCGCACCTCGTCCTGGTGTGCGGCATCTTCGGCAACATCACCGACGCCGACATCCGGGCCACCGTGCGGCACTGCGCGTCGCTGTGCGCCACCGGCGGCACGGTCTTCTGGACGCGGCACCGCCGCGAACCGGACCTGGTGCCCGCCATCTGCGACTGGTTCGCCGAGGAGGGCTTCGCGCCGGTCGCGGTGAGCAGCCCGGCCGACGGGGTCGGCGTCGGCGCGCACCGCTTCGCCGGCCGGCCCCGCCCGCTGGAGCCGGGCGCGGCGATGTTCGCGTTCATCGGCTACGACCGTCTCACCCACCCCTGAACAGGCCGAGGAGCAGCGAGATGACCACCGTGGACGACGTCAGCCGGCCCTCCCGGGTCGCCGGCCCCGACGAGGCGATCAGCGCCGAGGAACTCCAGTTGGCCGCGCGCAACCACGGCATCCCGCTGGAGGCGCTGCGCTACGACGTGACCCCGGCCGGGCTGCACTACCTGCTCATCCACTACGACATCCCGGACGTAGACCCGGCGGCGCACGCGCTGACCGTGGGCGGCGCGGTCACGCGTCCGCTCCGCCTCGACCTGGCGGCGCTGCGGGAGCGGCCCCGGGTCACCCACCGGGTGACGTTGGAGTGCGCGGGCAACGGCCGGGCGCTGCTGCACCCCCGCCCGGTGAGCCAGCCGTGGCTGGTGGAGGCGGTGGGCAACGCCGAGTGGACCGGCACCCCGCTGGCCCCACTGCTGCGGGAGGCCGGGTTGGCGCCCGACGCGGTGGACGTGGTCTTCACCGGCGCGGACCACGGGGTGGAGCGCGGGGTCGAGCAGGACTACCAGCGGGCGCTTCCGGTGGCGGACGCGCTGCGCGAGGAGGTGCTGCTGGCGTACGAGATGAACGGCGCTCCCCTGCTGCCGCAGCACGGTGCGCCGCTGCGGCTGATCGTGCCCGGCTGGTACGGCATGGCGCACGTCAAGTGGCTGCGCGACATCCGGGTGCTGACCGAGCCCTTCGACGGCTACCAGAACGCGGTGGCGTACCGGCTGCGGCAGGACGCCGGCGACCCCGGGGTGCCGGTGACCCGGATCGAGCCCCGCGCGCTGGTCCGCCCGCCGGGTTTCCCGGACTTCATGTCGCGTACCCGGGTGCTGCGGCCGGGGCCGTGCACGGTGGACGGTCGGGCCTGGTCGGGGCACGCGCCGGTGACGGCCGTCGAGGTGACCTTCGACGGCGGTACGACATGGGTGCCGGCGACCCTGGACGAGCCGGCCGGGGGCGAGTGGGCGTGGCGGCGGTGGCAGGTGTCGTGGCGGGCGACGCCGGGGCGGCATGTGCTGGGTGCCCGGGCGGTCGACGCCTCCGGGCGAACCCAGCCGGTCGAGCAGCCGTGGAACCGGGGCGGGTTCGCGAACAACCTGGTGCAGCGGGTCGAGGTGGTCGTGCTGGCGGAGTGATCCGCCTCGGGCGGTCCGCCGGGCCTTCGGGCCCGCCGGCCGCCGGGACGGCTGGGGTCAGCCGCCGAATCCGGAATCTGCGGGAAGCGAGATCTCGGGCTTTTCGAGCTCTTCCACATTGACGTCCTTGAACGTCATTACGCGGACATTCTTGACGAAACGGGCGGGGCGGTACATGTCCCACACCCAGGCGTCGTGCATCTCGACCTCGAAGTAGACCTCGCCGTCCGAGTTACGCACGTGCAGGTCGACCTGGTTCGCCAGGTAGAAGCGGCGCTCGGTCTCCACCACGTAGGAGAATTGGCGGACAATGTCGCGGTACTCCCGGTAGAGCTGCAGCTCCATCTCGGTTTCGTACTTCTCGAGATCTTCCGCGCTCATCGCACTCCGCCTTCCATGACCACATCTTCCCCCACCGACGCCGGAGGTCGCGGCTGCTCGCCCAACGCCACGCCGACGGTACCCCCTGCCGCGTCGGAGCGCTCCATCGGCTCGTCCGGGCCGTCGTCGAACGCCCCGTCCGGGGCGCCGAAGAGCACCTCGTCCGGGCTGCCGGCAGCCGGCCGGCGGGAGCGGGGCGGCCGGCCGTCCCGTCCCGAGACGGTGGCGACATTCACATACGAGAAGCGGTGTTCCCGGCAGGGCCCCCGCTCGCGCAGCGCGGCGCTGTGCTCGGGGGTGATGTAGCCCTTGTGCTCGGCGAAGCCGTAGCCCGGGTGCCGCTCGTCCAGTTCCACCATGATCCGGTCCCGGGTGACCTTGGCGAGCACGCTCGCCGCCGCCACGCAGGCGGCCACCCGGTCCCCCTTCCAGACCGCCAGACCGGGCACGTCCAGCCCGTCCACGCCGAAGCCGTCGGTCAGCACGTATTCCGGGCGGGTGGTCAGCGAGGCGAGCGCCCGGCGCATGGCGGCCAGGTTGCACACGTGCAGCCCGCGCGCGTCGACCTCCTCGGCGGGGATGACCACCACCGCGTACGCCAGGGCCCGCGCCACGACCTCCTCGTAGACCCGCTCCCGGGCCGCCGGGGTGAGCAGCTTGGAGTCGGCCAGCTCGTCGATCTCGCCGCGCCGCCCCTCGGGCAGCACCGCGGCGGCGGCCACCAGCGGCCCGGCGCAGGCGCCGCGGCCCGCCTCGTCGGCGCCGGCCACGTGCCGGAAGCCGCGCCGTTGCAGCGCCCGCTCCAGCGCGTAGAGGCCGCCGTCGCGGCGCACGACGGTGCGCGGCGGGGTCAGCACGGGCCACCCCCGGCGAGCGCCCGGGTGAGCCGGTCCGCCAGGTCCGGCGGGTAGTAGCGCTCGGTCGTGGCGGCCAGCTCGCCGGCCGACCACCAGCGGTGACCGTGCACGCTGGCCTGTTCGACCTCGTCGAAGCCGGCCGTGTCGACCTCCCAGGTCGGCACCCGGACCAGGAAGAACTCCTGCTCCTGCCGGTACCAGACCCCGTCGAACGGGAACTCGACCGTCTCCGCCCAGACCGGGGCGCCCAGGTCGGCCGGGGCGAGCCGCAGACCGGTCTCCTCGGCCAGCTCACGTGCCGCGCCCGCGGCCGGGGCCTCCCCCGGGTCGAGGCCGCCGCCGGGGGTGAACCAGTAGCGGTGGCCCGGCCGGGCCGGATCACTGCCCTCGAACAGCAGCACCCGGTCGGACGCGTCGACGAGCAGCACCCGGGCCGCGCGACGAGGGGTGTAGACGGTCACCGCACAAGCCTGCCAGACGCCTCCGACGAACGCCCACGCCCTCCGGCTCCCGGAGTGCGGGCGCCGTCACGGAGCCGGGCCGGCAAGTCAGGGATTGGGGATGGCGTCGAACTGCTCCGGCACGCTGAGCCAGGTCGCCCGGCCGACCGGCCAGAAGATCGTGAAGGCCCGCCCGACCACCTGGTCCTCGGGGATGGTGGCCTCGCCGATGTCCTCGCCGGACTGCTGCCAGTGCTCCAGCGAATCACCGGAGGCCTCCCGGTGGTCGCCCATCACCCAGAGCCGGCCCTTCGGCACGGTGATGTCGAAATCCTGGTCGGCGGGCTTGTTGCCGGGGAAGATGAACGGCTCGTCGATCGGCTTGCCGTTGATGATCAGCCGTTCCTGCGGGCCGGTGCGGTCGCAGCAGACCACGTGGTCGCCGCCGACACCGATCACCCGCTTGATGAAGTCCTCGCCCTGCGGGTTGCCGCTCCACTCGGTGGGCGCCTTGAAGACGATCACCTCGCCGCGGTGCGGCGAGCGGAAGTCGTACACCAGCTTGTTGACCAGCACCCGATCGTCGATCTTGAGGGTGTTCTCCATGGACGGCGAGGGGATGAAGAAGGTCTGCAGCACGAAGGCACGAACCAGCACTGCGACCAGGATCGCCACGCCCAGGAGGATGGGCAGCTCCTTCCAGAAGGAGTTGCGCGGCTTCTCGGTCTGCTCGTCAATCACGGGTGGAGCCTACGTCCCCGGCCGTGGCGCAGTCGCCCCGAACGCGCGAAGACGGAGAGCGCCGCCGTGACCGGGAGGATCAGGACGACCCCGCCCACCGGATCGGGGTCCACCGGTGCCGGCCCGGCCGGCGCGGCGTTCGGTTGTGGCAGGTCGGCGAAGGTTTTCGGGACCGGCAGGGTGGTCCACCGCTGGGACGGCCAGACGATCATGAAGGCCCGGCCGACCACGTTGTCGATCGGCACGGGGCCCTGGCACCGGGCGTCCTGGGAGACCAGCCGGTGGTCGCCCATCACGAAGATCTGCCCCGGCGGCACGACGATCTCGGTGAACTGCCGGGAGCGGCACTCCTTCGGGTTCGGCGGCAGGTCGACCGGCGAGTCCTCGGAGACGTACCCCTGCTCGTCCAGCGGCACGCCGTTGACCACCACGCGGCCCTTGTCGCAGCACCAGACCTTGTCGCCGGGCACGCCGATGACCCGTTTGATGAAGTCCTTCTCGCCGGGGCGGCTGATGCCGACCAGGTCACCGAGGGTGCGGCCGACCTTGCCGGCGAAGTTGGTCGGGGGCGCGGGGGCCTCCTGGGCGACCCACCGGTCGGTGCCCCGGAACACGACCACCTCGCCGCGGACCGGGTCGCGGACGTCGTAGACGACCTTGTTGACCAGCACCCGGTCGCCGATGAGCAGGGTGTTCTCCATCGACCCGGACGGGATGAAGAACGCCTGGAGCAGGAAGGTGCGGATCAGCACCGCGAGGCAGAAGGCGACGACGAGGAGCAGGGGCAGTTCCTGCCACAGCGGCATCTGCCGGCGGGTGCGCCGCCTGCGGCGCCACGGGTCGACGGTGCCGTCCTCGTCAAGCATCTGCACCATGCCACTCTCCGGTCCGCGGAAACGACACTACCGCCCGGGAGTCTCCTGAGAAGACCCCACGGGCGGTAGTGGACCGCTGTGACACCGCGTCGAGTGGGCGCGGCGCGCCGTCCCCCGGCGCCCGTACGACCAGGGTAATGCGCTCCGGTCGATACGACATCCGCACAGGTCAGGCGGCGTGGCGAGGCGAAATTCAGCTCGCCGGCTGCTTCTCGCGCAGCTCCTTGATCTTGGCCTTCTTGCCTCGCAGCTCGCGCAGGTAGTAGAGCTTGGCGCGCCGCACGTCACCGCGGGTCACGACCTCGATGCGGTCGAGGGCCGGGCTGTTCAGCGGGTAGGTGCGCTCCACGCCCACACCGAAGCTGACCTTGCGGACCGAGAAGGTCTCGCGCAGACCGTCACCCTGGCGGCGGATGACGACGCCCTGGAAGATCTGGACCCGGGACCGGTTGCCCTCGACAACCCGCGCGTGCACCTTCACGGTGTCACCGGCGCGGAAGTCGGGCAGGTCAACGCGCTTCGACTGGGCGTCAAGGGCGTCCAGGATGTTCATCGCTGTGTCCTCGTGAGGCTCACGGCGCACCGTCAGTCGGTGCGCGGATGGGTGATTCTGACCCCCGGGTGGTGGCCGGCGACGCCGACCCCGGTCGAGGGTCCTCGCAGCCGCCCACGGCGTGGACGGATGCGGCAACCCCTCTACTTTGCCACATCCCCCGCCCGGGGCTGAAATCCACCCCGGTCCAACGCCGCCCGGTCCCGCTTGTCCAGGCTCTCCAGCGGCAGCGCGGCGATCAGGTCGGGGCGGCGGGCCGCGGTCCGCAGCAGCGCCTCGTCGCGCCGCCAGCGGGCGATCTTCCCGTGGTCACCGGAGCGGAGCACCTCGGGCACCTCGTGCCCGCGCCACTCCGCCGGCTTGGTGTACATCGGGGCTTCCAGCAGCCCGTGGGCGTGCGACTCCTCGTCCAGCGAGCCGGCGTTGCCGAGCACCCCGGGCAGCAGCCGGGTGACCGCCTCCAGGATGACCAGCACGGCCACCTCACCGCCGAAGAGCACGTAGTCGCCCAGCGAGACCTCGGTCACCCGCATCCGGGCCGCCGCGTGGTCGAGCACCCGCTGGTCGATGCCCTCGTAACGGCCGCAGGCGAAGAGCAGGTGCGACTCGGCGGCCAGCTCGTGGGCCATGGCCTGGGTGAACGGGACGCCGGCCGGCGACGGGACGAGAAGCCGGGGCAGGGTGTGCCCGTCCGGGCTCAGCTCGTCGGGGGCCAGGGCGTCGAGGGCCTCACCCCACGGCTCCGGCCGCATCACCATGCCGGGACCGCCGCCGTAGGGGGTGTCGTCGACCGTGCGGTGCACGTCGTGGGTCCAGGTCCGCAGATCGTGTACGGCCAGCCGCAGCGTGCCGCCCGCCCGGGCCTTGCCGATCAGCGACAGGTCCAGCGGGGCGAAGTATTCGGGGAAGATCGACACGATGTCGACGCGCATGAGGGGGTGGCTCCAGTCAGAGGTCGAGCAGCCCGGCGGGCAGCTCGACCACCACGCGCCCGCCCGCGACGTCGACCTCGGGGACGATCGCCTTGACGAACGGGATGAGCGCGGTGCGCCCCTCGGGGCGCCGCAGCACCAGCAGGTCGGAGGCGGGAGCGTGGTCGATCCGGGCCACCTCGCCCAGCCGCTCGCCGGCCGGGGTCACCACGGCCAGGCCGACCAACTGGTGGTCGAGGAACTCCTCCGGGTCCTCCGGCGGAGCGACGTCGGCGCTGTCCACGCCGAGCAGGGTGCCGCGCAGCGCCTCGGCGACGTCGCGGTCCAGCACGCCCTCGAAGTTGACCAGCAGCCGCCCCTGGTGCCAGCGGGCGGACTCGATGGTCAACTCCGCCGGCACGCGGTAGGCGCCGGGCTCCCGGGGCGCGACCGCCCCCGGCTCGGTGCTGAGCACCGCTCCGGGGGCGAATCGTGCTTCGGGCTCATCGGTCCGCACCTCCACGGTGACCTCACCGCGGATGCCGTGCGGCTTGCCGATCCGGCCGACGATGAGAAGCATCAGTACGAGTCGACGATGTCGACGCGCACCCCGCGCCCACCGATGGAGCCGATCACCTGGCGCAGCGCCTTGGCGGTCCGGCCGGACCGCCCGATCACCGTGCCGAGGTCCTCCGGGTGCACGCGGACCTCGAGCCGCTTGCCCCGACGGGAGTCGACCATGCGCACCCGGACGTCGTCCGGGTGGTCGACGATCCCCTTCACCAGGTGCTCCAGGGCCGGACGCAGCGCCATGTCAGGCCTGCTCGCCGGACTCGGCACCGGTCTGCTCCTCGGCCTTCGGCGCCTCGGCCTCGGCGGCCGGGGCGGCAGCCTTGGCCTCGGCGGCCGGAGCCGCAGCCTTGGCGGCCTTCTTGGCCGGGGCCGGGGTGTCCGCCACGCCGGCGGCGGCCTTCGCCTCGGCCTCGTACGCCGCCTTGCGGTCGGCCCGCTCGGGGGCGACCTTCAGCGGCGGCGGGGCCGGCAGGCCCTTGAACTTCTGCCAGTCACCGGTCAGCTCCAGCAGGCGCTGCACGGCCTCGCTCGGCTGCGCGCCGACCGACAGCCAGTACTGGACCCGCTCCGACTTGACCTCGATCACCGAAGGGTCTTCCTTCGGCTGGTACACACCGACGAACTCGATCGCGCGACCGTCACGCTTGGTGCGCGAGTCGGCGACGACGATGCGGTACTGCGGGTTGCGGATCTTGCCCATCCGCAGGAGCCGGATCTTTACGGCCACAGTTGTTTCGCTCCTGTTGCGATCTCACCGGCCCGGTACGGGCGGTGTGGCGGGTGAGCGCCGACCGGCACAGTGGGGTTGGGCCGGAGACTGCTCGGTTAACTGGCGACGCGCCCGGGTTAGAGGGCGCCGGACGCGCGCCGGATACCAGCGACCCATTCTGCCATGTCCGGCCGCGATCTCTCACACCGGACCCGGACAGCTCGCCCGGGTCGCCCGCGCCGGTGACGAACGACACGAACTCAGCGGACCGGCGGCCGGTCCCAACCGGGTGGCAGTTCGTCCGGTACGTCCCAGTCGGCGGGCGGGGTGAAGTCGCACCAGGTGCCGTCGAAGGGGAACTCGCCGGCCTCGGCGATCCGGATCACCCGCTCCCCCTCGGCCCGGACCGCCTTCTCGTCGGTCACCCAGTAGTGCCCGGGGAAGGCGAGGCGCTCGACGAACTCGTCCTCGTCCTTCCACTCCCAGCTCAGGTCCGGGTGGACCAGCACGTCGAGGTCCTGGTCGAGCATGTCGACCCCGGCCACCGCGCCGTCGTCCCAGCGGATGCCGGGCTCCTCCAGGTTGACGTACCAGTTCTTGAACCGGCCCCGGTCGTCCCGGAACCACCAGACCGAGTGGGCGGCGCCCGTGGGCAGGAACTTCAGCACCGGCGGACCGCTCCAGCGCCCCTGCGCCAGCCGGTAGGACGAGGTGATCCACTCGGCGAAGGGCACGGCTCGCATGCCCAGCCCCGCCTCGGTCACCTCGTGCGCCACCGGGGTGTTCCGGGCCACCCAGAGCAGCAGGCCCCGGTCGTCGTCGCACACCACGCGGGCCGACCG
This sequence comes from Micromonospora sp. NPDC005707, assembly GCF_040631005.1. Taxonomy (NCBI): domain Bacteria; kingdom Bacillati; phylum Actinomycetota; class Actinomycetes; order Micromonosporales; family Micromonosporaceae; genus Micromonospora; species Micromonospora sp. NPDC005707. The sequence goes on from NZ_JBEXYR010000001.1 coordinate 128,740, forward strand.
GACCCAACCGATCCGGCCGTGCCGCACGTTGCGGTGCATGATCAGCCGGCCCGGCGCGAACCGGTCGACCGGGAGGCCCGGCCGCACCTCAGTAGGCGCGGGCCAGGACGGCGACCAGGTCGGGCTCGTCCTCGGAGTCCGGCACCGAGCCGTCGGCCCGCAGCAGGCACCGGACCGTGACGCCCTGACCGTTCGCCTCGGCCTCACCCTCGACGCCGACCGCCGACCACGGCACCTTGGCCCAGCCGGCGCCGGCCGCCTCGATCGCCTCGGCCAGCGTGCCGACCTCGACGGTCCGGGACCGCCGGAACGCCAGCGCCTGGTCGTGCAGCGCCTGCTGGTCCGCCTCCAGCGCGGCGAGCACCGCGCCCACCACGTCGGCGACCGGGACCGGCGCCTTCGAGCCGTCCGTACGCCGGACCACCACGGCGTTGCCGGCGGCCAGGTCGCGGGGGCCGACCTCGACGCGCACCGGGTAGCCGCGCAGCTCGGCGTCGACCGCGCGGCGGCCGAACGCCGTGTCGGTCCGGTCGTCCAGCGCGACCCGGACGCCGGCGTCACGCAGCGCGTCGCACAGCTTGTTCGCCGCCTCCGCGACGCCCTCGCCGTCCTTGACGACCATCACGTACGCCTGGACCGGCGCCAGCTTCGGCGGCACCCGCAGGCCGTTGTCGTCGCCGTGGCACATGATCAGGCCGCCGAGCATGCGGGTCGAGGTGCCCCAGGAGGTGGTCCAGGCGTGCTCCCGACCGCCCTCGGCGGAGGAGTAGCTGATGTCGAACGCCTTGGCGAAGTTCTGGCCGAGCTCGTGGCTGGTGCCCAACTGGAGGGCCTTGCCGTCGCCCATCATGCCTTCGCAGGTGTAGGTGGCGGTCGCGCCGGCGAAGCGCTCGCGGGCGGTCTTCAGGCCGACCACCACGGGGATGCCGAGCACGTTGACCATCAGGTCCTCGTACGCCTCGTGGAGGATCCGGCGGGCGTAGGCGCGGGCATCCTCGCGGGTCGCGTGCGCCGTGTGCCCCTCCTGCCAGAGGAACTCGCTGGTGCGCAGGAAGATCCGGGGGCGCAGCTCCCAGCGGACCACGTTCGCCCACTGGTTGAGCAGCAGCGGCAGGTCCCGGTAGGAGTCGATCCACTTGGCCATGAACTCGCCGATGACCGTCTCGCTGGTGGGGCGGACCACCACCGGCTCGGCGAGCTGCTTGCCACCGCCGTGGGTGACCACCGCCAGCTCCGGCGAGAAGCCCTCGACGTGCTCGGCCTCGCGCTTGAGGTAGCTCTCCGGGATGAAGAGCGGGAAGTACGCGTTCTCCGCGCCGGCCGCCTTGATCCGGGCGTCCATCTCGGCCTGCATCCGCTCCCAGATGGCGTAGCCCGCCGGTCGGATGACCATGGTGCCCCGCACCGGGCCGTTGTCGGCCAGCTTCGCCTTGGCGATCAGGTCCTGGTACCAGCGGGGAAAGTCCTCCGCACGGGGAGTGAGCACGCGTGCCATGACCGCACATCCTATGCGCCGGGCGGGCCACCGCTGCGCCCGGGAGTCGGCGCGCGCCGTGTCGCGCCGCCCGACCGTAGACTTCGACGACGATGGGTGAGCTTCCAGACGACGGCTCCGGGGCGTCGCGCGACGGCTCCGGCTCGCGGCGCGGCACGGGACGCGCCGAGCCGGAGCTGTCGAAACGGCTGCGGGACGAGATCGTGGCCGCCGCCCGCGCGCAGACGATCGCCGCGGGCTGGGACGGCGTGCGGATGGGCGGGGTGGCGCGGGCCGCCGGGGTGAGCCGCCAGACCGTCTACAACGAGTTCGGCAGCAAGGCCGGCCTGGCCGAGGCGCTCGCCCGGCGCGAGGTGGACCGGTTCGTCGGCGAGGTCCGCGCGGCCCTCGACGCGCACGGCGCCGACGTGCGGGCCGCGGCGTACGCGGCCATCCGGCACACCCTCGCCGCCGCCGCGGACAATCCGCTGGTCAAGGCGATCCTGACGAGCGCCCGGGGCGGCTCCGACGAGCTGCTGCCCTACCTGACCACCCGGTCCGAGCTGGTCCTCGCCGAATCGTCCGCGGCCCTGCTGGAGTGGGCCGACCGGCACCTGCCGGAGGCCGACCCGACGGCCCGCGCCTTCGCCGCCGACACCATCGTCCGCCTGGTGGTCAGCCACATCGTGCTCCCCCGTTCCCCGGTGGACGAGACGGCCGACGAACTGGCCACCCTGGCCCTCCACCTCTTCCACACCGCCGCCACCCACCCGGCGGGCTGATCAGAAAGCTCGCGTCCGGATCGGTCCGTCCGCCGACGCGTACTTCTTGATCAACGAGGCGGGGACACGACCCGGCCGCGCAGGATGATGCGGGACGGGGTGCGGACCACGCGCAGGTCGCGACGGGGGTCCTCGGGGTAGACGGTCAGGTCGGCCAGGCCGCCCTCGACCAGGCCGGGGAAGCCGAGCCACTCCCGGGCCCGCCAGGAGGCGGCGGCGAGCACGTCCTCGGCGGACATGCCGGCCTGCTCGTGCAGGAGCAGCATCTCCTCGGCGGCCAGCCCGTGGTCGATGCCGCCGCCCGCGTCGGTGCCCACGTAGATCGGCACCCCCGCCTCGTGTGCGGCACGGACCACCTCGGGGAAGCGGTCGCGCAGGGCGAGCATGTGGTCGGCGTACCCGGGGAACTTCGCGCGGGCCTGCTCGGCGATGTGGCCGAAGGTCCGAATGTTGATCATCGTGGGCACCAGCGCCGTGCCCTGCCGGGCCATCAGGTCGATCAGGTCGAGGCTCAGCCCGGTGCCGTGCTCCACCGAGTCCACCCCGGCCCGCACCATGATCTCCACGGCCGACTCGGAGAAGGTGTGCACGGCCGCGCGCGCCCCGGCGGCGTGCGCCGCGGCCACCGCCGCGGTCATCGTGTCGGCGTCCCAGGCCGGCGCCAGGTCGCCCACCCCACGGTCGATCCAGTCGCCGACCAGCTTCACCCAGCCGTTGCCGGCGGCGGCCTGCGCGGCCACCGTCGCGGCCACCTCGGCCGCGCCGACCTCCACCCCGATGTCGCGCAGGTAGCGCTTCGGCGGTGCGACGTGCCGGCCGGCGCGGGCCAGTCGCGGCAGGTCCGGCTCGTCGTCGAGTTCGGGGTACGGGTACGGCGAGCCGGCGTCGCGGATAGCCAGCACGCCGGCGTCCCGGTCGGTGCGGGCCAGCTCGCGGGCCTGGTCGACGGAGGTGATCGGGGCGCCGCCACGGGCGATGCCGATGTGGCAGTGGGCGTCGGTCAGGCCGGGCAGCACGAAACCGCCGTCGACCACCGTCTCGGCGCCGGGCACCGGTTCGAAGGTGACCCGGTCGCCGACCAACCAGACGTCCCGGACCTCGTCGTCCGGCAGGAACACGCCGCGCACATGCAGAGCCATGTGCACAGTCCTACCCGATCACTCAAGCGAGCGTGTTACGAGCCCGCCACGGTACGCGGACGGCCCCGCCCCCGGGTGGGGAACGGGGCCGTCAGCACGCCGTCAGCGCGGGCCCTTGTCGCCGCCCTTGCCGAGCTTGTTGAAGTCGATCTTCGGCAGCTTGAAGCCCGGCGGCAGGCCCTGGCCACCGGCCAGGTCGCCCGGGTCGAGGCCCGGCGGCAGCTGCGGCATGCCGCCCGGGAAGCCGCCCGGCACCCCGGCGCCGGTGCGCGGCCGCCCGCCACCCTTGGTGCCCTTGCGCTTGTTCTTGGGCGACTTGGTCGCCTTGCGCCGGCCGCCACCGGGCAGGCCCATCATGCCGCCCATCTGCTTCATCATCTTCTGCGCGTCGGCGAAGCGGTTGAGCAGCTGGTTGACGTCCATCACGGTGACGCCGGAGCCGTTGGCGATGCGGGCCCGGCGGGAGCCGTTGATGATCTTCGGGGTGGTGCGCTCGGCCGGGGTCATCGACCGGATGATCGCGGTGACCCGGTCGAAGTGCTTGTCGTCCAGCTCGGCGAGCTGGTCCTTCATCTGCCCCATGCCGGGCATCATGGCCAGCACGTTGGCGATCGGACCCATCCGCCGGACCGCGATGAGCTGATCGAGGAAGTCCTCCAGGGTGAACTGCTCGCCGCCCATCAGCTTGGCGGTCATCTTCTCCTTCTGATCGGCGTCGAAGGCCTGTTCGGCCTGCTCGATCAGAGTGAGGACGTCGCCCATGCCGAGGATCCGGCTGGCCATCCGGTCGGGGTGGAAGACGTCGAAGTCCTCCAGCTTCTCGCCGGTGGAGGCGAAGAGGATCGGCTGCCCGGTGACCTCCCGGACCGACAGGGCGGCGCCACCGCGGGCGTCACCGTCGAGCTTGGAGAGGACCACACCGGTGATGCCGACGCCGTCGCGGAACGCCTCGGCGGTGCGGACCGCGTCCTGACCGACCATCGCGTCGATGACGAAGATGACCTCGTCGGGCTGGACCACGTCGCGGATGTCGGCGGCCTGCTGCATCATCTCGGCGTCGATGCCGAGCCGGCCGGCGGTGTCGACGATGACGATGTCCCGGGCGGCCCGCTTGGCGTGCTCGATCGAGTCGCGCGCGACCTGCACCGGGTTGCCGACGCCGTTGCCGGGCTCCGGGGCGTACACCTCGACGCCGGCCCGGCCACCGAGCACCTGGAGCTGCCCGACGGCGTTGGGGCGCTGGAGGTCGGCGGCGACCAGCAGCGGCTGGTGGCCCTGGGCCTTGAGCCAGCGGGCCAGCTTGCCGGCCAGGGTGGTCTTGCCGGAACCCTGGAGACCGGCCAGCATGATCACGGTCGGCGGGTGCTTGGCGAACTGGAGCCGCCGCCCCTCGCCGCCGAGGACGTTGATCAGCTCCTCGTTGACGATCTTGATGATCTGCTGGGCCGGGTTGAGCGCCTCGGAGACCTCGGCGCTGCGCGCCCGCTCCTTGACGTTCGCGATAAAGCCCTTGACCACCGGCAGGGCGACGTCGGCCTCCAGCAGCGCCATGCGGATCTCGCGCGCGGTGGCGTCGATGTCGGCGTCGGTGAGCCGACCCTTGCCGCGGAGCTTGGTGAAGATCCCGGACAGGCGGTCACTCAAGGTGTCAAACACGCGAACATCCCGTTTGTCGTATTCGGCGGGCACAGGCGGCCGGGCAGGTGTCCAGCCCACCGCTAGGGTAGCCCGCCACCCGCACCCTCGCTCCGACCCAACCCCACCACCGCCCCGCCGTCCACCCGCCCAGCCGGCCCGCCGCCGCGCCGCCCACCGCCTGCCGGCCCGCCGCCGCACCGCCCACCGCCGCCCCGCCCGCCCACCGCCCACCGCCGCGCCGCCGCGCCGCCCAAACAGGCCACCACCCGCCTACCACGGCCACGCCGGCCGCCGGCCGCCGCCGCGCCGCCCGCACACGCCACCACCCGCACACCACGGCCACGCCGGCCGCCGCCGCCGCGCCGCCCACACAAGCCGCCATCCGCCCACCACCGCCACGACCGCCGCCGGCCGGCCGCCCGCCGCACCCGCCTCACGCCTCACGCCGCCCGCCGCACGCCGCCCGCCGCACGCCGCACGCCGCACGCCGCACGCCGCCCGCCGCCCGCCGCCCGCCGCCCGCCGCCCGAGATCTTGGACGGAAATGGCCCCCAGGGGGGCCGTTTCGTACCAAGATCTTCTGGTTTCCCACTGTCCGGACGCGTTGTCTCGAGTGGTGGTGAGGGCGACGGTGGAGTCGGCACCCGGCCGGCGCTCGGGTGCATCGGTCGGCCGTGGCCGACTAGCAACTTGATGACGCGGATGACTCACCACGCAGGCGCCCGCCCAGCCCCGCGCCCGCCCCGCCCGCGCCGCGCCGACCCTTGATGCCGGGCCAACCCTCGATGGCCGTGGCCAACCCCGCCGGATCCACCCGCCGGATCCACCCCGCCGGATCCACCCGCCGGATCCACCCCGCCGGATCCGCCCCGTCGGGTCCACCCAGCCGGATCCGGCCGGATCCATCCCGCCCGGATCCACCCCGCCCGGATCCACCCCGCCCGGATCCACCCCCGGCCGGATCCACCCCCGCCCGGATCCACCCCGCCCGGATCCACCCCCGGCCGGATCCACCCCCGCCCGGATCCACCCCGCCCGGATCCACCCCGGGCCGGATCAACCCCGGGCCGGATCAACCCCGGGCCGGATCAACCCCGGGCCGGATCAACCCCGGGCCGGATCAACCCGCCGGATCAACCCGCCCTGCGCTGAATCGTTCACGCCATCAAGTTCGTAGCGCCGGAAGGAGGCATCCCCGGCCGCTGTGGTCCTGGCGGCGCTGGAGGCGCCGGTGGGTCAGGAGGCCACCAGGCCCGACTGGTACGCGAAGACCACCAGCTGCGCCCGGTCCCGGGCGCCCAGCTTCACCATGGCCCGGCTCACGTGGGTCCGCGCCGTCGCCGGGCTGACCACCAGCCGCTCGGCGATCTCGACGTTGCTCAGCCCCTCGCCGACCAGGCCCACCACCTCGCGTTCCCGGTCGGTCAGAGCGTCGAGCCGGGGGTGCGGGCGGGGCACCCGGGCCGGCCGGGTGGCGAACTCCCGGACCACCCGCCGGGTCACCGACGGGGAGAGCAGCGCCTCCCCCTCGGCGACCAGCCGGATGGCCCGCAGCAGCTCGGCCGGGCGGGTGTCCTTGGTGAGGAAACCGCTGGCACCGTGCCGGAGCGCGTCGAAGACGTACTCGTCCAGCTCGAAGGTAGTCAGCACGACCACCCGGGTGCCGGCCAGCGCGGGGTCGGCGACGATCCGGCGGGTCGCCTCGATGCCGTCGACGCCGGGCATCCGGACGTCCATGAGCACCACGTCGGGGCGTTCCCGGCGGGCCGCCTCGACGGCGGCGAGCCCGTCGGCGGCCTCCCCCACCACGGTGAGGTCGTCCTCGCTCTCCACGAGGGCACGCAGCCCGATCCGGACCAGGTCCTGGTCGTCGGCGAGCAGCACACGGATCATGCGACCTCCTCCACGGGCAGTGTGGCGGACACCCGGAAGCCGCCGGTGGAGGCGGGGCCGGCCGTGAACGAGCCGCCCAGCGCGGTGACCCGCTCCCGCATGCCGGCCAGCCCGTAGCCGGGCCGGTCCGCCGCGGCGGCAGGGCCGCGGCCGGTGTCGGTGACCTCCACGCCGACCTCGGCCGGCGCGTACCGGATCCGGACGGTGGCCGTCGCGGGTCCGGCGTGCCGCAGCACGTTGGTCAGCGCCTCCTGCACCACCCGGTAGGCGGCCAGGTCCACCGCGACCGGGACCGGGCGCGGCGCCCCGTCCACCTCGACGGTGACGGGGAGCCCCGCGCCGGCCAGCCGCTCGCGCAACTGCGGGAGCTGGGCCAGCCCGGGCGCGGGGGCGCGCTCGTCGGCGGGCTCGTCGCGGCGGACGACGGTCAGCGTCACCCGCAGCTCGTCGAGCGCCTCCTTGCTGGTGCGGCTGATCGCGGTGAGCGCCGCCTCGGCCTGCTCGGGCTTGCGGGCCAGCAGGTGCAGGGCGATCTCGGCCTGGAGGTGGATCGCGGCGAGCCCGTGGCCGACCACGTCGTGCACCTCCCGAGCCACCCGCAGCCGCTCGGCGTCGGCCAGCCGGCGCGCCTCGTCGGTGCGGCTGCGCGCCGCGTTCTCCCGGCCGAGCCGTACGGTGACCCCCACCGCGAACGGCACCACCACCCACGCGGCGGCCGGCATCAGCCCGACCACGCCGGGCGGGCGCACCCCCACGAAGACGTGCGTGAGCAGCGCGAGCAGCGCCACCCCGTTGGCCACCGCCGCGTCCCGCACCGGCCGGTACGCGGCCACCGTGTAGACCGCGACGAAGAACGACAGCAGGATCGGCCCGTACGGGTAGCCGAGCACCAGGTAGGCGGTGCTCACCGCGGTGACCACCGCCAGGGTGGGCAGCGGCCAGCGCCGCCGGACGGCCACCGCGAGCGCGGCCACCACGACCAACGGATAGGCGCCCGGCCCGGCCTCGACGCCCTGGTTGAGGCCGGCCGGCGCAGTGCCGGCCAGCCCGATCACCAGCAGGACCAGGGCGACGAGGCCGTCCAGGAGCCACGGGCCCCGGTTGCCACGCTCGCGGTCCACGTCGCCTCCCCCGCCCCGCCTCAGCCGATGTCCCGCCGGCGCAGCAGCACCGCGCCGACCGCCGCGAACCCGATCAGGTACGCGGCCACCACCATGGCCGCCTGCCCGCCGCCGACGACGGCCGCCACCCCCGGGGTGTCCCCGGGCGCGCCGAGCGCGGCGGCCAGCGACCCGGCGTTCGGCCCGGGCAGCCCCTCCTGGGCCTTCGCCACCCAGTCGACCAGCGGCGCGGCGATCGCGGCGAGCAGGTTCTGCACGGCGAGCATCCACACCAGGCCCAGCCCGACCGGCAGCGCCACGGCGCGCAGCGCGACGGCCAGCACGGCACCGAGCATGGCCCACATCGTCGCGATGAGCCACCCCGCCCCGATCCCGGTGAGCAGGTCGCCGGCCGACGGCCAGGTCACCGGCTGCGCCTCGGCGGACGCGATGAGCACGCTGGCCGCCGCGCCGACCGCGAACACGGCCAGCACCACGGCCAGCGCGGCGGCGGCGAGGGCGAGCAGCTTGCCCGCGTACACCTCCAGCCGGGTCGGGCCCTGGGTGAGCACGGTCTTCCAGGTGCCCCAGCCGTACTCGCCGCCGACGGTGAGCACGCCGAGGATCAGCAGGATCGAGCCGAGGAAGACCGGCAGGCCGCCGAGGGAGTTGCCGACCAGCTGGTCGGGGAGCAGGGCGGGCAGGGCGCGGCCGGTGTTCGGCCCGTCGGTGCCGCCCGCGAGGCCCGCGTACGGGAAGACGTAGGTGAAGATCAGTGCGAGCACCAGCGTGATGGCCAGCAGCAGCCAGCTGGCCGGCCGCCGGACGAGCTTGACCGTCTCGGCGCGGAAGCTACGCGACATCGGCCGTTCCCCTCTCCACGAGGTCGAAGAAGACCTGCTCCAGGTCCCGTTCCCGGGGGCGCAGCTCGCGCACGGCGAGCCCGGCCCCGACCAGCTCGGTGTTGAGCCAGGCGGCCCGGTCCGGCTCGACGGCCAGCTCCAGCCCGCCGTCGACCACCCGGACCCGCTCGGCGCCGACCAGTTCCCGCGCCCGGGCGGCCGCCGCGTCCAGCGGGTCGGCGAGCAGCCGCAGCCCGGCCGCGCCACGCAGCTCGGCGACGCTGCCCTCGGCGACCAGCCGGCCCCGGGCGATCACCCCGACCCGGTCGCACACCTGCTCGACCTCGCCGAGCAGGTGGCTGGAGACGAGCACCGTGCAGCCGGCCGCGCCGAGCCGGCGGATCAGCGTGCGCATGTCCGCCATGCCGGCCGGGTCGAGGCCGTTGGTCGGCTCGTCCAGGATCAGCAGGCGGGGGTCCTTCAGCAGCGCGGCGGCCACGCCGAGCCGCTGCTTCATGCCCAACGAGTAGCCGGCGTAGCGGTCGCCGGCCCGGTCGGTGAGGTCGACCAGGTCGAGCACGAGCGCGACCCGGTCGGCGCCGACCCCGGCGTAGCAGGCCAGCACCCGCAGGTTCTCCCGCCCGGAGAGGTACGGATAGAAGGCCGGCCCCTCGATCAGCGCCCCGACCCCGGTGAGCCGGCCGGCGGCGGGCGGCCGGCCGAGCAGCCGGACCGTGCCGGCGGTGGGCCGGACCAGCCCGAGCAGCATGCGCAGGGTGGTGGTCTTGCCGGCGCCGTTGGGGCCGAGGAAGCCGTACACCTCGCCCGCCCGGACGGTCAGCTGGAGGTCCTGCACGGCGGTCAGGCCGCCGTACCGTTTGGTGAGCCCTTCGGTCTGCACTGGCAGGTTCATGCCCCCGAGCGTCCCGCCGGGCGGGCCCCGGCACGTCGCCCCGCAGGCGGCTCCGCGCCTACGTCGCCGGACGTAGTGCGGGTGTCGGAAGGGGTACCGGAGGCGTCGAGACTGGGCCAGTCCTTACACGGCGGCGAGCACGGCGGTCTCGATGCGCTCGCGGTCCGCCGGCGTCGGCCAACCGCCGACCAGGTAGAACACGTCCACCACGTCGCCGCCGAGGGTGGAGATCCGGGCGGCCCGCACCTGGGCGCCGGCCTCGTCGAGGGCGCCGGCGACCCGGTAGAGCAGCCCGGCCGCGTCGGCGGCGCGCAGTTCCAGCAGCACCGCGTCGGTGGCGGCCTCGCGGTGCCAGACCACCCGGGGCGCGGCGCCCCGGGCCCGCGCGGCGAGGGCCCGGCCGCGCAGCCGCTGGGTGACCGAGACGTCGCCGGTGACCGCGCGGCGCAGGTCGGCGGTGAGCGCGATCGGGTCGGGGGCCAGGCCGTAGCGCGGCTGCACCCGGCACTGCACCAGGGCGCGCCCGTCGACCGTCGCGGCGTCCGCGGAGATCACCTCCAGCCGGTGCAGGGCCAGGCAACCGGCCACCGTGGCGAGCAGGCCCCGCCGGTCGGCCGCGGCCACCGACACCCGGTCCTCCCCGAGGTGTACGACCGGCAGCGGCCCGGCGACCAGCGCGGGGTCGGGGGCCGGCGGGGCGGGCACCACGCCGGTGTCCAGGGCGGTCCGCACCCGGGCGACGAGTTCGGCGACCAGGCGGCCCTTCCACTCCGACCAGGCGGCCGGCCCGGTGGCCGCGGCGTCGGCCCGGACCAGGCCGTGCAGCAGGTCCAGGGTGGTGGTGTCGCCGACCCGCTGGGCGACACCGGCGATGGTCTTCGGGTCGGAGAGGTCCCGCCGGGTGGCCACGTCGGGCAGCAGCAGGTGCAGCCGGACGAGCTTGGCGATCAGCGCCGCCTCGTCGTCGGGCAGCCCGATCCGGGTGGCCACCGCTTCGGCGAGGGGCGCCCCGACCGTGCTGTGGTCTGCGAAGGTGCCGGCGGGCTCATGCCTGCCGGCCCGCCCGGCGGCACCTTCGCCGGGCAGGCCCTTGCCGATGTCGTGCAGGAACGCGCCGAGCAGCAGCAGGTCGGGCCGGTCCACGTCGCGGGTGTGCCGGCTCGCCTCGTACGCGGCCTGCACCAGGTGCCGGTCCAGGGTGAACCGGTGCACCGGGTTGTGCTGGGGCAGGCTGCGCAGCCGGGTCCACTCGGGCAGCCAGCCGTCGATCAGGCCGTACCGGTCGCAGGTTTCCCAGGCGGGCACCAGGCCGGGACCGGCACCGAGCAGGGTGATCAGCGCGGCCCGGGCGGCCGGCGGCCAGGGCGCGGGCAGCGGCGGGCAGTACGCGGCCAGCCACTCGCAGGTGGCCCGCGCGATGGGCAGCCGGGTGGTGGCCGCGGCGGCGGCGACCCGCAGCGACAGGCTCGGGTCGGGGCGCGCGCCGATCGCCGTGCGGGCGAGGACGAGCTCGCCGTCCTGCTCGACCACGTCGCGGGCGACCGGGCGGCGCAGCGGCCGGCCGGCGGCGCTCCGGTGCCGGCCGGCGCGGAGCCGGTCGGCGGCCCGCCAGGCGTCGTCGAGGGCGTGGCTGACGGTCCGGGCGTCCCCGGCCACCCGGCGCAGCAGCACGTCGCCGTCACCGATCGTCACCGTCTCGGCGTCCGCGTCCCCGGTCAGGGACGCGCGCAGCCCGAGCAGGGCGGCGACGCCGTCCCGCTCCTGGGCGACGACCCGGTCGACCCGGCGGCCGACCTGCTGGTGCAGGGCGTCCCGGGTGTCCAGCAGCCGCCGGTGGGCGGCGTGCACGGCGGGGCGGAGGGCGTCGGTGACACCGGCGGTGGCGATGGCCCGGAGGAGGCCGACGTCGCGCAGCCCGCCGGCGGCCTCCTTGAGGTCCCCTTCGAGCAGGAAGGCCAGCTCGCCGTGGGCCTCCCAGCGGGCGTCGGTGATCTCCCGCAGCTTCGGGAGCTGCCGGACGGCGGTGCGCCGCCAGTGGTCGGCGGCGGTGCGGACGAGCTGGTCGGCCAGCACCGGGTCGCCGGCGACGTGGCGGGCGTCGAGCAGGCCGAGGGCGACCTTGACGTCGTCCTGGGCCACGGAGAGCGCCTCGGCGACCGTGCGCACCGAGTGGTCCAGCCGCAGCCCGGCGTCCCAGATGGGATACCAGAGCGAGGCGGCCAGCTCGTCGATGCCGGGCACCCCCGCGTGCAGCAGCACCAGGTCGACGTCGCCGTAGGGCGCACACTGCCGCCGTCCCAGCCCTCCGACCGCGACCAGGGCGATCCCCGCCCGCGCGGGGAAGATCCCGCGCAGCCACCCGTCCAGCGCCTCGGCCCGCGCCCGCCGGGCGTCGGCGCCGATCCCGCCCGGCACGCCGACGACCTCGTTGATCAAGAAGTTCGCGTCGCCGTCGCCGGGGTGTCCGGACGCGTTCTCCTTGATCAACGAGGTCATCGAGGTGTCCTCAGAGGGCGTCGAGCCCGCGCTCGCCGGTGCGGACCCGGACGACCTCCTCGACGCCGGTCACCCAGACCTTGCCGTCGCCGATCTTGCCCGTCCGCGCCGCGCCCACGATGGCGTCGACGATCTTGTCGACGTCCATCTCGTCGGTGAGCACCTCGACCCGGATCTTGGGCAGGAACTCGACCGTGTACTCGGCACCCCGGTAGACCTCGGTGTGCCCCTTCTGCCGGCCGTAGCCCTGGACCTCGCTGACGGTCAGGCCGGCCACGCCGAGGGCGTGCAGGGCCTCCTTCACCGCGTCCAGCTGGTACGGCTTGATGACCGCGGTCACCAGCTTCATGTCCAACCCCTCCATCCCAGGAACGTTAACCGGCGACCTTCTCGCTGACCGGCTCGGCGGGCTCCTCCGCCGGGTCGGTGGGTTCCGGGGCCGGCCTGGCGGCGCCGATCCCGGCCAGGGCGAACGCGCCCCCGGCGCCGCCGCCCGTGGTGGGCGACAGGTCGTACGCGCTCTCCGCGTGCTCGGCGACGTCGATGCCGTCGACCTCGGCCTCGGCCGCCACCCGGAAGCCGATCGTCTTGTCGATGGCGAAGGCGAGCAGCCAGGCGATGCCGGCCGACCACACGGTGACGATCAGGCCGGCGAGGGCCTGCCGGCCGAGCTGGGTCAGGCCGCCGCCGTAGAAGAGGCCGTCGGAGGCGCCCACCACGTCGCTGATCGCGCCGTTGACCGAGTTGGTGGCGAACAGGCCGAGCCACAGCGACCCGATCCAGCCGCCGACGAAGTGCACGCCCACCACGTCGAGGGAGTCGTCGTAGCCGAGCCGGTACTTCAGGCTGATGGCGAGCGCGCACACCGCGCCGGCGACGAGGCCGAGCAGGACGGCCGCCCACGGGGCGATGAAGCCGCACGCCGGGGTGATGGCGACCAGACCGGCCACGGCGCCGGAGGAGGCGCCGACCATGGTCGGCTTGCCGTCCTTGATCCACTCGATGGCCAGCCAGCCGAGCACCGCGGCGGCGGTGGCGAGCTGGGTGTTGAGGAAGGCCAGGCCGGCCACCGAGTCGACGGTCAGCTCCGAGCCGGCGTTGAAGCCGAACCAGCCGAACCAGAGCAGGCCGGCGCCGAGCGCGACCAGCGGGATGTTGTGCGGCTTCATGCCCTCGCGGGGCCAGCCGACCCGCCGGCCGAGCACGAGGGCCACGCCGAGGGCCGCCGCACCGGCGTTGATGTGCACGGCCGTGCCGCCGGCGAAGTCGAGCGCGTGGAGCTTGGCGCCGATGATGCCGCCGCCCCACACCCAGTGGGCGACCGGGAAGTAGACCAGGGTGGCCCAGCCGAAGGCGAAGAGCAGCCAGCCGGCGAACTTCGCCCGGTCGGAGATGGCGCCGCTGATCAGCGCGACGGTGATCACCGCGAAGACCATCTGGAACGCCATGAACACGTACAGCGGGACGCCGATGCCGCTGGGGTTCTCCGCCGTGGCGCCCCAGAGGTCGGTCTCGGCCAGGAAGGTCTTGGTGCCCAGGTACGCGCCGGGGTCACCCCACAGACCGTTGACGTCGGCCCCGAAGGCGACGCTGAAACCGTAGAACCACCACAGCACGGAGATGAGCCCGATGGCCGAGAAGCTCATCATCATCATGTTGAGTACGCCCTTGGCCCGGTTCAGGCCGCCGTAGAACAGCGCCAGGCCGGGGGTCATGAGCAGCACGAGAGCGGTCGAAACCAGCAGCCAAACGGTGTTGCCGCCGTCGATCGTCGGTGCTTCAGGCACGCTGGCCTCCTAAAGGTGAAGTCTCCTCCTTCGCGGCTTCCGGGGCAGCGTCGCCCGTACGCCGGTTGCGCGGAAGCTTGCTCGGCGGCTGTTTCCTTCACCGACACCGCTCGATTTCCGACGCGTGACGCGTTGTTTCCGGCGTGTGAAGAACGACGATCATGCCTGGGGAAAACCCCGCGGGGGACCACCTCCGATGCGCGCGGGGTCAGCGCAGCGCGTACTCCAGGGCGTGCCGCTCGTAGTCGAGCAGCCGCAGGTCGCGCATCGGCCGGCGCAGGTGGCCCTTGTGCACGATCCGGACGAACGCCGGCTCGCCGGCCGCGGCCATCCGCCGGATGCCCTCGACGTGGTCGACGATCCGCTTGCGGAGGGTCCGGATGAGCCGGTGCCGGTCCCGCGGGATCAGCCCGTACGCGTCGGCGAAGAGGCGCAGCCGGCGCGGCCGGTCCGGGTGCTTCCAGCCGAGGGTGATCGAGTCCCGGTCGGAGAAGATCGGCACCCAGGTCCAGGCCGCGTACGCCACGTCGTAGATCCGGGCGCCGGGCGAGGCCAGGTCGAAGTCGATCAGCCCGAGGGTGCCGTCGGGGCGCCAGATCACGTTGTGCGGGGCGGCGTCGTGGTGGCAGATCACCTCGGTGTCCGGCGGGGGCGGGCCGAACGAGCGCCAGACCGCCCCCGGCGGCGGGGTGAAGCCGTACTGGGCGTCGTGGAACATCCGCAGCATGGTCGCCACGGTGACCAGGGCCTCGTCGGTGACCCAGTGCGGGGCGAGGGGGTACTCCCCGCACTCCCCCTCCAGGTACGACAGGACCTCCCGGTTGCGCTCGTCCATGCCGAGGGCGCGGGGCGCGCCGGTGAAGCCGACGTACTCCAGATGGCGCAGCAGGGCGTGGACCGAGGGGGTCCACGGGCCGGCGTTGCGCCGGACGGTGTCGCCCACCCGGACCACGGTGCTCACGTTCCCGCCGTGGAGCGGGATCTCCTGCGAAGTCACGTACGGTCTCCCGAGGCGTGGCGACGGGTGGCTGGGGTCGCGCCACCCCGCGTAGGCGCGATCGTCAGTCGTCACGTCGAGGCTACGCGTCCCGGGCGAGCGGCTCGGTCCCGAGCAGCGCGTCGACGAACTGCGCCGGATCGAACGGGGCCAGGTCGTCGGGACCCTCGCCGAGGCCGACCAGCTTGACCGGGATGCCCAGCTTGCGCTGCACGGCGATCACGATGCCCCCCTTGGCGGTCCCGTCGAGCTTGGTCAGCACCACGCCGGTCACGTTGACCACCTCGGTGAAGACGCGGGCCTGCTCCAGGCCGTTCTGGCCGGTGGTGGCGTCGAGCACCAGCAGGGTCTCGTCGATCGGGCCGTGCTTCTCCACCACCCGCTTGACCTTGCCCAGCTCGTCCATGAGGCCGACCTTGTTCTGCAGCCGGCCGGCGGTGTCCACCAGCACCGTGTCGACCTTCGTGTCGATGCCCCGCTTGACGGCGTCGAAGGCCACGCTGGCCGGGTCGGCGGCCTCGGGGCCGCGGACGGTCTCGGCGCCCACGCGGCCGCCCCAGGTCTCCAGCTGGTCGGCGGCGGCGGCCCGGAAGGTGTCGGCCGCGCCGAGCAGCACGGTCCGGCCGTCCGCGATGAGCACCCGGGCGATCTTGCCGCAGGTGGTGGTCTTGCCGGCGCCGTTGACCCCGACCACCAGCAGCACCGCCGGGACGCCCTCCGTGGAGGCGGTCTTCAGCGACCGGTCGAGCGTCGGGTCGAGCGCGTTGACCAGCTCGGCGGCGAGCAGGGTGCGCAGCTCGTCGACCGACCGGGTGCCGAGCACCCGGGTCTGCTCGCGGAGCCGGTCGACGATCTCGCGGGTGGAGTCGATGCCGACGTCGGCGGTGATCAGGCTGTCCTCGATCTCCTCCCAGGTGTCCTCGTCGAGGCGGTCCCGGCTGAGCAGGCCGAGCAGGCCCTTGCCGAAGACGTTCTGTGAGCGGGACAGCCGGGAGCGCAGCCGGACCAGCCGGCCGGCGGTGGGCTCGGGGACCTCGATGGTGGGCAGCGGCGGCGCCTCGACCACGGGCGGCGGTTCGACCAGCACGCCGGTGCGCAGGTCCGACTCCGCCGCTTCGACCGGCGGCCCGGCCAGGTCCTCCTCGGCCCGGGTGTCGACCTCCGTCTCCGGCAGCGGCGGCTCGGGGCGCCGGCGCAGCCGGGGCACCACGAGGCTGAGGCCGCCGAGGATCAGCACGCCGAGCAGGGCGAGTGCGACGAGGAGGTATTCCTTCATGCCCGAAATCCTGTCAGATGCCGGCGACGGCGTCCCACTCACCGCCTCGGCACGTGAACGAGCTGCGGGTACGCTCGCGGCTGGAAGGCGTGCCGCAACCGCCGGCCGGGTAGGAAAGGGCTAATGATCTTCGTCGGAGGTGCGCCGTGACCGGTCCCCGTCTGCTCATCGGCCCGCTGCTGCGTCGGGTCGTCGGCACGCGGGCCACCGTCTGGGTGGAGACCAGCGCCCCCGCGGTGGTCACCGTCCGCACGGCCGGCGGCGCCTCCGGCAGCGCGCCCACCTTCTCGGCGTACGACCACCACTACGCCATCGTGGTGGTGTCGGGGCTGACGCCGGAGAGCAGCACCACCTACGAGGTGCTCATCGACGACGAGCTGGCCTGGCCGGTGCCGGACAGCGGGTTCCCGGCCAGCATGATCCGGACCCGGGCGGCGGACGACCGGGACCAGCCGGTGAGCCTGATCTTCGGCTCGTGCCGGGAGACCACCCAGCACGCCACCGCCCGCAAGCTGCCCCCGGACGCGCTGGACGCGTACGCCCGGCGGCTGATCGCCGCCCCCGACCCGGACGCCCTGCCCGACCTGCTGGTGCTCCTCGGTGACCAGGTCTACGCGGACGAGACCTCGCCGACCGTCCGCCGGCTGCTCAAGCGGCGGCGGCGCCGGCCGAAGGGCGCCCCGGCCACCCAGGTGGTCAGCTTCGACGAGTACACGAAGCTCTACCTGGAGTCCTGGCGCGACCCGGAGATCCGCTGGCTGCTCTCCACCGTGCCGAGCGTGATGATCTTCGACGACCACGAGATCATCGACGACTGGAACACCTCGGCGTCCTGGCGGGCGGACATGCGCGCGCAGCCCTGGTGGGCGGAGCGCATCCGCAGCGGCCTGGCCTCCTACTGGGTCTACCAGCACCTGGGCAATCTGTCCCCGGACGAGATCGCCGCCGACCCGGTCTACGCCAAGGTGACCGCCGCCGAGGACGCCACGGGCGTGCTGCACGAGTTCGGCGAGCGGGTCGACCAGGAGGCCGACGTGGCGCACGACACCGAGCGCTGGCGGGCCGTGCAGTACCAGTGGAGCTACGCGCTGGACCTGGGACGGACCCGCCTCGTCATGCTGGACAACCGCTCCAGCCGCGTGCTCGACTCCGGCAACCGGGCCATGCTGCCGCCGGGTGAGTGGTCCTGGTTCCTCGACCGGGCGCACGGCGTCTACGACCACCTGGTGGTCGGCGCCTCCCTGCCCTGGCTGCTCCCGCCCGGCATCCACCACGTCGAGGCGTGGAACGAGGCGCTCGCCGACTCCCGCCGGCCGTGGGCGGCGAAGCTCGGCGAGCAGTTGCGCCGGGCTCTGGACCTGGAGCACTGGGCCTCGTTCCGGCGTTCCTTCGAGGCGCTCGGCGAGCTGTTCGCCCGGTTGGGCAGCGGCACGGCGCCGCGCGAGGGGGCGCGGGTCGGCGCCGGCCCGGCTTACTCGCGGCCGGCCTCGATCAGCGTGCTCTCCGGGGACGTGCACCACTCGTACGTGGCCCGGGCCCGGTTCGCCGACCGGAGCGTGCGCACCCCGGTGCACCAGCTCACCTGCTCGCCCATCCACAACCAGGTGCCCGCCGGGATGCGTCCGCTCATGCGGCTCGGCTGGAACCCGGGGCCGGCCGGCGCGGCCCGCGCCCTGGCCCGCTCGGCCGGGGTGCGGCGCCCGCCGGTGCGCTGGAAGAAGCTGGCCGGACCCTACTTCGGCAACGCGGTGGCCACGCTGACCCACCGGGGCCGGGCGGCCGAGGTGACGATCGAGGGCACCACCAGCGACGGGCACCTGCGCACGGTGGCACGGCAGCGGCTCAGCGACGAGGTGTGAGTACCCTCTCAGCGTGGACGAGAGCCTGCGCGCCGTGGAGCACGAACTGACCGCACTGCTGCGGCGTGGGCGCGCGCTGTCCTGGGAGATCGCCCGCGAGGTCCATCCCAACCTGGAGCCGAACGCCTACGGGCTGCTGCTGTGGTTGCGCCGGTCCGGCTCGATCCGGCTCACCGACCTGGCCGTGAAGCTGGGCATCGGCAAGGGCACGCTGAGCCGGCAGATCGGCGGCCTGGAGGCGCTGGGGCTGGTCCGCCGTGACCCGGACCCGACCGACCGGCGGGCGGCCCAGCTCAGCCTCACCGAGGAGGGCACCCGCCGGTTCGACGCGGCGCGGGCGGCGCGACTCGGACAGATCCGGCGATCGCTGGAATCCTGGCCGATTCAGGACGTCGAGGACTTCGCTCGGCTCATGCATCGGTTCAACGAGACCTTCTGACCGGATCCGCCTGGAATAAGACCTGCGCCACGTGCGGTTGTTGCTTGAGGCAACCAAGTCATACGGTTGCCCGAAGCAACTCTTCCCCCGTCTTTCTCCGGAGGCAATCCACGATGACGCAGGCGACAGCGCCCACCCGGGCGACCGCCGTCGACATGTCCCACCGGCAGATCCTGGAGGCTCTCTCCGGCCTGCTGCTGGGCATGTTCGTCGCGATCCTCTCCTCCACGGTCGTCTCGAACGCGCTGCCGCGGATCATCACCGAGCTGCACGGCGGCCAGTCCGCGTACACCTGGGTGGTCACCTCGACCCTGCTGGCGACCACGGCGACCACCCCGATCTGGGGCAAGCTCGCCGACCTGACCAGCAAGAAGATCCTGGTGCAGCTCGCCCTCACGATCTTCGTGCTGGGCTCGGTGCTGGCCGGCCTCTCCCAGTCCACCGGCCAGCTCATCGCCTGCCGGGTGCTCCAGGGCGTCGGCGCGGGCGGTCTCACCGCCCTGGCCCAGGTGATCATGGCAACGATGATCACCCCGCGTGAGCGCGGCCGGTACAGCGGCTACCTCGGCGCCGTGATGGCCGTGGGCACCATCGGCGGCCCGCTGATCGGCGGCGTCATCGTCGACACCGACTGGCTCGGCTGGCGCTGGTGCTTCTACGTGGGCGTGCCGTTCGCCGCCCTCGCCCTCGTCGTGCTCCAGAAGACCCTGCACCTGCCGGTGGTCAAGCGGGAGGCGAAGATCGACTGGTGGGGCGCCACCCTGATCACCGCGGCCGTCTCGCTGCTGCTGATCTGGGTCACCCTGGCCGGCGACAAGTACGACTGGATGTCCTGGCAGAGCGCCGTCATGGTGGCCGGCGCCGTGCTGCTCGGCGCGCTCGCCCTCCGGGTGGAGAACCGGGCCGCCGAGCCGATGATCCCGCCGCGCCTGTTCCGCAACCGCACCATCACCCTCGCGGTGATCGCCAGCATCGCGGTCGGCGTGGGCATGTTCGGCGCCTCCGTCTTCCTCGGTCAGTACTTCCAGATCAGCCGCGGCGAGAGCCCGACCATGTCCGGCCTCATGACGCTGCCGATGATCCTCGGCCTGCTCATCGCCTCCACCGTGGTCGGCCGCATCATCACCAACACCGGCCGCTGGAAGCGCTACCTGGTCACCGGCTCGGTGCTGCTCACCGCCGGCTTCGCGCTGATGGGCACCATGCGGGCGGACACCCCGTACTGGCGGCTGGCCGTCTTCATGGCGCTGATCGGCCTCGGCCTGGGCATGACCATGCAGAACCTGGTCCTCGCCGTGCAGAACACCGTCGGCCCGCACGAGCTCGGCGCGGCCAGCTCGGTGGTGGCCTTCTTCCGCAGCCTGGGCGGTGCCGTCGGCGTGAGCGCGCTCGGCGCGATCCTCGGCCACAAGGTCAAGGACTACCTCGCCGAGGGACTCGCGGGGCTCGGCATCCCGGCGTCCAGCTCCGGCAGCGGCGGTACCCTGCCGAATGTGCACACCCTGCCCGCACCGATCCGCGCGGTCGTCGAGGCCGCGTACGGGCACGGCGCCGGGGACATCTTCCTGGCCGCCGCCCCGTTCGGGCTGATCGCGCTGATCGCAGTGGTGTTCATCAAGGAGGTGCCGCTGCGTCGCACCAACAGCGACGCGATCTCCACCGAGGTCGAGCGGGAGTCGACCGTCGCGGCCGGCGCCGGCGCCCCGGTGGTACGCACGGGCGGGCGGGGCTGACCCGATGACCGCCTCCGAGCGTGAGAGGTACGGCCCGGAGGCCCGGCCGCTGCCGTTCGAGCGCGGCACGGACGGGCCCCGGGTGGTGCTGGTCGGCGTCGACGGCAGCCGCACCTCGCTGCGCGCCGCCTCGTACGCGGCCGGGCTGGCCCGCCGGCAGGGCGCCGGGCTGGTGGTGGTCTTCGTCAGCTCGCCGTCCCCGTACACCGCGATCATGTCCGGCGTGGTGGCCGGGGCGGTCCAGCAGACCCAGGACGAGCTGGCCGCCGAGCTGCGCGAGGAGTGCCGGCGCGGCGCGGAGGAGCTGGGCCTGCCGGTGACCTTCCTGTGCCGGCGCGGCGACGCGTACGCCGAGCTGTCCAAGGCGGCCGACGAGCACCGCGCCGACCTGGTCGTGGTCGGGTCGTCCGAGCAGGCCGGCCACAAGCTGGTCGGTTCGGTCGCCACCCGGCTGGTCCGCACCGGCCGCTGGCCGGTCGTGGTGGTGCCCTGAAATCCGGTCGCGGCCGTCCTACCCGGGCCGCAGGATGACCGGATGACCTGGAGAGCACCCGAGATCGACCGCAGCCACGAGCCCTACGTCGCTGACGAGCGCACCATGCTGGAAGGCTGGCTCGACTACCACCGCGACACCCTGCTGTACAAGTGCGCCGGCCTGACCGCCGAGCAGCTCCGGACGGCGAGCGTCGAGCCGTCCACCCTGACCCTGCTCGGGCTCGTCCGCCACATGGCCGACGTGGAGCGCTGGTGGTTCCGGATCCGCGCCGCCGGGGAGGACATCCCCGGCCTCTACGACGGCGACGAGGACCCGGACGCGGATTTGAACGCCGTCGCCGACGCCGACCCGGCGGAGACCTTCGCCACCTTCCGCGCGGAGGTCGAGGCGGCCCGGAAGGCTGCCGCCGGCCTGTCGCTGGACCAGACCTTCCAGCGCACCCGGCGTGACGGGAGCGCCGAGACCCGGACGATCAGCGTCCGCTGGGTCTACGTGCACATGATCGAGGAGTACGCCCGGCACAACGGCCACGCCGACCTGATCCGCGAACGCATCGACGGCGTCACGGGCGACTGACCCTCCCCGGCCGGTGCGGTGGCGGTGTCCCGGCCGACCGGAACCCGCCACCCCGGCGAGCCGGCCGGCTCAGTACGCCAGCGCCGCCCGGATGTAGCGCAGGTCGGCGTGGCCGCCCCAGCGGTGCGCGGAGAGCCCGGCGACCCGGGCGCCGGCCACCGCGCGGGCCTCGTCGTCGACGAACAGCACCCGGGCCGGCGGCGTCCCCAGCGCCTCGCAGGCCGCCTGGAAGTATTCCTTCGCCGGCTTGTGCACCCCGACCACCGAGGAGTTGACCACGACGTCCAGCTCGTCGGTGAGGTTCAGCGCGGCCAGGTCGGCATCGAGCGCGTCGGTGGCGTTGGTGCCCAGCCCGACCCGCACGCCGGCCGCCCGGACCTCGCGGATGAGGGCGAGCACCTCGGGGTCGACCTCGCCCCGGTAGCTCTGCCACGCGTCCACCGCGGCGCGGGCCCGGCCCGGGTCGCCGACCGCGGGGGTGAGCGCGTCGGCCACGCTGGTCATCCACTCGGCGTGGCTCACCTTGCCGGTGAGCACCGGCTGGAGCAGCCCCCAGGACATGGCGATCTCGCCGAGGACGCCCTCGGTCAGCCCGTACTCCCGCTCGACCCGGGCGGCCACCGCCGGGTCCCAGCGGCGCAGCACGCCGTCGAAATCCACCAGGAGCGCCGTGGCGCGTTCCCGACTCACTCGCTGTTCCCCTGCCCCTCGTCGTCGGCCCGGTTGAGCCGCTGGCTGATCACCTGGGTGACCCCGCTGCGCATGGTCACGCCGTAGAGCGCGTCGGCGATCTCCATGGTGCGCTTCTGGTGGGTGATCACGATGAGCTGGCTCTTCTCGCGGAGCTGGGCCAGCAGCGTGATCAGGCGGCCCAGGTTGACGTCGTCGAGGGCCGCCTCCACCTCGTCCATGATGTAGAACGGACTGGGCCGGGCGCGGAAGATCGCCACAAGCATGGCCACCGCGGTCAGCGACCGCTCGCCGCCGGACAGCAGCGAGAGCCGCTTGATCTTCTTGCCGGGCGGCCGGGCCTCGACCTCGACGCCGGTGGTGAGCAGGTCCTCCGGGTCGGTGAGCACCAGCCGGCCCTCGCCGCCGGGGAAGAGCACGGTGAACACCTGCTCGAACTCCCGCGCCGTGTCCTCGAACGCGCTGGCGAAGACCTCCAGGATCCGGTCGTCGACGTCCTTGACCACGGTGAGCAGGTCCCGGCGGGTGGCCTTGAGGTCCTCCAGCTGCTCGGAGAGGAACTTGAAGCGCTCCTCCAGCGCCGCGAACTCCTCCAGAGCGAGGGGGTTGACCTTGCCGAGCAGGGCCAGTTCCCGCTCGGCCTTGGCGGCCCGCTTCTCCTGCACCGGCCGCTCGTAGCGGACCGGCTCGGGCACCGGTGTGCCCTCCTTCTCCGCCGTTGCGACGTCCGCGTCGGTGGGCGGGACGAGCTGGTCGGGGCCGTACTCGGCGATCAGGGTGGCCACGTCGAGGCCGAAGTCCTCGGCCGCCTTCGCCTCCAGCTGCTCGATGCGCAGCCGCTGCTCGGCGCGGGCCACCTCGTCCCGGTGCACCTGGCTGGTCAGCCGCTCCAGCTCGGCGCCGAGCCGCTTGGCCGCGCCGCGTACCTCGGACAGCTCGGCCTCGCGGGCGGCGCGCTCGCGGGCGACCTCGTCGCGGTGCTCCTCGGCCCGGGCGATCGAGACGGTGAGCCGGGTGAGCGCCTCCCGGGCGCCGCCGACCACGGCCCGGGCGATCTCCGCGCCGCGGGTGCGGGCCGCGCGCCGGGCGGCCGCGCGCTCCCGCGCGGCCCGCTCGGCGGTCGCCTGCCGGGCGAGCGAGTCGGCCCGGCC
This sequence comes from Micromonospora sp. NPDC005707, assembly GCF_040631005.1. Lineage (NCBI taxonomy): Bacteria > Bacillati > Actinomycetota > Actinomycetes > Micromonosporales > Micromonosporaceae > Micromonospora > Micromonospora sp. NPDC005707. Next base: position 152,021 of record NZ_JBEXYR010000001.1, read on the forward strand.
GGCGATCGAGGAGACCCGCTCCTCGGCGGTACGCACGGCGAGCCGTACCTCCATCTCGTTCTGCCGGGCCTGCGGCACCATGGCGGCGAGCTGGTCGCGTTCCTCGGTGGACGGTTCGGCGTCGAGCGGGGTGGTCTCGGCCAGCCGGAGCCGTTCCTCCAGCTCGGCGAGGGCCGCCAGGTCGCGTTCGCGGGCCGCCTCGGCGCGGGCCCGGGACTCGCCGAGCCGGTCGGTCTCCGCCTTGGCCGACCGGGCGGCCGCGCCCAGCTCGGCGAGGCGGCGGGCGGCGGCGTTGCGGTGGCTCTCCGCCTCCCGCTTGGCGGCGGCGGCGTGCTGCACGGCCTCCTTGGCGGCGGCCACCTCGGCGCGTGCCTCGACCAGTTGCTCGCGCAGTTCGGCGCTGGTCCGCTCGGCGGCGGCCCGGTTGGTCCGGGCCTCCTCGACGGCCGCCTGCACCTCGATGTAGCTGGGCGCCTTGGCCGACCCGCCGGCCGCCGCGTACGCCCCGACCACGTCGCCGTCGGGGGTGACCGCGCGCAGCTCCGGGTTGCCGGCGACGAGCTCGGCGGCGGCGGCGAGGTCGTCGACCAGCACCACGTCGCGCAGCGCCCGGTGCACCGCCGGACGGATCTCGGCGGCGCACTCCACCAGGTCGGGGGCCCAGCGGGCGCCGTCGGGCAGCTTCGGGCGCAGCGCGTCGGCGGAGCCGGCCATGCCGGGGCCGGCGGGGCTGCCGACCAGCAGGCCGGCCCGGCCGGCGTCGGAGATCTTGAGCAGCCGCATGGCCTCGACGGCCTCGTCCACGCCGCTGACCGCGACCGCGTCGGCGAGCCCGCCGAGCGCGGCGGCGAGCGCCGCCTCGTTGCCCGGGGCGACGGTGAGCAGCCCGGCGAGGCTGCCGAGCAGGCCGGGCACCTGGTCGGCGCGGGCCAGCAGGGCGCCCGCGCCGTCCTTGCGGCGCAGGCCGAGGGCGAGCGCCTCCTCGCGGGCCTTCCAGGTCGCCGCGTCCTTCTCGGCGGCCCGCTCGGCGTCGGCGAGGCTGCGCACGGCGGCCTGGGCCTGCTCGTGCACGGCGACCGCCTCGGCGTGCCGGGCGTCCAGGTCGGCGTTGTCCCGGTCGGCCTCGGTGGACTGCTCGGCGACGGCGTCGAGTTCGCCCTGGGCCTTCTCGGCGCGGGCCAGGGCGTCGGTGTGGGCGGCCGCGAGCCGTTCGATCTCCTCGCCGGCGCTGGTGGTCCGGGCCCGGGCGGAGTTGACCTGGCCGGTCAGCCGGGCCAGACCCTCGCGCCGGTCGGCGATGGCCTTGGCGGCGGCGACCAGTTCCCGCTCGGCGGCGGCGAGTTGCCGCTCCAGCTCCTGCCGGTGCTCGACCGCCTCGGCGAGCCGGATCTGGTCGTCGGTGAGCGCCGCCCGCAGCTCCTCCTCCTGCTCGCGGACCCGCCGGGACTCGGCCTCCAACTGGTCCGGGTCGCGGCCGGGGCGCTCGTCGTCCCCGGTGGCGCTGAGGTGCCGCAGCCGTTCCCGGGCGAGCTGCTCGATGGAGCGGAACCGCTCCTGGAGCGCGGAGAGCTTGTACCAGGTGTCCTGGGCCGCGGCGAGCAGCGGCGCGTCCTCGGCCAGCGCCGCCTCCAGCTCGCCGAGGCGGGCCTGCACCTCACCGTGCTCGCCCTCGATCTGCTCGCGCCGCTCGCGCAGCGCGGTCTCGTCGGCGATCTCCCGGTCCAGTGTGGTGCGCAGGGTGTGCAGGTCGTCGGCGAGCAGCCGCAGCCGGGCGTCGCGCAGGTTGGCCTGGATGGCGGCGGCCCGGCGGGCCACCTCGGCCTGCCGGCCCAGCGGCTTGAGCTGGCGGCGCAGCTCGGCGGTGAGGTCGGTGAGCCGGTTGAGGTTGGTCTGCATCGCGTCGAGCTTCCGCAGCGCCTTCTCCTTGCGCTTGCGGTGCTTGAGGACGCCGGCCGCCTCCTCGATGAACGCCCGCCGGTCCTCCGGCTTGGCGTGCAGCATGCCGTCGAGCCGGCCCTGCCCGACGATGATGTGCATCTCCCGGCCGATGCCGGAGTCCGAGAGCAGCTCCTGGATGTCCAGCAGCCGGCAGGAGTCGCCGTTGATCTCGTACTCGCTCTCGCCGGAGCGGAACATCCGGCGGGTGATGGAGACCTCGGTGTACTCGATCGGCAGCGCGCCGTCGGTGTTGTCGATGGTGAGGGTGACCTCGGCCCGGCCCAGCGGCGCCCGCCCGGCGGTGCCGGCGAAGATGACGTCCTCCATCTTGCCGCCGCGCAGCGCCTTGGCGCCCTGCTCGCCGAGGACCCAGGCGATGGCGTCGACGACGTTGGACTTGCCGGAGCCGTTCGGGCCGACCACGCAGGTGATCCCGGGCTCCAGCTTCAGCGTCGTGGCGGAGGCGAAGGACTTGAAGCCCTTCACCGTCAGGCTCTTGAGATGCACCTTCTCGATCCTCGTCCGGTGGCCGCCGTACCGTCGCCGGCTGCGCGGACCTGGCGAACCCGCAGACTAACCCGCCGCCCGGGAGTGCCTGGTACGCGACCCACCCGGTGCCGGAGGTGTCCGGATTCCGGCGGTGTGGCGTACGCCACGGAAAAGTGCAAGATCATAATTGCGGGACGCAATTCCGGGATCGCTCCTCAAGATCGCGGAATGGGGTCCCGGAAACAAAAAGCTGCGCGCCGGCACTGGGTGTCGGCGCGCGTTTTCTGTGTGGTGCGATTCAGTTTTCCGACGACCGGAGATCAGGTCAGCGCGGGCTCGGCCAGTCGGAGGAGGTCGTCTGCCTCCGCCGCAGCCGCCGCAAGCCGATCGTTGTCGGCGCGCAGACGCGTGATCTCGAACTCCAGTGCCTGAACCCTGGCACGCAGTCGGGTGACCTCGTCGAGCAGACGCCGGTCGGGCGCTGCACCTACGTGGCCGTAGAGGGCCTTCGCCATGCTGACTCCTTGATATGCGCTGCCGGAAAGGCCGGCCAACGCGCGCCCATGATGTTCGCGGCTGCCATCCCCGCGAAATCCGGGCATGGCTGGGCGCGACTGGCGACACCTATATATTGAGCCGAACCCCCCTCCTTCGTCAAGTTCCCGCAGGCCGTAGATCATCTCCACGTCCACCGGTCCACTTGTCGGGGGGTTGCCACAAGGCGCGGACACGCTCTGTCCGGACGCCTTTACTGTACGCCCGGGAATGTGTGAACGCCTCACCCTTGCTGTCGGGTTCCCCTTAACTCTTTCTTAGCCACGTTGCCGCAGCTCGCGCCGCGCCCGTAGCGTCACTGCGGCCCGCAACCGACCCGTGAAGGGGACAGGCGTGTACCGCTGGACCGACCCGATCGAACCGGATGGCGTTCCCCGACGCCCCGAGCCACCGACCGACGAAGGGCCGGCCTGGCTCACGGACCGGCCCGAGCCGCGGTCGTCCTACCTCTTCGGAGACGAGCCGGGGCAGCCCGGCCCGGACCGCACCGAGGCGCCCACCGGCGCCTGGCAGGCCGACGCCCCGGCCACGCCGTGGCGGGACGACCCCACGCCCGAGCGCACCGGCCACCTCCCCGCGGCCGGCGCCGGGACGCACGGGTGGGCCGACGCCGGGCGGTACGCCGACGCCGACCGGACCGGGTACGGCCCGGCCGCCGAGTCACCGGCGTACGGCCCGGCGGCCCACCCGGGCGCACCGATGTCCCCGTACGAGCGGGCCGCCGGCTGGCACCCCGACGAGCAGCCCACCGCGTGGCAGCCGACCGTGGACGAGCGGCCCGCCGCCGCGTGGCAGCCGGCCGCCGACGAGCGGTCGACGGGCGCGTGGCAGCAGGCCGCCGACGAGCGGTCGACGGGCGCGTGGCAGCCGGTCACCGACGCCTCGGACGAGGACACCGGCCGGCACCGGCAGCGGCGCCGCCTGCCGCGTCCCCTCCTGATCGGCGGGGCGGCCGCCGCGGCGACCCTCGTGGTGAGCCTCGGCGTGGGCGCCCTGGTGCTGCCCGGTGGTGACCAGCCGACCGAGCGGACCGCGGCCGACGCCCCGGTGGCCGCCGCCCCGCTCGCGCCCGGGGACACCGAGGTGGACCCGGGCGACGCGCTCGCGCCGGAGTCGACCAGCCCGAGCGCCGCGCCAACCAGCGCCCGGCCGGCCCCGACGAAGAAGCCGACCCCGAAGCCGAGCCGGACCACCGCTCCGTCCCGGCAGCTGCCGCGGAGCGCCGCGCCGAGCAGCACGGGCGCCACGACGGCCTCGGCCAAGGGGCTCACGGCCGAGCTGCGACAGGTCGTCGACCTGGTCAACCAGGAGCGGGCCAAGGCCGGCTGCAAGGCGCTGACCGTCGACGACAAGCTGACGCTCGCCGCCCAGCGGCACAGCCAGGACCAGGCCGACCACAAGAAGATGTCGCACGACGGCAGCGACGGCAGCGACGTGGGCGACCGGCTCGACCGGGTCGGCTACGCCTGGCGGTCGTACGGCGAGAACGTCGCCTGGAACCAGCAGAGCGCGGCCGCGGTGATGGACGCCTGGATGAACTCCCCGGGACACCGGGCCAACATCCTGAACTGCTCGTTCACCGAGATCGGCGTGGGCGTGGCGCGGAGCAACGGGCCGTACTGGACGCAGGACTTCGGCACCCCGCGCTGAGCGGCGCGTCGTGACCGGGCCCGCGCTCGTTGACCGGGTGAGGTACGCCGGGGACGCCTGAGCCGTGCCGGCCCCGCGGCCGGCGCACCGGGGCCGCCGGAGACGTACCGGCAGGGGGCGGGGTGCCGCCCGCGACCCGGGAGCTGTCGATGCGGATCCGGCCGGCGTGGGCCGTGCCGTCCCGGCCGGTCCGCGTCCGCCGACGCGGGCCGCGCCGGGGCGTCGCGGTCGTGCTGACGCTGCTGCTGCTCGCCCCGGCGGCGGCCTGCCGGGAGCCGATCGTCCCGCCCGGGGCGCCCACCCCGTGGCCGTCGGCGCACGCCCGGGACTGGCAGTGGCAGTGGCAGCTCACCGGCCCGGTGGACGTGACCGTCGACGCCGACGTCTTCCTGCTCGACCCGGTGCGGACCACCTCCGACGAGACCGGCGCGCTGCGCGCCCGCCACCGCCGCCTGGTGTGCCAGGTCCGGGTCGGCACGTACGCGACCGGCGACCCGGACGCGAGCCGCTTCCCGGCGGCGGTACGCGGGGCGGCCGTGTCCGGCCGGCCGGGCAGCCGGTGGCTGGACGTACGCCGGTGGGACTCGCTGGAGCCGGTGCTGGCCGACCGCTTCCGACTCTGCCGGGGCAAGGGCTTCGGCGCGGTGGCGCTCGACGACGCCGAAGGCTACCTGCACCGCCCCGGCTTCCCGCTCAGCTTCGACGACCAGTTGCTGTTCAACCGCCGGCTGGCCGAACTGGCCCGGCGGCTGGACCTCTCCCCCGGGCTGGTCGACGACCTGCCGCAGGTGGCGGCGCTCGCCCCCGACTTCGACTTCGCGGTCAACCAGGAGTGCGTCCGCCGCGGCGGGTGCGACAAGCTGCTGCCGTTCACCGACGCGGACAAGCCCGTCTTCCACGTGGAATACACCGGCGACCCGGCCGACTTCTGCGTCACCACGGTCGGCTACGGCTTCGCCTCAATCCTCAAGGACCGCAAACTCGACGCGTGGCGCGAGCCCTGCCCGCTGCCCTGAGGCATCCCGGCGCGAAAGTGAGAGGTGAGGGTCGAGGTTCGCCGGCTTCGGCTGGTTGATCCCGAGAACGACGGGTAACGCGGCACGGCCGACCATCTCGTGCCTGCGGCAGGGATGACGACGTGAGCTGGACTACCAACGTCACCGCTGTCGTCCAACGATTCGGCAGCACCGCCTGGCGCGCTCCCGGCCTCGCCCAACTCCTCGTTCAGGATCAGGAACAGGGTGCGTTCCGGGTCTGGATGATTCGTGACGGCAGGGCGCCTCAGTTCGCACCCCTTCCGGACTTTGCGGCGGACGACTAAGAGAGCGGTACCCGAAGAGAGCCGGGCGCAGCCGGGGGACGGAGCGGTGTGCGTACCCCTGGGGAAGCGGCACCGCCCCCGGCCTGGACGGGCGGGGGCGGTGCCGGGGGGGAGCGGCGGAGGTCAGCCGGGAGCGCCACCGGTGACGGGGGCGGGGGTCCCGGCGCCGCGCTGCGACGGGACGCCGGCGTGCTCGGCGCTGAGCGGGGTGGCCAGTTCCTCCAGGGACTTCCCCTCGGCCTTGACGCCGAGGGTCAGCTCCACCAGGCCACCGATGATCATGACGGCGGCGCCGACGACGAAGGCGACCACCGTGTCGCCGACCTTGCCGGTGCCGACCAGCTTGGCGAAGAGCAGCGGGCCGGTGATGCCGCCGGCGGCGGTGCCGATCGCGTAGAAGAACGCGATGGCCATGGCCCGGGTCTCCATGGGGAAGATCTCGCTGACCGTCAGGTACGCGGCGCTGGCGCCGGCCGAGGCGAAGAAGAGCACCACACACCAGCAGGCGGTCATGGTGACCGCGTTCAGCACGCCCGAGTGGAACAGCCAGGCGGTGCCGAGCAGCAGCACGCCCGAGCCGATGTACGAGCCGGCGATCATCGGCACCCGGCCGACGGTGTCGAAGAGCCTGCCTAGCAGCAGCGGGCCGAGCAGGTTGCCGACCGCGATCACCGCGAAGTAGTAGCCGCTGTTGCCCGGCGGGACGTCGAAGAAGGTCTGCAGGATCTGGGCGAAGCCGAAGGTGATCGCGTTGTAGAGGAACGCCTGCCCGATGAAGAGCGAGAAGCCGAGGGTGGCGCGCTTCGGGTAGCGGGCGAACAGGGTCCTGGCGATCTCCAGGAAGTTGGTGCTCTTCCGCTGCTTGACCTCGATCCAGTTGTCCGCCTCGGTGAGGTCCTTGCCGGTCTCCCGCTTCACCGCGGCCTCGACCGAGTCGACGAGATGGTTCGCCTCGTCGGCCCGGCCGTGGATGAACAACCACCGCGGGCTCTCCGGGACGTGCCGCCGGACCAGAAGGATCACCACGCCGAGCACCGCGCCCAGCCCGAACGCCACCCGCCAGCCGAGGTTGGTGGGCAGGCCGTTGAGCAGCGGCACGGTCAGCAGCGCGCCGAGCGCCGCGCCGAGCCAGAAGGTGCCGTTGATGATGATGTCGATCCGGCCGCGGTGCCGCGCCGGGATCAGCTCGTCGATCGCCGAGTTGATGGCCGCGTACTCGCCGCCGATGCCCATGCCGGTGAGGAACCGGAACAGGAAGAACCACCAGGTGTCGAAGGAGAGCGCGGTCAGCGCGGTGGCGACCAGGTAGAGCCCGAGGGTCAGCAGGAACAGCTTCTTGCGCCCGAACCGGTCGGTGAGCCAGCCGAAGAACAGCGCGCCGGTGCAGGCGCCGGCCACGTAGAGCGCGGCGGCCAGGCCGGTGACCTGGCTCTGGGTGATGCTCAGGCCGCTGCCCGGCTCGGCCAGCTTGCCGGACAGGTTGCCGACGATGGTCACCTCGAGGCCGTCGAGGATCCACACCGTGCCGAGGCCGATCACGATCATCCAGTGCCAGCGGGACCACGGCAGCCGGTCCAGGCGGGCCGGGACGTTGGTCCGTACGGTGCCGGTCCGCACGTCGGTGCTCATGACGCGCTCCCAGGGGCTGCGGTGGCCGGGGCGCGACGATGGGCCCCCGGCGTGAGCTGTTCGTCCATGGCGGCCCACATGCCCCGCCGCCGCGGCCGTTAATCCTGCCGTGACACCTCCGTCACGGGGCGAAGGGCGGACCCGATCGGCCCGCCCTCCCCTGTCCCCCCGAACTCAGCGCGCGCCGACCAGCTCCGGTGCGGGCGCGGGCGGCTCGGCCGGCGGGGTCGCCGCCCGGCCACGCAGGAACCGCGGCGCCCACCAGTTCGCGTCGCCCAGCAGGGTCATCAGCGAGGGCAGCACCACCGCCCGGATGATCGTGGCGTCCAGCAGGATCGCCGCGGCCAGCCCGATGCCGAGCTGCTTGAAGTCGATGGTGCTCAGCGTCGCGAAGATCGAGAACACCCCGACCATGACGATCGCCGCGCTGGTCACCACCCCCGCGGAGGAGGTGATGCCGTACGCCACCGCGTCCTTGTTCGACATCCCCTGGCGGATGCCCTCGCGGATCCGGCTGACCACGAAGACGTGGTAGTCCATGGAGAGCCCGAACAGCACCACGAACAGGAACATCGGCAGCCAGGTGACGATCGCGTCCATCGAGGTGAAGCCGAGCAGCCCCTCCGCCCAGTCGCCCTGGAAGACCAGCACCAGCAGGCCGTACGCGGCCCCGGCGGAGAGCAGGTTCAGCAGGATCGAGGTGAGCGCCACCACCACCGAGCGGAAGGTCCAGGCCATCACCAGGAAGGTCAGCGCCAGGACGAAGGCGGCCACCAGGGGCAGCTTCGCCCAGATGTGGTCCGCGTAGTCCTCGCTGGCCGCCACGCCGCCACCGACCGCGTACTCGACGCCGGGGATGCCCTTCAGCGCGGCCGGGACGAGGTCCTGACGCAGCTCGTGCAGGGAGCGGGACGCCTCGTCGGTGCGGCTGGCGTACGGCGTGGCCACCTCCAGCACCGACACCCGCCGGTCGGCCGACACCTTGATCTTCGGGCCGTCCCCCTCGGCCGGCGCGAAGAGCGGGTCGGTGGCGGCCCGGCCGGCCAGCCCGGTGAGCGCGGCCTGCACCCGGTCGGCCTGTTCGGCCGGCGCCCGCACCGCCACCGTGTGGCTGGTGCCGTTGCTCGGGAAGGCCGCGGTGAGCCGGTCGTACGCCTGCATGGCCGCCGTGGTGCGGGGCACGTCCTCCATGCCGGGGAACTTCAGCTTCATGCCCAGCGCCGGGGCGGCCAGGGCGAGGAGCAGCCCGACCGAGACGACAAGGGTGGCCATTGGTGCGCGCAGCGCCGGCTTGAGCACGGCCGGCCAGAACCGGGGCCGGGCCGGCTGGCCGTGCCGCCCGACGCGCGGGGCGGTGAGCCGCCACAGCAGCGGCACCCGGGGCCGGTCGACCCAGCGGCCGAGCCGCGCCAGGAGCGCCGGTAGCACGGTCAGCGAGCCGATCACCGCGACCGCGACCACCAGGATCGAGCCGACGGCGAGCGACGAGAAGATGGCGTCCTGGGCGAGCAGCAGCCCGGCCATCGAGATGATCACGGCGGTGCCGGAGACCACCACGGCGTGCCCGGAGGTCTCCGCCGCGATCTCCACGGCGTCGAGCCCGGAGCGCCCCTTGGCCCGTTCCTCGCGTTCTCGCCGGACGTAGAACAGCGAGTAGTCCACGCCGACCGCCATGCCGATCAGCAGGATGACGCTGGCCGTCGTGTCGGTTGCCGGCACCAGGTGCGAGGCGAGGGTGGAGAGCCCCATGGCCGCGGCCACCGAGGAGAGCGCGAGCAGCACCGGCACGCCGGCCGCGATGAGCGCGCCGAACGCGATGATCAGGATGGCCAGGGTGACCGGCAGGCTGAGCAGCTCGGCCCGCTTGAAGTCCTTGCCGAGGGTGTCGTCGAGCGCCTGGCCGATGGACGGGCCGCCGACCTGCTCGACCCGCAGGTCCGGGTGCGACTCCTGGACCTTCGCGGTGGTGTCGCGCAGCGGCTGCACCCGGTCCGAGGCGGTCTCCGGGTCACCGGACATGGTGATCGGCACGAGCATCGCGTTGCCGTCCCGGGACGGCATGGGCGCGCCCACCGCGGTCACCCCGTCGACCTGCCGGAGCCGGGCCGCCGCGTCTTCGGCGGCGGCCTTCGCGGCGGCCTGGTCGAGCGTGCCCGAGCGGGGCGTGATCAGCACGTTCTCGGTGGCCGGCTCGTGGAAGCCCCCACTGTCGACGATCAGCTGAGCCCGCCCGAACTCGCCGATCGCCTGGTCGTCATCGGTCGCCTCGTTCAGGCCGGCGGCGTTGCCGCCCACGAAGCACACCGCCACGAACACCACCCAGAGCGCGATGGCTCGCCACGGGTGCTCCGCACTCCACCGTGCCAACCGCACGGTCACCGGTCGCCTGCCCATACCTGGGACCCCCTCCAGACGTCGGCCCTGTGCCGACCTCTGCTGACGCTAGGGAGCGGGCCGGGCCCGGACATCGGGGAACGGCCCCCGCTCGTCCCCCATCCGGCAGGCTCCGGCCGGGCGGCCCGAACCGGGTCGGCCGACCGGACAGAAGGGGACTTTCAGGGTACGACCGGGGGACGCGCCGGGCCGCGACCGGCGAGGCACACGGGCGCAACCCCGAGCCGGCTCGGGGTCATCCCCGGAGGGTGCCCCGGGGGCGGGGCTGGCAGCGCGGGCAACTGTAGGAGGACCGGTTCATGAACGCCTCGCGCCGGATCGGCGCCCCGCACCGCGGGCAGGGCTCCCCCTCCCGGCCGTACGCGTTCAGCGACCGGTCGAAGTAGCCGCTCTCGCCGTTGACGTTCACGTACAGCTCGTCGAAGCTCGTGCCGCCCTGCTTGATCGCCTCACCGAGCACGTCCCGGACGTGGCCGAGCAGCCGGGTGGCCGCCGGGCCGGTCAGCGCGTCGGTCGGCCGGGCGCCGTGCAGCTTGGCCCGCCAGAGCGCCTCGTCGGCGTAGATGTTGCCGACACCGGAGATCAGCGTCTGGTCGAGCAGCGCCCGCTTCACCTCGGTGCGCCGCTTCCGCAGCGCGGCCACGAAGCCGGCGTCGGAGAACTCCGGGTCCATGGGGTCCCGGGCGATGTGGGCGATCTCGGCCGGCAGCTCCGCCCCGCCCTCGGAGACGGACAGCCCGCCGAACGTGCGCTGGTCGACGAAGCGCAGCTCCGGGCCGTCGTCGGCGAACCGGAACCGGACCCGCAGGTGCAGCTCGTCGGCCGCGCCCACCGGCTGGAGCAGCAGCTGGCCGGACATGCCGAGGTGCCCGATGAGGGCGTCCCCGCTGTCCAGCGGCAGCCACAGGTACTTGCCCCGGCGCCGCACGTCGGTGATCGTCCGGCCGGTCAGCACGTCGGCGAAGTGCCCGCCGCCGGGCTCGTGCCGGCGGACCGCCCGGGGGTGGCGCACCTCGACGGCGCTGATCCGCCGGCCGACGACCCACTCGGCCAGCCCCTGCCGGACGGTCTCGACCTCGGGCAGCTCAGGCACGGCCGGCGCCCGTCTCGGCGGGGTCGCCCGCCGCCTCGATCCCGTCGGCGGCGGCCTTCGCGGCAGCCTCCGCCTCGGCCTGCTCGGTCAGCATCCGCCAGGCCGACTCGGCGGCCCGCTGCTCGGCCTCCTTCTTGCTGCGCCCCTCCGCGCCGCCGTAGCGGTTGCCGGCCACCACCACCCAGGCCGTGAAGGTCTTGAGGTGGTCCGGGCCGGTGCCCTCGATCCGGTATTCCGGAACGCCGAGCCCCAGCGCGGCGGTCAACTCCTGGAGGCTGGTCTTCCAGTCCAGCGCCGCGCCCCGGCCGGCCGACTCGGCCATCAGCGGGTCGAACAGGCGGTGGATCACGAGGGCTGCGGTGTCCAGGCCGTACTGGAGGTAGATCGCGCCGAGCAGCGCCTCCAGCGTGTCGGCCAGGATGCTGGCCTTGTCCCGGCCCCCGGTGGCCTCCTCGCCCTTGCCGAGCAGCAGGTACGCGCCCAGCCCGTCCGGGCCGAGGCCGCGCGCCACGTCGGCGAGGGCGCGCATGTTGACCACGCTGGCCCGCAGCTTGGCGAGCTGCCCCTCCGGCAGGTCCGGGTGGTTGTGGAAGAGCGCCGTGGTGATCACCACGCCGAGGACCGAGTCACCGAGGAACTCCAGCCGCTCGTTGGTGGGCAGGCCACCGTTCTCGTACGCGTACGAGCGGTGGGTCAGCGCGCGCTCCAGCAGTTCCGGGTCGAGCGACACCCCGAAGGCCGTCTCCAGGTGGCCGACGGGAGCACGCCGCCGCTTGTCGTTGGTCATGGTGCTACCTCGGTGTCGTTGCGGTCAGGTGCGGGATCGTGCGGAATCGCGTCGAGCAGCGTCGAGACGGTGTGGGTGGCGCTCCGGCGCCACAGGTGGGCGGCGAGGGCGATGCCGGAGGCGACGTCGTCGGGCCGGGCCGCGCCGTGGCAGACCACCACGGTGCCGGCCACCCCGAGCAGGGCCGCCGCGCGGGGCGCGCCGCCGCTCGCCGGGGGCCCGCCGGCCATCGCGTACGCGCCCTCGATGGCCTTGAGCAGCACGTTGCCGGTGAAGCCGTCGGTGACCACCACGTCGGCGCGGGCGCCGAGGGAGATGTCGTACCCCTCGACCAGGCCGACGTAGCGGGCGCCGCAGGGCAGCGGCACGGCGGCGAGGGCGGGGTCGGCGGAGCGGCGCAGCCGGTCGCCCTTGCCCGCCTCGGTGCCGACGGAGAGCAGCCCGACCCGGGGCGCGGCGACGGCGTGCGCCACGGCCGCGTAGGCGGCGCCGAGCACGGCGTGGCGGGCCAGGGTGGCGGGGCCGGGTTCCAGGGTGCCGCCGACGTCGAGCAGCACGACCGGCCCGTCGACGGCCGGCAGGGTGGCCACCAGGGCGGGCCGGCGTACCCCGGTCCAGCGACCGAGGCCGAGCGCGGCGGCGGTGACGGTGGCGCCGGTCGAACCGGCGGAGACGAGCGCGTCGGCGAACCCGTCGCGGACGGCGTGCACGGCCGCGCGGACGGTGCTCTCCCCGCGCGCGGCGGTGGGATGGTCCGCCATGCCGACGGCGGTCCGCACCGGGCGGACGGTGACCCGGGCACGCTGCTCCGGGTCGAGCGCACCGATCAGCCCGTCGGCGACCTCGGTCGGTCCGACGAGCAGCAGGTGCAGGTCAGGGTCGGTACGCACCGCTCGCAGAGCGCCGTCAACCACGACGGCGGGAGCATCGTCCCCGCCGAGGAGGTCGACGGCGATCCGCGCGGTGCCCGGCTCCGTCGGCCCGTCGGCCGGGGAACGGCCGGCGGCGGAGGGAGCCGGGGCACCGGGCGAGAGCCTTGGTGCGTGCGCCACCCGACCGGCGGTCGGGGACGTCACTCGGCGATCAGACGTCCAGGACCTGACGGCCGTTGTAGGTGCCGCAGACGGAGCAGGCGGCGTGCGGCAGCTTGGCCGACTTGCACTGCGGGCAGGCCACGGTCGCCACAACCGCGGCCTTCCAGTTCGCCCGGCGGGCGCGGGTGTTGCTGCGCGACATCTTGCGCTTGGGGACGGCCACGGTTCCTACTCCTCTGTACGGGTCAGTTGCGACAGGCCCGCCCAACGCGGGTCGACCTGCTGGTGACTGTGGTCGGCCGGCAGATCGTCCCAGTGCACCCCGCAGTCGGGGCACAACCCTGGGCAGTCCTCCCGGCAGAGCGGGTTGGTCGGCAGTGCGAGCACCACCGCATCCCGCAGCGCCGGCTCCAGGTCGATCAGATCGCCCTGCATTCGGCCCACCTCGTCGGTGTCGGTCGTGTCGTCCGTGGTGCTGTTCTCGTACGCGTACAGCTCCTGGATCGTCACGGCCACCGAGTCGTCGATCTCGCGCAGGCAGCGCCCGCACTCGCCCTTGACGGGACCGGTGACGGTCCCGGAGACGAGCACGCCCTCGGACACCGACTCCAACCTCAGGTCGAGGTCGAGGTCCGCGCCCTCCGGCACAGTGATCAACTCCACGCCGAGGTCCGCCGGTGCCGGCACGACCCGCCGATGCGTACGCAACACGCCAGGCCGACGCGGCAGGTCCCTCGTGTCGAGGACCAGCGGCGACCTGGGGTCGAGTTGGCTTGGCGAGTGCTTGGGCATAGTTAGACTCCGGCCGGTGAGAGGCCGACAAAAAAGGTTACCTGGGCGACCCGCGAACCGTCTAACCGGGGGCACGCCGCCCTGGCACGTCGGCTGCCGGCTGTCGGCCGCCGGCCCGCGTGCCGCTCAGAAGGGTAGCGGGCGATCCGCCTCGTCCCCAGCGAACGTGCCGATCTCCCGCAGCGCGTGCATCTTGTCCCGGCCGCGCTCTATCGAGGCGAGCGCCCGGGTCAGGAACTGCTCGAAGTTGGCCAGGGCCGTGTCGACGTAGTCGTCGACCTCGTCGCGCAGGCGCTGCGCCTCGGCGCGGGCCTCGGCGATGATGCGGGCGCCCTCGTGCTCGGCGGAGACGGTGATCTCGTTCACCGAGACCAGGCGGGCGTGTTCCGCCTCACCCTCGCTGATGATCCGGTCGGCCTCGCGCTTGCCGGCCTCCATGATCTTGTCCCGCTCCTCCAGCAGGGCGGCGGCCCGGCGCAGGTCGGCGGGAAGCTCCACGCGCAGCTCGTCCAGAGCGGCGATCATCTCGCCCCGGTCGACCATGCAGTTGTTGCGCGACATCGGCACGGAGCGGGCCTGCTCCACCATGGCGATCAGTTCGTCGATGCGATCGAGCGGGTCCACCGGTACCTCACTCCTGTCGTTCGTCTGCCGACCTACATGATGCGGCCTGCGCCCGGGTTCGGCGCTGCACACATCATGTAACGCGCCCTCCACCCGCGCCGCTACACCCCCACCCGGCGCGTCCCGCCGGGGACCGGCGGGTCGGTCAGCGGCGCAGCCGGGTCACGAGCTCCTCGCGGACCACGTCCGGGACGTGCGCGGAGATGTCCCCGCCCCACTTGGCGACGTCCTTGACCAGGCTGGAGGAGAGGAACGAGTAGAGCGGGTTGGTCGGCATGAAGAGGGTCTCCACGCCGGCCAGGCCGATGTTCATCTGGGCCATCTGGAGCTCGTAGTCGAAGTCGCTGACCGCGCGCAGGCCCTTGATCAGCACGCTCGCCTGCTGGGCGCGGCAGAAGTCGACCAGCAGCCCGCGGAACGACTCGACCCGCACGTTGTCGTACGAGGAGGTCACCTCGCGGAGCATGTCGATCCGCTCCTCGACCGTGAACAGCCCCTGCTTCGACTGGTTGACCAGCACGCCGACGATCACCTCGTCGAAGAGCCGGCTCGCCCGGCCGATGATGTCGAGGTGTCCGTTGGTGACCGGGTCGAACGAGCCGGGACAGACCGCACGTCTCATGATCGGCGACCGTACCAAAGGGTGGTCTCGCCGTAGCGGCGGCTGCGCTCGCCAGTGACGCCTTCCACCCACCCGACCGGGCCGGTGCGGCTGGACCGCTCGACGACCACCAGGGCGTCCGGGGCCAGCCAGCCGCCGCCGACCAGCGCGGCCAGCATCGCGGTGATCTCGCTGTCGGGTACGGCGTAGGGCGGGTCGGCGAAGACCAGGTCGTACGGCCCGCCGTCCGGGCCGGCGGCGAGCACGGTCGCCACCTTGCCGGTGACCAGGCGGGCGGCCGGGGCGGCCCGGAGCGCGGCGACGTTCTCCCGGATGACCCGGGCGGCCCGGGCGTCGGACTCGACGAGCAGCACGTGCGCGGCGCCCCGGGACAGCGCCTCCAGCCCGACCGCGCCGGAGCCGGCGTAGAGGTCGGCGACGCGGGCCCCGTCGAGGTCGAGCTCGGCCTGCACCGCGCTGAACAGGGCCTCCCGGACCCGGTCGGAGGTCGGCCGGGTGCCGGCGCCGGGCGGGGCGGCGATCCGCCGGCCGCCGAGCGTCCCGCCCACGATCCGGGTCACCGTCGCTCCCTCCGCATGCCCCGACGCTACGCGATGTCCGGATTGGGGCGCGCAGACCACCCCGTGGCGACGGCCCGTCACGGCCCGTACATCAATGATCTCAAATCTATAACGGTCCCTTTACGACCCGTCGTTTCCGGTAACGCCCGTGCTGTCGATCTCGCTAGGGTCTGCCCGATTGTCGTGCGGACGTGTGACTCCGGTCCGTCCGCCGCACTCTCCCATCCTCCCCTCATCAGGAGTAGGCGTGAACCGTCTCAACCTCCGGCGTGCCGCCGTCCTCACGGCCGGCGCGCTGATCGGCCTCGCGGGCGCGGCGGTAGCCGCGGCCCCGGCCAGCGCTCACCACAGCGAAGTCAAGGTCACGGCCGAATGTGACACCGCCAAGGGCGAATGGGTCACCACCTGGACCGTTCGCACGTACGCGCCGGGCGGCGTGACCAGCTACCGGCTCACCAAGGCCGAAGCCAGCAGCAGGACGGGCGAGACCACCTCGCCGTTCACCATCGACGGCCTCCAGGCCACCGACGGTGACACGTACCCGCACAAGGTCTCGGAGCCGCTGGTCGGCACCGCCCGCCTGGCCGGCGACAGCACGGAGGCGTCGCTGACGGTCCGGACCGAGTGGGACAACAAGTTCCGGGAGAACGACGACAAGAGCGCGTCCATCCGGTTCAGCGAGAGCTGCGACAAGGTCGTCACTCCCCCGCCGGCCACGGCCAACCCGACCGTCACGGTGACCTCCGACTGCACCGGCGACGTCGCGGTGAAGCTGCAGAACGGCGAGGAGGCCACCAAGAAGGCCTCCTTCACCGTCACCGGCAGCGGTGACTTCAGCAGGACCGCGGAGGTCGCGCCGGGCAAGAGCCTCCCGATCCGCGTTCCCGCCAAGAACGCGGCCCACATCACGGTGACCGAGGCCGGCCAGGAGCAGCCCCTCTTCGACGACAAGCCGGCCGAGGCCAAGGACTGCGTCCAGCCGGGCGAGCCGTCGGGCAGCTTCCGGTCCACCTGCGACGAGCTGATCTTCCAGGTCGAGAACCCCGAGGACGGCAAGACCGTCGAGATCACCTTCACCCCGAACAAGGGCGACGCGCAGAAGCTCGTCGTGCGGCCGGGTGCGACCGGGACCGCGAAGTTCAAGGCGTTCGAGGGCCTGAAGGTGACCCCGACGGCCGAGGGCCTGGACGACTCCGGGCCGATCGCCTGGGAGAAGCCGAAGGACTGCGCGCCCGGTGCGGGTGGCGGCAAGCCCGAGGGCCCGACCCTCCCGCTGACCGGCGCGGCGACCGGCGGCATCGTGGCCGGCGCCGCCGTGCTGCTCGCCGCCGGTGCGGTGCTGTTCGTGATGGCCCGCCGTCGCCGGATCCGCTTCACCGCCTGATCCGCCACGGATCGCCCGAGGGCGCGTCGACCACCCGGTCGGCGCGCCCTCGGCTCATTCCAGCTCCGCCCGCAGCAGCGCGGGGTCGATCTCCGCCTGGTTGGTCAGCACCACGAGGCGGCGGTCCGAGTCGGGGAACCAGGCGGCGAACCCCTTGTAGCCGCCGTTGTCCCCGGAGTGGTGCACGGCCCGCTCCCCGCCGAGCGGGCCGACGAAGAAGCCGTAGCCGTACGCCTCGCCGGGGCGGCCGGTCGGCGCGTGCGGGGCGGTCAGCACGGCCGCCGCCGCCGGCCCCAGCAGCCGCCCGCGGCGGGGCACGTCCAGCCAGGTGAGCAGGTCGGCACCCGTGCACCAGACGTCCCCGGCGCCCATGCTCACCGTGTCCAGGTCCCACGACGGCACGGGCCGGCCGCCCTCGTGCCCGGTTGCCACGTCGTCCCGCCCGGCGGCGCCGCCCGCGAAGCTGCCCGTCATGCCGAGCGGCCCGAAGACCTCCTCGGCGAGGAACGCGGCGTACGGCCGGCCGGACGCGCGCTCGACGGCCCGGGCCAGCAGGACGTAGCCGGGGCTGCTGTAGTGCCAGCCGGTGCCGGGAGCGAACAGCGGCGGCAGACCGGCGAAGACGGCCAGCAGCTTGTCGGGCTCGGCCGGCCCGGCCAGGTCGATCATCGGGTACTCCTCCCAATGCCCCAGGCCGGAGGTGTGGGTGAGCAGATGGTGCGGGGTGATCCCGGACCAGGCCGCCGGCGGGTCCGGCAGCCAGCGGCCGATCGGATCGTCCAGGCGCAGCGCACCCCGCTCGGCGAGGAGCAGCACCGCGACGGCGGCCATCTGCTTGCTGATCGAGGCGATCTGGAACCGGGTCGCGCGGGTGCAGGCCGATTCGGCGTCGGCCTGGCCGGCGACCCGCTCCACCAGGAGGTCGTCGCCACGGGCCAGCAGGAGCACGCCACGGTCGAGAGAGGGGGTCGACATCGCCCGAGCCTAGGCCCGGGCGGCCATCCGGTGGGGGCCCCGGCCCGCCAGCGGTCCCCGGTGGACGCCCGGCCGGGTCAGCCCTTCTCCAGGTATTCGGCGCGTTCCTCGTCGACCAGGGCGGCTACCGAGGCGGCCAGCGCCGGGTGGCGGGCCAGCTCCGGATCCTCCTCGACCAGGGTGATCGCCTCGGCCCGGGCGTCCCGGATGAGGTCGGTGTCGCGTAGCAGCGACAGCAGCCGCAGGTGGGACCGGCGGCCGGACTGGGTGGCGCCCAGCACGTCGCCCTCCCGGCGCTGCTCCAGGTCCAGCTCGGCGAGCTTGAACCCGTCGGTGGTGGAGGCGACCGCGTCGAGCCGTTCCCGGGCCGAGGAGCCCTCCATCGCCTCGGTGACCAGCAGGCAGAGGCCGGCGGCCGAGCCCCGGCCCACCCGGCCGCGCAGCTGGTGCAGCTGGGAGACGCCGAACCGGTCGGCGTCCAGCACGATCATCACGGTGGCGTTGGGTACGTTGACGCCCACCTCGACCACCGTGGTCGCCACCAGCACGTCGAGGTCGCCGGCGGCGAAGGCGCGCATGACGCCGTCCTTCTCGTCGGCCGGCAGCCGCCCGTGCAGCACCCCGATCCGCAGCCCGTGCAGCGGACCCTCGGCGAGCAGCGGGGCCACCTCGGTCACCGCGAGCGGAGGCCGGCGGCCGGAGTCGTCCTCCCGCGGCGCCTCCTCGTCCGACGCCGGACCCTCACCGATGCGAGGGCACACCACGTACGCCTGGTGTCCCTTGCCGACCTCCTCGCGCAGCCGGCGCCAGGCCCGGTCGAGGAAGGCCGGCTTCTCGGCGGCCGGCACCACGTGCGAGGCGATCGGCGAGCGGCCCTGCGGCAGCTGCGACAGGGTGGAGGTCTCCAGGTCGCCGTAGACGGTCATGGCGACCGTGCGCGGGATCGGGGTGGCGGTCATGACGAGCACGTGCGGCGGCTGGTCGGCCTTGGCCCGCAGAGCGTCCCGCTGCTCCACGCCGAACCGGTGCTGCTCGTCGACCACCACGAGCCCCAGGTCGGCGAAGTCGACCCCCTCGTAGAGCAGGGCGTGGGTGCCGAGCACGATGCCGGCGCGCCCCTCGGCCACCTCGGTGAGCGCCCGCCGGCGGGCGGCCGCGCCCAGCGAGCCGGTGACCAGCTCCACCCGGGTGGCGTCGTCGGCCGCGCCCAGCTCGCCCGCCTGGGCGAGGGGGCCGAGCAGGTCGAGCATGCCCCGGTGGTGCTGGGCCGCGAGCACCTCGGTCGGTGCGAGCAGCGCGGCCTGCCCGCCGGCGTCGACCACCTGGAGCATGGCCCGCAGCGCCACGACCGTCTTGCCGCTGCCCACCTCGCCCTGGAGCAGCCGGTGCATCGGGTGCGCGGTGGCCAGGTCGGCGGCGATCTCCCGGCCCACGGCCTGCTGGCCGGAGGTCAGCTCGTACGGCAGCCGGGCGTCGAACGCGTCGAGCAGCCCGCCCGGCTTCGCCGGCCGAGCCTTCGCCGGCCACGCCGCGGCCCGGTGCTTGCGCTGCACCAGGGTGAGCTGCACGGCGAACGCCTCGTCCCACTTGAGCCGGCGGCGGGCCTTGTACAGCTCCTCCTTGCTGGTGGGCCGGTGGATCTCGCGCAGCGCCGCGCCGATGCCGACCAGGTTGCGGCTGGCCCGCACGGTGGCCGGCAGGGGGTCGTCCGGCGGGGTGAAGGTGTCGAGCACCACCCGCACGCAGCGGGCGATCACCCACGTCGGCACGGCCGCCGCGGCCGGGTAGACCGGGATGAGCGCCCCGGCGAACTCCTCGACCTCCTCGTTGGCCGCCGCCTCGCCGTCGCCGCCCTCGCCGAGCAGCACGTATTCCGGGCCGTTGAGCTGCCGCTTGCCCCGGAACTCGGTGACCTTGCCGGCGAACAGCCCCCAGCGGCCGGGGCGCAGCTCCCGCTCCCGCCACGCCTGGTTGCCGAAGAAGGTGAGGGTGAGCAACCCGCCGGAGCCGTCACCGACGGTGACCTCCAGCAGGTTGCCCCGGCGCTGCCGCATCGGCCGGACCGCGGTGCGCTGCACCTGGGCCAGCACGGTGACCTGCTCCCCCACGTCCAGCGAGCGGATGTCGGTGTGCTCGCCGCGCTCGTCGTAGCGGCGCGGGAAGTGGTAGATCAGGTCGCCGGCGGTGTGCAGGTCGAGGTGGCTCGCCAGGGCCTTGGCGGTGCGCTCCCCGACCAGCTTCTTGAGCGGCGTGTCCACGGTGGCCGGTTCGCTCGTCATTCGACCCCCAGCAGGAGCGGATAGTGCGGCTGCCCGCCCTCGTACGCCTGCACCTCGACGAACGGCCAGGTCCGCTCGACGTGCTCGCGTACGCGGTCGGCCAGCCCGGACGGGGCGTCCGCCCCGCAGAGCAGGGTGACCAGCTCGCCGCCGCCGCCGAGCATCCGGTCGACCACGGCGGTGCAGGTGTCGAGGAGGTCGGCGCCGATGAGGTGCACCTCACCCTCGACCAGCGCCAGCACGTCGCCCGGCCGGCACGGCCCGGCCACGGTGAGCGCCTCCCTGCTCGCGTGGCAGACCTCGGCGTAGCGGCAGGCGCCGGCGGCCTCGGCCATGGCGATGACGTCGTCCTCGAAGCGGCGCGTCGGGTCCCGCACGGCGAGGGCGGCGAGGGCCTGCACCGGGGACCGGGTCGGCACCACGCTCACCTTCACCCCGAGACTGTGCGCCTCCCGGGCGGCGGCGCTCGCCACCGACTGGGTGTTGGGGTCGTTGGGCAGCACCACCACGCGGGCGGCGCGCGTGGCCCGGATCGCGTCGAGCAGCTCGCCGGTGGACGGGTTGGCCGGCACCACGGTGGCGCCCTCCGCGCCGAACAGCTCGGCGATGCCGGCACCGGTGGCGACCACCACGGCGGCCCGGCCGTCGGGCCGCGCCGTCGCGGGCGAGGGCGCCGGGGCCGCCTGGTCGGCGAACCGGGTCACCGTGATCCGGTGCGGCCGGCCGGCCACCACGCCGGCCTCGACGGCCGCCCCCACGTCGTTGACGTGCACGTGCACGTTCCAGGTGCCGCCGTCGCCGACGATCACCAGGGAGTCGCCGAGGGCGTCCAGCTCGCCGCGCAGCCGGGCCACCGCCTCGTCGGTGGCGTCGAGCAGGTACTGCACCTCGTAGGCGTACGCCGGGGAGCCGGTCTCGCGGACGGCGGTGGCGGGCGCGGGGGCCGCGGGCGGCGCGGGCGCCGGGTGCCGCACGCTCTCCCCGGTGATGACCTCGACCAGCGCGTCGAGCAGCAGGCAGAGGCCGCGCCCGCCGGCGTCGACCACACCGGCGCGGGCGAGCGCGGGCAACTGCTCGGGGGTACGCGCCAGCGCGCGGGTCGCCTCGCCGGCCGCCGCCCGGGCCACCACGCGCAGGTCGTCGGTGTCCGCCCGTTCGGCCGCGCGGGCGGCGGCGGCGACCACGCTGAGCAGCGTGCCCTCGACCGGGTGGGCGACCGCGGCGTAGGCGGCGGTGGTGGCGTCGGCCAGCGCGGCGGCGAGCTGCCGGCCGCGGACCGCGGGTGCGGCGCCGAGCGCGTCGGCGAAGCCGCGCAGGATCTGCGAGAGGATCACCCCGGAGTTGCCCCGCGCCCCGAGCAGCGCGCCCCGGGCCATCAGCCGCAGGGCGTGACCGTGCGGGGTGCGCCCGTCGTCGGGGAGGGTCTCCAGGTCCATGGCGAGGGCCTGCTGGGCCGAGGTGAGGGTGAGGACCAGGTTGGTGCCGGTGTCGCCGTCGGGAACCGGGTAGACGTTGAGCTCGTCGATCTCGCCCTGGTGGCGCTGGAGGGCGGCCAGCCCGCTCGCGCACCAGCGGCGCACCGCGGCGGCGTCGAGGGTGTCCAGCACGTCGGGAAGCCTACTGGCGCGCACCGACGCCCGCCGGGGCCCGGCCCGCGTGTCCCGAGCGGTCCCGGGGACGACGCGCCGCCGCCCAGCGGCCCCCCAGGTACGCTGGGCCGGCCCCGACCGGGCCG
This sequence comes from Micromonospora sp. NPDC005707, assembly GCF_040631005.1. Lineage (NCBI taxonomy): Bacteria > Bacillati > Actinomycetota > Actinomycetes > Micromonosporales > Micromonosporaceae > Micromonospora > Micromonospora sp. NPDC005707. The sequence continues at coordinate 173,882 of NZ_JBEXYR010000001.1, forward strand.
GTTGGGCGTACGGGCCGGTCATCGGGTAACCTGGCCAGGTTGCCCGGGCTGCGCCTGGCGGCGACCTCATGAACGTTTCAATCCCAGGAGTATCCCGTGGCTAGCGTGTGCGACGTCTGTGGCAAGGGGCCGGGCTTCGGCCACAACGTGTCCCACTCGCACCGGCGGACCAACCGCCGCTGGAACCCGAACATCCAGTCGGTGCGTACCCCGGCCGGTGGCGGCACCACCAAGAAGATGCAGGTCTGCACCTCGTGCATCAAGGCCGGCAAGGTCACCCGCGCCTGACGCGGTAGCACCGCCTTCACAGCTTCGCCGGATGCCGGCGGACCCATCGGGTCCGCCGGCTTCTGTCGTGTCCGCACGCCCGTGCTGACGGGTCGCCGACCGTGCGGCGACCGGCCGCGCCGGCCCGGTTAGGGTGCTGCTGCGCCGGCCGTCCGTTCCGGCGCGGGGCGTGGGGGAGGTACGACCGGTGGAGCTGGACCTGGGGCGGGAGCAGCTGGTGGTGATCGGCGGGTCGTTCGGCTCGCTGCGCTGGTTCGACCAGGAGCTGCTGCCCGGCAGCGTGGTCCTGGTCGAGGAGCCGGACGTGATCCGCCGCCGCGGCCTGGAGGGTTTCGTCGCCGGGTTGTCGATGGTCGCCCGGCTGGTGCCGGCCGAGTACCAGACCGGTTTCGACGCCGGCGCCCTGCTCGCCCGGGAGCCCGGCCTCGCCGGTGCCCGGCTGGTCCTGCCCGGCCTGGAGTACGCGGTCGGCGCCGCCGCCCGGCTGGCCGACCGGCTCGGTCTGCCCGGCGCCGGGGTGGCCGCCGCCGACGTCTTCTCCGACAAGCACCGGATGCGGCTGCTCGCCGACGCCACCGGCCTGGCCAACCCGGCGTACGAGCTGGTCGACGACCCGGCGCGGGCGGCCGATTTCGCCCGGGCACACGGCGGCCGGTGCGTGCTCAAGCCCACCCGCCGCTCCGGCAGCCTGGGCGTGCAGCTGGTCACCGACCCGGCGGAGATCGCCGGGCGCTGGGCGGCCAGCGCCGCCCCGCCGGAGCCGGCCGAGGCCACCGAGCGCGGCCTGCCCACCGGTGTGCTGGTGGAGGAGCTGCTGGTGGGCTCGGAGCACAGCGTCGAGCTGCTGGTCGCCGAGGGCGAGACGATCTTCGCCAACGTCACGGACAAGCGGATCGCCGGCGGCCGGTACCCGGTGGAGACCGGGCACACCGTGCCGTCCGCGCTGCCGGGGGCGGAGCAGCGGGCGCTGCGGGACGCCGCGGTGCGGCTCGCCGAGGCGGCCGGCTTCCGCAGCGGCATGCTGCACAGCGAGTGGATCGTGGTGGACGGGGTCCCCACGCTGGTCGAGTGCGCCGCCCGGATGCCCGGCGACATGATCACCGCGCTGGTCTCGATCGCCTACGAGGTCGACTTCATCGAGGCGTACCTGCGGGTGCTGCGCGGCGAGCGGCCCGCGCTGCCGGCCCGGCCGACCGGCGCGGCGGCCGTCGAGTTCCTGGTCGCCCCGGCCGGCCGGATCACCGCCGTGGACGGCCGGCGGGCCGCCCTGCGGACGCCGGGGGTGCTCGACGCGCAGATCGAGGCGAAGGTCGGGGACCAGGTGCCGGAACTGCTCTCCTCGGCGCACCGCAGCGGGCACCTGCTGGCCTGGGGCGCCACCCCCACCGAGGCGGAGGGCGCCGCCCGCAAGGCGGCCGGCGAGATCCGGATCAGCGTCGGCTGACGGCGGCGGTCAGAGGGTGCGGCCGTAGGAGAGGCAGCCCGGGGCGTCCTGATAGAAGCCGAAGTTCGGGATCCGCTCGTAGCCGGCCGAGGTGTACATGCCGATCGCCTCGGGCTGCTTGTCGCCGCACTCCAGGATCATCCGCTTGCGGCCGTGGTCGCGGGCGGACCGCTCGACCGCCGCGAGCACCGCGCGGGCCACGCCCCGGCCCCGGGCGGCCGGCGCCGTGTACATCCGCTTCAGCTCGGCCGCGTCGTCGCCGTGGCTGCGCCAGCCGCCGCAGCCCACCGGCTGCCCGTCGAGGTAGGCGACCAGAAAGGTGCCGGCCGGCGGCTCGAACTCGGCCGCGTCGACCGGCGTGTCGTCGCCGCTGCCGCCGTACCGCGCGCCGAGGTCGGCCAGGGCCGCCCGGATCAACGCCTGCGACTCGGACGCGTCGAAGCGCCGCGCCCGGATCTCGATCTCGCTCACGAAATGCAAGGGTACGACCGGTCGCCGGCCCGCCCCGGCCGGATCACGCGCATCGGACGCAGATCACTCCGAGCGGCGGAAGTGGTCCCAGCCGGCGGGGCCCGCGTACGGGGAGCCGTCCACGGTCACCCCGCTGCCCTCGGTCACCCGCCCGACCGGCCGCCAGCCCGCCGGCAGCGTCGCGGTCGCCGGGAAGGTCGCGGCCAGCGCGTGGTCGTCGCCCCCGCCGAGGATCCACGAGTACGGGTCGACGCCGAGCGCCTGCGCCGCGTCGCGCATCTGCCGGGGCACCTCGAACGCCTCCCGGGTGAGGTCGACGGCCACCCGGCTGGCCTTCGCCACGTGCCCCAGGTCGGCCAGCAGCCCGTCCGACACGTCGATCATGGCGGTGGCGCCCTGCGCGGCGGCCTCCGGGCCGGCCGCGTACGGCACCTCGGGGCGGCGGAACGCCTCGACCAGCAGCCGGGGTGTCCGGAAGCCCCGGGACAGCACGGTGTAGCCCGCCGCCGCCCAGCCGGTGCGGCCGGCCAGGGCCACCACGTCCCCGGGGCGGGCGCCGGACCGGACCACCGGCGCCCGGCCGGCCAGGTCACCCAGCGCGGTCACCGCGATGGTCAGCGTGGGGCTGGCCGACATGTCCCCGCCGACCACGCTCGCCCCGACCAGGGCCGCCTCGGCGCCGAGCCCCTCGGCCAGCTCCTCCGCCCAGCTGACGTCCAGCTCGGCCGGCATGCAGAGGGCGACCAGCAGGGCCGTGGGGGTGGCCCCCATGGCGGCGATGTCGGCCAGGTTGGCCGCCGCCGCCCGGTGCCCCACGTCGCGGGCCCCCGACCAGTCCCGGCGGAAGTGCCGCCCCTCGACCAGCACGTCGGTGGAGGCGACCACCCGCCGGTCCGGCGCCGCCACCACCGCCCCGTCGTCGCCGGGGCCGAGCAGGCAGCTCTCCCCCTGGGCCAACCGGGCGGTCACCCGGTCGATCAGCCCGAACTCACCGACATTCGCGACCGTCATGCCGTCCCCTCGTCGCGCTCTTCAAGCTCCACAGTCCCGCCACCACCGCTTCGACGTGTGCTCGCTCACCGCGTCCCGCCGGCGACCGATACAGATCAGGGCCGCTCCGTAGGGTAGTTTCACCCTTCGGGCCGCCCGAGGCGGCGACGGACGGAGGTCGAGTCGTGGTACAGGCGTACATCCTCATCCAGACGGAGGTCGGTCGCGCGCGTGACGTGGCCGGTCAGATCGCGGACCTTGCCGGCGTGGTACGCGTCGACGCCGTCACCGGGCCCTACGACGTGGTCGTCCTCACCGAGGCGAACACCGTCGACGAGCTCGGCAAACTCATCGTCAGCAAGGTGCAGATGGTGCCCGGCATCACCCGCACCCTCACGTGTTCGGTGGTGCGGCTGTAAGTGGAAGAAGTCACGTCCTCCCCCGCTGTCGACGAGTCCCGCCCGGCGCGTCGCGACCGGTCGACCCGCGGCGCCGCGCTCTGGGCGACGCTCATCGCGGTGCCGGTCACCCTCGCGGTGGCCGGTTTCACCTTCGCGAAGCTGGCCCCGGACTCCCCGGCCGCCGCGCCGAGCCCGTCGGCGTCCGCCGCCCGGCCGCAGTCGAGCGCACCGGTCGAGCTGCCGGCCCCCGCCCTGGCCGAGCGCCCGGCCACGGTGTGCCGCGCCCTGGTGTCCCAGCTCCCGGCGACCGTCCGCGACCTGGCGCAGCGACCGGTCACCGCCGGCGCCGAGCAGAACGCCGCGTACGGCGACCCGGCGCTCACCGTGGCCTGCGGCGGCACGCCGCCGCTCGTGCAGCCCACCGACGAGGTCTGGTCGGTGAACAAGGTCTGCTGGCACGCCGTGCAGGAGGCGGACGCCACCGTGCTGACCACCGTCGACCGGGAGACCCCCGTCCGGGTGCGCGTCCCGAAGCAGTACGAGCAGCCGCTCCAGTGGGTCACGCCGATCTCCGACGCGGTGGTCGCCTCGGTGCCCGCCGCGAAGACGGCCCCGTCCGGCTGCTCCGCCTGACCGTCGCCGGCCGGTCGCGACGCCGGGGCGTCAGCGGCCGGCGCGGCGCAGGGCCGTGCGGATGAGCCGGTTGACCAGCTTCGGATACTCCAGCCCGCTGGCCGCCCACATCCGCGGGAACATCGAGGTCGGGGTGAAGCCCGGCATCGTGTTGATCTCGTTGAGGTAGACGTCCAGCTCCGGGGTGACGAAGAAGTCGGCCCGGGCCAGGCCGGAGCAGTCCAGCGCGGTGAACGCGCGGGTCGCGTACTCGCGCACCTGCCGGGTCACCGGCTCGGGCAGGTTCGCCGGGATGTCGTACTCGCAGGCGTCGTCGATGTACTTGGCCTCGAAGTCGTACCAGTCGTGGCCGGAGACCACCCGCACCTCGGCCAGCACCGACGCCTCCGGGGCGCCGCCGGCCTCGCCCTCCAGCACGCCGCACTCGATCTCGCGGCCCACGATCGCGCCCTCGACCAGCACCTTCGTGTCGATCTCCCGGGCGGTGGCGACCGCCGCGTCGAGCTGCGCCCAGTCGTCGACCTTGGTGATGCCGAAGGAGGAACCGGCGCGGGACGGCTTCACGAAGACCGGCAGCCCGAGGCGCTCCTTGTCCTCCTCGGCCAGCGTCATCCCGGCGCGCAGCACCGCGTACGGGCCGACCGGGATGCCCTCGGCGGCGCAGAGCTTCTTGGTGAACTCCTTGTCCATGGCGGCCGCCGAGGCGAACACGTTCGCGCCGACGTAGGGGATGTCGGCCATCTCCAGCATTCCCTGGATGGTGCCGTCCTCGCCGTAGGCGCCGTGCAGCACCGGGAAGACCACGTCCACGTCGGCCAGCGCCACCGGGCCCTGGGCCGGGTCGAGCACCATGAGGCCGCCCACGGCCGGGTCGGCGCGCAGCACCAGCTCGGCGCCGGAGCCGGCGGTGATCTCGGGGAGCTTGCGGTCGGCGATGGCGAGCTGGCCGGGGTCGCCACTGGCCAGCACCCACTGCCCCTGCCGGGTGATGCCGACCGGCACGACCTCGAACTCGTCCGGGTCGAGGGCGGCCAGCACGCTGCCGGCGCTCACGCAGGAGATGCCGTGCTCCGGGCTGCGGCCGCCGAAGACGATCGCCACACGGGTCTTGCCTGGGGTGGTCACTCCGGGTCACCTCTTCGTCCACGACTGCGGCTGCCGTGCTCGCCGGGGGCGCTCACCCGCTTGACCTTACTGTGCGTGGCGAGCGTCGGTGGTGGATACCCGGGGAGACGACGCGGCGGGCAGCAACCGGTCAGCAGGCCATATACGGGGAGTAACCGGATGCGGGCGGCCGTCGGGGGCGTACCGGAAGCGGCGCGGTCCCTGGTGAGCCCGGGCGGCCGGTGGCGGGACCTGCCACCGGCCGCCCGGCTCCCCGCCCCCCGTCACCGCGTCCCGGGGGCGGGCCCGGTTCAGCTCCCGTGGTCCGCGATCAGGGGCCGGCGGCCGACCGCGATGACCTTGACCCGTTGCCGGCCGGCGCGGACCATGCCCAGCGCCATGAAGGCGCCGGCGATCCGGTCCGCCGCCTCGCGGCTGCTCGCGCCGACCACCTGCCGGCGCCGCTCGGGGCTGGTCCGCTCGTTGCGCCAGATCCCGTCGAGGGGGCGTACGTCGGTGAGGACCACGAGGAAGCGGGTCATCGCCGCGCACCCCCGTCGGCGGGGTGGCAGGCCGTCACCGTCATCGCGATTCCTCCCCGTCTGGCGTGCCGGTACGGGCACGCGGCGATCGGGTCGTGGGGGAGTAAAACCCGATCACCGCGCGCCCCATCCCCTCCGGTCGCTCACCACCACCGTCGCCACGACAACCGGCGGTGAGGACGCCGTCACAGATTGACAGGTGGACACGCGTGAATGCAACTCTCATCGGATTTCTCTCATGCCCAAGCTCCCATCGATGTGCGACCATCGATGCATGGCGCCGAAGACCGCCCGGGCCCGACGGCTCGGCATCGCCCTGCGGACCCACCGGGAGGCCGCCGGCCTCACCCTGGAGGCCGCGGCCGACGAGATCAACAGCACCCGCAGCACCCTGTCCCGCTACGAGAACGCGCAGACGCTGGTCAACCCGGCCACCGTGCGGGCGCTGCTCACCCTCTACGGGGTGGGGCCCGACGAGATCGCCGGGGCCGTGCAGCTCGCCAAGGACGCCCGCAAGCCCGGCTGGTGGGTGTCCTACTCGTACCTGCTGGACCGGCGGACCATCGACTTCATCGCCCTGGAGGCGGAGGCGACCGGGATCGCCAACTTCGAACCGTCGGTGGTGCCGGGCCTGCTGCAGACCGCCGACTACATCCGCGGGGTGATGCGCGGCGGCCCGCACACCCTCAGCGACGAGCAGGTGGAGCAGCGGGTCAAGCTGCGGCTCGACCGCCAGCAACGGCTGACAGGTGACGATCCGCCGATCCTCGACGCCATCATCGACGAGGGCGCGTTGCTGCGGCCGGTCGGCGATCGCACCGTGATGGGAGGTCAGCTCCAGCACCTGCTGAAAATGGCCGAGCTGCCCAACATCACCGTGCAGGTGATTCCCCTGTCCGCCGGATACCACCGGGGGACCCGGGGGTCGCTGCACATCCTGGAGTTCGCCGATCCGGAGGACCCGATCATCGCCTCGGTGGAGACCGTCGCCGGGCAGATGGTGCTGGACCGGCCGGGCGACCTGCGCACCTGCACCAAGATCATGGAGCACCTGCGGACCGTGGCGCTGAGCCCGGCGGCCACACGGGACGAGCTGCTCCGCCTGCTGAACGGGAGGTAGAACCCATGAACGGCACGAACAGCCCGCACCCGCCGGCCACCGGCTGGCGCAAGAGCAGCCACAGCGGCGACGAGGGCGCGTGCGTCGAGATGGCGCCGCTGCCGGAGGCGGTCGCGGTCCGCGACTCCAAGGACCCGGCCGGCCCGGTGCTGGTCTTCCCGCCGGCCGCGTGGGCCGCCTTCACCGACGCCCCACCGCGCCCCTGAATCCGCCGGCCGGCCGCACCGCGGCTCAGCCTCTGGCCGTGGCGCTGATGTCGCGGCTCAGCCGGTGCTGTCGCGGCTCAGGCGGTGGTGTCGCGGCTCAGCCGGCGACCAGCGGACCGGCGGTGACCCCGCCGCGGACCGCCTCCAGCGCCGCGATGGCCACCCCGCGCGCCCCGGCCATGTCCCGGTCGGGCACCAGCGCGAAGGTGGCCACCGCGCGCTGCTCGGCGCGCAGCACGGTGTGCTCCCGCACGGCGGCCAGGAACCAGTCGCGGAACTCGGGTGCCGCCTCCACGACCCCGCCACCCACGAAGTACGCGTGCGGGTCGGTGAAGTTGGCCGCGATGGTGAACAGCCGGCCCAGCGCCATGGCCTGCTGGGTGAAGACCTCGCGGGCCAACCGGTCGCCCCGCTCGCCGTAGCCGCGAACCAGCTTCGCCGCCCGGGCCGGCTCCTCGGCGGCCAGCGGATGCCCCGGAAACCGGCCCAGCCAGTACGGCAGCAGGTTGTTCACGATGGCGGTGAGCGAGGCGACGCTCTCCACGTCCCCGGCGAAGCCACAGGCGCACACGGGCACCGGCTGGCCCGGCCCGAGCAGCCCGTCGAGCGGGATGTGCACGTGCCCGAACTCGCCCGCCATACCGGCCGCGCCGCCGACCACCCGGCCGCCCTCCACCACGCCGCCACCGAGCCCCGTGCCCACGATCGCGGCGACCGAGGAGCGCGCCATCGCGTCGGCGCCGAAGTGCACGTGGTGCGCGTAGAGGGCCGCCGCGTTGCCGTCGTTGGCGTAGACCACCGGCAGGCCGAGCCGGTGCTCCAGCGCGCCGCGCACGTCGAAGCCGCGCCACGCCGGCTGGGAGAAGTTGGTCGAGCCGCGCGAGGAGATCACCCCGGTGGCGCTGGCCGGGCCGGGGGTGTCCAGCCCGACCGCGCGGACCAGTTCGCGGGGCACCCCGGTCAGCGCCAGCACGCCGTCGAACGCCCGGGCGAGGGCCTCGATCGCCGCGTCCGGGCCCGCCTGGACCTCGCTCGGGATCTCCACCAGCCCGTCCACCAGGAACCGGCCGTCGACCGTCAGCACGGTGGCGTTGTTGCTCGTGCCGCCGTTGTCCAGACCCACCACCACCGGCACACCCGCGCTGCCCACCGCCACCGCCTCCCGCCGAGCCTGACCTGAGGCTAGTTCGAGCCGGGGCGTCCCGCCACGGTCGCGCGACCCCGCCCGCCCGGTCTCGGCACGGGCGGGGTCGGGCGGCGTCTCACCCGGGACGGCGGGCGGTGACGGCGGTCGCCTCCAGGTCGTCGTCGTGCACCACGGACGGGTCCAGGCCGGCGTCGGCCATGATCCCGCAGAGCGTCCCGGCCTGGCCGGCGCTCACCTCCACGGCCAGGTGCCCGCCGGGGGCCAGCCACTCGGCCGCGCCGGCGGCCACCCGGCGCAGCACGGCCAGCCCGTCCGCGCCGCCGTCCAGCGCCACCGGGGCCTCGTGCAGTCGTGCCTCCGGCGGCAGCATCGCCACGGCGTCGCTCGGCACGTACGGGGCGTTGGCCACCACCAGGTCCAGCCGCCCCCGCCACCGGGTCGGCAGCGGTGCGAACAGGTCGCCCTCGTAGACCGGCACGCCCAGCGGGGTCAGGTTGCGCCGGGCGCAGGCCACCGCGGCCGGGTCGACGTCGGCGGCGGCCAGCCAGCGGGGCGACAGGCGGCCGTGCAGCACGAGCGCGGCGGCGCCCGACCCGCAGCAGAGGTCGAGCACGGCGGGCGCCGGGCCGGCCACCGCCGCGGCGGCGTCGACCAGCAGGGCGGTGCGCCCGCGGGGCACGAACACCCCCGGGTCGACGGCGACCCGCAAGCCGCAGAACTCGGCCCAGCCGAGCAGGTGCTCCAGCGGTAGGCCGGCGACCCGGCGGTCGACCAGGTCGGTCAGCGCCTCGGCCGAGTCGGCGGCGGCGATGAGCAGGTCCGCCTCGTCCTCGGCGAAGACGCAGCCGGCGGCGCGCAGCCGCCGGACGAGGGCGGGACGGTCGGGAGAGAACAGGGTGGCTGGCATGGCAGGCCTTTCGGGAACGCTCGTCGGCGCTCCCGGCGTCGCCTAACCCTGGGGCGACGCGGACTCGGAGGGAGCGCCGGTCCTCTGCTGATGGATCGGTCTCACCTCCTCCGGTCGGGGCCCGCGCGGGCCGCTGCTGCCCGTCACCCTAGCGGAGCGGGCCGGCCCGCGTCAGGCCGCGTCGAGTGCGGCGGTCACGTCGGCCACCAGGTCGGCGGCGTCCTCGATGCCGCAGGAGAGCCGGACGAAGCCGGGCGCGGTGTCGTCCCCCCACTGCGCCCGCCGGTCGGCGGTGGTGTGCAGCCCGCCGAACGACGTGGCGGCGGACACCAGGCGGGACGCGTCGAGGAACCGGGCCACCCGGTCGGCGTCACCCAGGTCGAAGGAGAGCACGCCCGGCATCCGTCGCATCTGGACCGAGGCCACCGGGTACGCGGGATCGGTCGGCAGCCCGGGCCAGCGTAGGCCGGTGACGTCGCCGCGGCCCGCGAGCAGCCCGGCCAGCGCCTCGGCGTTGGCGGTCTGCCGGCCCAGCCGCAGGTCCACGGTCGCCAGCGAGCGGTGGGCCAGCCAGCAGTCGAACGGCCCGGGCACCCCGCCGGTCGTGGTCCGCCAGGCGGTCACCGCGTCGAGCAGCTCGGCCGAGCGGGTCGCCACGTAGCCGAGCAGCAGGTCGGAGTGGCCGGTGAGGGCCTTGGTGCCGGAGGCGACCACCACGTCGGCGCCGAGCTCCAGCGGGCGCTGCCCGAGCGGGGTGGCGGTGGTGTTGTCGACCGCCACCAGGGCCCCGGCGCCGTGCGCCGCGACGGCCAGCGCCGGCACGTCGGCCACGTCCAGGCCCGGGTTCGCCGGGGTCTCCAGCAGCACCAGCCGGACACCCTCGAACGACGGGTACGGCCCGGCGGTCGGCACGAAGCCGACGCGTACCCCGATGCCCTCCAGGGTGGCGGTGGCGAAGGCGCGCACCGGGAAGTAGCCGTCGGCGGGGAGCAGCACGGTGTCCCCGGGGCGCAGCAGGGCCAGCAGCAGCCCCGTGATGGCCGCCTGGCCGCTGGCGAAGACCCGGCAGTCGCCGCCCTCCAGCTCGCCGACGGCCGCCTCCAGCAGCCGCCGGGTGGGGTTGTCGGGTCGCCCGTACCCGTTGGGGGTCGCCTCCGGCCCCCGCCACGGATCCAGGTGGTACGGCGCCGCGAAGACCGGCCCGGGCAGGAAGGGCTGTCCCGGTTCCGGCGCGGGCAGCCCCGCGTGGACGCTGCGCGTGCCGTCACCCCACTCGTCGGTCATCGCCGCCTCACTCGTACGACTCGGGCTTCGCGGTCCGGCTCATGAGGGCGTCCACGGCGAGCCGCGGGTCCATCCCCTCGTGGCAGATCCGCTCGATCTGCTCGGTGATCGGCATCTCCACCCCGTGCGCCCGGGCCAGGTCCCGGATGGCCAGGCAGCTCTTGACGCCCTCGGCCGTCTGCCGGGTGGCCGCCTGGGCCTGCTCCAGGGTCTCCCCCCGGCCCAGGTGCTCGCCGAAGGTGCGGTTGCGGGCCAGCGGCGACGAGCAGGAGGCCACCAGGTCACCCATGCCGGCCAGGCCGGCGAAGGTGATCGGGTCGGCGCCGAGCGCCACGCCCAGCCGGGCGGTCTCGGCCAGGCCGCGGGTCATGAGCATGGCCCGGGTGTTGTCGCCGAAGCCCATGGCGGTGGCGATGCCGTACGACAGGGCGATCACGTTCTTCACGGCCCCGCCCAGCTCGCAGCCGATCACGTCGTCGTTGGTGTACGGCCGGAAGTACGGCGTGCGGATCGACGACTGGACGAGCGCGGTCCGGCGGCTGTCGGTGCCGGCGACCACTGTCGCGGCCGGCTGCTCGGCGGCGATCTCCGGGGCCAGGTTGGGCCCGGAGACGACCACCACCCGGTCGGCCGGCACCCCGGCGGTCTCCATGATCACCTGGCTCATCCGCTTGGTGGTGCCCAGCTCGATGCCCTTCATGAGGGAGACGAGCGTGGCGTCCGCGTCCAGGTACGGGGTCCAGTCGGCGAGGTTGCCGCGCAGCGTCTGCGACGGCACGGAGAGCACCACCACCTCGGCGCCGGCGATCGCCTCCTCGGCGTCCCCGGTCGCGGTGACCCGCTCGGGCAGCCGCACGTCCGGCAGGTAGTCCGGATTGTGGCGCCCGGTCCGGATCGCCTCGGCCACCGAGGCGCGCCGGGCCAGGATGGTCACGTCCCGGCCGGCGTCGGCGAGGATCTTGGCGAACGCGGTGCCCCACGAGCCCGCCCCCAGCACCGCGACATGCCCGCTCATGCCGTCGCCTCCCTTCGGTCGGCGACGACATGAGGCTCCAGCGCACTGAGCTGGCTGGTTCGCTCGCTACGCTCGCTCACTCGGTCACCTCGGGCGTGCGCGTCCGGGCCGGCCGCTCCCACAGCGGTGGTGGTGTGCCGCCGCGGATCTCGGCGACCAGGTCCCGGATCCGCAGCATGATCGTGTCCGTCATCTCCTCCAGGATCGCCCGGGTCGGCGTGGCGCCCGCCCACCGGCTCAGGTCCACCGGCGGCCCGGCGACCACCGTCACCGGGGTACGCGGGCGCAGCCCGACCCGGGCGGTCCGCGGGTCGAACATCCGCTCCGGCCCGACCATGGCCACCGGGATCACCGGGGCGCCGGTGGCCAGCGCCAGCCGCGCCGCGCCGGTCTTGCCCTTCATGGGCCACAGGTCCGGCTCGCGGGTGGTGGTCCCCTCCGGGTAGATCACCACCGCGCCGCCCTCGTGCACCGCGGCCACCAGCTTGTCCAGCGACCGGGCCGCCTCGACGCTGCCGCGCTCGACCGGGATCTGCTTGCACCGGTGCAGGATCCAGCCGATCACCGGCACCTTGAACACGCTGGCCTTGCCGAGGAACTGCGGCCAGCGCCCGGCGTCGTGGATGAAGTGCGCGGACACCAGCGGGTCCGCGTGCGAGATGTGGTTCGGCACGATGATGATGCCGCCCTCGCGAGGAAGGTGCTCCATCCCCCGCCACGTGCGGCGGGTCCAGACGGTCAACACCGGCTTCACCAGCACCACGGCGAACCGTGGCCAGAATCCCAGCCTCCGCGGTGCCACCCTGCCTCCTCGTTCCGCCCCACGCGCGCACGCCCCGGGACGAAATCATGCCTGCTCGCTCCGGGTCCGGCCAGTGAGGGTACCGCCGTCCGGCTGGCAGGATTGTCACGTGCCTGAGCCGACCTGGACCGTCGTGGTGCCGGTGAAGCGCCTCGGAGTGGCGAAGAGCCGCCTGCGGGGCGCGCTGTCCGGCGTACCCCACGAGGAGCTGGCGCTGGCCCTGGCGGCCGACACGGTCCGCGCGGTGCGGGCCTGCCCGGCGGTGGCCGGGGTGCTGGTGGTGACCGACGACCCCCGGGTGGCGGCGGAGGCGACGGCGGCCGGCGCGGCGGTCGTGCCGGACCCGGCGGCCGGGCTGAACGGGGCCTTCCGGCACGGCGCGGCGGTGGCCGGCCCGCGCGCCGCGGTGGCCGGCCTCACCGCCGACCTGCCGGCGCTGCGCCCGGCCGACCTGGCCGAGGCGCTGCGGGCCGTCCCCACCGACGGGGTACGCGGGTTCGTGGCCGATGCCCCGGGCAGCGGCACCGTGCTGCTCGCCGCGCCGCCCGGGGTGCCCCTGGCGCCCCGCTTCGGCCCCGGCTCGGCGGCGGCGCACGCGGCGAGCGGGGCCCGGCCGTTGCCCGGCGGCTGGCCCACCCTGCGCCGGGACGTGGACACCCCGGCCGACCTGGCCGCCGCGGCCCGGCTCGGCGCCGGTCCGCGCACCGCCGCGCTGCTGGCCCGGGCCGGCCTGGACGTCGGGTACGGTGCTGGCATGCAGGGCACGGTGGCCACCTACGACGCGTCGACCCGCAGCGGCGTGCTGCTCCTCGACGACGGCACCGAGCTGGCCTTCCCGGCCCGGGCGTTCGACGCCTCCGGGCTGCGGCTGCTCCGGCTCGGGCAGCGGGTCCGCATCGAGCGGGACGCCGCCGGCGAGGTCGTCCGGGTGACGTTGCCGACGATGGCGTGACCAACCTGCCCCGAGTTCATTTTCCGTTCACCCTTGTCGGGGAATCATGAGGTGGTGAGCACCCCTCGCGAGCACCCCGACGGTCCCCGTAACCTCGTCGATCCCGGCGCGCCCCGCAACGGCGCGTCGACCCGCGGCGCCGACGGCCGGTTCCGCCGCGTCCGCCCGCCCGAGGAGAGCGTCAGCCCCGAGCCCGCGGCGGCGGCCTCCGCGGGGCTGGAGGAGTCCCTCGACCCGGTCGAGGGGCCGGGCCCGCAGGTGGAGCCGCCGGCGGCCCGGCCGCTGCCGGAGGACCGGTTCTTCAACCGAGAGCTCTCCTGGCTCGACTTCAATGCCCGGGTGCTGGCGCTGGCCGAGGATCCCCGCACGCCGCTGCTGGAACGGGCCAAGTTCCTGGCCATCTTCGGCAGCAACCTGGACGAGTTCTACATGGTGCGGGTGGCCGGGCTGAAGCGGCGGCTCTCCGCCGGCCTGCCGGTGCGCGGCGGCGACCGGCTGCCGCTGCGGACCCAGCTGGAGCTGATCGCCGAGAAGACCGCCGACCTGGTCTCCCGGCACGCCGCCTGCTTCGTCGACGACGTGCTGCCGAAGCTGGCCGCCGAGGACATCCGGATCCTGCGCTGGAGCGACCTCGACGACGCGGAGCGGGAACGGCTGCGCACCTGGTTCCGCGAGCACATCTTCCCGGTGCTCACCCCGCTCGCGGTGGACCCCGCGCACCCGTTCCCCTACATCTCCGGCCGGTCGCTGAACCTGGCCGTCTCGGTGCGCGACCCGGACGGCGGCTCGGAGCTGTTCGCCCGGGTGAAGGTGCCGAACAACGTGCCCCGGTTCGTCCGGGTGGCCCGCGACCAGCCGGGGGTGCGCTTCCTGCCGGTCGAGGACCTCATCTCGGTGCACCTCGGGCAGCTCTTCTCCGGCATGCAGGTGGTCGAGTGCCACCTGTTCCGGGTCACCCGCAACGCCGAGGTGGAGGTCGACGAGGACCGCGACGAGGACCTGCTCCAGGCCCTGGAACGGGAGCTGGCGCGACGCCGGTTCGGCCCGCCGGTCCGGCTGGAGGTGGCCGCCTCCATCTCCGACCACATGCTGGAGCTGCTCGTCCGCGAGCTGGACATGGACAGCCAGGACGTGCTCCGGGTCCGCGGCCTGCTCGACCTCTCCGCGCTCTGGCAGGTCTACGGCGAGGCCGACCGCCCGGACCTCAAGGACCCGCCGTTCGTGCCGGCCACCCACCCCCGGCTCGCCGAGGGCGAGGTGCCGCGCAGCGTCTTCGCCACCCTGCGGGACGGGGACGTGCTGGTGCACCACCCGTACCACTCGTTCGCGACCAGCGTGCAGCGCTTCGTCGAGCAGGCCGCCGCCGACCCGAACGTGCTGGCCATCAAGCAGACCCTCTACCGCACCAGCGGCGACTCCCCCATCGTCGACGCGCTGGTCGACGCGGCCGCCGCCGGCAAGCAGGTGGTGGTGCTGGTCGAGCTGAAGGCGCGCTTCGACGAGGTGGCCAACATCGGCTGGGCGCGCACCCTGGAGCGGGCCGGCTGCCATGTGGTCTACGGCCTGGTCGGCCTGAAGACGCACTGCAAGACCGCCCTGGTCGTACGCCAGGAGGGCAACCAGATCCGCCGCTACTGCCACATCGGCACCGGCAACTACCACCCGAAGACCGCCCGGCTCTACGAGGACTTCGGCATGCTCACCGCCGACCCGGAGATCGGCGCCGACCTCACCGACCTGTTCAACGTGCTCACCGGCTACAGCCGGCAGACCGCGTACCGGCGGCTCCTGGTGGCCCCGCAGGGCATCCGCAGCGGCCTCATCGAGCGGATCGAGCGGGAGATCGAGCACGTCCGGCTGGGCATGCCCGGCCTCGTGCAGTTCAAGGTGAACGCGCTGGTCGACGAGGAGATCACCGACGCGCTCTACCGGGCGTCCCGGGCCGGGGTGCACGTCGACCTGCTGATCCGGGGCATGTGCACGCTGCGGCCGGGCGTGCCGGGGCTGTCGGAGAACATCCGGGTCCGCTCGATCCTCGGCCGGTTCCTGGAGCACTCGCGGATCTTCCGGTTCGGCAACAACGGCGACGCGGAGTTCTGGATGGGCTCGGCCGACCTGATGCACCGCAACCTGGACCGCCGGGTGGAGGCGCTGGTGCAGGTGAGCGACCCGGTGGCCCGGGCCGAGCTGGACCACGTGCTCACCGCCGCGTTCAGCCCGGACGTGGACGCCTTCGAGCTCGCGGCGGACGGCACCTGGCAGCGCCGCACCGGCACCGACGACACGCCGCTGACCCACCTGCAGGACCTGCTCCTGCACCGGGTCGGCGGTAGGGCGGGCTGACCGGACCACGACCCGCTCGGAGCGGGCATACGGTGAGCGGATGACGGACGACGAGCCGGCGCGGATCCGGGCGGCGGGCGGGGTCGTCTGGCGCCCGGCCACCGGCGGCGTCGAGATCTGCCTGGTGCACCGCCCCCGGTACGGCGACTGGTCGCTGCCCAAGGGCAAGCTGGACGCCGGCGAGCACCCGCTGCGGGCCGCCGTCCGGGAGGTCGCCGAGGAGAGCGACGTCCGGGCCGTGCCGCAGGTGCGCCTGCCCACCGTCCGCTACCGCAGCGAGGGCCGGCCGAAGGCCGTCGACTACTGGTCGATGCGGGCCGCCGCGCAGGGCGGCTTCCAGCCCGACACCGAGGTGGACGAGGTGGCCTGGTTCCCCACCGACGAGGCGGAACGCCGGGTCAGCTACCCGCACGACGCCGAGGTGATCGCCGCGTTCGCGGCGCTGCCGCCCGTCACCGCCACCGTCCTGCTGGTCCGGCACGCGCACGCCGGCAAGCGGGGCACCTGGACCGGCCCGGACGACGGCCGGCCGCTGGACGCCGAGGGCTGGGCCCAGGCGCAGGCACTCGCCCCGCTGGTCGCCCTGGTCCGCCCGGCCCGCCTGGTCTCCGCCTCGGCCCGGCGCTGCGTGCAGACCCTCGACCCGGCGGCCGCCCTGCTGGACCTGCCCATCGAGGTGGTCGGCGATCTGGACGAGCCACGCCCCGGCCAGCAACCGGACGAGTGCGCGCTGGCCGCCGCGGCCCGGCTCACCGCACTGGCCGCCGACCGGGAAACGGTCGCCGTGTGCAGCCAGGGCAAGGTGATCCCGGGCGCGCTGGAACGGCTGGTCGGCCGCGCCGACGACTTCACCACCCCGAAGGGCGGCGGCTGGCTGCTCGCCTTCACCGGCGACCGGCTGCTCGCCGCCGACCGGCTGTAAGGGCCCCTGCTGACGCCTCCGGCAGAGCCGGCCGTCCCCTTCCAACACCCCCCGGTGCGTGCAGGGCCAGTGTCACCGCGACCGGAGGGCGCCTCGGCAGGGCCGGTGCCACCGCGCGACCGGACGGCGCCTCGGCAGGGCCGGTGCCACGTGGCCGGGAAGGTCTTACGGCAGGGTGAGAGTCACCGCGACCGGCAGGTGGTCGCTGGCGGTGCCGCGCGGTGCCGCCGCCCCGGACGGGGTGAGACCCGGCGAGACGAAGACGTGGTCGATCTGGCTGCGCGGGTCGTCGGCCGGGCTGGTCCGCAGCGGGCGGGCCGCGGCCAGCGCGTCGACCAGCCCGGCCCGGGTGAACTCGGCGAACGCGGCATCGCCGGGCTCGGTGTTCAGGTCGCCGCCGAGCACCAGCGGGCGGCCGGCCGCGTACCCGGTGGCGAAGGCGGCCACCTCGCCGGCCTGGGCCACCGGGCCTTGCCCCGGCGGCGGTTGCAGGTGCGTGGCGACCACGGCGAGTTCCCGGCCGCCGAGGTCGAGCGTGACGCCGAGCGCCTGCGCCCCGGTCGGCGCCCCGTGGGCCGCGAGGGGCCGGGTCCGGCCGGCCCGCACGGGGAATCGGCTCAGCACCGCGTCACCCCACACCGGGTCGGCGGCGGGCGCGAAGACGTACGGCATCCGCAGCCACCCGGCCAGCAGGGCGAGGGTGTCGTGGCCGCCGTTGAGCAGCCAGCCCCGGTCCACCTCGCTGAGCAGCACCACGTCCGGCCGGCTGCCCGCCACGGCCCGGGTCAGCGCGTCCAGGTCGAGCCGCCCGTCCAGCCCGAACCCCATCCGGATGTTGTACGCCACCACCCGTACCGCCGCCGGTGGCGTCACGGGCGGATGCGGCGCCGGGGCCGGGCGGTGGATCCCGCCGCCCACGGCGGTCAGCAGCATCGCCACAAGGACCGTCCACACCGGCACGGGCGGGCGGAACGGGGGTGCGGCGAACGGCGGGGCGACCACGGCCGCGGCCGCGACGGCCAGCGCCGCCAGCACCGGCGCCCAGCCGTTCGGGTACCCGAGGTCGTAGGCGGCGTAGTACGCCACCGCGCCGACGGCGAACCCCAGCATGCCGCCGACAACGGCGAAGGCCCGCCGGCCACCGTCCGTGGCGCTCGGCTCCGGCGCGGCGGGTTCACCGGCGGCGGAACCCTCGCCCGGCCCGGCCGGTGGGGCATCCGCACCGGCGCCCGCGCCGAAGCCGCGGACCGGCGCCGAACCGGTGTTCCCGTCCGGGCTCGTCGTGGCGGGGACGGTCCCGCCGGACACCCGCTCGGCCGGCACGATCGCCCGCTCGGCGACGGTGTCCACGAGGGCGAGGCAGCCACCGAGCCCGGCGGCGGTGAGCAGGACCGCCGGTGCCAGCCAGTTCGCCCGGTCGGTGGCGAACAGCCCGGCCCCGACGACGAGCGCGGCGGGCCAGACGAGCCGGGCCACCGGCCGGGGCGGCCGGAGCAGCACCGCCAGCAGGAAAAGGCCGATCGCCACCTCGGGCACCGCCGCGAGCCGCCCCGGGGGCAGCGCCAGGTCCGACATGTCCGCCGACCCGTGCCAGTACGAGGCGGCGGCGTCCCACACCGCCGGCGCGAGCGCCAACTGACCGGCCAGCAACAGCACCGGGCCCACCAGCAGCCAGGCGGCACGGCCGGCTTCCCCACCCGGCCCCGGCCCGGAAACGGCGCTGCGGGACAGTGCGGCGGAACGGACCGAGACGGCAGGAGCGGCTGAGACGGCAGGATCGGCTGAAACGGCAGCCCCGGCCGAGACGGCAGGACCGGCTGCGACGGCAGGACCGGCTGCGACGGCAGGATCGGCTGCGACGGCAGGACCAGGGATGCCGGCGGGGATGGGTGACGGAGGCGTCGGCGGCCGCCCCGGGCGGGGGAGCCCGGCCGGCGACGACGCCGGCGACGACGCGGCCGCCTGGGCGGCGACGAAGGCGCCCACCAGCAGGACGCTCCCCGTCCAGCCCAGCACGCCGCCCCGCCAGACGAGGTCCTCGGTGCCGAGCAGGGCGTGCCCGGCGGCCGCCCCGGCCAGGCCCAACGCCAGGCCCGGCACCGGCCGGGCGACCGTCGCGGCGGTCGCGGCGAGCCAGACCAGGCCGGCGAGCAGGCCGGCGCAGGCCAGCCAGAGCTGGATCCGGCCGCCGGGCGCGGCCGTCAGAGCGAGCCGGGTGGCGGCCAGCAACCCGGCCGCGACCACGCCCACCGGACCGGGACCGAGCCGGCGGACCAGGACGGGCGCGGCGAGGGCGAGCACGAACCAGCCGAGGGCGAAGGCACCGAGGAGTTCGGCCGGCGTCTCGGCCGCCCGGCCGAAGATGGTGATGATCGACGGCAGCCACACGCGCAGCACGTCGAGCAGGACGACGACGCCCAGGGCGAGCGCGGCGGTGTGGAGGTGACGGTGGCGCACGGGCGCCCCTCTTCTCGTGACCGACGGGGGTGTTCGGCACGAGGATTCTGCGGGCCGGCCGGACGGCGGGTCAACGCGTACCCACGAAAAAGGGCGCCCACCGCGGACGGTGGGCGCCCTTCGGGCCGTGCGTTCAGCGCCGGCTGGCGGCCTTCTTGGCCGGAGCCTTCTTCGCCGGCGCCTTCTTGGCGGCGGTGCTCTTGGCGGCCGTCGTCTTCTTGGCCGCGGTGGTCTTCTTGGCCGCGGCCGTCTTCGCCGCGGTGGTCTTCTTCGCCGTGGTCGTCCTGGTCGCGGCCTTCTTCGCGGGCGCGGCCTTCTTGGTCGCGGCAGTGGTCTTGGTGGCCTTCGCCGCCGTGGTCTTCTTGGCGGCACCGGCCGCCGTGGTCTTCTTCGCGGCGGTCGCCTTGGCCCCGGTCGCCTTAGCGCCGGTGGCCTTCGCGGCGGCCGTGGTGGTCTTCTTGGCGGCGGCGGTGGACTTCGGCACCTTGCCGCTGGCCACCATCTCCTTGAAGCCCGCGCCCGCACGGAAGGTCGGGACGGAGGTCTTCTTGACCTTCACCGCCTCGCCGGTCCGCGGGTTGCGGGCTGTTCGGGCTCCCCGGATGCGCTTTTCGAACGCTCCGAAACCGGTGATGGCCACCTTCTCGCCCTTGGTGACCGCCGCCTGGACCTCAGTGAGGACCGCCTCGAGCGCGGCCGTCGCCGTCTTCCGGTCCCCCAGGCGAACGGCGAGCGCCTCGATGAGCTCGGCCTTGTTCACGACTTCCTCCCGATTGTGCAACTGACTCGTCGCGAGCCATTCTGCGCGCACGGTATGCCCTGTGCTGCCTGGACACAAACATTCGGTGGAAAAAAGCCCTTGTGTCGTAACGGATTCGCCCCCACCGGCCGGGCCGGTGGGGGCGAAAAGCTATCTGTGGTCAGGCGACCGACGGTAGGAACGGCGGCCGGGACGCCTCGTAGGCGCTGATCTCGGCCTCGTGGCGGAGGGTGAGTCCAATGTCGTCCAAGCCCTCCATGAGCCGCCAACGGCTGTGGTCGTCCAGCGGGAACGCCCAGGTGGCGTCACCGGCGTGGACCTGGCGGGCGGCGAGGTCGACGGTGATCGGGGTGGTCGGCTCCGATTCCACGAGATCCCACAGTTCTTCCACGGCTTTCAATTCCAACTCGACCGGAAGGAGCCCTTCCTTGAGCGCGTTGCCGCGGAAGATGTCGCCGAAGCGAGGCGCGATCACGGCCCGGAAGCCCCAGTCCCGCAGCGCCCAGACGGCGTGCTCCCGGGAAGATCCGGTGCCGAACTCGGGGCCGGCGATCAGAATCGACGCACCCGAATGGACAGGATCGTTGAGAACGAATGACGGGTCCTCCCGCCACGCGTTGAACAGACCGTCCGCGAATCCGGTCCGCGTCACCCGCTTGAGGTACACGGCCGGGATGATCTGATCGGTGTCCACGTTGGACCGCCGCAGGGGCACGGCGGTGCCGGTGTGGGTGGTGAACTTGTCCATCTCTCGGCTGCCCTTCTACAGGTCGGCGGGGGCGGCCAGCCGGCCGACCACGGCGGTGGCGGCGGCGACCGGCGGGGACACCAGGTGCGTACGCCCGCCCCGGCCCTGGCGGCCCTCGAAGTTGCGGTTGGAGGTCGAGGCGGAGCGCTCGCCCGGCTTCAGCGTGTCCGGGTTCATGCCCAGGCACATGGAGCAGCCGGCGAAGCGCCACTCGGCGCCGGCGTCGGCGAAGACCTTGTCCAGACCCTCCGCCTCGGCCGCCTCGCGCACCGCGGCGGAACCGGGCACCACCAGCATGCGTACGCCGTCGGCGACCTTGTGCCCGCGCAGCACGTCGGCGGCGGCCCGCAGGTCCTCCAGCCGGCCGTTGGTGCAGGAGCCGACGAAGACCACGTCCACGGCCAGGTCACGCAGCGCGGTGCCGGGCGTGAGGTCCATGTACTCCAGGGCCCGGCGCGCGGCGACCCGCTCGGGCTCGGTGACGAACTCCTCCGGGTCCGGCACGGCGGCGCCCAGCGGCAGGCCCTGGCCGGGGTTGGTGCCCCAGGTGACGAACGGGGTGACCCGGCTCGCGTCCAGGGTGACCTCGGTGTCGAAGGTCGCGCCCTCGTCGGTGGGCAGCGTCCGCCAGTGG
The DNA here is from genome assembly GCF_040631005.1 of Micromonospora sp. NPDC005707. Taxonomy (NCBI): domain Bacteria; kingdom Bacillati; phylum Actinomycetota; class Actinomycetes; order Micromonosporales; family Micromonosporaceae; genus Micromonospora; species Micromonospora sp. NPDC005707. The sequence continues at coordinate 195,052 of NZ_JBEXYR010000001.1, forward strand.
GCCACCGCGGCGTCCCAGTCGGCCCCCTGCGGCGCGTTCGGCCGCCCCTTGAGGTACGCGAAGGTGGTCTCGTCCGGCGCGATCATGCCGGCCTTCGCGCCCCACTCGATGGACATGTTGGCGATGGTCATCCGCCCCTCCATCGAGAGGTTCCGGATGGCCTCGCCCCGGTACTCCACGATGTGGCCGCGCCCGCCGCCGGTGCCCACCTGGGCGATCAGGGCGAGCACCAGGTCCTTGGCGGTGACGCCCGGTGCGAGCTGGCCGGTGACGTTCACGGCCATGGTCTTCGGGCGGGCCTGCGGGAGCGTCTGGGTGGCCAGCACGTGCTCCACCTCACTGGTGCCGATGCCGAAGGCGAGCGCACCGAACGCGCCGTGGGTGGCGGTGTGCGAGTCGCCGCAGACGATCGTCATGCCGGGCTGGGTGAGGCCGAGCTGGGGGCCGATGACGTGCACGATGCCCTGGTTCTCGTCGCCCAGCGGGTGCAGCCGTACGCCGAACTCGGCGCAGTTGCGGCGCAACGTCTCGATCTGGGTGCGGGAGGTGGGGTCCGCGATCGTGAGCAGGTCGCCGCGCCGGGAGCGGAACGCCGGGTCGTCGTACCCGGTCGGGGTGTTGTGGTCCTCGGTCGCGATCGTGAGGTCCGTGCGGCGGACCGGGCGGCCGGCCAGGCGCAGCCCGTCGAACGCCTGCGGGCTGGTGACCTCGTGGAGCAGGTGCAGGTCGATGAAGAGCAGGTCCGGCTCGCCGGCGGCGGAGCGAACGACGTGCGTGTCCCAGACCTTCTCGGCCAGGGTCCTCGGTTGAGTGACTCCCACCATCTGGACATCCTAAATTCTGGGAGGTAAATTTCGGCTTGTGGGACACAGTATGAGCGGTGTCGGCGTTCTCGACAAGGCGGTGGTCATCCTGGCCGCCTGTGTCGACGGCGCCAGCCTGGCCGAACTCGTTGAACGCACCAAGCTGCCCCGGGCCACCGCGCACCGGCTGGCACAGGCGCTGGAGATCCACCGGATGCTCGTCCGGGACACCCAGGGCCGCTGGCGCCCGGGCCCCCGGCTCGGCGAGCTGGCGAACGCCGCGCCGGACGTGCTGCTGACCGCGGCCGAACCGCTGCTCGCCGCGCTGCGCGACGCCACCGGGGAGAGCGCCCAGCTCTACCTGCGCCGCGCGGACGAGCGGATCTGCGTGGCCGCGGCCGAGCGGGCCAGCGGCCTGCGGGACACCGTGCCGGTCGGCTCGGTGCTGCCCATGACGGCCGGCTCGGCGGCGCAGATCCTGCTCGCCTGGGAGCCGCCCGAGGCGGTCATGCCGCTGCTGCCCCGGTCGAAGTTCACCGGCCGCACCCTCGCCGAGGTGCGCCGCCGCGGCTGGGCGCAGAGCGTCGCCGAGCGGGAGGCCGGTGTGGCGAGCGTCTCGGCCCCGATCCGCGACCGCACCGGCCGGGTCATCGCCGCGATCAGCATCTCCGGGCCGATCGAGCGCCTGGGCCGCCGCCCCGGCGAACGCCACGCCATGGCCGTGGTCCGCGCCGGCCAACGCCTCTCCGGCCTCTGACCCCGAACCCCTCCCCCCGGGGGGTGGGGACGTGGGGGTGGGACGGCGAACGGCCCGTCTCCGGGGGAGACGGGCCGTTCGCTACTGGTAGCCCCGACCGGATTCGAACCGGCGCTACCGCCTTGAGAGGGCGGCGTCCTGGGCCGCTAGACGACGGGGCCAGGCACTTTTCCTGCTTCACCGCCCTGACGAGCGGTGCCGCAGTAGTCTAGCGGCACCACGTCCGGCCCCGACCCGGGGGTCCGGCCGCCGGACCGGGGGAAACAACGAAACAGCCCGCCCCACGAGGTGGGACGGGCTGCCAGCGCTTGTAGCCCCGACCGGATTCGAACCGGCGCTACCGCCTTGAGAGGGCGGCGTCCTGGGCCGCTAGACGACGGGGCCAGAACTTCATGCTTCCGCGCCCTGACGGGCGGGGAAGCTGCACTCTATCAGAGATCATCTGCCGCCCCCCTCGCGAGGAGCGGAGCGGAACTCCGCCAGAATCCAGCGTCCGGGATTCTCGCGAATCCGCGGCTGCGCTGGGGTACCAGGACTCGAACCTAGACTAACTGAACCAGAATCAGTCGGGCTGCCAATTACCCCATACCCCATTGGCCCCTTGCGGCGCCAGGAACGAACTTTACCCTCCCGGTGCCGGCAGGCCAAATCCAACCCCCTCGAACCCGCCCTGAACTGCGGAAACGGGGCGTCGGACGCGTCAGGCGACCGGCACCACCGGGTTGGTGAGTTCGCCGATCCCCTCGATCCGCACGGTGACCGTATCCCCCTCGGTGAGCGGGCTAACCCCGGCCGGCGTGCCGGTCAGCACCACGTCACCGGGGAGCAACGTCATGACGTGGGAGATGTACGACACCAGGGCCGGCACGTCGAACACCATGTCCTTCGTGCGGCCGAGCTGGCGTACCTCCATCTCCTCCGGGTTGCGGCCCACCTCGCAGCGGACCTCCAGGTCGGAGACGTCCAGCCCCGTGGTGATCCACGGCCCGATGGGGCAGAACGAGTCGAAGCCCTTCGCCCGGGTCCACTGCCCGTCGGAGCGCTGGAGGTCCCGCGCCGTGACGTCGTTGGCGCAGGTGTAGCCGAAGATGGCCCGCTCGGCGGCGGCCCGGTCGGCCCGGCGCGCGCCCGGGGCGCCGATCACGACGGCCAGTTCGGCCTCGTGCTCGACCTGCTTCGAGAAGATCGGCAGCCGGATGGCGTCCCGCGGGCCGATCACCGAGGTGGACGGCTTGAGGAACAGCAGCGGCTCCTTGGGCACCTCGCTGCCGTGCTCGGCGGCGTGTTCGGCGTAGTTGCGGCCGACACAGACCACCTTGCTCGGCAGGATCGGCGAGAGCAGCCGGACGTCGGAGAGCGCCCAGCGGGCGCCGGAGAACTGGATCTGCCCGAACGGATGGCCCTCGATCTCGGCGATGGTCAGGCCCTGCGACCCGGCCTCCGACTCGCCCTCGACGACCCCGAACGACATTCCCTTGGCATGAGCGAAACGAGCGATACGCACCCGGCCAATCTATCCCCGCCGGCCGGCCGCGCCACGCCGGACGCGGCCACGGGCCCGGCCGGGCGGCGCGCCAGGGTACGCCGGCCCGCGTCGGCCGGGGCGGGATTGCGGACTTCGTACCCGCCCGGCGGGTCCGGGCCCATAGCTTCGGGGCCGGAGGTTCGTTCGTATGCCTGCATCGAGACGACACCACAGGACCCTGGCAGTGCTCGTGAACTGCCTCGGCGTCATCGCCGCCGTGCCGGCCCTGCCCGGGGCGGCGCCCCGGGCGGCGGCCGCGCCGCCGCAACCGGCGGCCCCGCCGGCCGCGGTGGCCCAGGCCACCCCGATCCCGACCGGGATGCCGGCGGCGCCACCGGCCATGCCGACGACCAAGCCGGCGCCCATCCAGCTGAGCGGGCCACCCGTCACGGTGGCGGTGGCGGCGGCCGGCACCCCGGCGCCGGGCTACCGGATCCAGGTCCGCAACGGCGGTCCCACGCCCGTCGAGACGACCGTCCGGCAGGAGCTGCCGGCCGGGTCCCGGGCGACCGCGGTGACCGGCGGCGGCCGGGCCAACCGGCCGATCGGGTCGGCCACCGCCAACGAGGTGACCTGGCGGCTGCGGCTGCCGGCACGGAGCACCACCACGCTGAACACCGCCCTGACCGTGGCCGCCCCGGGCCGGTCGGTGACCGCGCCGACCTGCGCCTACGGCACCGACGGCACCCGGCCGTACGACTGCGCCACGGCGACCTGGACGGGCGCCGCCGCGGTTCCGGCGGCACAGGTGACCGCGGCGCCGGCCTGGCGCCGCCCGCCGGTGCTGCTGGCCGCGCTGGCCGCGCTCCTGGTCCTGACCATGGGCGTGCTGTGGTGGGCGTGGCGGCGGCGCGGCGGGCCCGACCCGGCCCCGGCTACCACCGGCGCCCCGCCCGTCGCCGGCGGCGTGGGCGGCCCGGCGGACCGGGGCACGGTCTACCCGCGCCCGTCGATGCCCGCCCCCGCCGGGCGCCGCCGCCGTCCGCCGATCTGGATGGTGGTCGGGGTCGCGGCGGCGGTGCTGGCCGGCGTGGTCGGCGCGGCGGCCTGGACGGCCACCCAGCGGGTGGCCGCCATGGACACCACCAAGCAGCCGACCAGCGGCGCCTGGGTGGGCAACAGCGTGACCGGCGCGCTCGGCGTCCCGCTGCGCGAGACCGCGTTCGAGTTCACCGTCTACCGGCTGGCCTGCGGCGCGGGGACGCTGCCGTCGGCGTCGGCGGGCGGCCGGCAGTGCCTGGCCACGGTCGGGGTGCGCAACCTCACGGGCGGCGAGCAGACCTGGCACGGGCAGTTGCAGCGGGCGTACCTGCCCGGAGGGAACTGGGTCGCCACCGACGAGAGCGCCACCCGCGTGGCGAACCTCGGCCGGGACGTTTTCGCCCAGCCGGTCGCCGCGGGCTCCCGGGTGCTGCTGCCCCTGGTGTTCACGGTGCACGGCGACGACCCGCCGAAGCAGTTGGAGCTGCGCAGCGGCGTCTTCTCCGCCGGGGTGCGGGTCGACGTGCGGTGACCGGGGCCGGGCGGCGGCCGTACCCTGGGGTCCGTGACCGCCGCCCTCGCCCCCGCCACCGCGCTCGACGCGGCCGACTGGCAGGCCCGGCGGCGCGCCCACGAGGAGCGGGTCGACGCCTGGCTGGCACCGCACCTGGCCCGCCGCCGCGCCGGGGTGCCGCACCCGGTGGAGGACTTCCTCTTCACCTACTACTCGCACCGCCCGGCCCAGCTGCGCCGCTGGCACCCCGGCGCCGGAGTGACGCTGCGCGACGCCGACCCGGCCACGTTCGGCCGGGACTACCGCGCCACCGCCGCCGGGGTCACCCTCGACACCGAGGGGGTACGCGCGCGGCGGGCCGAGTCGATCTCCTGGATCCGTACGCTGCTCGCGGCGACCGCCGGGCGGCCGGCCCACTTCGGCTGCTTCGGGATGCACGAGTGGGCGATGGTCTACCGGCAGACCCAGGACGAGGTGCGGCACAACGCCTGGCCGCTGCGGCTCAGCCCGGCGGGCACCGCGGCGGTGGTCGAGGAGCGCGGCGTGCGGTGCAGCCACTTCGACGCGTTCCGGTTCTTCACGGCGCCGGCCCGGCCGCTCAACGTGCTCACCCCGACCCGGGAGAGCCAGCACGCGCTGGAGCAGCCGGGCTGCCTGCACGCCAACATGGACCTCTACAAGTGGGCGTACAAGCTCTCGCCGCTGGTGCCGTCCGAGCTGGTGGCGGACGCCTTCGCGCTGGCCCGGGAGATCCGCACGCTGGACATGCGGGCCAGCCCCTACGACCTGGCCGACCTCGGTTACCCGCCGGTGCGGGTGGAGACCCCGGAGGGCCGGGCCGAGTACGCCGCCGCCCAGCGGGGGTTCGCGGAGCGGGCCGGCGAGCTGCGGGGCCGCCTGCTGGCCGCCCTCGACGGGGCGGACCGGCCGGGCTGACCGGGGCCCGCCGGCGCCTGGCCGACGGGCCCGGCCGAGAGGTCAGGCGGGCGTGCAGCTCACCACCGGCACCGGGTTCGTGCCGGCGCCGCCGGCCAGGAAGCCGAAGGTGGTCTGCGCGCCGGGAGCGAGGCCGCCGTTCCAGCTCGCGTTCCGGGCGGTCACCGTGGTGCCGCTCTGGCTCACCTCGGCGCTCCACGACTGGGTGACCCGCTGGCCGTCGGCCAGCGTGAACCGGGCCGTCCAGCCGGACACCGGCGCGGTGCCGCTGTTACGGACGGTGACCTCGCCCTGGAAGCCGCCCGGCCACTGACCGGCGATCCGGTAGGTCGCCGCACACGCGGTCCCGGACGGGCCGGTCGGCGTCGGCGTCGGGCCGCCGCTCGGGGTCGTGCTGGGCGTCGGCGTCGGGGTGGGGCTCCCGGTCGGCGAGGTGGTGGGCGTCGGGGTGGCCCGGCGCAGGGCCGCGGTGAGCGCCGGATACCAGCGGTCGGCGATCTTCTGGTCGCCGGTGGCGTTGGGATGCACCCCGTCGTAGGTGTCGGTGGCGGTGCTGAAGCCGGTCCACTGGTCGACCACGACCACCGGCGAGGCGGCCGTGGTCTTCCCCGCCGCCCAGCCGTCGACGGCGCCGTCGAGCGCGACCACCCGTTGCCCGCACTCGGCGCAGGTGGGCGGGCTCATCGGGATGATCTTCGCGACCAGCACGGTCGTCGCCGGGTTGGCGGCGCGCATCTGGTCCACCAGCTTCGAGTACGCGGCCAGGATGGTGGCCGGGGCGATGTTGCTCCACACGTCGTTGGTGCCGAAGTGCATGAGCACCACGTCCGGGTGGGTGGCGGCGAGCCAGCCGGGCAGCAGGTTCTGGTTGGCCACGTTGGTGACCAGGTAGCCGCCGTGTCCCTCGTTGTCGCCGTCGTAGGGCTGGCCGCAGCCCTGGGGGCCGAGGGTGCCGACGAAGTCGACGTCGGGGTAGCCGGTGGACTGGAGGCGGTTCCAGAGCACCGAGCGCCAGCAGCCGGGCGACCCGGTGATGGAGTCGCCGAGCGGCATGACGCGGACCGGGGTGGCCGCGGCGGCGACCGGCAGCGCGGTGGAGACGGGAGCGAACCCGACCGCGAGGGCGGGCAGGAGGGCGGCGACCGCGACCAGCGCGGCGCGCAGGGAGGAACGGAGCATGAGGACGGGACTCCTGTCACGTGACGTGGTGATCGGTGACGGCCCTTGCTCCCGTACGTATTGAAGCGCTCCGACGGGCCCGGCTCAACCCGGTCCCGCGTGGCGGGCTCAGCCGGCCGGGTGACCCCGGTGCACCGCCCACTCGTCGGCCAGGATCGACATGACGGTGGCGTCCACCCAGCCGTCGCCGTCGCGGAGGACCTGCCGCAGCGTGCCCTCGACCACGAAACCGACCTTCTCATAGACCCGGCGGGCGCGGGGGTTGAAGGCGAACACCTCCAGCCCGATCCGGTGCAGGCCGAGCTGCTCGAAGCCGTAGCCGACGATGAGCCGGACCGCCTCGGTGCCGAGCCCGCGGTTCCGCCCGGCGGGGCCGATCAGGGTGCGGAAGTTGCAGCTGAGGTTGTGCCGGTCCCACTCGTTGAGGACGACCTCGCCCACGCAGAGCCCGGTCGCCCGGTCCACCACGGCCAGGTCGAGCCGGTCGGCCTGGCTGTTGCGGGTGCCGTACCAGGCCCGCAGCCGGGCCGGTTCGAGCCCGTCTCCGGGCGGGCTGCCGGTGAGCCGGGCCACCTCCGGGTCGGCCAGGATCGCCTCGAAGGCCGCGAGGTCGTCGTCGACGAACGGGCGCAGCAGGGCGCGGTCGCCGGTGAGGGTGGGCTTGACGGAGAAATCGCTCGGCACCCGGCGGATTCTGGGTGACGGCCGGGCGGTCCTCAAATCGTTTTCCGGGTCGCGGCCGGCCGGAGGGTGTGATTGGGACGGATCTCCGGCCCGGGCCCGGCCCGGTTGGCACAGTGAGGTGGTGGGCGGCGTCGGTCGGATCCAGCTGGCCGGCGACGCGGGCGGCGTCAGCCGGCTGGAGCTCTTCCTCGACCTGATCTTCGTCTTCGCGTTCCTCAACGTCACCGGGGTGACCGCCGAGCAGCTCAACGCGGCCGGGCTGCCCCGCGGCCTGCTGCTGCTCGTGCTGCTCTGGTGGTGCTGGGCGCCGTTCGCCTGGCTGGGCAGCACCATCCGGTTCGACCGCGGGGTCATGCCGGTGGTGATGTTCGGGCTCAGCGCCACCCTGTTCGTGATGGGCCTCACGGTGCGCGAGGCGTTCCTCGACCGGCCCGGCGGGCTTTCCGGGCCGGTGGTCTTCGCCCTCGGCTACCTGGTCGTGCGCGGTACCGCGCTGACCGTCGCCGCGCGGGCCGGGGCCGGGGAGTCGGGGCCCCGCCGGCTGGCGCTGCGGGCCTGGCCGGCGGCCTTGGCCGGGGCGCTGTTCCTGCTCGCCGCCGCGCTGGTCCCGGGCCACGTGTCGGACGGCGTGGCCAGGGAGTGGGTCCGTTTCACGCTGGTGGGCTGCGCCATCGTGGCCGAGTACGGCGGTGCGGTCCTGGTTCCCGCGGACCGGTGGTCGATCGGCTCGATCCCCTACTGGGCGGAGCGGCACGCCCTGATCATCCTGATCGGGTTCGGCGAGACGATCATCTCGGTGGGGCTGAGCCAGGGGGTGGCGGCGACCCAACCGCTGACGCCGGCGGTGCTCGCCGGGGCGCTGCTCGGGGTGGCGCTGGCCGGCGCGCTGTGGTGGACCTACTTCGACGTGGCCCGGTTCGCGGCCGAGCAGGCGATGGAGCGGGCCGCCGGCACGCGGCGCGCGGTGCTCGGCCGGGACGCGTACAGCTTCCTGCACCTGCCGATGATGACGGGGCTGATCCTGGTGGCGCTCGGCCTGAAGAAGGTGCTCGGCGAGCTGCGGGTGGGCAGCGACGGGGCGACCTCGACGCTCACGGTGCTGGTGCTCCACGGCGGGGTGGTGCTCTACCTGCTGGGACTGGTGCTGTTCGAGGTGCGGACGCTGCGCATCCTGGGCCGGTCGCCGGTGCTCGGCATCCTGCTGGTGGCCGGGCTGGCGCCCCTCGCCCCGCACCTGCCCGTGCTGGCCGAGCTGGCCCTGCTGGCCGCTGCGGTGGGGGCGACCGCGCTGGCCGACGTGACCGTGTTCCGGCGCCGGCACCGCCGGCTGCACGCAATGATCGGCCCGACCCAGGGGCACGCCGGGGTCACGCCGAAGGAGCTCTTCTTCGACCTGGTGTTCGTCTACGCGTTCCTCCAGGTGGCCGCACTGATGGCCGACGACCCGACGTGGCCCGGCCTGGCGCGCGGGCTGCTGGTGCTCGCCGTGCTCTGGCAGGCCTGGTGCGCGTACGCCTGGCTGGCGGCCGAGGTGCGCTCGGAGAGTCCGGTGGTCCGCCTGGTCATGGTGCTGGTGGTGGCGCTCACGGCGCTGATCACGCTGGCCAGCCCGCAGGCGATCGACGACTCGCGCGGCGGCCTGCCCGGGCCGCTGATCTTCATCGCCTGCTACGCGGCCATCCGGTTGCTGCACCTGGCCTCGTTCGGGCTGGTGGCGTGGCAGGACCCGGCGTGGCGGACGCCGCCGCTGCGGGCCGCCGTGCCGACCCTGGTGTCGCTCGGCCTGATGCTGGTCGCCGCGCTGCTGCCGCTGCCGGTCGGCGACGTCCGCCAGTTCTCCCCGCCGCGGGTCGGGTTGTGGCTGCTCGCCATCGCCGTCGACCTGGTCGGGAACGCCCGGGTGGGCCTGCGCCACCTCAGCGTGCGCTCGGCGGAGCACTGGGCCGACCGGCACAGCCTGATCATCATCATCGGCCTCGGGGAGGCGGTGATCTCGATGGGCAGCGCGGTGGTCTACACCCCGATTTCGGCCCGGATCGTCGTGGCGGCCTTCCTCGGCACCGCCCTGCTGGCCGCCCTGTGGTGGGCCTACTTCGGCTGGGACAGCACCGAGGGGGAACGGATGCTGGCCGCCGCCGACCTCCGCACCCGGACCCGGCTGGCCCGCGACGCGTACACGTGGCTGCACCTGCCGATGGTGGCGGGGATCGTGCTGGTCTCGCTCGGCCTGCGCAAGACCATGTCGGTGCTGGGCAGCCGGGGCTTCTTCGAGCTCGGGCCGCCGCCGTACCCGCTGGCGCACGCCGCGCTCTTCGGCGGGGTGCTGCTCTACCTGTTGGGCGTCCAGGCGTTCCGGTGGCGCACGACCGGGCGCCGGCGTCCGGCCCGGCTGGTGCAGGCCCTGGTGGTGGCGGCGCTGCTGCCGCTGACGACCGGGCTGTCGGCGCTGCTCGCGCTGGCCCTGCTGGCCGGGGTCTGCCTGGCCCTCACCGGGTTCGAGGTGCTCCGCGACGACGAGCGGGCCACCAGCGGGCCGGTGCCGTCGCGCTGACCACCGGGAGCCGGACCCGCCGCTCGCCCGGCCCGACCAGGGCGAGGCCGGGCGGCCGGCGCAGCTCAGTCCCCGTCGGCCCGGCGGTCGCGCTTGCGCTGGGACTGCCGCTTCTTGTCGGCCAGCCGGCGCTCCTTGGCCGCCCGCGAGGGGCGGGTGGGGCGGCGCGGCTTCGGCGGCGGCGCCACGGCCTCGCGCAGCAGGGCGGCCATCCGCTCGCGGGCCGCCTCCCGGTTTGCCAGCTGCGCCCGGTGCTCACTGGCCGCGACGGTCAGCACCCCGTCGACCAGCCGGCCGGCGAGCCGGTCCAGGGCGCGGGCGCGCAGCGACTCGGGCACGCTCGGCGACCCGGCCAGGTCGAAGCTCAGCTCCACCCGCGAGTCGGTCGTGTTGACGCCCTGACCACCCGGGCCGGACGAGCGGGAGAAACGCTCCCGCAGCTCGGCCTCGGGCACCACGAGCCGGTCCGTCACCCGCAGTCCGTCGTCCACGCCCCGAGGCTAGCGCCCGGCGCGGTGGCCCGGAGTGGCGGTCACGGTCGGGGTGGGGGTGGGCGCGGGGCCCGCCCGTTCGTGGTCCGACCCGGCCGCCGCGTACGCGGCCGCCCCGACCAGCAGCAGCGCGATCACCCCGATCTTGGTGACCACCCCACGGATCGCCGTCCAGGCGGTGCGCCGGGCACCCGGGACGCTGGTCCGGATCGTCTGATAGTCCTTCCAACCCCGCTGCGCGCGGGCGTACGACGCGCCGACACCGGCGCCGATGACCAGGCCCACCAGGAGGAGGGCCGCGATGACAGCTTGCTCCACCCACGCCAGTATCCATACTCAGCGTAATATTTCCATGGCCCGATGGTCCCAGGCCGGATATCCGACAGTTCCCGCTCCGGCGGGCGGCCCTGCACGGCGGCGCAGGTCAGGGCCGCCGGGCCGGTCAGCCGCCGCGGCCGATGATGGTGTCGGCGGTCTGCTGGACCTGGTCGATCGGGATGGCGAACCCGATGCCGATGGAGCCGTTGCCGTCGATGGTGGCGATGGCCGTGTTCACCCCGACCACCTCGCCCCGCGCGTTGACCAGCGGCCCACCGGAGTTGCCCGGGTTGATCGAGGCGTCGGTCTGCACGGCGGTGTGCCGGCCGTTGCCGATGCGGACCTGCCGGTTGAGCGCGCTGACGATACCGGCGGTGACGGTGCCGGCCAGGCCGAGCGGGGAGCCGACCGCGAGCACCGGCTCGCCCACCCGGGCCGAGTTCGGCTTGGCCAGCGGCAGCGCCGACAGCCGGGCCGACGCCGGGACCTTCAGCACCGCCAGGTCGCTGCCCGGTTCCCGCCCCACCACCTCGGCCGTGAACCGGCGCCCGTCGGCGGTCTCCACCGTCACCGGCCCGGAGCCGCCCCGGGACAGGATGTGGTCGTTGGTCACGATGTGCTGCTCGTTGTCGATGGCGAAGCCGGAGCCGCTGGCCGACGCGCCGGACGACCCGCCGACCATCACCGAGACCACCCCGGGGACGGTCTTCTCGGCGGCGGTGACCAGTTCCGCCGGCACCGGCGCGGCCGAGGCCGCCGACGGCCCGGGGGCGTCCCGGTCGGCGGCCCAGGTGCCGGCCGCCGCACCGGAGACGGTGGAGAGGGCCACCACCGCCGCCGCGCTCAGGAGCCGGCGCCGCCAGCCCCGCCGCGCGGCCTCCTGCTCGGAACCGGGTACGTCCCAGCGCCCGCGCCCGTCCGGGTCCAGCTCCGGCGAGACGAACCACGGGCCGCGCGGCTCGCCGAGTCCGGTCTGCACTGCCATACCTGGGCTCCTCACGTCGTGCGTCGTCCGGTCCTTGCGGTTCAGGGCAGTCGGGAGAACCACCGCAGCGATCCGGCGGCGGCCCCCATGGCGAAGACCAGCCCGAGACCGATGAAGCGGGCCGAGATGTCCTGCCGTTCGTTGCGGTAGCCCACCGACGTGCCGATGTCCTCGTAGACGGCGCGCAGCTCGGCGCTGGTGGACGCCTCGTGGAAGCCGCCCCCGGTCTCCTCGGCGACCGCCTTGAGGGTCTGCCCGTCGACCGGCACCTGGATGGCCCGCCCACCCCGGTCGACCGAGCCGGACGGGGTGCCGAACGAGATGGTGTGCACCGGCACCTTGGCCGCCACGGCCTGGCCGGCCGCCTCCAGCGGGTCCATGCCGGACGTGTTCGCCCCGTCGGAGAGGATGATGATCCGCGCCGGCGGCGGGTCCTTCGCGGCCTTGGCGTCCAGGCTCTTGACCGCGCCCAGCGAGGTGCTGATGGCCTCGCCGATGGCGGTGCCCTGCACCCCGGTGATCCCCTCGGCGAGCCGCTCGACCCCCTCGTCCAGCGCATCCCGGTCGGTGCTCGGCGGCACCACCACCGCCGCGCTGCCGGCGAACGCCACGAGTCCCACGTTGAACTCGTCCGGCAGCCCGTCGACGAACCGGCGGGCGGCCTCCTTGGCGGCGGTCAACCGGTCCGGATCGACGTCGCCGGCCAGCATCGAGGTGGAGACGTCCACCGCCACCATCACGGTGGCCCGTTCCCGGGGCACCCGCACCTCGGCGTTGGGCCGCGCGAAGCCGACCACCAGCAGCGCGAGCATGGCGAGGAAGAGCCCCGCCGGGACGTGCCGGCGCCAGGCCGGCCGCTGCGGGGCGACCCGGTCCAGCAGCCGCAGGTTCGTGAAGCGCACCGCGTACCGGCTCTGCCGGCGCTGCATGGCCAGGTAGCCGACGACCAGCGCGGCGACACCGAGCAGGAGCCAGAGTCGGGCGGGTGACTGCCAGGTCACGCGGCACCTCCCCGGGCCGCGGCGGGCGCGGCCGCGAGCCGGCGCTGGGCGTGCACGTGCCGGACGATGTCGGCGCTCCAGTCCCGGTCGGTACGCAGCGCCAGGTGCGTCGCACCGGACCGGCGCAGCGCGTCCCGCACCTGGTCGCGCTGGGCGGCGGCGGCCTGGGCGTACCGTTCGCGCAGGGCCGGGTCCCCGGTCCACACCTCGCGGCGGCGGCCGGTCTCCGGGTCGACAAGGGTGACCAGCCCGACGTCGGGCAGCTCCAGCTCGCGCGGGTCGGTCACCTCGACCGCCAGCACCTGGTGCCGGACGGCCAGCCGGCGCAGCACGGCCTCCCAGGCCGGGGCGGCGTCCGGCTCGTCGGGCAGCCCGTCGAGGAAGTCGGAGACCACCACCACGAGCCCGCGCCGGGTGGCCATCCGCTGGAGCCCGTCCAGCCCGTCGTGCAGGCCCGGCGTCTGCGGGTGCCCGTCGGTGCGCGGCGCGCCCAGCAGGGCGCGGAGCAGCCCCAGCAGGTGGGTACGCCCGCCGCGGGCCGGGAACCGGCGGATCCCGTCCGGGGCGAGCACCTGGCCGCCGAGGCGGTTGCCGACGCCGGCCGTGAGGAAGCCGACCGCCGCCACGGCGGCCACCGCCAGCTCCCGTTTGTCCAGTGTGGCCGTGCCGTACTCCATGCTGGGGCTGGCGTCGACCAGCAGCCAGGTGGTCAGCTCGCGGTCGGCGTCGACCTCGCGTACGTGCGGGACGGTGGTCCGCGCGGTCACCGCCCAGTCCATCCGGCGGACCTCGTCCTCCCCGGGGCGGTACTCCCGGCTGCCGGCCGCCTCGCTGCCGGGACCGGGCAGCAGGCCGCGGTACTGGCCGTGCAGCAGCCCGTCGAGGCGCCGGGTGACGGTCAGTTCCAGGCGGCGCAGCCGCTGGTCGGGGGCCAGGTCGGCCAGTCCGGGGTCGGGCCTGGCGGGTGCGTCCCGGCGTCTCATGCCGCCGCCAGGTCGGGCGCCGCCTCCGGGTGCCCGGTGACCACCCGGGGTGGCGGCACCGCCTCGACCAGCCGGCGGACCAGCGTCTCGGCGGAGACCCCGTCGGCCACCGCGTCGAAGGAGAGCACGAGCCGGTGGGCCAGCACGTCGACCGCGAGATCCCGGACGTCCTCCGGGAGCACGTGGTCGCGGCCGTGGATCAGCGCCTGCGCCCGCGCCGCCGCCACCAGGCCGAGGGTGGCCCGTGGGCTCGCCCCGTACGCCAGCAGCGGCGCGATCTCGGGCAGCCCGAACCGCCCCGGGTCCCGGGTGGCGAGGATGAGCCGGACCACGTACTCGGCGAGGGCGTGGTGGACGAAGACGTCGGCGGCGCGCCGCTGGAGTTCGCGCAGCCGGACCGGGTCGAGCACCGGGCGGGCGGTCGGCCGCTCGGTGCTCATCCGGTAGAGGATGGCCAGTTCGTCGGCGTCGCTCGGGTAGCCGACGACGACCTTCATGAGGAAGCGGTCGCGCTGCGCCTCGGGGAGCTGGTAGACACCCTCCGACTCGATCGGGTTCTGGGTGGCCAGCACCAGGAACGGGTCGGGGACCGGCCAGCTCCGGCCGCCGATGGAGACCTGCCGCTCGGCCATCGCTTCGAGCAGCGCCGACTGCACCTTGGCCGGGGCCCGGTTGATCTCGTCGGCGAGCACCAGGTTCGCCATGATCGGGCCCAGCTCCACGTCGAACGCCTCGGTGGAGGCCCGGTAGATGCGGGTGCCGACGATGTCCGAGGGGACCAGGTCGGGGGTGAACTGGATCCGGGAGAAGGTGCCGCCGACCACGGTGGCGAGGGTCTGCGCCGCGAGGGTCTTGGCCACTCCCGGCACGCCCTCCAGTAGGCAGTGGCCGTCGGCGATCAGGGCGGTGAGCAGGCGATCGACGAGCCGATCCTGCCCGACGATCACGCGTTTGACCTCGAAGAGGGTCTGATCCAGCTCGACGCCGCTCGCGTCGGCATCGACCGGGCTGGGCACGCTGGCCAGGGTGTCCGAGATGTCCGTCACGGTGCTTGCTTCCCGTGCCGGCGTGCGGACAAACGTCGGATTATCGACCCCTCGGGGACCGTTCCGGGGCCGGATCGGGACGACTCCCCCGGCCGGTCGGCAACGGCGCGAGCGGGCCCGGGCCGGGGCAGACGGGGGCAGGCGAGCACGACAGGCGGCCCCCGCCCGGGGGCGGGGGCCGGCTGCCGGCGGGGGTCAGTTGGCGATGAGCAGGTGGAACGGCCGGTCCGCGTACCCGCCGGTGGAGTTGCGGGTCTGGACGAAGACCGCGTTCGGGATCAGGTAGCGGGGCGCGACCGCGACCTCGCCCGCGGGCGGGACGTTCGCCGCGTCGTTGGTGCCGATCGTGGCGTGCAGGCCCTTGAGGTTGACCGCGTAGTCGAGCGTCACCTGGTACTGCCCCGCGAACTGCCCCGGCGTCGACGGGGAGAACTTCTTGGCGCTCACCACGTTGGCCGAGTGCTGGAGCAGGGTCCCGTTCGGGCTGACCACCGCCCAGGCGACCAGCCCGGGCGCCGGCGCGGCCAGGGTGGCGTTCAGCGCGGACCTCGCGGCCCGGGTCTCGGCGGCGGTCACCGGCGGCTGCTGGCCGGGCTGGCGCGCGCCGGGCTGCCCGACCTCGGCCGGGGCCTTCGCCGCCGGGTGGGCGGCGGCCGCGATGCCGCCGCCGGCCAGGGTGAGGGACAGCGCGGCGAGGGCCACCACCGTCGCCTTGCGCTTGAGGAATGTGGCCATGACAGATCTCCCTTTTGTGACCGTGGTGATACGGCCGACCCACATGCTGTGCGGGACGGATGGATGCGGCACAAAAGCCAGGCGCAGAACAATTGCGAACCATCGGGGGTCCATGTCGAAGCGCACCGTGAGTGTCGAGCTGCACCTGGCCTTGAACTGGGCTTACTACGGAGAGTCGCGACGTCTCGACCAGGTGGAACCTAGCATCGGAAAATGCGGCCGGTCAATAGCTCACATTTACCTCGCGGCGCCCGAGAAATGCTTTCGATAATTGTGAGAAGTGAGCGTGGAACCATTCATGAAAACGGGCCGCCCCGCCGACCGCTAGGGTGACGGCCATGATCACGAGGGGACGGATCGCCACGATCGCCTGCTGGCTGGCTGTCGTGCCCGTGGCCGCCTGGGCGGCGCTCCGGCTGGCCGGGCTGGAACGGGGGCCGCTGGTGCAGGCGGTCGCCTTCACGCCGTACGTCGCCGCCGCCGCGCTCGCCCCGGTGGTGCTGGCGCTCGCCCTGCGGCGCCGCGCACCCGCCGTGGTCGCGGCCCTGGCCGCGCTGGCGCTGGTGGCCGCGGTGGCGCCGCGGGCCGTCCGCGACGACCGGCCGGAGGTGGCCGGGCCGGTGCTCCGGCTGCTCACCGCCAACCTGCTCAAGGGTCGGGCCGATCCGGCGCGGCTGGTCGAGCTGGTCCGGGCGCACCGGGTCGACGTGCTGACCGTGCAGGAGTTCACCCCGGAGGCAGCAGCCGAGCTGGACCGGCTCGGGCTGGCCACCCTGCTGCCCTACCGGGCGCTGAACCCCGAGGTCGGCACCACCGGCTCCGGGCTGTACGCGCGCCACCCGCTCAGCGGCACCGGCTGGCGGCGCAACGAGGGCTTCTCCTTCACCCAGGCGTACGCGACGGTGGCCGTGCCCGGTGCGCCGCCGCTGCGGGTGGAGTCGGCGCACCCGGCCGCCCCGTACGCCGTCGACGTGGTGCCGGACTGGTGGACCGACCTGCGGGCCCAGCCGCCGGCCACCCCGCGGGGCGGGTTGAGCATCCTGGCCGGCGACTTCAACGCCACCCTCGACCACGCGCCGCTGCGCGATCTGATCGACACCGGCTACGTCGACGCCGCCGACGCGGCCGGCGCCGGGCTCTCCGGCACCTGGGGCCCCTACGACGGCGATCGGATCCCGCCGGTCACCATCGATCACGTGCTGGTCGACCGGCGGATCGCGGTGCGCGCGGTCAGCGTGCACGCGGTGCCGGGCAGCGACCACCGCGCCGTGCTGGCCGAGCTGCGGCTGCCCGCCGGCTGAGCGTCAGACCCGGGCCCGGTCCAGGCCGTAGGTGAGGGCGTCGACCAGCGCGTGCCAGCTCGCCTCGACCACGTTGGGGTGGACGCCGACCGTGGTCCAGTCGCGGCCGGCCCCGGCGGTCTCCACGAGCACCCGGGTCACCGCGCCGGTGCCGTGGCTGCCTTCCAGGATGCGGACCTTGTAGTCGGCCAGCTCGAACTCGCGCAGCTCCGGGTAGTGCCGGGCGAGCGCCACCCGCAGCGCCTCGTCCAGGGCGTTGACCGGGCCGTTCCCCTCGGCGGTGGCGATGACGCGCTCGCCGCGTACCCGGATCTTGACGGTGGCCTCGGAGACCACCGCGCCGTCCTCGCGGTGCTCGACCAGCACCCGGTAGGACTCCAGGGCGAACGGCCGGGACGGCGCGGCCTCCGGCAGCTCGGAGCGGACCAGCAGCTCGAACGAGGCGTCGGCGGCCTCGAACGACCAGCCGCCGGCCTCCAGCTCCTTGATCCGGCTGGTCACCTTGGACACCGCGTCCGGATGGCCGGCCAGGTCCAGGCCGAGCTCACGGCTCTTGAGCTCGACGCTGGCCCGGCCGGCCATCTCGGTCACCAGGATCCGCATGTCGTTGCCCACCACGGAGGGATCCACGTGGTTGTAGAGCAACGGGTCGACCTTGATCGCGCTCGCGTGCAGCCCCGCCTTGTGGGCGAAGGCGGCGGCCCCGACGTAGGCCTGGTGGGTGTCGGGGGCGATGTTGGCGATCTCGGCGATGGCGTGCGAGACCCGCACCATCTGTTCCAGGCAGCCCTCCGGTAGGACGGGCATGCCGAGCTTGAGCTGGAGGTTGGCCACGATCGCGAAGAGGTCGGCGTTGCCGGGGCGCTCGCCGTAGCCGTTGGCGGTGCCCTGGACGTGCCGGACGCCCGCCTCGACCGCCGCGATCGTGTTGGCCACCGCGCAGGCGGTGTCGTTCTGGGCGTGCATGCCGAGCAGCTCGGGGGCGATCCCGGTGCGCGCGGTGAGGTCGGTGATCGCGGCGGTGACCTGGGAGGGCAGCATGCCGCCGTTGGTGTCGCAGAGGACGAACCGCTCGGCCCCGGCGGCGAGCGCGGTCTGCGCCACCGCGGCCGTGTACGCCGGGTCGTACCGGTAGCCGTCGTAGAAGTGCTCCCCGTCGACGAAGACCCGCCGGCCCTCCGCCACCAGGTACGCGACCGTGTCGCGGATCATCGCCAGGTTCTCGTCGGCGGTGGTGCGCAGCGCCCGCTCGACGTGCCGCAGGTCCGCCTTGGCGACCAGCGCCACGGCCGGGGTCCGCGCGTCGAGCAGCCCGCGCACCTGCGGGTCGTCCTCGACCGCGACACGGGCCTTCCGGGTGGCCCCGAACGCGACCAGGACGGCGTGGCGCAGCTCCAGCTCGGTGCGGGCCCGGCGGAAGAACTCGGTGTCCTTCGGCACCGCGCCCGGCCAGCCGCCCTCGATGAAGCCGACCCCGAGGTCGTCGAGCAGGCGGGCCACCGCCAGCTTGTCGACCACCGAGTAGGTGAGCCCCTCGCGCTGGGCGCCGTCGCGCAGCGTCGTGTCGTACACCTGGAAGGTCATGGGAGTCCTCTTCTCGAACCTGCGGGGAGCAACAAAAAGACCCCCCGCGGATGCGGGAGGTCTGCGCGCTCGGCGAGGGGGAAGGCCGGCGCGCTAGTTGCCAATAATCAGGACGGAGCTGGTCACGGTCCGTACTCTGCCACTCCGCTCCGGGTTTTGGGAGGAGAAACCCACATCCCGGGACAGGCCGGTGATCGACTTAACAGGGCACCTGCCCGGCGTCGGGCGGGAAGCGGGCTGCGGAAGCATCTGGAACAGATCCAGTTACCGGCCCGGCGGCACCGCCGGGCCGCCCTCAAGGAGGACCGTTGCTCACTGTCGGTGACCGCTTCCCCGAGTACGAACTCACCGCCTGCGTCTCGCTCGACGCCGACAAGGCCTTCGAGACGATCAACCACAAGACCTACGAGGGCAAGTGGCGCGTCGTCTTCTTCTGGCCGAAGGACTTCACCTTCATCTGCCCGACGGAGATCGCCGAATTCGGCCGCCTCAACGGCGAGTTCGCCGACCGGGACGCGCAGGTCCTCGGCGTCTCCGTGGACAACGAGTTCGTCCACTACGCCTGGCGCAAGGACCACCCGGACCTGCGCGACCTGCCGTTTCCGATGCTCAGCGACATCAAGCGCGAGCTGACCGCCGACTGCGGCGTGCTCGGCGAGGACGGCGTCGCCCAGCGGGCCACCTTCATCGTCGACCCGGACAACGAGATCCAGTTCGCCATGGTGACCGCCGGCTCGGTCGGCCGGAACGTCTCCGAGGTGCTGCGGGTGCTCGACGCCCTGCAGACCGACGAGCTCTGCCCGTGCAACTGGAACAAGGGCGGCGCCACCCTGGACGCCAACGCGCTGCTCGCCGGGGCCGGGGCCTGAGCATGGGTCTGGACGCGGTCAAGGCGGCACTGCCCGAGTACGCCAGGGACATCAAGCTCAACCTCGGCTCCACCATCGCCACCTCGACGCTGAAGCCGGAGCAGGCCTGGGGCACCGCCCTGGCCTGCGCGGTGGCGGCCCGCAACCCGATGGTGCTGCGGGAGATCGCCGCCGAGGCGGCCGGTCACCTCACGCGCGGGGCGGTCGAGGCGGCCAAGGGCGCGGCCACCATCATGGCCATGAACAACGTCTACTACCGGGCCAAGCACCTCATCGGCGACGAGCAGTACGCCTCGCTGCCGGCCCGGCTGCGGATGCAGATCATCGCCCGGCCCGGGGTGGAGAAGGCCGACTTCGAGCTCTGGAGCCTCGCCGTCTCGGCGATCACCGGCTGCGGCGTCTGCCTGGAGTCGCACGAGAAGACCCTGCGCGCCGCCGGGTTCAGCCGCGACCAGGTGCACGAGGGCCTGCGCATCGCGTCCGTGGTCCACGCCGCCGCGGTGGCTCTGGACGCGGAGGCCGCGCTCGCCTGAGCCGGTCGGTGTATCGATCTCCGTATCCGGGTAGGAAGGGATCCGACAGGCACATCCCCCAGAAGTCGAGAAAGGGAGTGTTGACGCCATGGAGCGGCTCGACCCTCGAACGACCCACGGGACGCCGGATCCGCTGACCCAGGGTGGTCAGGGCGCCTTCGCGGGCGGCGCGCCCGCCGGGCGTTTCGATCCGTGGAGCTACCGGGACGACGCCGGGGTGACCGGTGTCGACCTGGTCGGCTACAAGGTGGAGGCGAGTGACGGCGGTATCGGCAAGGTGGACCGGGCCAGCCACGAGGTGAACTCCAGTTTCCTCGTGGTGGACACCGGGCCGTGGATCTTCGGCAAGAAGGTCATGCTGCCGGCCGGCACCGTCAACCACGTCGACCACGACGAGCGGAAGGTCTACGTCGACCGGAGCAAGGACCAGATCAAGGCCGCGCCCGAGTACGACGCGACCACCGACACGGACCCGGCGTACCGGGACAAGCTCGGCGGTTACTACGACGACACCTACTCGTCGATTCCGCCGGGTACGGCCCGGTAACGGAGACACCTGCAACCAGCGGCCGGCGGGGCACATCGTGGCCCCGCCGGCCGTTACCGTGTCAGGGGTGGACGCCCTGGAGACCCCCTTCCCCACGTTGTTCAACTTCCGCGACGTCGGCGGCTACCGCGGCCGGGACGGGCACACCGTCCGGCACGGCCGGCTCTACCGATCCGACTCGCTGCACCGCATCGACGAGACCGACCGGGCGGCGTTCACCGCGCTCGGCATCCGCACCGTCATCGACCTGCGCCGCCCCACCGAGGTGGAGCGGGACGGCCGGGTTCCGGCCTACGACGGGCTGACCTACCGGCACATCCACCCCGAGCACCAGGACTGGGCCGAGCGGATGTACGAGCCCGGCAGCGACCTGGCGCGCTACCTCGCCGACCGCTACGCCGACCTGGCCCGCACCGGCACCGCCGGGCTGGCCGAGGCGGTCGGCCTCATCGCCGACAGCGCCAACGCGCCGGTGGTCGTGCACTGCGTCGCCGGCAAGGACCGCACCGGCATCGTCTGCGGGCTCACCCTGGCCGTGCTCGGCGTGCCCGACGACGACATCGCCGCCGACTACGCGCTCAGCACCGTCGCGTCCGAGCGGTTCAGCGCCTGGGTCCGGGCCACCCTGCCGGACGCCGTCGAGCCGCCGCCGCCCTTCCTCGCCTCCCCCGCCGAGGCCATGAAGCTCTTCCTCACCGAGCTGCGCGAGGGCTACGGCTCGGCCGAGGGCTACCTGCGCCACGCCGGCGTGACGGACGAGCAACTGGCCGCCCTCCGCACCCACCTGCTCGACTGACCGGGGCAGGATGCGCGCACGGCCGGCGCCGTCGAGGACGGGCCGGCCGTGCGGGACGTGCGTGTGCGGGGTCAGAGGACGCGGGAGACCCAGCCGTGCCGGTCCTCGGCGCGACCGCGCTGGATGTCCACCAGCTGCTGGCGCAGCGCCATGGTGGAGCGGCCCGGCTCGCCGCCGCCGATCAGGAACTCCCCGTCCGGGAAGCGCACCCCGCCGATCGGGGTGACCACGGCGGCGGTGCCGCAGGCGAACACCTCGCGCAGCCGCCCGCTGGCCGCGTCGGCCTGCCAGTCGGCGAAGGTGACCGGCCGTTCCTGCACCCGGTGCCCCGACTCGGCGGCCAGGGTGAGGATCGCGTCGCGGGTGATGCCCGGCAGGATGGTGCCGGTCAGCGGCGGGGTGACCAGGGTGTCGTCGTCGTAGACGAAGAAGACGTTCATGCCACCCAGCTCGTCGACGAAGCGCCGCTCCACCGCGTCCAGGAAGACCACCTGGTCGCAACCGGCCTCGATGGCCTCGGCCTGGGCGGCGAGCGAGGCGGCGTAGTTGCCGCCGCACTTGGCCGCGCCGGTGCCGCCGGGCGCGGCCCGGGTGTAGTCCGGCGAGACCCAGACCGTGACCGGCTTGACCCCACCGGCGAAGTACGCCCCGGCGGGCGAGGCGATCACGCAGTAGAGGTATTCGTTGGCCGGGCGGACGCCGAGGAAGACCTCGCTGGCGAACATGAAGGGGCGCAGGTAGAGGCTGGCGTCCTCGTGCTCCGGGATCCAGTCCTGGTCGATCTCGACCAGGCGGCGCAGCGACTCGACGAACGTCTCCGCCGGCAGCTCCGGCATGGCCAGCCGGTGCGCCGAGGCGGCGAAGCGGGCCGCGTTGGCCTCCGGGCGGAACATGGTGACCGACCCGTCCCCGGTCCGGTACGCCTTCAGCCCCTCGAAGATCTCCTGCGCGTAGTGCAGGACCGCGGCGGCGGGGTCCATCGGGATCGGCGCGCGCGCCTCCAGCCGGGCGTCGTACCAGCCCTTGCCCTCGGCGTAGCGAATGGTCACCATGTGGTCGGTGAACACCCGGCCGAAGCCCGGGTTCGCCAGCAGGGCGGCCCGGTCGGCGGCGGATACCGGCGCGGGATTCGGACGGATCTCGAAATCGAGCTTGTCACCACCGCTCATCGCGCTGACCTCCCTGCGGGTTCACGGCATGCGGGATCGCACGCCGACGTCACTGGTGCCAGAAACTTACCCCGAACGGTCGTTCAGCGGATAGCTCCGCCCCGGCACATCGGGCACACCCGACGGGTGGCCCGGCCGGGGCCGGGACGGAAGCGGGCCCGGGTGCGGGTCTGGCGGCCCGGATCCGGGCCGAGGTGACGGCCCGGTCAGGCTACGGCGTGACCGGCGAGGCGGTCGCCGACCTCCTCGGTGCGCACCGGAGCACCCGGCGTACGCCCGGCCAACTCGGTGGCGACCGCGGCGGTGACCCGCGCGGCGGCGTCGGCGTGGCCGAGCTGGTCGAGCAGGAGCGCGGCGGAGAGCACGGCGGCCACCGGGTCGGCGGTCCCCCGGCCGGCGATGTCCGGGGCGGAGCCGTGCACCGGCTCGAACATCGACGGGTAGCGCCCCTCCGGGTTGATGCAGCCGCTGGCCGCCAGCCCGATGCCGCCGGTCACCGCGGCGGCGATGTCGGTGAGGATGTCGCCGAAGAGGTTGTCGGTGACCACGACGTCGTAGCGCGACGGGTTGGTCACCAGGAACATCGCGGCGGCGTCGACGTGCTGGTACTCGGTGGTCACGTCGGGGTGCTCGGCGGCGACGGCCGCGAAGGCCCGCGCCCAGAGCGAGCCGGCGTGGGTGAGCACGTTGGTCTTGTGCACGAGGGTGACCTTGCGCCGCTCCCGGCGGCGGGCCCGGGCGAACGCGTCGCGGATCACCCGCTCGACGCCGTGCCGGGTGTTCAGGCTCTCCTCGGTGGCCACCTCAGCCGGGGTGTCCCGGTGCAGCGAGCCGCCGGCCCCCGCGTAGAGGCCCTCGGTGCCCTCGCGGACCACCACCAGGTCGACCTCGCCGGGCTTGACGGCGGCCAGCGGGCCTGCGACGCCGGGCCAGAGCCGGGACGGGCGGAGGTTGACGTACTGGTCGAACGCGAAGCGGAGCTTGAGCAGCAGGCCCCGCTCCAGCACGCCCGGCGGCACGCTCGGGTCGCCGACCGCGCCGAGCAGGATGGCGTCGTGCCCGGCCAGCTCGTCGAGGACCGAGTCGGGCAGCACCTCGCCGGTGCGGTGGTAGCGGGCCGCGCCGAGGTCGTATTCCGTGGCCTCGACCACCCCGGGGAGCACCGCGTCGATGACCTTGCGGGCCTGCCCGACCACCTCGGGGCCGATGCCGTCCCCGGCCACCACCGCAATGCGTGCCACCCTGGCGCTCCTCACCTCGTCGTCCTCGGCAACCGTACGTCGCCGTCCCGGCTCCCGGTACGCGGCTTCCAGTATTCGGGAAACCGCGATGCACAGGAGTCTCCCAGGTGGCATTCATGGTCCGGTCATGTCCACTGCCTAGGGTCGGTGGCGACAGGGTCGACGGGGGCCCGGGACCGGCTTTCGCCGCGGCGCTGCGGCGTGGTCAGCGAGGGAGCAGTGTCATGCGGATCGAGGAGCAGCGGCGGGCCCGCTGGACGGACGAGCAGCCCCGCACCCGGTGGATCGACCAGTCCGCCTTCCGAAACCGTCGCCCCGACCTGCGCCTCGGCACCCGCAGCCACCGGCTGGAGCGGTCCGGCGGCACCGCCAACGACCGGATCAGCGTCCGGCACACCGTCCGCACCTCCACCGCGGAATACTCGCTGCTGCTCAACGCGCCCGAGTGGCTGGGCCGCCGGGGCGTCGGTGAGGCGCTCCGGGACGCGGTCGCCGAGCTGCGCGCCATCGACCTCACCTACGGCCCGAACCAGCCGGACAGCCTGGTGTCGAAGCTGCGCCGGGGCGAGATCGGCCCCGAGTCGTACCCGCCGCTGGCCGATCTGGTGGACCGCTGCGCCGCCATGCGGGCGGCGACCGACGGGTGGTTCGACGCCTGGGCGGTGCCGGGCGGCTTCGACCCGGGCGGCCTGCTCGGCGGCTGGGCGGTGGAGCGGGCCGCGGCCCGGCTGCGCGCCGCCGGCGTCCACGACTACGCCGTGCTCGCCGGCGCCGACCTGACCGTCCGGGGACACGCCGCGCACGGCGGCCCGTGGCGGGTCGCCGTGCACCACCCGACCGACGGGCACCGGGCGCCGCTGGTGCTGGAGATGACCGCCGGAGCGGTCGGCACCTCGGGGGTGACCGGGCGGCGTGGCCACGTGGTGGACCCGCACACCGGCGAGCCGGCCGACCAGCTGGTCGCCGCCACGGTGGTCGGCCCGGACCTCGCGGTGGCCGACGCCTACGCCACCGCCCTGTACGCCGCCGGCCCGGCCGGGCTGGCCTGGTTCCGCAACGGCTCGGACTACCGGGCGCTCTTCGCCCACCGTCGGCGCTGACCGCGCGGCACGCCGCCCCGACTTCGCATCCGGGACGCCGGCCGCGATCGGCCCCCACGGTCTCGGCAACGACCGTGGGGGCCGGTCAGCGACGAGTGCGCGTGGCTCGCGCAATCGAGGGGTGCGGGCCGGTGGGCCGGACGGCCGACCACGCCACCCGAAGACGGGCCGGAGTATCGACTCAGCCAGTGACCGCACGGGTACGCTAGCGAATCGACGCAACTCGACGCAAGAGTCTCCACAGCGGACCGTCCGGCGTCCTGTCGGCAATCAGCGAGTTAACCTGCGGCGGGGCAGGGGTGACGGCGCGCACCCGGGATGGCACGCTGTCCGCCGTGAGTTTCGACTTGAGCGTGTGGGCCCTGCCGGCCGGGGCCACACCTGACGACGTGCGGGCGGCGGCGCGGCGGTGCCGCGAGGGACGGCACGACCAGCGGCACCCGGACCCGCGGTTGGTCGCCTTCTACCGGGCCATCACGGCCAGCTATCCCGACCGTCCGGCCGGGCCGGGCACGCCGTGGGAGGTCGCCCCGCTGCACGCGGCCGGCGACCACGTGGAGATGAACCTCTTCCCCACCTGCCCGGACGAGGTGCTGCTGGACATCGAGCGGCTGGCCGGCGAGCACGACCTGATGCTCTTCGACGCCCAGGACGGCTCGGTCTACCCGCCGCCGGCCCGCGTCCAGCCCTGATCCCCGGGTACGACGAGGGGCCCGGCCGAACGGCCGGGCCCCCCATCCGTCGTGGCCGGACTACTCGTCGCGCAGGTCCGCGGCGCTGGCCGCGACCGCGCCGATCGAGTCGGCCGCCGAGGTGAGCAGGTCCGCGCCCAGGGCCTGGTCGACGGTGAGCGTCATGAGCGTCTCGCCGCCGGCCTCGCGGCGGGCCACCTGCATGGCGGCGATGTTCACGCCGGCCTCGCCGAGCAGCGTGCCGACGGTGCCGACCACGCCGGGCCGGTCGACGTAACGCAGGAAGACCAGGATGCCCTCCGCGCCGATCTCCACGTCGAAACCGTCCACCTCGGTCAGCTTGAGGACGTCCCGCGCGCCGGTGTGGGCGACCGTGCCGGAGACGCTGACCGTCCGGCCGTCCGGCAGCGCCCCGCGGACGGTGACCAGGTTGGGGTGGTCGACGGTCTCGGCCTGCGTGGCGAGGGTGACCTCGACACCCCGCTCCGCGGCCAGGTGCGGCGCGTTGACGTAGGTGACCTGCTCCTCCACCACGGAGCTGAACAGCCCCTTGGTGGCGGCGAGCTTGAGCACCGACACGTCGTTGGCGACGACCTCGCCGCGCACGTCGACGGTGACGCTGGCGGCCACCCCGCCGGCCAGGGCGGTGAACGCCCGGCCCAGCTTCTCGGCCAGCGGCAGCAGCGGCCGGACGTCCTCGGCGACCACGCCGCCGGCCTGCACGTTCACCGCGTCCGGCACGAACTCGCCCTGGAGCGCCAGCTTGACGCTCTTCGCCACGGCCAGGCCGGCCTTGTCCTGCGCCTCGTTGGTGGAGGCGCCCAGGTGCGGGGTGGCCACCACGTTGTCGAAGGCGAACAGCGGCGAGGAGGTGCACGGCTCCTTGGCGTAGACGTCGACGCCGGCGCCGGCGACCCGGCCCTCGGCGATCGCGTTCGCGAGCGCCTGCTCGTCGACCAGGCCGCCGCGGGCGGCGTTGACGATCCGGACGCCCGGCTTGACGATCGCCAGCTCCTTCTCGCCGATGAGGCCCACCGTCTCCGGGGTCTTGGGCAGGTGGATCGAGATGAAGTCGCTCTCCCGGAGCAGCTCCTCCAGGCCGACCAGCCGGACGCCGAGCTGCGCGGCGCGGGCCGGCTGGATGTACGGGTCGTACGCGATCAGGCGGGTGCCGAAGGCGGCGATGCGGGACGCGAAGAGCACGCCGATGCGACCGAGGCCGACCACGCCCACGGTCTTGCCCTGGATCTCCACGCCGGTGTACTTCGACCGCTTCCACTCGCCGGCCTTCAGCGCGGCGCTGGCGCTGGCGGTGTTGCGGGCCACGGCCAGCAGCAGCGCCACCGCCTGCTCGGCGGCGGAGACGATGTTGGAGGTGGGCGCGTTGACGACCATGACGCCCCGCGCGGTCGCGGCCGGGACCTCGACGTTGTCCAGCCCGACGCCGGCCCGCGCGACCACCTTGAGCCGCGGAGCCGCCGCGATCGCCTCGGCGTCGATCTGGGTGGCGCTGCGTACGATCACCGCGTCGGCCTCGGAGAGCGCGGAGAGCAGGGCCGGGCGGTCGGTGCCGTCCACGTGACGCACGTCGAAGTCGTGCGCGAGCACCTCGATGGCAGCGGGAGCGAGTTCTTCGGCGATCAGTACGACAGGATTCATCGGTCCTCGTAGACGCTCGGTTCTGTGGTCGGCCTGGGGCGTCGGGACGCCGCTCTGCGCCCTGCGCCGATCCGTGCCATGGCCGTCGGGTGCCGGCTGGAGCACCTCACCAAGGATGGTAGGGGTCGGTCTGCCCTCCGGGTCGCGGACCGCGGGGTGAGCGCCCTCACACAGGTTCGTCGCGCGCCCGTCATCCCCCGTTCACCCGGTGACGGGCTGGCGAGCCCCCGCTACAACGGGAGCCAGCAGCCGCACGGGAGGGGGCCGTCGATGTCGCTCGTGGCACGGATCGCGATGCTCCGACCGCTGGCCCGGTTCCGCCCCCACCGGTGGGGGCCACGGCTGGCCGAGGTCTTGGTCACCCGGTCCCACCTGGTGAGCGGGCTGCCCGGTTCGACCGTCCGGCGCACGGCGGCGGCGGAGGAGGCGGTGGCTCTCTGCCGGCGACTGGTCGCCGAGCGGCCCGACCAGCACCGGGTCGCCCTGGCCCGGGCCCTGGTGGCCCGGGCCGCCGCTCCCGACGCCGCCCCGGTCACCGAGGCGATCGACCAGCTCCAGGAGGCCATCGGCTACGTCGAGGACGCCGACGACCGGTCCGCGCTGGTGGTGCTCGCCACCGCCCGGGGACTCCTCGCGCTGAACCTCCACCAGTGCGGGGAGGTACGGGAGGCGCTCACGCTGGCGCTGCGGGCGCGGGCGACCTGGGACGCCTGCGGCCAGTTGGGCCGGCTGGAGCGGATGCGGCTGGCCCGGGCCCTGCTGGTGATCGGCGACTGCTCGGAGGCGCTGGGCCGGCAGGAGGAGGCGAACACCGTCCGACGGCGGGCGCTGGAACTGCACCGCGGCCTCTCCGCCTACCGGCGGGTCCAGTCGTTGACCGTCGGCATGGCCGCCGCGATGGACCTTGCCCGGGGCCTGACGGTCACCGGTGCGGCGCAGGAAGCCCTCGACCTGATCGAGGAGTCCCGCGCCGACGTGGAGGTCTGGAGCCAGCTCCAGCCCCGGCAGGGGCGACCGCTGCTGGCCCGGGCCATGCTGATCGAGGCGGAGTGCCGGGCGCAGCTGGGCGATCCGGATCTGGCCGTGCGGCTCGCGGCGCAGGCCGTCGACCGGCAGCGGGCGGTGGTGGCGGCGGGGACACCGGGCTCGGGCGCCGCACTGGCCCACGGGCTGTTCGTGCTGGGCAACCTGGCGGGCCGGGCCGGCCGGGAGGACGAGGCGGTCGCGCACCTGACGGAAGCGGCAGCGCTCGCCCGGAAGAGCCACGACGAGGTGCTGGCCGGAGCCCTGTTCGAGCTGGTCGACCTGCGGGTCGCGGCCGGGGACCGGGCCGCGGTCGAAGAACTGCTGGCCGAAGCCATCCCGCTCTGCCGGGAGCACACCGGGCGGCTTCCGGAGGTCTGGCGCCCCCGGTTGGCCCGCGCCCTGCTGGTGCGCTGCGCGCTGACCGTGTTCGAGCTGCCGGCCACCGCGGTTCCGAGCGGATCGGCGGCCGCGGCACGGGACGGGACAGCACGGGTGGACGGACGGGACGGGGACACGCCGGCGGGCGAGGGCGCGACCGGACACGGGGCGGACGGGGACGGGCTGGCGGCCGGACGGGAGGCGGTCGAGCTGGCCCGGTTGCTGGCCGGCGCGGTCCCGGCGTACCGGGAGCTGCTCGGACGGTGCCTCTTCACGCTGGCTCGGGCGGTGCACCTGGCCGGCGACCCGCGCGGGTCGAGCGATCTGCTGCGCGAGTGCGTGGCCGTCCGCCGGGACCTGTTCTCCGTGGACCCGGTGGCGTTCCGGCTGCGGCTGGCCGAGGCGCTGTGCGACCTGGGCAACCGGATGCACGCCCTCGACCGGCTCGACGAGGCGGTCGGGATCTACCGGGAGTGCCTCGACCTGCTGCGGGCCGACCCGGAACGGATCGACCAGGCGGAACTCCTCACGCCGCTGCGCAACCTCGGACGCACCCTGTGGCGCCTCGACCGGACGGCCGAGGCGGAGCGGATCCGGGACGAGATCGTGGCCGTCGAGGAGTTGGTCGGTACGGCCCGCTCCGATCCGCCGTGAGGGCCACGCGCGCGGCCCACGACCCGACGCCGGGGAGAGCGTCGGGTCGCGGGCCGCTTCGGAGCTGCCCGACCCGGGGTCAGGCGGTCTCGGTGATGGGCCGGTCGACCCAGCTCATCATGGCGCGCAGCTTCTGCCCGGTCTCCTCGATCGGGTGCGCCGCGCCCTCGGCCCGCCACTTGGCGAAGTTCGGCCGGCCGGCCTCGTCCTCGGCCACCCACTCGCGGGCGAACTCGCCGGACTGGATCTCGCCGAGGATCTTGCGCATCTCCTCCTTGACCCGGGAGTCGATGACGCGCGGGCCGCGGGAGAGGTCGCCGTACTCGGCGGTGTCCGAGATGCTGTAGCGCATCCGGGCGATGCCGCCCTCGTACATGAGGTCGACGATGAGCTTCAGCTCGTGCAGGCACTCGAAGTAGGCCACCTCGGGGGCGTAGCCGGCCTCGGTGAGCACCTCGAAGCCGGTCTGCACCAGCGCCGCCGCGCCGCCGCAGAGCACCGCCTGCTCGCCGAAGAGGTCGGTCTCGGTCTCCTCGGTGAAGGTGGTCCGGATCGCGCCGGCCCGGGTGCCGCCGATCGCCTTGGCGTAGGCCAGGGCCAGGCCGAAGGCGGTGCCGCTGGCGTCCTGCTCGACGGCGACCAGGCAGGGCACGCCCTTGCCGTCGACGTACTGGCGGCGGACCAGGTGGCCGGGGCCCTTCGGGGCGACCATCGCCACGTCCACGTCGGCCGGGGGCTTGATCAGGCCGTACCGGATGTTGAAGCCGTGGCCGAAGAAGATCGCCTTGCCGGGGGTGAGGTTGGGGGCGATCGCCTCGGCGTATAGGCCGCGCTGGGCGGTGTCCGGCGCCAGGATCATGATCACGTCGGCCTCGGCCGCCGCCTCGGCCGGCGTGAGCACGCGCAGGCCCTGCTCCTCGGCCTTCGGCCGGCTCTTCGACCCGGCGGGCAGGCCGATCACCACGTCGACGCCGGAGTCGCGCAGCGACAGCGCGTGGGCGTGGCCCTGGCTGCCGTAGCCGATCACGGCGACCTTACGGCCCTGGATCAGGCCCAGGTCGGCGTCGTCGTCGTAGTAAACCTCAACGCTCATTGACTTCCCTTTCCTACGGCGGTGCCCGGCGGCCCGTCGAAAATCTGGTGGGTGCGAATCAGGCGGCGCGCAGCGCCGGGCCGGCGGTGATCGAGCGGGAGCCCCGCCCGATGGCCACCGTGCCGGACTGGACCATCTCCTTGATGCCGAACGGCTCCAGGTCACGCAGCAGCGCGTCGAGCTTGTCGGGGGTGCCGGTGGCCTCGATGGTCAGCGTGTCCGGCGCGACGTCGACCACCCGGGCACGGAAGAGGGCGACCGTCTCCAGCACCTGGGCGCGGGCGTTGCGGTCCGCGCGGACCTTGACGAGCAGCAGCTCCCGGGCCACCGAGACCTGCGGGTCCAGCTCGACGATCTTGAGTACGTTGACCAGCTTGTTGAGCTGCTTGGTCACCTGCTCCAGCGGCGAGGACTCGGCGTTGACCACGATGGTGATCCGGGAGACGTCGGGGTTCTCGGTCTCCCCCACGGCGAGGCTGTCGATGTTGAACCCGCGCCGGGAGAACAGCCCGGAGACCCGCGCCAGGACGCCCGGCTTGTTCTCCACCAGCACGGACAGCGTGTGCATCGTCATTACAGCTCGTCCTCGTCGAAGGCGGGGCGGACGCCCCGGGCGAACATGATCTCGTCGTTGCTGGTGCCGGCGGCGACCATCGGCCACACCATGGCGTCCTTGCCGACCACGAAGTCGATGACCACCGGGGCGTCGGTGATCGCCATGGCCGCCTCGATGGTCTTGTCCACGTCGGCGGCGTTCTCGCAGCGCAGGCCGACGCAGCCGAGCGCCTCGGCGAGCTTCACGAAATCCGGGATGCGGTGCTTGTGGGTGCCCAGCTCGGTGTTGGAGTAGCGCTCCCCGTAGAACAGGGTCTGCCACTGCCGGACCATGCCCAGGTTGCCGTTGTTGATGACGGCGACCTTGATCGGGATGCCCTCCAGGGCGCAGGTGGCCAGCTCCTGGTTGGTCATCTGGAAGCAGCCGTCGCCGTCGACCGCCCAGACCGTGGTGTCCGGCTTGCCGACCTTGGCGCCCATGGCCGCCGGGACGGCGTAGCCCATGGTGCCGAGGCCACCGGAGTTGAGCCAGGTGTACGGCTTCTCGTACGAGATGAACTGGCTGGCCCACATCTGGTGCTGGCCGACGCCCGCCACGTAGACGGAGTCCGGGCCGGCGATCTCGCCCAGCCGCTTGATCACGTACTGCGGGGAGAGCGTGCCGTCGGCCGGCTCCTCGTAACCCAGCGGGTAGCGCCCGCGCAGGTCGTCCAGCTGGTTCCACCAGTCGGCGAGGTCGGCGGCCGGCCGGGCCGCCTGCTCGGCGGTGACGGCCGCGATCAGCTCGTCGATGACGTGCCGGGCGTCGCCCACGATCGGGACGTCGGCGTGCCGGTTCTTCCCGATCTCGGCCGGGTCGATGTCGGCGTGCACCACGGTGGCGTCCGGCGCGAACGAGTCCAGCTTGCCGGTGACCCGGTCGTCGAAGCGGGCGCCCAGCGCCACGATCAGGTCGGACTTCTGCAGGCCGTAGACCGCGGCGACGGTGCCGTGCATGCCCGGCATGCCCAGGTGCTGCCGGTGCGAGTCGGGGAACGCGCCGAGCGCCATGAGGGTGGTGACCACCGGGATGCCGGTCAGCTCGGCCAGCCGGCGCAGCCCCTCGGTGGCGCCGGCCTTCAGCACGCCGCCGCCGACGTAGAGCACCGGGCGGCGGGCGCTGGTCATCAGCCGGGCCGCCTCGCGGATCTGCTTGCCGTGCGGGTGCAGGGTGGGCCGGTAACCGGGCAGGTCCAGGGTGGGCGGCCAGGCGAAGGTGGTCGGCGCCTGGAGGACGTCCTTGGGGATGTCGACCAGCACCGGGCCGGGCCGGCCGGTCGAGGCCAGGTGGAACGCCTCGGCCAGCACCTGCGGGATCTCGTCGGCCGTCTGCACCAGGAAGTTGTGCTTGGTGATCGGCAGGGTGATGCCCTGGATGTCCGCCTCCTGGAAGGCGTCCGTGCCGATCGACGGGCGGGCGACCTGGCCCGTGATCGCCACCATCGGCACCGAGTCCATGTAGGCGTCGGCGATCGGCGTGACCAGGTTGGTCGCGCCCGGGCCGGAGGTGGCGATGCAGACGCCCACCTTGCCGGTGGCCTGGGCGTAGCCGGTGGCGGCGTGCCCGGCGCCCTGCTCGTGCCGGACCAGGATGTGCCGGACGGTCGAGTCGTAGAGCGGGTCGTACGCGGGCAGGATCGCGCCGCCCGGGATGCCGAAGACGACGTCGACGCCGAGCGCCTCGAGCGACCGCACCAGCGAGCCGGCGCCGGAGAGCGGCGCGGGTCCCCGCTCGGTCGCGGTGCGTCCGTCCGCGCCGGCCTGCGCCGCGCGTCCCGCTACGGCCGGGGCGGCCGGGGCGGCACCGGTGCGGGGGGTGGGGGCGTGGTCGGCGTCACCGGCCGGCTCGGTGGCCGGGCGGGCTCGCCGGACGGAGTGGGCGAGGGTCTCTGGCGTGGGTCTCGTCATGGCGGTTCAGGCCTTCGGCTGGAGTGGGTGATGCGCTTCTCAGGGTGGGACGCGGGCGTCCCGGCGATGCTCCGACGGCAACAAAAACGGCCCACGTGCAGATGCACGGGGCCAGCGCACTCTCGGTGGGAGAGTGCGCTCAGGTAAGTACTCGCAGCGACCGGTTCGACGACATGCGGTCAAGCCTGACGCATCTCACGCGATGAGTCAACTGATCCCACATTTTGGTTCACGGACGTGGGCGTGTCGGCTCCCGGAGCGCTCTCCGCAGCGGGCGCGACCTGCGAAGATCCCTCGTTCGAGGTACGCGGCGCGGGCACCTGGGCGGGCGGGTTGGACCGGAGCCGGGGCAGCAGCGGCGACGGCCCGGGCCGGGCCGGGGGGACCGGTGGGGCGGGCGGCACCGAGGTCGGGCGGTTGCCGGGCGAGGTGGCCGCCTCCAGCATCGCCTCCAGGTGCTCGGCGGGCACGCCCCAGCCGAAGGCCGCGCCCTGCCCGAAGCGGCAGCCGGCGGCCACCACGGCGGCCAGCTCGGCGGGAGTGGTGACGCCCTCCGCGATCACCTCAAGGCCGAGCTGGTGCCCGAGGCGCATGACGATGTCGACCATCGGGGCGAACGCCGGGCCGTCCCGGCCCACCGGCCGGACCGGCTCGTGCTCGGCGACCAGGCTGTGATCGATCTTGAGGATGTCGATCGGGAGCCGGCGGAGCTGCCCGAGCGAGGAGTAGCCCGCGCCGAAGTCGTCCAGCGCGATCCGCACCCCGGTCAGGCGCAGCGCGGTGAGCCGCCGGATCAGCTCGTCCAGGTCGGTGGCGACGGCGTGCTCGGTGACCTCCAGCACCAGCCGCTGCGGCGGCACGTGGTGGGCGCGCAGCGCGTCGGCGACCTGGACCACGTATTCCGGGGCGTGCAGCTCGCGGGGCGACACGTTCACCGACACCCAGACGTCGTGCCCGTCGGCCAGCCACCGGGAGAGCTGGTAGCAGGCCTGGTGCAGCACCCAGGCACCGAGCTTGGAGATCATCCCGCACTCCTCGGCGAGCGGGATGAACTCGTCCGGCCGGACGTTGCCCAGCTCCGGGTGGTGCCAGCGGAGCAGCGCCTCGGCGCCGACCGGGCGGACCGACGGCAGCGAGGCCACCGGTTGGAAGGCCAGCCGCAGCTCGTCGCGCTCGATGGCGCCGCGCAGCTCGTGCTCCAGCATCGTGCGCCGGCGCAGCAGCTGGTCGTAGGTGGCGTCGTAGCGCTCGATCCGGTTCTTGCCGCGCTGCTTGGCGTAGCGCAGCGCCAGGTCGGCGTTGCGCAGCAGCAGCTCGACGTCGGTCTCCCCGTAGGCGCCGGCCACGCCGATGCTCACCGAGAGGAAGACCGGCCCGTCCGCCTCCTCGTAGGGGCGGCCGAGCACCCCGAGCAGCCGCTCGGCGACCGGCCCGGGCTCGGTCGTGCCGTGCATGAGCACCGCGAACTCGTCGCCGCCGAGCCGGGCGGCCAGGTCGCCCGGGCGCAGGTTGCCGCGCAGCCGCCGCCCCACCTCGGCCAGCACCGCGTCGCCGACGTCGTGCCCGCGCATGTCGTTGACGTTCTTGAAGCCGTCCAGGTCCAGCCCGAGCAGCACGCACGGGACGCCGGCCTCGGCGCAGCGGTGCAGCGCGCGCAGCAGACCACGCCGGTTGGCCAGGCCGGTGAGCGGGTCGGTGTGCGCCAGCTCGCGGAAGTGCGCCTCCCGCTCGGCCAGCCGGCCGGCGTAGCCGCGGACGTCGTTGAGCGCGAGGTACTGGCGGGCCACCAGGGCGAAGCCCTCGACGCTGCCCGCCGCGATGCCGTACACGTCGAACCGGCCGCCCTGCAGCAGGTGGTACATGGCGGAGGCGGCCATCGCGAACATCGGCACGAAGGCGTACTCGCCGTCGCGGCGGATGAGGTCGACGTCAACCTGCGGCAGGTCGACCCGGTGCGCAGCCAGGGCGGTGGCCAGCAGGCCGGCGGCGATCACGACGGCGCCGACGTACGCCAGGCCCGCGCCGGCCTGGCAGAGCCCGGCCGACAGGCCCAGGCCGCCGCAGGTCACCCCCGTCGCGCCGGCGCCGAGCAGGAGCAGCCGCCCGCGCGGCGGCGCCGCCCGCAACACCATGATCAGGGTCAGCCCGGCGGTGAGCGCCGCGCTGACCGTGGCCAGCAGGATGGGTACGCAGGCGACGGGGGTCGCGTCCCCGAGCAGCCGGGTCGGCGGGCTGAACAGCGCCCAGCCGACGAACCAGAGCGCGCCCGCCATGATCACGCCGTCGAGCAGCAGCCGGGCGGTGGCCGCCCGGGCCGCAGCCGTGCCGGGCAGCCGGAGCAGGGCGACGCCGAGGCCGAGCCCGGCGAGCGTGGTGCCGAGCGAGACGACGGTGGCCCAGCCGGTGCGCTGCCCCTGCCGGTGCGCCCAGTGGTCGCCGGCGGCCAGCGTGCCGGCCAGCCCGAGGAGCAGGCTGAGCAGGGCGACCCCGGCGGCGGCCGCGAGCAGCACGTGGGCCCGCCGGTGCGGCCCGCCCCGGCGGCGCGCCGACACGGCGAGCAGGGCGGCGGCGCCGGCCGCGGCGAGCCCGCTCAGCACCGCGACGATGACCATGCCCGGGGACGACTGCACGACCTCAACTGTGCCGGATCGGCGCCCCCCGTGGGGCACCGGGTGTGCAACTGTTGGGACACGGCGCGTGTGCCCGGGGGCCACCGCGCCGACGGTGTCAGACTGGTATGCATGCCTGAGCTGCGGTCGAGGACCTCCACCCACGGTCGGACGATGGCCGGTGCCCGGGCCCTGTGGCGGGCCACCGGGATGACCGACGACGATTTCGGCAAGCCGATCGTCGCCATCGCGAACAGTTTCACCCAGTTCGTCCCCGGCCACGTACACCTCAAGGACCTCGGCGGCCTGGTCGCCGACGCGGTCGCCGAGGCCGGCGGCGTGGGTCGGGAGTTCAACACCATCGCGGTGGACGACGGCATCGCCATGGGCCACGGCGGCATGCTCTACTCGCTGCCCAGCCGGGAGCTGATCGCCGACGCGGTCGAATACATGGTCAACGCGCACTGCGCGGACGCCCTGGTCTGCATCTCCAACTGCGACAAGATCACCCCGGGCATGCTGCTGGCCGCGCTGCGGCTCAACATCCCGACCGTCTTCGTCTCCGGCGGCCCCATGGAGGCCGGCAAGACGGTGGCCATCGAGGGCGTCGTCCACTCCAAGATCGACCTGATCGACGCCATGATCGCCTCCTCGAACGAGGCGGTCACCGAGGACCAACTCGGCGAGATCGAACGCTCCGCCTGCCCGACCTGCGGCTCCTGCTCCGGCATGTTCACCGCCAACTCGATGAACTGCCTCACCGAGGCCATCGGGCTGGCGCTGCCCGGCAACGGCTCGACGCTGGCCACCCACGCCGCCCGCCGGTCGCTCTTCGTCGAGGCCGGCCGCACCGCCGTGGAGATCGCCAAGCGCTGGTACGACTCCGACGACGCCTCCGTGCTGCCCCGGTCGATCGCCAACCGGGCCGCCTTCGAGAACGCCGTCGCGCTCGACGTCGCCATGGGCGGCTCGACCAACACGGTGCTGCACCTGCTGGCCGCCGCCCGCGAGGCGGAGCTGGACTTCGGGGTGGCCGACATCGACGCCATCTCCCGGCGGGTGCCCTGCCTGGCCAAGGTCGCGCCGAACTCCCCGCAGTACCACATGGAGGACGTGCACCGGGCCGGCGGCATCCCGGCCATCCTCGGCGAACTGGACCGCGCCGGCCTGCTCCACCGCGACGTGCACGCCGTGCACTCGCCGGACCTGCAGCGGTGGCTCGCCGACTGGGACGTGCGCGGCGGCTCCGCCCTCCCCGAGGCGGTCGAGCTGTTCCACGCCGCCCCGGGCGGGGTGCGCACCACCGAGCCGTTCTCCACCACCAACCGCTGGTCCACCCTGGACACCGACGCGGCCGGCGGCTGCATCCGGGACCGCGAGCACGCGTACAGCGCCGACGGCGGGCTGGCCATCCTGCACGGCAACCTGGCGCCGGACGGCTGCGTCGTGAAGACCGCCGGGGTGCCCGAGGAGTGCCTGACCTTCCGCGGACCGGCCAAGGTCTACGAGTCGCAGGACGACGCGGTCACGGCGATCCTGGCCAAGGAGGTCGTGGCCGGTGACGTGGTGGTGATCCGCTACGAGGGCCCCAAGGGCGGCCCCGGCATGCAGGAGATGCTCTACCCCACCTCGTTCCTCAAGGGCCGCGGCCTGGGCCGCTCCTGCGCGCTGCTCACCGACGGCCGGTTCTCCGGCGGCACCTCCGGCCTCTCCATCGGGCACGTCTCCCCCGAGGCGGCCTCGGGCGGGCTGATCGCGCTGGTCCGGGAGGGCGACGAGATCGTCATCGACATCCCGGGCCGGTCGATCCGGCTCGACGTGCCCGACGACGTGCTCCAGGCGCGCCGGGTGGCCGAGGAGAAGCGGGACCGCCCGTACACCCCGGCCGACCGGGTCCGGCCGGTGTCCGCGGCGCTGCGCGCGTACGCCTCGATGGCCACCTCGGCCAGCGACGGCGCCTACCGGCGGGTGCCGGAGTAGTCCGGGCGGCCCGGCCGCCCCGCCGGTCAGGCGCCCAGCGCGATGGTGCGGGCGTGGCGGATGGCGGCCGGGGTGTCCGGGAAGATCAGCCCCTCCCGGCGCAGCTCCTCCGCCACGCCCAGCGTGCTGAGCACCTGGTCGTGGCCCGGCGTGATGCCGGAGAGCAGCACGGCGATCCCCCGCCCGCGCAGCCGGTCGACGGCGTCGCCGAGCACCTGCGCGCCGGTGGCGTCGACGGTGGACACCCGGGACATCCGCAGGATGACCACCCGGACGTCGGCCACCTCGGCCAGCTCCAGCAGGAAGGTGTGCGCGGCGGCGAAGAAGAGCGGCCCGTCCAGCCGGTACGCGACGATGTGCTCGGCCAGCAGCGCGTGCTCCTCGGCGCTGTGCTCGCCGGGGTCGAGGGGCACCTGCTCCAGCCGGGCGCTGCGGGCCACCGCGCGCAGCGCCAGCACCACGGCCACGGCCAGCCCGACCGCCACCGCGGTGACCAGGTCCCAGATCACGGTGACCGTGAAGGTGAGCACCAGCACCACGGCGTCGGCCCGGGTGGCCCGGAGCAGCGCCCGCAGCGACCCGGCCTCCACCATCCGCACGGTGGTGGCGAGCAGCACCCCGGCCAGGGCGGCGAGCGGGATGCGGCCGACGAGCGGGGCGGCGGCCAGCACGATGGCGGCGAGGGCGACGGCGTGGGTGAGCGCGGCGAGCTTCGAGGAGGCGCCGGCCCGCACGTTGACGGCCGTACGGGCGATGGCGGCCGTGGCGGGGATGCCCCCGAAGACCGGCGCGGCCAGGTTGGCCAGGCCCTGCCCGAAGAGTTCCCGGTCCGGGTCGTGGCGTTCGCCGACGGTCATCCCGTCCGCCACGGTCGCCGAGAGCAGGCTCTCCAGCGCGGCGAGCGCGGCCACCGCGAGCGCGCTGGGCAGCAGCACGCCGAGCGCGCCGGGGTCGAGGAAGTCCAGCGACGGGGCGGGCAGCCCCTGCGGCAGGGTGCCGATGCGGACCAGGTCGACCGGTGCGAGTTCGGCGAACAGCGTGGCGGCGGCCACCCCGAGCAGGGAGAACGGCAGGCCGGGCCGCCAGCGGGCGCCGAGCAGCATGAGCGCGGCCACCCCGAGCGCGACGGCGACGGCCACCGGCCGCGGGTGGGCGGCGAACCGGGCGACCGCGTCGGCGGCCACCGCCCAGACCTTCTCGCCGTGCGCGTCGGTGACGCCGAGCGCCGCCGGCACCTGCTGCAGGGCGATGACCACGGCGATGCCGGCGGTGAAGCCCTCGATGACCGGGGTCGGCAGGTAGCGGACGTAGCGGCCGAGGCGGGCCAGGGCGAGGGCGAGCAG
Organism: Micromonospora sp. NPDC005707; assembly: GCF_040631005.1. Lineage (NCBI taxonomy): Bacteria > Bacillati > Actinomycetota > Actinomycetes > Micromonosporales > Micromonosporaceae > Micromonospora > Micromonospora sp. NPDC005707. The sequence goes on from NZ_JBEXYR010000001.1 coordinate 233,617, forward strand.
GATCAGGCCGGCCAGCGCGCCGACCATCAGCACGCCCCGGGCGCCGAAGCGCTGCACCACCGGCACGAGCACCACGGTCATGGCGCCGGTGGGGCCGGAGACCTGGAGGTTGGAGCCGCCGAAGATCGCGGCGACGGCCCCGGCGACCACGGCGGTGACGAGCCCGGCCTGCGCGCCGAGCCCGGAGGTGACACCGAAGGCGAGGGCGAGCGGCAGCGCCACCACGGCCACGGTGAGCCCGGCGAGCAGGTCGCGGCGGGGCGAGCGGCGCACCGCCGCCCAGTCGGACCGGCCGGGCAGCAGCCCGGACAGCCGGGTCCGGAGCAGCCGGCCGGCGCGACGCGGGCCGCCGCCGGGGACGCCGGGCCGGGACGGGCCGTCGATGGCGGAGGAGGTCGGTGCCGCCGCGTTCACCGCTCCCCTTCCCCGGCGCGCAGTTCGTCGAGGAGGGCGTCCCGGTCGGTGAGGACCGCGCCGAGGATCCGCCGGCCGGCGGCGAGCAGGTCGGCCACGTCGGGGGTGCTGAGGGAGTAGACGACCAGCGGGCCGTCCCGGTGCGAGGTGACCATGCCGGCCCGGCGCAGCACGGCGAGCTGCTGGGAGAGGTTGGACGGCTCGACGTCGATGGCGGTGAGCAGGTCGCGGACGGGCTTCGGCCCGTCCTGGAGCAGTTCGAGCACCCGGATCCGGACCGGATGCCCGAGGGTGCGGAACAGCTCCGCCTTGGCCTGGTACAGCGGCACCGACATGTGAACTCCTCCCCGAGAACCCTGAAGACTTTAGCACTTGCGAAAATCTTCAAGTCGGCCTCAAGGCGGATCGGCGAGATCTTGGAGAGTTGCCGTCCGCCACGAACGGCAACTCCCCAAGATCCAGGAGCGGTTACCGGGTGAGGTCGTTGACGCAGCGGAGGACCGGGCGGGTGGTCAGCGCGGCCGGGTCGAGCGGGATGTCCGCCGTCACGGTGAAGGCCACGGAATCCCCCGGCAGCAGGGTGACCAGAGCCTGATCGACCTCCGCCGACGGGTGCAGCCGGTCCGGGTAGAGGGTCAGGTCCCGCAGCACGCTCCGTGCGGTCACCTGGACCAGCTGGCCGCCTTCGAGCGGCTCGACCGTGGCGTCCAGCTCCGGCGCCGGCCACTCGACCTCGCGGTCCTCGGCGAAGAACCAGAGCGCCCGCTCGGAGGAGTCCCAGGGCTCCGCCACCAGCAGCTCCCGCCGGGCCTCCTCCGGCCGCGTCAGCTCCGACGGCAGCGCCACAACCACCGAGGAGTAAGGGGGCACGTCGAGCTTCACCGAGGTCTTCGCCCTCGGCTCGCAGTCGAGGGTGAGCCGGGTAACTGTGACCGGCACCTGCCACGCCCGGCCGGTCTCGTTCACCGCCACCAGCGCCAGCCCGCCGTCGCGCGGCTGCACGGTGAGCAGGCGGTCGGCGTAGGCGCGGCGGAGCGCGTACCAGAGGGGTTTGCGCCGGCCGTCGCCGTCGACGGCCGCCCAGGAGGTGACCGGCCAGCAGTCGTTGAGCTGCCACACGATGGTGCCCATGCAGACCGGCCGGTGCGAGCGGAAGTGTTCGACGCCGAGCTGGATGGCCCGGGCCTGGTTGAGCTGGGTGAGGTAGTGCCAGTCGTCGAAATCGGCGGGCGCCGGCAGGTGGGCGTCGAGGCCACGCCGGAGTTTCCGGTCCCCGTCGGCGGCCTTCTGGTGGTGCGCCATCCCGGGCGAGTCGTGGGCGAGCGGCTCGTCGGAGAGCGCCCGGCGCAGCGTCGCGTACGCGGGGGGCGCCTGGTAGCCGAACTCGGCGACGAAGCGGGGCACGTACTCCCGGTACTTCGTGTAGTCGTCGGTGTTCCACACGTCCCAGATGTGCGTGGTGCCGTGGGCCGGGTCGTTGGGGTGCACGTCCTCGCTGCCCGACCAGGGGCTGCCCGGCCAGTACGGCCGGGTCGGGTCCAGCTCGGCGACGACGGCGGGCAGCAGCTCCAGGTAGTAGCCGCGCCCCCAGGTGCGGCCGGCGAGCGCCTCCTGCCAGTCCCAGTCGTGCCAGCCCCAGATGTTCTCGTTGTTGCCGGTCCAGAGCACCAGCGAGGGGTGGCTCGCCAGCCGGGTGACCTGCTCCCGCGCCTCCGCCTCGACCTCGGTGCGGAACGGCTCCTCCTCCGGGTAGGCGGCGCAGGCGAAGAGGAAGTCCTGCTGCACCAGCAGCCCGAGCTCGTCGGCCAGCTCGTAGAAGTCCTCCGACTCGTAGCGGCCGCCGCCCCAGACCCGCAGCAGGTTGACGTTCGCGCCGACCGCCTGGCCGAAGCGCTCGGCGAGGCGGGCCCGGGTGACCCGGTTCGGGAACGCGTCGTCGGGGATCCAGTTGACTCCCTTGACGAAGAGCGGCACCCCGTTGACGTGCAGGGTGAACGCGGAGCCGTGCGCGTCGGGGGCGGTGTCCAGGCGTACCGAGCGGAAGCCGATCCGGCGGGACCAGCCGTCCAGCGCGCGGCCGTCCGCGGCGTTCAGCGTCACGTCGAGGTCGTGGAGGGGCTGGTCGCCGTACCCGACGGGCCACCAGAGCGCGGGGTCGCGGACGGTGAGGGTCGCGACGGCGCGGCGCTCCCCCGCCGGGACGGTGACCTCGACGGCGGCGCCGGCCACGGTGGCGCGCACGGTGAGCGGCTCGTCAGCCGCCCGCTCGACCTCGACGTGCAGCTCGACCCGGCCGACGCCACCCTCGACGGTGACCAGCGGCCGGACGCCGGCCAGCCGGGCGGTGGACCAGCCGTGCAGCCCGATCTCCTGCCAGATGCCGGCCGTGACCACCTTGGGCCCCCAGTCCCAGCCGAAGTTGCAGGCGGTCTTGCGGATGAAGTGGAACGGCTCTGGGTACGCGTTCGGCCGGTCACCGAGCCGGTCCCGGTGCGCCTCGGCGTAGCGGTACGGCGAGTCGAAGCGCACGGTGAGGGTGTTGGCGCCCGGCCGGAGCAGCGGGCGGATCGGGAACCGGTAGCCGCGGTGCTGGTTCTCGGTGCGGCCGACCTCGGCGCCGTTGACGGTGATCGTGGCGACCGTGTCCAGGCCGGCGCAGACCAGGTCGACCCGCTCGTCGTCGCCGGGCCGCCAGTCCACGGTGGTCTCGTAGATCCAGTCGGTGCGGCCGATCCAGCCGAGGCGGTTCTCGTTGTCGTCGAGGTACGGGTCGGGGATGAGGCCGGCCGCCAGCAGGTCGGTGTGCACTTCTCCGGGGACGGTCGCCGGCACCGCCTGCCCGGCGACCTCCGGCGGCACCTGCGGACCGGGCACGGCCCGCAGCACCCAACCCTCGTGCAGCGTCTGACGGCTCACGACTTCACCGCGCCTTCCATGATTCCGCGGACGATCTGACGTCCACCGATGAACAGCATGACCAGCAGGGGCACGGTGGCGATGAACGCCCCGGCCAGCACCCGCCGGTAGATCACATAGTTGCCGCTGGCCAGGTCGGACACGGCCACCATCGAGGTCGGGAAGTCGGTGCCGCTCAGCGTGATGAGCGGCCACTGGAAGTCGTTCCAGGTGGCCACGAACGTGAGCAGCCCGAGCACGGCCAGGGCCGGGCGGATAGCCGGCAGCACGATGCTGGCGTACACGCGCATCGTGGTGGCCCCGTCCATCCGGGCCGACTCGACCAGCTCGTCGGGGACGGTGTTGACGATGAACTGCCGCATGTAGAACACCCCGAACGCGGTGACCAGCCCGGGGGCGATCACCGCGAGCAGGGTGCCGTTCCAGCCGAGCTTGCCCATCACGATGTAGAGCGCCACGATGCCGAGCTGGTTGGGCACGGTCAACGTGAGCACCACGAAGAGCATCAGGGCACTGCTGCCCTTGAAGCGCAGCTTGGCGAAGGCGAACCCGGCCAGCGAGCAGAAGAACAGCACCGAGGCCGTCACCACGGTCGACACGATGACGCTGTTGACCAGCGAGGCGGCGAAGTAGACGTCCTGGAGGGAGAAGACCTCATCGAGGTTGGTCAGGAACCGGTCGCCGGGGACGATCGCCGGCGGCAGCTTCGCGAGGGCCTCGTCGTCGCTGGTCGCGATGACGAACATCCAGTAGAGCGGGAACGCGGCGAAGAGCATGGTCAGCGCGAGGAACAGGTAGGTCCAGAGCCCGGCGGTGGTCTCCTGCGGCGCCCGGGCCACCAGCCGGGGCCGGCGGCGCGGGGGTGCGGCGGCGGTCATCAGAGCCTCCTTTCGTTCGCGACTGCGGTACTCCGCATCGCTGCGTTCCTCGCGCTCACCGCTGCCCTCCGGACAGTCGGTTCGTCACCAGGTAATTGACGCCGGCGACGATCAGGATGATCAGGAAGAGGGCCCAGGACATGGCCGCGGCGTAGCCGAGGTTGAGGTCCTTCCAGCCGACCTTGTAGATGAGCTGGGCGATGGTCTGCCACTCGCCGTTCGGCCCGCCGGTGGCGGCCTGGGCGTTGGGGTCGAACAGCATGGGCTCGGTGAAGAGCTGGAGGCCGCCGATGGTGGAGAGGATGACGGTGAAGAGCACCACGGGTTGGATCATCGGCACGGTGATCCGCCAGAGCTGCTTCCACGGCCCGGCGCCGTCGATCGCCGCCGCCTCGTAGACGTCGCGCGGGATGGACTGCATGGCGGCCAGGTAGAGCAGCGCGTTGTAGCCGATCCACTTCCAGTTGACCATCGTGGCGATGGCGATCCAGGAGTGCAGCTTGTCAGCCCGCCAGTCGATCGGGTCGTCGGGGCCGCCGAGGCCGAACAGCCCGAGGACCCAGTTGGCCATGCCGAAGTCGCGGGAGAAGAAGACGCTGAACACCATGGTCGAGGCGACGATCGGCGTCACGTACGGCAGCAGCACCCCCACCCGCCACCAGGTCTGCGCCCGCAGCTTGCGGTTGAGCAGCGAGGCGACCACGAGCGCGAGCAGCAGTTGGGGCACCGAGGAGAGCAGGAAGATGCCGAAGGTGTTGTAGAGGGCGTTCCAGAAGTCCTCGTCGCCGAGGAGCCGGCTGAAGTTCTCGCCGCCCGCCCAGTAGGGCAGCGTCGGATCGTCGAGCCGGTAGTTGCGCAGCGAGACCACCGCGTTGAAGAGCAGCGGGAAGAGCCCGAACACGATGAAGAGCAGGAAGAACGGCGCGATCATGAGGTACGGCATGTAGCGCATGTCGAAGCGGTACAGCCGGTTGCGCCAGCTCAGCCGCCGGTCGTCGCCCCCGGGGCGGCCGCGCTCCGGCGCGGCTCGGCGGCTCGGCGACGCGGGCGCGGCACGGGTGGTGGGCATCGGATCACTCCAGGGCCGAGGTGGGTGCGGCGGTGAGGCGGTGACGGGGCCGGCCGTGGCCCGCCCCGTCACCGGTGTCGGTCAGGACTTGGCGGCCTTGTCGGCCTCCTTGACCGCCTCGGCCCAGGCGGCGTCCGGCTTGAGGCTCTTGTTCTCGACCCGCCGGATCACGTTCTCCACGGCGACCCGGGTCGGGCCGTTCTTCTTGCCCAGGTACTGCGGGGTGAGGCCCTGCGCCATCTTCGGGAAGATCTGGCCGACCGGGGCGTCGTTGAAGAACGGGTTCTTGAAGTCGGCGATCGCCGGGTCGGCGTAGAGCGCCGGCTGCGAGGGCAGGTTGCCGACCTTCTTGAAGATCTCGATCTGCTGCTCGGGCGCGACCAGCCACTCCAGCAGCTTGTACGCCTCGTCGACGTGCTTGCCCTGCTTGGGGATGGTCAGGAACGAGCCGCCCCAGTTGCCGCCGCCACCGGGCACCGCGGCGATGTCCCACTTGCCCTGGGTGCCAGGGGCGGTGTCCTTGATGTGGCCGAGCATCCACGCCGGGCAGGCGAGCACGGCGAAGGCGCCGCTGGTGAAGCCCTTGTCCCAGTCGGCCTGGAAGCTGACCAGGTTGGCCGACAGCCCGGCCCGGACGGCCTTGACGGTGTAGTCGAAGGCGACCTTGGGGCCGCCGTCCATCTGGAGCTGCTCCTGGTCGGAGTAGAAGCCGACCTGCTGCTGGCCGAGGATCGGGTTGAACAGGTTGGTGCCCGCGTCGATGAACTTCTTGTTGGTCTTGGCGGTGTACTGCTGGCCGACCTCGATGAACTTGTCCCAGTCGGGCCAGAGAGCGGAGACCTGGTCGCGCTCGGTGGGCAGGCCGGCGGCCTTGAACAGGTCGGTGCGGTAGCACATGGCCAGGCCGCCGACGTCGGTGCCGAGGCCGATCTGGGTCTTGCCGTCGGCGGAGAGCGACTGCTTCCACTTCCAGGGCAGGTACTTGCTCTCGTACGATCCGGCGCCCTTGTCCAGCAGGTTGACGAACTTGTCGGACTGGCTGCGGAACTGGACCATGAAGCCCTCGTCGATCGCCGCGATGTCCGGCGCGCCGTTGCCGGCGACGAGCTTCTTCTGCAGGTCCTCGTGCTGCGCGTTGTACTCGCCGGAGTTCAGCTGGATCTTGACGTTCGGGTGCGCGGCCTCGTACCTCGTCTTGAGGTCCTGGAGGCCGAAGTCGCCCCAGAAGTTGATTTTCAGGGTGACCTGGCCGTCGGCGGCGTCGGAACCGCCGGTGGTGCTCTTGCCGCTGCAGGCGGCGACCATGACCAGGCTGACGGCACCCACGGTGGCCGCCCGGGCCCAGTGCGTCCAGGACCGTTTCATGTCATCCTCCGCGCCGAATATGGGAACGCTCCCGAGATCGAGGAACGTTGACTGAACCGGATAAGTGAGGACACCGTACGGGGCACCCCCTGGGCTGTCAACGGGCGGTTACGAGCCGGGCCGTCCGGTAACCTGATCGACGTGATTTGCGCGTGTTCACGCGCGTCCTCGCGCCCGAACGGACCGGGGAGGGGGTCGGGTCGCACAGGCGCTTAACCGGGCAAGTGGCCAGCGGGCATGCCGCGCCGCCTGCGCCGCGACCCGGTGCAGTAGCGTGACAGCCGCCGGTCACCCCGGCGGTGGAAACGGGCCCGCGAGGGCCGGACCAGTGGAGGAGCGCGCCGGTGAAGCGGCCGACCATCGCCGATGTCGCCCGGCGGGCCGGGGTCTCCAAGGGCGCGGTGTCCTACGCGCTGAACGGCCAGCCCGGCGTGTCCGAGGCGACCCGACAGCGGATCCTGGCCATCGCCGCCGAGATCGGGTTCAGCCCGAGCAGCGCGGCCCGGGCGCTCTCCGGCGCCACCGCCAAGGCGGTCGGCCTGGCCCTGTGCCGGCCCGCCCGGATACTGGGCATCGAGCCCTTCTTCATGGAGCTGATCAGCGGCGTCGAGGCCGAGCTGTCGGCCCGCTCCTACGCGCTGACCCTCCAGGTGGTCGCCGACCAGGAGGCCGAGATCGCGGTCTACCGCCGCTGGTGGGCCGAACGCCGGGTGGACGGCGTGTTCGTCTGCGACCTGCGCACCGACGACCGGCGGGTGCCGGCGCTGGAGGAGCTGCAACTCCCGGCCGTGGTGATCGGCGGCCCCGGCCACACCGGCAGCCTGGCCAGCGTCTGGTCCGACGACGCGGCGGCCCTGGTCGAGACGGTGGAGTACCTGGTCGCGCTGGGGCACCGGCGGATCGCCCGGGTGGGCGGCCTCCCCTCGCTGCTGCACACCGAGATCCGCACCGACGCGTTCACCGAGGTGTGCCGGCGGCTCGGGCTGGACGAGGCCACCACGGTCTGGTCCGACTACACCGGCGAGGAGGGCGCCCGGGCCACCCGCCGCCTGCTCAGCTCCGCCGCCCGGCCCACCGCGGTGATCTACGACAACGACGTGATGGCGATCGCCGGGCTCTCCGTGGCCCAGGAGATGGGGCTGGCCGTGCCCGGTGACCTGTCCATCGTGGCCTGGGACGACTCCCCGCTCTGCCAGCTCGTGCACCCGCCGCTGACCGCGCTGGGCCGGGACATCCCCGCGTACGGCGCGCACGCCGCGCGGCAGCTGCTGGCCGTGATCGCCGGCGAGCCGGTGACCGGGATCCAGGACGAGACCGCCCACCTCACCCCGCGCGGCAGCACCGCGCCGCCGCGACTCCGGTGAACCGGTTCAGCGATCCGGCTGAACGACCAGCTCAGCGGGGCGTCGAGGGAAACTCCTCGAACCACGCCTCCACCCGCTCGGCCGGGGCCGGACGGGCCAGCGCGAAGCCCTGCCCGTAGCGGCAGCCGGCCCGCCGCGCCCCGGCCACCTGGGCATCGGACTCCAGGCCCTCGACCACCAGCTCCAGGCCGAGCCGGTCGCCCAGGTTGGCCACCACGTCGATCAGCGGGCGCTGCCCGTCGGCGACCGGCCCGACCAGGTGCGGACCCACCTTGAGCAGGTCGATCGGCAGCCGGCGGAGCTGGGCGAGCGAAGCGTGCTCGGCGCGGAAGTCGTCCAGCGCCGTGCGGACGCCGAGCGAGCGGAGGCCGGCGAGCCGGGCCACCACGGTGGACAGCTCGGGGGCCACCGCCGGCTCGGCCACCTCCACCACGAGGCGTTCCGGTGGCACGTCGTACGCGGCCAGGGCCGTCGCCGTGCGGGCCACGAAGTCGGGCGCGGCCAGCTCCCGGGGCGTGACGTTGACCGCCATCCACAGCTCCCGGCCGCCCCCCGACCAGTCGGCGAGCTGCCGGCAGGCCCGGTCCAGCACCCACCGCCCGACCTCCCCGAGCAGGTCGAGGTCGGCCGCCACGGGCAGCAGTTCCTCCGGCAGCACCGTGCCCAGCACGGGACTGCGCCAGCGCAGCAGCGCCTCGGTGCCCACCGGCTGCCGGTCGGCCAGCGCCAGCACCGGCTGGTAGACCAGGTCCAGCTCGCCCCGGGCGACCGCGCCCGGCAGCTCCCGTTCCAGGTCCAGCCGGCGGACCAGCTGCTCCTCCAGGTAGGCGTCGTACCACTCGACCCGGTCGCGGCCGAGCTGCACCGCGCGCCGCCGGGCCAGGTCGGCCTGGCGCAGCACGTCCTCCGGCTCGCCCCCGGTGGTCTCGGCCAGCCCGATGCTGGCCCGGATCCGGCTCGCCCCGCCGGGCCGCGGGACGGGCTCGGCGAGCGCGGCCAGCAGCCGGATGCCCAGCGCGTACGCGGGCACCGGCCCGAGGTCGGTGAGCACGGCGAACTCGGTGTCGGTGAGCCGGGCCACCAGGTCGTGCGGGCCGGAGCCGGACCGGAGCCGGTGGACGACCTCGGCGAGCACCGGCCCGTCCAGCACCGCCGTCTCGTCGGCGCCGTGCAGGTCGACCACGAGCAGCGCGCCGCCGGCGCGCCGGGCGAGCACGCGGGCCAGCTCGGCCCGGTCGGCCGGCGGGGCGTCGGCGGGCCACTCCCCGTCGCCGGCCAGGAGGCGCAGCCGCGCCTCGCTCTCGGCCAGCCGCTCGGCCCGGCGCCGGTGGTCGGCGGCGCCGAGCACCTCCCGGACCACCATCGGCGGGATGACGGCCAGCCCCAGGGCGATCTCCGGTGCGGTGAACTGTCCCACCGTCCACAGGTGGTGACCGGCGGCCAGCGCCGCGATGCCGGCCGGCGCGGTCAGCCCGGGCCAGGCGGCCGGTCCCACGCCGGTGCGGGGTCGCTCCCCGGCCGCGGTACGCCGGGCGCCGGCCGCGGTCAGCAGCGCGCCGGCCAGCAGCGGCGGCGCGACGGCCAGCGCGGCCCGGTCCGGGGCGGTGCAGGCGAGCAGGACCACGAGCAGGGCCAGCCCGCCCAGCGTGGCGGCCGCGCCCGCGTGGCAGCGGGCCGCACCCGGTCGCCGGCGCCGCTCGGCGAACGCGGCCACCAGCAGGACGGCCAGGGCCAGGGCGCCGGCGACGCTGGCGACCCGCGCGGCCGGCGGCACCGGGCCGGCCGGCAGCAGCACCCAGCCGGCGAAGACCAGGCTGACGCCGAGGCCGACCACGTCCACGCCACGGCGCAGCCGTTCCGCGCCGGAGAGCCGGGAGCGGCCGGGGAGCCGGAGCAGGGCGACGGTGTACAGCGGGGCGGTGACGGCCAGGCCGGCCAGGGCTACCGGCAGCCGGTGCGCGGGTTCACTCAACGGCAGCACCGCGACGGTGAGCCCGGCGGCCAGCACCGCGACGTCGAGGATCCCGGCGACCCGGCGGGACAGCGCCACCCGGCGGGCCCGTCGCCCGGTCGGTCGGCCCGCGGCCGGTTCGGGCGGGTCCGGCGGCCCGGTCCCGCCCGGCCGCCGTCCGGCCGGCGGGACGGTTGCGCTGGGCCACGGCCCGGCCGGCGGGACGGTTGCGCCGGGCCACGGCCCGGCCGGCGGGACGGTCCCGTCGGGCGTCTGCCCGGCCGGCGCGGCGGCGGGCGGGTCGGTCGGCGCGGGCGGGGCGCCGGCCAGCCAGGCGAGCCGGACACAGGCCAGGGCGGAGCCACCGGCCACGGCGAGCGCCACGGCGGCGGGTCCGGGAACCAGGCCGGCGGCGCCGGCGAGGACGAACAGCGCGCCGGCGAGCGACACGGCGAGGTCGGGCAGTGGTGGCCGGCGGCGGGGACCGGCGGCGGGGTGGGTGACGGGCACGGCGGTCGCCTTCGTGAGGGGGCACGGGGCGGTGCGGTTGCGGTACGACGTGCGGGGTCAGCGGGTCGGATCGGGTGCGACCGCCGCCGGACGGGGACCGGTGCGGCCACGCCCATAAACGATCCCGGACGCCCCCGGTTACGCGACACAGCACGTGACGCCCGTCACACCCAGGCTCGGGCCGGCGCCGGCCGCCCGCCGGAATCGCCGCCGGCCGGGGGTGGGATCATCGGGGGGTGAGCCGCGCCGACACCGTCCGTTTCCGCTACAACCAGGCGATCCTGGTCGCCGCGCTCGTCGCGCTCCTCGGCGCGCTGCCGCTGGCCACCGCGCGCTGGTGGCTGCTCTGGGTGCTGCTGATCCCGCTCGCGCTCGCCGTCTGGGCGTGGCGGGCCGGCACCGACGCGGACGCCCGCGAGCTGCGGCTGCGGGCCCTCGTCGGCCAGCGGCGGGTGCCCTGGACGCGGGTCGCCGAGCTGGCCGCCGACCAGCGCGGCCGGGCGGTCGCCCGGCTCGACGACGGCGAGACGCTGACGCTCCCCGCCGTCCGCGCCACCGACCTGCCCCGGCTCATCTCCGCCACCGGGCAGGAACTGCCCGAGTCCGCCGGCTGACCCGGTCAGTAGCCGTCGACCACCCGGTTCGTCAGCGGCTCCCCGGCGGCGAACCGGCGCAACTGCTCACCCACCAGCCGGTACGCCCGCGGCAGCAGGCCACGGACCGAGCCGGCCACGTGCGGGGTGAGCAGCACGTTCGGCAGCTCCCACAGAGGATGCCCGGCCGGCAGCGGCTCCGGGTCGGTCACGTCCAGCGCCGCCCGCAGCCGCCCCGACGCCAGCTCGGCGACCAGCGCCGAGGTGCGGGCCACCGGGCCGCGGGCGGCATTGACCAGCAGCGCGCCGTCCGGCATCGCGGCGAGGAACTTCTCGTCGACCAGCCCCCGGGTCTGCTCGGTCAACGGCACCAGCAGCACCACCACGTCCGCCTCGGGCAGCAGGGCGGGCAGCTCGTCGACCCCGTGCACCCCGTCGTCCGGGCGTGGCGTCCGGGCGACCAGGGTGAAGCTCACCTCGAACGGTGCCAGCCGGGCCCGGACGGCCGCGCCGATCGAGCCCGCGCCGACGATCAGCACGCGCTTGCCGGCCAGCTCGTCGGTCGGGGCCACCTCGTCGTACGCCCACTCGCGGCGGGCCTGGGCGCGGGCCAGCGGACCGAAGCCGCGCAGCGCGGACAGGATCGCGGCGACCACCCACTCGGCGGTGGCCGAGTCGTGCACGCCCCGCGCGTCGCAGAGCGTCACGCCCTCGGGAACCCGCCCCACCCAGGCGTCCGCTCCGGCGGAGAGGAGCTGCACCACCTTCAGGTCCGGCAGCTCGGTCAGGAGCGCGCCGGCGTCCGGGCCGGCGAGGAAGGGCGGCACCCAGAACCGCACACCGGTCGGGAACGACGGCGGCCGGGACGGGTCCTCCAGCAGCTCCACGGTGACGCCCGTGGGCAGGTCGCCGAGGAGGCCCCGGCCGGCCGGGTGCGGAATCCAAACCTTCACGACCGCCGACGATAGCCGTCCCGGACGGCGGCCGTGGGCGGGGTCGTGACGACCGCCGCTGGGACGATTGACGATCGGCCACGCGAGGTATAACCGAGGCGGAGCGTCGGCCGGCGTTCCCGACTCCGGAGACAGGTGGCGATGAGCGAGGACACTCTGGGGCGACCGGCCGGACCGATTCCGGCGCTGGTCGACCCCGCACGGCTCCGGTCCCTCGCGGAGACCCGGCTCGACGCGACGCCCGACGAGGCGTTCGACCGGTTCGCCCGCCTGGTCAGCGACCTGCTCGACGTGCCGGTCGCGCTGGTTTCCCTGGTCACCGCCGACCGCCAGTTCTTTCCCGGCGCGGCCGGGCTGCCCGAGCCGTGGGCCGCCCGGCGGGAAACCCCGCTGAGCCACTCGTTCTGTCAGCACGTGGTCGACGTCGAGGTGCCGATGGTGCTGCCCGACACCCGCCTCCACCCACGGATGCGGGAAAACCTGGCCGTTGAGGACCTCGGGGTGGCCGCCTACGCCGGGATGCCGCTGACCGACCAGGACGGGCGGGTGCTCGGCTCGCTCTGTGCCATCGACAGCAAGCCCCGGGCCTGGACTGCCGAGCAGTTGCGCACCCTCGCCGACCTGGCTGCCGCCTGCTCCTCCGAGCTGCGCCTGCGGATCGCCGTGCAGGGCGCCGAGCAGGCCCGTCGCCGCGCCGAGGAGGCGCACGACCGGCTCGCCATGCTGGCCGGGATGAGCGAGACGCTGGGCGGCACGCTCGATGTGGCCACGGCGGTCGACCGGCTCGGGCACACCATGGTCCCGCTGCTGGCGGACTGGTGCCTGATCACCCTTGTCGACCGGCTGGGCCGGCCGCGTACCGTCGCCGGCACGCACCGGGACCCGGACCGGGCGGCCGATGTGGCCCGGTTCGCCGCGCTGCTGGCCGCCGGCCTCGGCCCGGACTCGATCATCCGGTCGGTGCTGCGGACCGGGCGGCCGGTCATGCGCGAAGCGGCCGCGCCGGCCGACGTCGAGCGGGGCACCACCCACCCGGAGCTGGTGCCGCTCGCCGGCCGGCTGGGCTTCGGCTCCCACCTCACCGTGCCGGTCACCGCCACCGGGGTCCGGGTCATCGGCGCCGTGACGCTGGTGAACGGGCCGTCCCGGCGGGGCTTCGACGAGGCCGACCTGCGGACTGCGCTGGACATCGGGCGCCGCGCCAGCCAGGCCGTGGACAACAGCCGGCTCTACGGCGAGCAGCGGCACGTCGCCGAGGTGCTGCAGCACAGCATGCTGCCCACCCTGCCCGTGGTGCCGGGCGTGGAGTTGGCCGCCCGCTACCAGCCGGCGGCGGACCGGGTCGAGGTGGGCGGCGACTGGTACGACGCCTTCGTCCAGCCCGACGGCGACCTGGTCGCCGCGATCGGCGACGTCGCCGGGCACGACATCGAGGCCGCGGCGACCATGGGGCAGCTGCGGAACCTGGTCCGCGGCGACGCGTACGGGCGGGACGACCCGGTCGACGAGCTGATGACCCATCTCGACCGGGCGATCCAGGGGCTGCCCGTCCCGACCGTCGCCTCCGCCGTGCTGGCCCGGGTCCGTCCGACCGCGGCCGGGCTCTGGGTCTCCTGGTGCAACGCGGGCCACCCGCCGCCGCTGCTGGTCCACGCCGACGGGGCGGTGCAGGTGCTGGACGGGGTCCGGGGACCGCTGCTCGGCCTGGCCCGCCCGCCCCGGCGCGGCCGGCGGGAGCTGACCCTCGCCCCCGGCGACACCCTGCTGCTGCACACCGACGGGCTGACCGAGCGCCGGGACCGGCCGATCGACGAGGGGGAGGCCGAGCTGATCGAGCAGCTCGCCGGCGCCGCCACGCTCCCCCTCGCGACCCTCTGCGACCGGCTGCTCGCCGCCGCACCGCGGCGGGAGGACGACGTCGCCCTGCTCGCCCTGCGCGCCCGTTGAGCACGGCTCGGTTCGTCGGGCCCGGTTCGCCATCCGGCCCGGCTAGGCTGGGCCGGGTGAGGCCGCGTCCCCCGTACCCCCGCACCGGCCGCCTCCGGGCGGCGCTGGCGGCGTCCTGCGCGACGCTGCTGCTCGGCACCGCCGGTTGCGCCTTCGGCGACCCGGATCCCGACCCGGCCGGTGAACCGCCCAACCTCCCGTCGCCGTCCACCACGGCCAGCCCCGGGGGCGCCGGCCAGCAGGTCGTCGCCACGGTGCTGGCGAAGGGGTTGGCGGTGCCCTGGGGCGTCGCCTTCCTGCCCGACGGCGCCGCGCTGGTCACCGAACGGGACAGCGGGCGGATCCTGCAGGTCGGCCCGGAGTCGGGGCCGGAGGGGATGACCGTCCGGGTGGTGCAGACCGTGCCCGGCGTGGCGGCCGCGGGCGAGGGCGGGCTGCTCGGCATCGCGGTCTCCCCGTCGTACGCCCGGGACCGCACGGTCTTCGTCTACTACACCAGCGCCCAGGACAACCGGATCGCGAAGCTGGAGCTGGGCCGGCCGCCGACCCCGATCGTCACCGGCATCCCCAAGGCCGGCAACCACAACGGCGGCGGGCTGGGCTTCGGCCCCGACGGCTTCCTCTACGCCAGCACCGGCGACGCCGGGCGCACCGCGAACGCGCAGGACCCGAAGAGCCTCGGTGGCAAGATCCTGCGGCTCACCCGGGACGGCAAGCCCGCCCCCGGCAACCCCACCGCCGGCTCCCCGGTCTGGACGACGGGCCACCGCAACGTGCAGGGGTTCGCCTGGACGCCGGACAAGCGGATGTACGCCGTGGAGTTCGGCCAGAACACCTGGGACGAGATCAACCAGATCAACAAGGGCGGCAACTACGGCTGGCCGCAGGTCGAGGGGCGCGGCGACGACCGGCGCTACGTCAACCCGGTCGTGCAGTGGCGCACCGGCGACGCCTCCTGCTCCGGCCTGGCCGCCGTCGAACGGCTGCTGATCACCGCCTGCCTGCGCGGGCAGCGACTCTGGCTGGTCGAGCTGGCCGGCAACGGCACGGTCCTCGGCCAGCCGCGCGAGCTGCTCACCGGCAGGTACGGGCGGCTGCGCGCCGCCGCGGTGGCGCCGGACGGTTCGGTCTGGGTGACCACCTCCAACCGGGACGGGCGCGGCAAGCCGGCCGGCGACGACGACCGGATCCTGCGGCTGGTCTTCGCCGACGGCGGCGCCGGGCGCAGCTGACCCCGCTTCCGGCGGGTTTGCCAAGATCCTTCAACGGGCAGGTCAGAATCTCAGCATGGACGGCCAGGAGAACGAGCAGCACAGCACCGGGGACGCGACGACCCCGGAGGACGGGCGCGCCCGCCGCCGGTGGCGCCCCGGCACCGGCCTGCGCCGGCTCGGCGTCGTGCTGGCCCTGCTCGTGGTCACCCTCGCGGGGGTGGTGGCCGGCACGTACGTGGGCGGGCACGTGGGCACCGACATCGGGCCGTTCCGCGCGCAACTCAACCTCAGCCCGTCGCTGAGCGGCGGCACCACCGTCGACATCCCGCCGCTGGGCGCGCTGCTGCTGGACAGCCACGACGGGCCGGCCTACCTGACCGTCGAGCTGGGCGCGCTCGACCAGCGGCGCACCGAGGCGCTGATCGACGACCCGGCGAGCATCAGCCGGGCCAGCCAGTCGGCGGTCGAGGACGTCCGGGCCGGCGTGATGCGGCTCGGCCTCAAGACCCTGGCCTCGTCCGTGCTGGCCACCCTGCTGCTGGCCGGGCTGGTCTTCCGCGACACGCGCCGCACCGCGTGGGCCGGCGGGCTGGCGCTGGCGGTCACCGCCGGCAGCCTCGGCCTGGCCGCCGCCACCATCCGGCCGCAGGCCATCGAGGAGCCGCGCTACGAGGGGCTGCTGGTCAACGCGCCGGCGATCGTCGGTGACGCGCGGCGGATCGCCAACGACTACACCAAGTACGCCGAGCAGCTGCAACGGCTGGTCGGCAACGTCAGCAAGCTCTACACCACGGTCTCGGCGCTGCCGGTGGTCCAACCGTCGCCCGGCACCACGCGGGTGCTGCACGTCTCCGACATGCACCTCAACCCCACCGGCTGGCAGCTCATCCGCACGGTGGTGGAGCAGTTCGGCATCGACGTGGTGATCGACACCGGCGACATCACCGACTGGGGCAGCGAGCCCGAGGCATCCTTCGTCGGCTCGATCGGCCTGCTCAAGAAGCCGTACGTCTACATCCGCGGCAACCACGACTCGGCGAAGACGGCCGCCGCGGTGGCCGCCCAGCCCAACGCCGTCGTGCTGGACAACTCCACGACCACCGTCGCCGGGCTGACCATCGCCGGCATCGGCGACCCCCGCTTCACCCCGGACAAGGAGACCTCGCCGGCCGGCAGCGGGCTCACCAAGGTCGTCGCCGACCAGGTGATCGGGGCCGGCGAGCAGCTCGCCGCCACGGTGAACAGCTCACCGAAGCCGGTGAACGTCGCACTGGTGCACGACCCGGCCTCGGCCGGCCCGCTCTCCGGCACCTGCCCGCTGGTGCTGGCCGGGCACACCCACGCCCGGCAGGTGTCGAAGCTGCCGCAGGTGCCCGGCAAGCAGCCCACCCAGCTCTTCGTCGAGGGCTCCACCGGGGGCGCCGGCCTGCGCGGCCTGGAGGGCGAGAAGCCCACCCCGCTGTCGATGACGGTGCTCTACTTCGACCAGCAGAAGCTGCTCCAGGCGTACGACGACATCACCGTGGGCGGGACCGGGCAGTCGCAGGTCAACCTGGAACGGCACATCATCCAGGACCCGACGAAGGGCGACCAGGTGCCGGTCACCCCGACCCCGACCCGGGGCGGGCCCGCCACGCCCACCCCGAACGGCAGCCCGACCGCGACGCCCAGCCCCACGGGCTGAGGCTCAGCGCAGCGACAGGGCGGCCAGCGCGGCGTTGACGATGCTGCCGGGCAGCAGGTCGTGCAGCTCGTACAGCTCCGTGACGCTGCCGGACTGGCCGAACTCGTCCACACCGAGCGGGACCGCCGGTGCGCCGAGCGCCGAACCGAGCCAGGCCATCGCGTGCGAGGCGGCGTCGTGCACGGTGACCACCGGCACCCGGTCGGCGAACGCCGACCGCAGCGCGCCGGGCACGCTCGGCACGGTCGCCGTCCGCACACCCTGGCGCAGCGTCCGCTGCCAGGCCCGGTAGAGCCGGTCCAGGCTGGTCACGTCGACCACGTGCGCCGCGACGCCCTCCTCCGCCAGCTCCGCGGCGGCCGCCAGGACCTCCGGCAGCACCGCGCCGGAGGCGGCGAGCTGCACGACCGGGGCGTCCGCCAGGTGGGGGTACGCCTCGTGCGCGTCGACGAGCCGGTACGCGCCCGCCACCACCTGCCGGCGCAGCACCGCGTCGCCGATCCGCGCCCGGGCCGCCTCGAACGGCGCCTGGTCGAGCGGACGGGTGCTGAGGCGGAAGTAGTACGCCCCGTCCTCGGCCGGCGCGGCCGTGGCGGCCGGCGCCGCTCCCCCGGCGATCTGGCCGAGCGCGTCGCAGAGCAGCCAGTCGAGGCTGCCGGCGTACGCGGGTTCGCAGAAGGTGACCCCGGGCAGCTCCAGGCCGACCGAGGCCGTGATGGTCGACTGGTGGGCGCCGCCCTCCGGGGCCAGGGTGATGCCCGACGGGGTGCCGGCCACCACGAACCGGGAACCGGAGTAGGTGCCGTAGAGGAACGCGTCCAGGCCGCGCAGCACGAACGGGTCGTAGACCGTGCCCACCGGCAGCAACGGCTGCCCGGACAGGTCCCACGACAGGCCGAGCTGGCCGAGCAGCAGGAACAGGTTCATCTCGGAGATGCCCAGCTCGATGTGCTGACCCGCCGGGGTCTCCGTCCAGCGCAGCATCCGGTCCTCGGTCCAGGAACGCTGCTCGGTGGGGGCGAACACCCCGGTCTTGTTGATGAACCCGGCCAGGTTGGTGGAGGTGGCCACGTCCGGCGCGGTGGTGACCAGGTATGGCGCGACCTTCGGGTCGCGGGCCAGGTCGACCAGCACCCGGCCGAAGACCTCCTGCGTGGAGACGGGCTTGTTCACCCGTACCCTCGTGGTCTCCGGGACGGTGACCCCCAGCGCCCGCTCGCGCGGCGCGCGGGCCAGCGCCTCCCGGCGCTCGCCGGCCCGGATGCCGGCCGGGGACGCCGGGTCGAGGCGGTCCCACTCGGTGTCGCGGGTCAGGCCGTGCGCGGCGCGCAGCGCGTCGACCTGCTCGGTGGTGAGCAGCGCCGAGTGGTTGCGCGGGTTGCCGGCGATCGGCAGGCCCCAGCCCTTGACCGTGTACGCGAAGACCACGCTGGGCCGGTCGGTGACCGCGTCGCACTGGGCGTACGCGTCGAGCATCGCCTGAAGGTCGTGCCCGCCCAGATCGGTGACGAGCGGGCCCAGCTCGTCGTCGGGGATGTCGGCCACGAAGGCCGCCACCTCGGCCGGCGCTCCGTCCAGGAACTGCTTGCGCAGGGCCGGCCCGGCCAGCCCGAACAGCGACTGGTACTGCTCGTTGGGCATCAGGTCGATCCAGTCGCGCAGTGCCGCCCCGCCCGGCCGCTCGTACGCCTCGGCGAGCTTGCGGCCGTACTTGACCTCGACCACGTGCCAGCCGGCGGCCTCGAACTGCCCCCGCCACTGGTTGATCCGCACCCCGGGGACCACCCGGTCCAGCGACTGGCGGTTGAAGTCGACAAGCCACATCACGTTGCCCAGCCCCGTGGTGGCCGGGTCGGCGACGGCCTCCCAGATGTTGCCCTCGTCCAGCTCGGCGTCGCCGATGAGGGCGATGAACCGGGAGTGCGGCCGCTCGCCGAAGTGCGCGTCGACATAGCGACGGGTGACCGCCGCGAACAGCGGCGCGGCCGCGCCCAGGCCGACGGAGCCGGTGGAGAAGTCCACCCCGTCCGGGTCCTTGGTCCGCGACGGGTACGACTGCAGCCCGCCGCGCGCCCGCAGCTTCGGCAGGTAGGACCGGTCCAGGTTGCCGAGCAGGTACTGCACGGCGTGGAAGACCGGCGAGGCGTGCGGCTTGACCGCCACCCGGTCCTCGGCGTCCAGGTGGGCGAACCAGAGCGCGGTCATCGCCGTGACCAGCGAGGCACTGGACGCCTGGTGGCCGCCGACCTTCACCCCGTCGCCGGTGTCCCGGTCGTGGTTGGCCGCGTCCACGATGCGGGTGGCGAGCCAGAGCACCCGCCGCTGGATCTCGTCGAGGACGTCGAGGTCGTGCTGGTTCACGGTGACTCCATCCGGGCGTCGCCGTTGACGCCCACGCGCGAGGGATGCGGGGGTGGCCGCGTACTCGGAAGAGGCCGGGGCCGCCGCCGGGTCACGACGGCGGCCTCGGAACGGGACTCAGCCCTGGACGCCGAGGCGCGCCAGGATCAGCTCGCGGACGGTCTTGGCGTCGGCCTGGCCGCGGGTGGTCTTCATGACCGCGCCGACCAGCGCGCCGGCCGCCGCCACCTTGCCGCTGCGGATCTTGTCGGCGACGGCCGGGTTCGCGGCGATCGCCTCGTCCACGGCGGCGGTGAGCGCGCCGGTGTCGGAGACCACCTCGAGGTTGCGGTTGGTCATGATCTCGGTCGGCGAGCCCTCGCCGGCCACCACGCCCTCCAGCACCGTGCGGGCCAGCTTGTCGTTGAGCTTGCCGGCGTCGACCAGGCCCTGCAGCTCGGCGACCTGCGCCGGGGTGGCCCCGATGTCGGCCAGCTCCACGCCGCTCTCGTTGGCCCGGCGGGACAGCTCGCCCAGCCACCACTTGCGGGCGGCGGCCGGGGTGGCCCCGGCGGCCACGGTCGCCTCGATCAGTTCGACCGCGCCGGCGTTGACCACCGACTGCATGTCCAGGTCGGACAGGCCCCAGTCCTGCTGGATCCGCTTGCGACGCAGCCGCGGCAGCTCCGGCAGGGCGGCCTTCAGCTCGGCCACCCAGGCGGTGTCCGGCGCGAGCGGGACCAGGTCCGGCTCCGGGAAGTACCGGTAGTCGGTGGCGGTCTCCTTCGACCGGCCCGAGGTGGTGTCCCCGGTGTCCTCGTGGAAGTGCCGGGTCTCCTGGGTGATGCGGCCGCCGGCATCCAGCACCGACGCCTGGCGCAGCATCTCCGAACGGACCGCCCGCTCGACCGAGCGCAGCGAGTTGACGTTCTTCGTCTCGGTGCGGGTGCCCCACTCCGCGCCCGGCCGGTTCAGCGACGTGTTGACGTCGCAGCGCAGCGAGCCCTCCTCCATCCGGACGTCGGAGACGCCCAGCGAGCGGATCACGTCGCGCAGCTCCGTGACGTACGCCCGGGCCACCTCGGGAGCGAGCGCGCCCGTGCCGGGGATCGGCTTGGTGACGATCTCGACGAGCGGGATGCCGGCCCGGTTGTAGTCGACCAGCGACTCGGTGGCGCCCTGGATCCGGCCGGTCGCGCCGCCCACGTGCAGCGTCTTGCCGGTGTCCTCCTCCAGGTGCACCCGCTCGATGCCGATCCGCACCGTCTCGCCGTTGACGTCGACGTCCAGGTAACCGTCGACGCAGAGCGGCTCGTCGTACTGGCTGATCTGGAAGTTCTTCGGCATGTCCGGGTAGAAGTAGTTCTTCCGGGCGAACCGGCACCACTCGGCGATCGAGCAGTTCAGCGCCAGGCCGATCCGGATGGTCGCCTCGATGGCCGCCTTGTTGGCCACCGGCAGCGAGCCGGGCAGGCCCAGGCAGACCGGGCAGACCCGGGTGTTCGGCTCGCCGCCGAAATCGGTCGGGCAACCGCACCACATCTTGGTGTTCGTGCCCAGCTCGACGTGGGTCTCCAGGCCGACCACCGGTTCCCAGCGCGCCACGACCTCGTCGTACGCGGGCAGTGTCGTCGTCATCGCTGCTCCTGCCTCACAGTGCCGGTGGGGTGAACGTGCCGACCGTGGACTCCAGCGCGGCGGCGACCCGGTACATCCGGTCGTCGGCCATGGTCGGGGCCATGATCTGGAAACCGACCGGCAGCCCCTCGGAGAGACCGCACGGGACCGAGATGGCCGGTCCGCCGTACAGGTTGGTCGGGATGGTGAACAGGTCGGCCAGGTACATCTGGTAGGGGTCCGCGGTGCGCGCCCCGATCGGGAAGGCCACGAACGGGGTGGTCGGCGAGATGAGCGCGTCCACCCCCTCGAAGGCGGCGGTGAAGTCCCGGGTGATCAGCGTGCGGACCTTCTGCGCCTGCCCGTAGTAGGCGTCGTAGTAGCCCGAGGAGAGCGCGTAGGTGCCGATCATGATGCGCCGCTTGACCTCGGGGCCGAAGCCCGCCTCGCGGGTCAGCGACATGACCTCTTCGAGGGACCGGTTGCCGTCGTCGCCGACCCGCAGGCCGAACCGGACGCCGTCGAACCGGGCCAGGTTGGAGGAGCACTCGCTGGGGGCGATCAGGTAGTAGGCCGGCAGCGCGTACTTGAAGTGCGGGCAGGAGACGTCGACGATCTCGGCGCCCAGCTTCGCGAGGGCCTCCACCGACTCGCGGAACGCGGCCATCACGCCCGGCTCGGCGCCCTCGCCGGTGAACTCGGTGACCACACCGAGCTTCACCCCGGTCAGGTCGCCGGACGCGCCGAGCTTCGCCGCGCCGACCACGTCCGGCACCGGGGCCGGGATCGACGTGGAGTCGCGCGGGTCGTGACCGGCGATCACCTGGTGCAGCAGTGCGGCGTCCAGCACGTTGCGCGCACACGGGCCGGGGGTGTCCAGCGAGGAGGAGAACGCCACCAGGCCGTAGCGGGAGGTGCCGCCGTAGGTGGGCTTCGCCCCGACGGTGCCGGTGACCGCGCCGGGCTGGCGGATCGAGCCGCCGGTGTCCGAGCCGATCGACAGCGGCGCCTCGTACGCGGCCAGCGCCGCGGCGCTGCCACCACCGGAGCCGCCCGGGATCCGCTCCAGGTCCCACGGGTTGCGGGTCGGTCCGTACGCCGAGTATTCCGTGGAGGAGCCCATCGCGAACTCGTCCATGTTGGTCTTGCCGAGCATCACCGTGCCGGCGGCGCGCAGCCGCTCGACGATCGTCGAGTCGTACGGCGGGCGCCAGCCCTCCAGGATCTTCGAGCCGACGGTGGTCGGCACGCCCTTCGTGGTGAGCACGTCCTTCACCGCGACCGGCACGCCCGCCAGCGGCCCCAGCTCCTCGCCGGCGGCCCGGCGCTCGTCCACGCCCCGGGCGGCGGCCAGCGCGCCCTCGGTGTCGACGTGCAGGAAGGCGTGGACCTGGTCGTCCACGGCGGCGATCCGGTCCAGGTGGGCCCGCGTGACCTCCACGGCGGAGGTCTCGCCCGTCGCCACCAGGCCGGCGATCTCGGCGGCCGTCAGCTTGGTCAGGTCGCTCATGAAGCCACATCCTCGTCCAGGATCCGCGGGACGCGGAACCGCTGCTCCTCGGCGTCGGGCGCACCCGACAGCGCCTCCTGCGGGGTCAGGCACGGCGTCACCACGTCCTCGCGGAGGACGTTGGTCAGCGGCACCGAGTGGGACGTCGGCGGAATGTCCGCCGCGGCGACCTCGCCCACCTGGGCGACCGACTGGAGGATCACGTCCAGCTGGTTGGCGAAGGTGTCCAACTCCTCCTCGGTGACGGCGAGCCGCGACAGTCGCGCGAGATGCGCGACCTCCTCGCGGGAGATGGCGGCCATCGGGTGCCCCCTTCGTGGCTGTCCTGCTGCGTCTGCGGTGTGCCGGCCGCGCGCTCGCCGGGGACGATGACACGCGGTGACCGGAGCGAGTCTATTGCCCTCCGGTCGGGTCGACGCCTCCGACTCCCGGTGCCCGCCCGCCGGGACACCGGTCAGCGGCTCGGGCTTGCCGGCGGTGCGCCGGTCAGCGCGCGTGGCCCGGTGGCCGGTGCGGCGGTCGGCGAGCGTGGCGGGCGGCCGGTGTGCCGGTCACCGGGCCGGGCGGCGTGGCCCCTCGCCGTCCGTCGCCACGGCCGGGTGGACCGGCCGGTACCGGGACAGCCAGGTGACCAGCTCCTCGGCCGGCATGGGCCGGGCGTAGAACCAGCCCTGCGCCACGTCGCAGCCGGCCGCGTGCAGCAGCCGCCAGGTGCGCTCGTCCTCGACGCCCTCGGCCACCACCCGCAGCCCGAGCGCCCCGGCCAGCTCGATCATCGAGCGGACGATCGCCGCGTCGTCCGCGTCGTCGGCCATCCCGAGCACGAACGACCGGTCCACCTTCACCTCGGACAGCGGCAGCCGGCGCAGGTGCTGCAGCGACGAGTAGCCGGTGCCGAAGTCGTCCAGCGCGATGCCGACCCCGATCCGGTGCAGCTGGGTGATGCTGGCCAGCACCCGCCGCGGGTCGGCCATCAGCGCGCCCTCGGTGATCTCCACCTGGAGCCGGTCCGGTGGTACGCCGTAGCGGGTCAGCCGGTCGGCGATCTGCTCGGCGATCTCGCCGGTGTGCAGGTCCCGGACGCTGACGTTGAGCGCGGCCCGCAGCGTGACGCCGGCCGCGGACCACTTGGCGACCTGCTCCACCACGTCGTCCACCACCCGCCGGGTGAGCAGCCGCATCACCGCGCTCTGCTCGGCGACCTGGATCAGCTCCCCGGGGTCGACCATGCCCCGGCGCGGGTGCCGCCAGCGCAGCAGCGCCTCGACCCCGACCACCTCGCCGGTCGCGATGGCGATCTGCGGCTGGTAGTACATGGTGATCTCGCCCGGATCCCCGGCCGGGTCGTCGAGGCCGACCGAACCGGTGCCGCCGCGCTGCTCCACCGTCCGGGCTGGGGCGGCCGGTGCGCCGCCGGCAACGCCCGGCCGGACGCCCGCGACGTCGGGACCGCGCCGCTCCGGGCGGTCGGCGGACACCGTTCCGGCCCGGCCACCGAGGACCGAGCCGGGCTGGTCGTCGGACACCGCCCCGGGGTGTTCGTCGGGCACCATCCCGGGCCGGGCGTCGGGGTGCTTGTCGTACACCGTCCCAGGTCGGGCGTCGGACACCGCCCCGGGCCGGGCATCGGCCCGTTCGTCGGACACCGCCCCGGGCCGGGCGTCGGGCACCGCGCCGGGGTGTTCGTCGGGCACCGCCTGGAGCAGGCCGTCGGGCACCGTCCCGGGCCGGCTGTCGGCGACCGTCGCGGGGTCGCCGCCGTAGGCCGGGGTCAGCCGGTCGCCGTCGCCGGGCGTCGGGGTCTCCGCTGGCGTCGTGCGGGTGGACCGGCGGCGGATCGGGTCGGCGCCGGTGACGATCCGGTTGATCAGCTCGTCGTCGTGCCGCGCCTCGACCCGCTCCCGCCGCCGCAGCCGCCACCGTGCCGGAGGCTCCAGGTCCCGACGCGGGGTCAGGCGCGCCCCGCCCGAGTTGCCGAGGGACCCGTGGCCGGATCGCGCCCCGCCGGCCCGGCCGCCGTTGCGGGGAAGCCCGTCGCCGCGGGCTTGCCGCGCCGCCGGGGCGGGCAGGCCGGGCGCCGGGGCGAGCGCCGCGCCGTCACCGCCACGGACGCCGGCCGGCTGTTCGCCCCGGGCCGGCGGCCCGGACTCCAGCACCCGGCGCAGGTCGGCGAGGAGGCTCAACCGCTCGGCGGAGTTGTGGTCGGACTCGGGCGCGTAGACGGCGACGGTGTCGTTGCGGTGCTTCGCGTCGTACATGGCCACGTCGGCGTGGCGCATGAGGGTGGCGAAGTCCTCGCCGTGCTCGGGGAAGAGGGCGATGCCGATGGAGCCGCCCACGTCCAGCGGCAGGCCGTCCAGCGGCACCGGCTCGGCGAGCGCGGCCACCACCCGGCCGGCCCGTTCGCGGGCCTGGTCGGTGCCGGTGAGCCCGGGTACGACGATGGCGAACTCGTCGCCGCCCAGCCGCGCCACCAGGTCCTCACCCTCGACCACCTCGATGAGCCGGGCGCTCACCTCGACCAGCAGCCGATCACCCACCGCGTGCCCGAGCGCGTCGTTGACGTGCTTGAACCGGTCGAGGTCCAGCAGCAGCAGCGCCAGGTGGGCGTCCGGCTCGCCGCGGGCGGCCCGCTCGGCGTGCAGGTGCACCTGCTCGGCCACCTCGGTGAGCAGGGCCTTGCGGTTGGGCAGCCCGGTGAGCGGGTCGAGGTCGGCGAGCTGCTCCCGCTCGTCGGAGAGCCGGGCCATCCGGTAGACCGCGAACAGTGGCACCAGCACCAGCGGGATCAGCGCGGCGCTGGCCCGGGCGGCGGCCACCAGCACGGGGGCGAGCAGCAGCAGCGAGCCGGTGGAGAGCAGCTCGTAGGCCAGGCCCTGCCGGACGCTGGGCCACCAGCGGTCGCCGAACCGCAGCCGGATCGCGCAGCTGACCAGGCCGTAGTTGACGACGAACCAGGCCGCCGTGGCGCCACCCACCGCCGCCACGTCGGTCCAGTGCAGCCGGCCGCCGCCGAACAGCTCGCCGGGCCCGAGCCGGGTGACCGCGTACGCGGCGGCGAGCGCGCACGCGTACTGGGCCCCGTTGAAGGCGGTGCGCCAGCCGGCGTAGCCGAGCCGCCAGCCGGAGACGGCCACGGCCACGGCCTGCACCGCGACGGCCGGGCCGAGACCCCAGCCGAGCAGGATGGCGAACGTGAAGCAGGTCGACGGGAAGACCGCCGAGGTCTGGCGCCGACCGGGCGGCACGAACGGCCGGGCGTCGCAGGCGACGGCGAGCGCCGCCATGGTCCAGAAGGCGGCCGGCAGGTGGGGCAGTTCGTCGGGGAGCGCGGCCAGCGGCCCGACCGAGACGAGCAGGGCCAGGACGCCGACCACGGTGACGAAGCCGAAGAACGGCCCGGTCCGCCCGGGCGGGACGGAGTTTCGCGGGTCGCCGGTCTCCATCGCACCTCCCGGGGTCGGCCCCGGCGCGCACCGTCACGCGCCGTACGCCAATGAAACGCCCTCGGTGCCGGTTTCCCCGACACGACAGTCACGAATCGGTCGTAGTCGTAATTAAGTTGGAATGCGCGGCAGAGGGCGGGGTCAGCCCTCGATGCGGGCCACCTCGCGGGCCGCGTCCGGGCCGGACTCCAGCAGCACCCGGAAGCCCGCCTCGTCGAGGATCGGCAGCTTGAGGTCGGCGGCCTTGTCGGCCTTCGACCCGGGGTTGTCGCCGACCACCACGAAGCCGGTCTTCTTGGAGACCGAGCCGGTGACCTTGCCGCCCCGGCTCTGGATCGCCTCGGACGCCTGGTCGCGGCTGAATCCGGCCAGCGTGCCGGTGACCACGACGGTCACCCCTTCGAGCGGGCGCGGGCCCTCCTCGCCGGCCTCCTCGGCCATCCGGACGCCGGCCTCGGCCCACTTGCGCACCACCTCGCGGTGCCAGTCGACGGCGAACCACTCCTTGATGCTGGCCGCGATGGTCGGGCCGACCCCGTCCACCGAGGACAGCTCCTCCTCGCTCGCCGCGTCGATCGCCTCGACCGAGCGGAAGTGCCGGGCGAGCGCCTGCGCGGCGGTCGGACCGACGTGGCGGACGGAGAGCGCGACCAGCACCCGCCACAGCTCGCGTTCCTTGGCCACGGCCAGGTTGTCGAGCAGCTTGGTGGCGTTGCTGCCGAGGGTGCCGTCCTTGTTGACGAAGAACGGCGAGCGGGACAGCTGCTCGGCATCGAGGGCGAACAGGTCGCCCTCGTCGTGGATGATCCCGGCGTCGAGCAGCGCGGCCGCGCCCTTGTAGCCGAGCACCTCGATGTCGAAGGCGCCCCGGCCGGCCAGGTGGAAGACCCGCTCCCGCAGCTGCGCGGGGCAGCTGCGCGAGTTGGGGCAGCGGATGTCGACGTCGCCCTCCTTGGCCGGCGCGAGCGGGGTGCCGCAGGCCGGGCAGGTGGTGGGCATGACGAACGGGCGCGCGTCGGCGGGACGCAGGTCGACCACCGGGCCGAGCACCTCGGGGATGACGTCGCCCGCCTTGCGCAACACGACCGTGTCGCCGATGAGGACGCCCTTGCGCTCGACCTCGCGGGCGTTGTGCAGGGTGGCCAGGGCGACCGTGGACCCGGCCACCCGGACCGGTTCGAGGACGGCGAACGGGGTGACCCGGCCGGTGCGCCCGACGTTGACGTCGATGTCGAGCAGTTTGGTGGTGACCTCCTCCGGCGGGTATTTGAAGGCGATGGCCCAGCGTGGCGCGCGGCTGGTCGAGCCGAGCCGCCCCTGGATGGAGACCGGGTCGACCTTGACCACCACGCCGTCGATCTCGTGCTCGACGTCGTGCCGGTGCTCGGCGTAGTAGGCGATGTATTCCGCCACCCCGGCCAGGTCGGGCACCACCCGCCAGCGGTCGCTGGTCGGCAGCCCCCACGCCTTGAGCGCCGCGTAGGACTCCGACTGCGCCGCCGGCTGGAAGCCCCGGCGGGCGCCGATGCCGTGCACCACCAGGCGCAGCGGCCGGGAGGCGGTGATCCGCGGGTCCTTCTGGCGGAGGCTGCCGGCGGCCGCGTTGCGCGGGTTGGCGAACGGCGCCTTGCCCTGCTCGACCAGGCCGGCGTTGAGGTCGGCGAAGCCGGCCACCGGGAAGTAGATCTCGCCGCGCACCTCGAGGAGCTCGGGCACGTCGGGGAACTCGTCGGAGGGAGTCAGCCGGGCCGGCACGTCCCGGATGCTGCGGACGTTGGCGGTGACGTCCTCGCCGGTGCGCCCGTCGCCCCGGGTGGCGGCCCGGACCAGCCGCCCCTTCTCGTAGGTCAGGTTGATGGCCAGGCCGTCGACCTTCAGCTCGCACAGGTAGGGCACCGGGCCACCCGCGTCCCGCTCGACCCGCTCGGCCCAGGCGGCCAGCTCCTCGTCGGCGAAGGCGTTGTCGAGCGAGAGCATCCGCTCGGCGTGGGTGACGGGGGTGAAGTCGGTGGAGAAGGTGCCGCCGACGCGCTGGGTCGGCGAGTCGGGCGTGCGCAGCGCCGGGTATTCCTCCTCCAGCGCCTCCAGCTCGCGCAGCTGCTTGTCGAAGTCGGCGTCGGAGATCGTCGGCGCGTCCAGCACGTAGTAGCGGTACTGGTGTTCGGTGAGCTCCTGGCTCAGCGTGTTGTGCCGCTCCCGCGCCTCCGGGGTCGGCTCGGCGCCGGCCGCCGCCTCCTGTGCGGGGCTGACCGCCTGGGGAATCGCTTCTTCAGACACCCTGCCGCCTTCGGACACCGCGTCGACCTCCCGTGATCGTGCTACTCCCGCACGGTATCGGTCGGGCCTGACAACCGTCCCCGGCAGACCGCCACGTTCCCCGAGGATCATGAAGTTGGCGGCGCCGAAGCGGACATTCCACCCCGCAAACCTCATGATCGACCGGCGCGGCCCGAGGGGTGTGGGTGGACGCCGTGGGACGATCGCCGCCGGTGGTCGGCCGGCACGGGCGAGAGGCGGGGTACGGATGCGGGACGGGCTGCTCTGGGCGGCGGTGATCGTGGCGTGTGTCGCGGCCGGCTGGCTGTGGGGCGAGTGGCGACGCCGGGCCGCGGACCGCTCCGCGGAGGCGGGTCGGAGCGCGGGGCGCCCGGACGGGCGGACCGGCGCGGCGGACGGCCGTTCCGGGACGGCGGCCCGCCCCGGCAGCGGCGCACCGGCGGGGCGCCGCGGTTCCCGGCGCGGCGGTCGGCCGGACAGCGACCGCCCCGACGGCGAGCCGGCCCGCGGACGAACCGGCGGTGAACCGACCCGCGGACGAACCAGCGGTGAATCGACCCGTGGACGAACCGGCGGTGAGCCGGCGCGCGGGCGGGCCGGCTCACCGCCGCGGCCTCGCGATGCCGGGCGGGGGCCGGCGAATGCGCCCCGGCCCGGGGAGATCTGGTGGGCCGACGTGCCCTACGCCGACGGGACCGGCTCAAAGGTGCGCCCCTGCCTCGTGCTGCGGGTCGACGGGCGGGACGCCGACGTCCTGAAGATCACCAGTCAGGACAAGTCGGACCGCGACGACCACCTGCCGATCCCCACCCGGAGCTGGGACCCGGACGCCGACCACGACAGCTACCTGGACATCAGCGAGCCCATCCCGGTGCCCCTGGCCGCCTTCGAGGACCGCGCGGGCGCCTGCGACCCCGACCTCTGGAGCGGCATCCGCCGCCTCCCCCACCTGACCGCCTGACCCCGGCCCGACCCCTCTGGCCCCGGCCCCGGCCCCGGCCCGGCCCGGCCCGGCCCGGCCCGCGTCGATCATGAAGTTGTCGTGCCGCGCCACGGCGTGTCGCGGCAATAACTTCATGATCAACCAGGTGGGGGTCGGCGAGGCGAGGGTGGGACGGGTCAGTCCAGGGGGGTGGCCAGGGCGGTGAGCTGGTCTCCGTACTCGATGCGGGTGGACCACTCCGCCGGCCAGGCCGACATGCCGTGTGCGGCGCCCACGAAGGCGCCGGCCAGGGCGGCGATGGAGTCCGAGTCGCCGGCCGTCGTGGCGCCTCGGGCCAGCGCGCCGACCGGGTCGTCGGGGTGCCGCAGCGCGCACAGCAGCGCGGTGGCCAGCGCCTCCTCGGCGATCCAGCCCTCGCCGGTGAGCCGGCACGGGTCGCCGCCGTCGTCGGGGCGGGCCAGGGCCGCGTCGAGCCGGCCGAGCACCCGCAGGCACTCGTCCCAGCCCCGGGCGATGAACTCCTCCGGCGTCCGCTCGCCCGGACGGTGCCACAGGTCGCCGAGCCAGTCGCCCCGGTAGACCGTGCGCTGCGCGTGGGCCCGGTCGGTGAGCAGGCCGGGCAGTTCGGGCAGCGCGGCGCCGTCGCGCAGCAGCCGGACCGCGTACGCGGTCAGCTCGCTCGCCGCCAGGCCGGTCGGGTGGCCGTGGGTCAGGCCGGCCTGGAGCTGGGCCAGACCGGCCAGGGTGTCGAGGTCGACGTCGAGCAGCCCGACCGGGGTGACCCGCATGTTCGCCCCGCAGCCCTTCGAGCCGGCGACCGTCGCCTCCTGCCAGCGGGTGCCCCGGTCCAGCTCGGCGCAGGCGCGCAGGCAGGTCATGCCGGGCGCGCGGTTGTTGTCGGGACTGACCGCCCAGTCGAGGAACCGCCGCCGCAGCAACGGCTCCACCGCCTCCGCCGTCCAGGCCGGGGCGTCGTGCAGCGCCCATGCCACCGCGAGCGCCATCTGGGTGTCGTCGGTGACCAGCGCCGGGTCACCGGTGAGCTCCCGCGGGCCGGTCGGGCCGTAGCGGCGGACGATCTCGGCGACGGTGAGGAACTCGGTGGGCTTGCCCAGGGCGTCGCCGTAGGCGAGGCCGAAGAGGGAGCCGGACGCGCGGCGCGTGGCGGAGTCGATCACGCTGGCGATCATGCCCCGCCCACGCAAGCCCCGGCGCGATCAGTCCCAGCAGAGGCAGAACGGGTGGCCGGCCGGGTCGGCGTACACCCGGAAGCCCTCACCCTCGCCGGGCAGCCGGCGGGCGCCGAGGGCCAGCGCCGCCTTCTCCGCCGCTTCGATGTCGTCCACCGTGACGTCGAGGTGGAACTGCTGCGGCCGCTCCGGGTCGGGCCAGGCCGGGGCACGCAGGTCGAGCGCCTTCTGGAAGGCGACGCGCGGCTGGTGGCCCGGCCGGCCGCCGAGCACCACCCAGTCGTCGCCGTCGGAGTTCTCCTCGATCAGCGGGAGGCCGAGCAGCTCCGCGTAGAAGCCGGCCAGCGCGCGCGGATCAGGGCAGTCGATCACCACGGAACGCAGCTGTCCAATCATGCCGGTCATCCTGCCCCCGGCGTGCGACAGGAAACCTATTCCTCGGCGAGCCGGCGGCCGGCGTCCCGGCAGGCGGCGAGGACCGTCCGCGCGTACGCCGGGGTGGCGCCGGCCAGGCCGCAGGCGGGGGTGACCACCACCTGCTCGGCGAGCCGGCGGCGGGGGAAGCCGAGCTGGTCCCAGACCCGGCGTACCCGGTCGGCGACCCGGGCCGACGTGAGCGCGCGGCCGGCCGGCGGCGGCAGCGCGGGCGCGGCGCCGGCCAGCAGCCCGAACCCGGCGTCGATCGCCTCGCCGAGCGGGTCCAGATCGGTGACCAGGGCCAGGTCGAGGGCCACGCCGACGGCGCCGGCGGTGCGGATCAGCTCCAGCGGCACGTCCGGCGCGCAGCAGTGCACCACGGTGGGCACGGCGGCCGCCTCGATGACGCCGCGCAGCAGCGCGCGGGCCACCTCGGGCTCGACGGGCCGGTGGGTGCCGAAGCCGCTCTCGGTGGGCACCCGGCCGGCCAGCACCGCGGGCAGCGACGGCTCGTCGAGCTGGAGCAGCACCGTGGCGTGGGGCAGCCGCCGGGCCACCGCCGCCACGTGCCCGCGCAGCCCCTCGCCGAGCGAGCCGGCGAGATCCCGCACCGCGCCGGGGTCGCGCAGCAACCGGCCGCCGATCGGCAGCTCCAGCGAGGCGGCCAGGGTGAACGGGCCGGCGGCCTGGACCTTGACCGGGCCGGTGTACTCCTCGGCCTGCTCGGCGAGCTGGTCGAGGTCGCGTTCCATGAGGTCGCGGGCGCGGCGCAGGTCCTTGCCGGGGCGTGGGGCGATCCGCCAGCGGGCCGCGTACAGCTCGACCGGCAGCTCGACGAGGAGCCCGCCGGTGCGGCCGATCAGGTCCGCGCCGGGGCCGCGGGCGGGCAGCTCCGGCAGGTGCGGCAGGTCGGGCAGCTCACCGAGCACGATGCGCTGCGCCTCGGCGACGTCGGTGCCGGGCAACGACCCGATCCCCGTCGCCGTCCCCATTCCCCACGGCCAGGTCGTCTCAGTCACCGCCGCAGCCTATCCAGCGCCCCGCGGGCGCCGAGGGCTCAGGCGGTGATCGTCGCCGAGCCGAGCACGACGTCCCCGGCCGGGTCCGGGCGGTACGCCACGATCGCCTGGCCGGCGGCCACGCCCCGGACCGGGCGGCGCAGGTCGGCGTGCAGCCCGTCGGCGTCCAGCGACACGGTCGCCGGCACCACGTCGCCGTGCGCCCGGAGCTGCACCTCGCACTCGATCGGCCCGTCGGGGCGCGCGCCGCCGGTCCAGACCGGGCGGGCGGCGCGGACCTCGGCGACTTCGAGGGCCTCGGCAGGGCCGACGGTGACCGTGTTGGTCTTCGGGGTGATGGAGAGCACGTAGCGCGGGCGGCCGTCCGGCGCGGGCCGGTCCAGGTGCAGGCCGCGCCGCTGCCCGACGGTGTACTGGTAGGCGCCGGTGTGGCTGCCCACCACCGCGCCGGTGAGCGCGTCCACCACCTCGCCGGGGGCCTCGCCGAGCCGCTGGGACAGGAAGCCCCGGGTGTCGCCGTCGGCGATGAAGCAGATGTCGTGCGAGTCCGGCTTGTCGGCCACCGCGAGGCCGCGCCGGGCGGCCTCCGCGCGCACCTCGGCCTTGGTCGAGTCGCCGAGCGGGAAGATCGACCGGTCGAGCTGCGCCCGGGTCAGCACCGCGAGGACGTACGACTGGTCCTTGGCCGCGTCGACGCTGCGGCGCAGCAGGCCGTCCGCGCCGAGCCGGGCGTGGTGGCCGGTGACCACCGCGTCGAAGCCCAGGGCCACGGCCCGGTCCAGCACCGCGGCGAACTTGATCTTCTCGTTGCAGCGCAGGCACGGGTTCGGGGTACGGCCCGCCGCGTACTCGGCCACGAAGTCGTCGACCACGTCCTCGTGGAACCGGTCGGCCATGTCCCACACGTAGAACGGGATGCCGAGCACGTCGGCGGCGCGGCGGGCGTCCCGGGAGTCCTCCAGGGTGCAGCACCCCCGGGCGCCGGTGCGGTAGGTCTGCGGGTTGCGGGCCAGCGCCAGGTGCACACCGGTCACGTCGTGCCCGGCCTCCACCGCGCGCGCCGCCGCCACGGCGGAGTCCACTCCGCCCGACATCGCCGCCAGAACCCTCACCAGCCCACTCCCCTCGTCATCACCGAGGGTATCCGGGTCAGCGGGGCGTGCGGAGGGCGGCCGCGCGGCGGGCCCGCTCCACGGCGCCGGGCAGCGCGGCGATCAGCGCGTCGACGTCCGCCCTGGTGCTGGTGTGGCCGAGGGTGAAGCGCAGCGACGAGCGCGCCCGGTCGTCGTCGGCGCCCATGGCCAGCAGCACGTGCGAGGGCTGGGCCACCCCGGCCGAGCAGGCCGAACCGGTCGAGCAGGCGATGCCCTGCGCGTCGAGGAGCAGCAGCAGCGCGTCCCCCTCGGAGCCCGGGAACGAGAAGTGCGCGTTGCCGGGGAGCCGGTCGGTCGGGTCGCCGTTGAAGACCACCTCGGGGACCGCCTGCCGGACCCGCTCGACCAGGTCGTCGCGGAGCGCGGCGACGCGGGCCGCGTATTCCTGCTGGCCCTTCACGGCGGCCTCCACGGCGACCGCGAAGGCCACGATGCCGGCGGTGTCGAGGGTGCCGGAGCGGACGTCGCGCTCCTGGCCGCCGCCGTGCAGCAGCGGGGTGGCGGCGAGATCGCGGGCCAGCAGCAGCGCGCCGACGCCGGTCGGGCCGCCGAGCTTGTGGCCGGTGACGGTGAGCGCGGCGACGCCGCTGGCGGCGAAGTCGACGGGCACCTGACCGACCGCCTGGATGGCGTCGGTGTGGAACGGCACCCCGTGCTCGGCGGCGACCGCGGCCAGCTCGGCCACCGGCTGCACGGTGCCCACCTCGTTGTTGGCCCACATGGCCGTGACCAGGGCCACCCGGTCGCCGTGCGCGGCCAGTTCGGCGCGGAGCCGCTCCGGGTCGAGCCGGCCGGCGGCGTCGACCGGCAGCCAGCCGACCTCGGCGCCCTCGTGCCCGGCCAGCCAGTCCACCGCGTCCAGCACGGCGTGGTGCTCGACGGCGCTGGAGACCACCCGGATCCTTTCGGCCCGGGCGGCGCGGCGAGCCCAGAAGATGCCCTTCACGGCCAGGTTGTCGCTCTCCGTGCCACCCCCGGTGAAGATCACCTCGGACGGGCGGGCGCCGAGCACGGCCGCCACCCGCTCCCGGGACTCCTCCACCCGCCGCCGGGCGCGCCGGCCCGCCGCGTGCAGCGAGGACGCGTTGCCCACCTCGCGGGCCGTGGCGACGTACGCCTCGAGTGCCTCGTCGAGCATCGGGGTCGTCGCCGCGTGATCCAGGTATGCCATCACCGTTCAGCCTAACGGCCGACCGGGGTGCCGCCGGATGCCGGACCGCCCGTCCCGTACGGGGGGCAGGGACGGGCGGTCCGGACGCTCACGCGCTCACGCGGGCACCGCCGTGATCACGACGTTGTCGCGGTAGTGCCGGGTCTTCGCGTCGAACGGGCCGCCGCACGTGATCAGGGTGAGCCGGGGGCTGCCGTCCCGGGCGAAGTACCGGTCGAGCGGGATGCGCGTCTTCGCGTACTCCTCCCGGGCCACCACCCGGAAGCGGCGCTCCCGGCCGTCGGAGCCGGTGGCGGTGAGCAGGTCCCCCCGGTCCAGCTCGCGCAGCCGGAAGAACGCCCCCTTGCCCTGATCGGCGCTGTCGACGTGGCCGGCGATCACCACGGAGCCGGT
This sequence comes from Micromonospora sp. NPDC005707, assembly GCF_040631005.1. Classification (NCBI taxonomy): domain Bacteria; kingdom Bacillati; phylum Actinomycetota; class Actinomycetes; order Micromonosporales; family Micromonosporaceae; genus Micromonospora; species Micromonospora sp. NPDC005707. Next base: position 267,952 of record NZ_JBEXYR010000001.1, read on the forward strand.
CCCGGCCTCCAGGCCCGGGCCGTAGCGGTACCAGCCGACCCGGTCGACGCTGGGCGGGACCTCGAACTCGTCCGTCCGCGGGTTGATGCCGACCGGGTCGACGGTGGCCGTGACCCCGATCGGCGGGATGCGCAGCCGCACCGGCGGGACGATCGTCCCGGCCGCGGGCAGGGCGCCCGCGTTCACCGGCACCCGCCGGGCACCGGTGGCCGTGGGCGTCGGGGTGGGGGTGGCGCCGGCCAGGGCCGCCGCCTCGCCCGCGCCGACGTCCTCGGCGGGCCGCGACCCGCAGGCCACCACGGTCGCCACGGTGAGCGCGGCGGCGCCGGCGGCCATCGCCGCCAGCGCCCCGCGGTGGCGCACGGTCACCGGCGACCGGTCCGGGCGGTGGCCACCCGCGCCCCGCCGCCGAGCAGGAGCAGCACGCCGGCGCCGGCCAGCACGTACCACCAGGTGTCCACGCCGGTGCCGGCCTGGCCGCCGGTGCCGCTGGGCACGCCGCCGGGGGCCGAGTGCAGCCCGGTGACGGTCTGCGCGACAAGTTCAAGGTTCTTGTCCTGGGCGGAGCCGATCGCGTACACGATCGTCGCGGTGCCCTCCCGGAGGTTCAGGTCGGCCGGGCCGATGGCGACCGTGTCGGTGCCGGCGAGCACCACGTCCGCCTTGACCATGCCGGCCGCCACGTCGGCCTTGGCCTCCTTCGGGTTGGTGAGGTCCTCGAAGACCGGCTTCCCACCGGCCCGTACGTCGACGGCCGGTGCGGCGGCGGTGTGCCGGACGATCAGCCGCGCCTCACCGGCGTCCACCTTCGACACGTCGTTGACGAACGGGGTGATCCGCGGCTTGCCGTCGGCGCTCAGGTGGGCGGCGAGGCTGATGTTCGCCCCGCCCGGCACCGCGGCGTCGTCGACCGTGAGGATCGCCTTGTCGACCGCCTCGCCCGGCTTGGTCAGGGCGATGTCGTACGTCCCCTCGGGCAGGGTGAGCGGGCCGGCCACGTCACCCGGCTGGAAGTTGTCCAGCGTCTTCTTCCCGTTGACGTACACGTCCACCGGGGTGCCCGGGATGCCGTGCACGACCGACACCTTGGACGAGGCCGCCCAGGCCGGGCCCGTGGTGGCGGCGCCGATGCCGGCGAACGTCAGGGCGGACACCGCGCCGATCGCGGCGACCCGACGGAACATGGCGAACTGCATTGTCTGCCTCCTGGTGATTGGTGCTGATTCGTCAGGACTGGCGTGCAGAACGGGTTACGCCGGCTTCGTGGCCCCCGGATGCGGCCGGATCCGATTTCTTTTTCTCGGGCCGGACCGCATCCGGACCGGCCCCGCCCGACGAAGAGGAGGTGGACGAGGGAGCGCAGATTGACCGGGAGAGTGGGGCGAAGGCTGTGGCGGCTACAGTCGGGCATGCCCCAGCGAAGGCGGACCGTCCCGTGACGACGGTCCGGCAGGGCCCCGAGCCGCCGGGCGACGACGACCTCGCCGCACGGTTCCGCGCCGGGGACGAGACCGCCCTGCGGGCGGCGTACGACCGGTACGGCCGAGCCGTGCTGCACCTGGCCACCACGACCCTGGCCAACCGCAGCGACGCCGAGGACGTGACCCAGGCGACGTTCGTCGCCGCCTGGCTCGGCCGGGAGACGTTCGACCCGGAGAAGGGGTCGCTGGTCGGTTGGCTGCTCGGGATCGGGCGGCGCAAGGTCGTCGACCGGCTCCGGGCCGCCGCCCGGGAGACCCGGGTGGTCGAGACGGTCCGCCGGCTGCCTGAGCCGGCGACCACCGGGCCGGACCCGGACACCGTGGTCGACCGGCTGGTCGTCGCCGACGAGCTGGCCCAGCTCCCGGACGAGCAGCGGCGGATGCTGGAGCTGGCGTTCTACGACGACCTGACCCACCAGCAGATCGCGACCGTGACCGGAGTGCCGCTGGGCACGGTCAAGAGCCACATCCGGCGCGGCATGCAGAGCCTGAGACGCAGATGGGAGGTGGACGGTGCCGCACGTGGACCACGACCGGCTGGTCTTTCTGGCGCTCGGTGAGAGCGAGGCCGAGGGCGGTGAGGCCACCCACCTCGACAGCTGCGCGCACTGCCGGGACGAGTTGGCGTCGCTCCGGCACGTCGCCGGGCTGGGCGCCGGCACCCAGGGCCTGAGCGACCTGCCCGAGCCGCCGGAGCACGTCTGGCAGGGCATCGTCGCGGAGATCCGGGAGGCCGAGGAGTTGCCCGCGCTGACCCGGCGGCGTCCGCCGCGCACCGGTGACCCGGTCGAGCCGGCCGACCGGCCGGCGACGGCGCCCCGCTCCCGCCGCTGGCCACGCTGGGCGACCACGGCGGTCACCGCCACGGCCGCCGCGCTGATCGGCGTGGTGGGCACCGCCGTCGTACTGGGCGGCGGTGACGAGCCGCCGCCCCAGCCCACGGTGCTGGCCAGCGCGCCGCTGGCCGCGTTCGGGTCGACACCGAAGGACGCCTCGGGCGACGCCCGGGTGCTCGACGGCAGCCGGCTGCACCTGCACGTGGCGAATCTCCCGAGCGTTCCCGGGTACTACGAGGTCTGGCTGATTGATCCCCGGACGATGAAGATGTTTTCCTTGGGTACCCTGAGCAAGGCGTCGGGAGACGAGTTGCTTCCGGTGCCACCGAACGTCGACCTCCGGACCTACTCGGTGGTCGACGTCTCCGCCGAACAGTTCGACAACAAGCCCGCCCACTCCGGCGACAGTTTGCTGAGGGGCACCCTGACGGGCTGATCGGCGGGCCGGCTCAGCTCCCCGGCCCGCCGATCAGCTCCCTTCCACCCCATGGAAGGGGCCGCGACACACGCGAGCCGCCGCCCGGATCACCGGACGGCGGCTCGTGTCGTGACGGGGTCACTTGCGCTTGCGGATCTCCTCGGCGGCCTGCGGGACGACCTTGAACAGGTCGCCGACCACGCCGAAGTCGGCCAGCTCGAAGATCGGCGCCTCGGCGTCCTTGTTCACCGCGACGATGGTCTTCGAGGTCTGCATGCCGGCCCGGTGCTGGATCGCGCCGGAGATGCCCAGCGCGACGTAGAGCTGCGGGGAGACGGTCTTGCCGGTCTGGCCCACCTGGAACTGGTGGGGGTAGAAGCCGGAGTCGACGGCCGCGCGGGACGCGCCGACCGCGCCGCCGAGCAGGTCGGCCAGCTCCTCGACCAGCTTGAAGTTGTCGGCGTTGCCGACGCCGCGACCGCCGGAGACGACGACCGACGCCTCGGTGAGCTCCGGACGGGAGCCCTTCTGCTCGGCGACCCGCTCGACGACCTTGGCCAGCTTGTCCGCGTCGGAGACCGACACGGTGAGCTGCTCGACGGCCGGGGTGGCCGCGGCCGGGGCCGGGTTGAGCGAGTTGGGCCGGACGGTGACCAGCGGCAGGCCCTTGGTGACCTTGGACTTGACGATGGTGGAGCCGGCGAAGGCGACCTGGGTGGCGGTGCCGTCGGCGGCGAGGGCCACCACGTCGGTCAGGATGCCGTTCTCCAGCTTGACGGCCAGGCGGGCGGCGATCTCCTTGCCCTCCTGGGAGGAGGCGAGCAGCACGGCGGCCGGCTGCACCCGCCCGACGAGCTCGGCCAGCACGGTGGCCTTCGGGGCCACCAGGTAGCCGTCGATCTCCTCGCCCTCGGCGGCGTAGATCTTCTCCGCGCCGTACTCGCCCAGCTTGGCGCTCAGCGCCTCGGCGGCGCCGGCGCCACCGAGCACGACCGCGCTCGGGGTGCCCAGCTCGCGGGCGAGGGTGAGCATCTCCAGGGTGACCTTCTTGACGCCGAATTCCTTGGTGGCTTCGACGACGACGAGAACCTCAGACATGTCCAGACCTCTCACACGAACTTCTCGGTGGCGAGGAACTCGACCAGCTTCGCGCCGCCCTCGCCCTCGTCGGTGATCTTCTCGCCGCCGGAGCGCGGCGGGCGCTTGGTGTGCTCGAGCACGGCGCTGGTGGCGCCGTCGAAGCCCACCTCGGCGGCAGCGACGCCGAGGTCACCCAGGGAGAGCGTCTGCACCGGCTTCTTCTTGGCGGCCATGATGCCCTTGAAGGAGGGGTAGCGCGGCTCGTTGATGGTGTCCCAGACGGAGACGACGGCCGGGGTCGAGGCGGTGACCACCTCGTAGCCCTCCTCGGTCTGCCGCTCGACGGTCAGCGTGGCGCCGTCGACGGTGAGCTTGCGCGCGCCGGTCAGGGCGGCCACGCCCAGCCGCTCGGCGATCATGTGCGGCATGACCTGCACCCGGCCGTCGGTCGACTCGGCGCCGCAGATGACCAGGTCGGCGTTGAGCTGCCCCAGGGCGGCGGCGAGCACCTTCGAGGTGGTCACGGCGCAGGACCCGTGCAGGGCGTCGTCCACCACGTGCACGGCCTTGTCCGGCCCCATGGAGAGCGCCTTGCGGATCGACTCGGTCGCCCGGTCCGGACCCATGGTCAGGATGGTGACCTCGCCGCCGTGCGCCTCCTTGATCTTCAACGCCTCCTCGATGGCGTACTCGTCCATCTCGTTGATGACGTTGTTCGCCGAACCGCGGTCGACGGTGTTGTCGTCAGGACGCAGGTTGCGGTCCGCGCCCGAATCGGGCACCTGCTTGACGAGTACGACGATGTTCATCGCGCTTCGACGACCCTCCTGTTTGGTGTAGCGATCACTCGCCCGGTCACGGGCGCAGCCTTGCGCGTGACTTAACGTTCGGTCAACCGCGCGGAGCTGTGCAGTTGCCCACGGGGCTTATGTTACCCGCAAGTAGCATCCGCTCCCCGGCGCCTCAGAGTGACACAGCTCACCGGGCTCCGTCGCGGCGGGTAAGCTCCCAAAATAGGGAGGTGACGGATATGCCGGAAAAGAGCCTTTCGACGGGAGAGCGGGACGCGGCGGACGGCCCCGGGACCGTCCGCCGCGCCTGCCGCCGGATGCTCCCGGAGACCTACCGCTGCGCCTGCGGCCGCGTCCGCGACCGCTGCGTCCGGGCCAGCGTGCGCACGCTCTGGTCGGCCGAGCCGGTCAGGCGGGCTCGGCCAGCGCATGCCTGATCTTGTCGATCACCGCCGCCTCGGCGGGCGCGATGCCCCGGTGGGCCTGCGCCACCCGGTCGGCCGCGGCCAGCACCACCGACCGGTACGCCTCGACGTCCCCCGGTGACTTGGTCCGGAGGATCTCCACGGCCCGGCCCAGCGCCGGCAGCACGGTCGCCTCGATCTCCAGCGCCGAGTCCCGGGGCAGCTGCGGCAGCGGGCCGGTGGTGAGGGCCTCCTTGACCACCCCGCTGGCGCCGCCCAGCGCCCCGGACGCGGCGATGCTCTCGCGCACCATGGCCAGCATCCCGGGCACCGCGTTGGAGACCAGGAACACGGCCCCGAAGGCTCCGGTCTTGAGGGTGAGCTGCTCGTCCGCCGTCAACCGCTCCATGATCACGGAGTGTAGACGTACGGGGTGGTCGTGGTGACCGCAACGAGACCGAGCCGCTCCAGGATGGGCCGGCTGTCCGGCGAGCAGTCCACCTGCACGAGGGTCTTGCCGCGCTGCTCGGCCAGCCGCGCCCGGTACGCCACCAGGGCCCGGTACACGCCCTTGCGCCGCCACTCCGGCAGCGTCGAGCCGCCCCAGAGGGTGGCGAAGCCGGTGTTGCGCAGGTAGCGCACCCAGCCGGCGCTCACCACGGTGTCGCCGGCCTCGGCCACCACGACCGTGATCGACTGCGGGTCCGCCTCGATCTCCCGGGCCAGCCCGGTCACCAGGTGACTCCGGTCCTCCTGCCAGACCGCCTGTTCCATGGCGGCGATCCGTTGCAGGTCCTCGTGGCTGGTGACCTCGCGCAGGCGTACCCCCTCGGGCGGCGTCGGGACGGCGGCGGACAGGGCCGCGACCGGGCCGATCACGACGGTCTCCAGGTCCTCCGGCACGAAGCCGGCGGCCCGCAGCCGGTCGCCCAGGTCGGCCGGCTCGTCGTGCCCGGTGAGCTTCCACTCCACCGACTCGCCCCGGGCGCGGAAGAACTCGACCTGCCGGGCGATCAGAGCGTCGAGCTCGGCGCCGGCCAGCCCGTCCAGGGTGCGGTAGGTGAGGAAGCCGCCGCGGTCCAGGTTGAGCACGCGGAACAGGGGGCCGTCCCGGTCGATGGTCACCCCGGCCGGCACCGGGTCGGGCAGCTCCGGGCGGATCTGGGTGTCGTAGGCGTCGCGCAGGCTCCGCGCGTCAAGATCGGTCATCCCTTCAGGCTAGGCACCGGGCAAAGCGGATAATGGAGGCCGTGTGGGAGGCGATCAGGCGCTGGTTCGACCCGCGCGAGCTGCGGTCGGTCGGCAACAGGCCGGACTACCGCTTCTCGCTGGCCAACGAGCGGACCTTCCTGGCCTGGCTGCGCACCGGGCTGGCGTTGATCGCCGGCGGGCTGGCCGCCGCGCAGTTCCTCCCCCGGCTGCCCCTGGAGCACCTGCGCGAGGTGATCGCCGTCGCGCTGCTGCTGCTCGGCGCCACGGTCGCCGTCCGGGCGGTCGACCACTGGGCCCGCACCGAGCGGGCCATCCGGCTGGACGAGGAGCTGCCCGCGTCCCGCTTCCCGGCCGTCCTGGCCCTCGTGGTCGCGCTCGGCGCGCTGCTGCTGGCGGCCGTCGTGCTGGCCCGGGGCCTCGGGTGAGGCGGGACCCGGGGCTGCAACCGGAACGCACCCGGCTGGCCTGGCGACGGACGCTGCTCGCGGTCACCGTGATCCTCGTGCTGGAACTCCGGCTGGCGTTCACCGGGCGCACCGCCGACGCGCTGCTGGCCGGGCTGGCCGTGGTCACCTGGCTGGGCGTCCTGCTGACCGGCTGGCGCCGGGCCACCGGCGCCGGGCCGCGCGCTCCGGCACGCTGGTCGATCCCGCTGACCGCGCTGGCCGCCGCCGGCCTGGCGCTGCTGGGCGTGGTGCACGTGCTGCGCGGGCTGCGCTGACCGTCCCCGGTGGGCCATGATGTCCGGCATGGTTCGCCTTTACGGGCTGCTCTTCCTGGCCCAGCTCGTACTCGCCGTCTGCGCCCTGATCAGCTGCCTCTCCGCCGAGGAGGGCGAGATCCGCGCGCTGCCCCGGATCGCCTGGGTGCTGATCATCCTGTTCTTCCCGCTGGTCGGCTCGATCGCCTGGTTCGTCGCCGGCCGGGAGGCCGGCGCCCGGCGGACGCGGACCGCCTGGCCGATGGGGAACGGCTTCTCCGAGCAGCACCGCCCCCGGCAGGTCGCGCCGGACGACGACCCCGAGTTCCTCTCCTCGCTCGCCGAGCGCAAGCGGGCCGACGACCAGGAACGCCTCCGCCGCTGGGAGGAGGACCTGCGCCGGCGTGAGGAGGAGCTGCGCCGCGGGCAGGACGACCGGGACCGGCCGGAGGTCTGAGCGCCGCCACCGGGCGCCGGGCGGGCACAATCGACGCCGTGCGGATCAGCCTGCTCGGCCCCCTGGAGCTGCGCGCCGACACCGGTACGCCGGTGGAGGTGGGCGGCGCCCGGCTGCGCCGGCTGCTGATCCTGCTGGCCCTGGAGCCGGGCCGCACGGTCACCGCCGGCCGGCTCACCGACGCGCTCTGGGCGGACGAGCCGCCGGCCGGGGCCGCGAACGCGCTCCAGGCCCTCGTCTCGCGGCTCCGCCGGGCCGGGCTGCCCGTCGAGGCGCAGCCCGGCGGCTACCGGCTCGCCGTGGCACCCGACGACGTGGACGCGCACCGGTTCGAGGCCGCGGTCCGGGCGGCCCGGGCCCGGCTCGTCGACGACCCGACCGAGGGCTGCCGCCGGCTGGCCGAGGCGCTGGCGCTCTGGCGCGGCCCGGCCCTGGCCGACGTGGCCGACGCGGACTTCGCCCGGGCGCCGGTGGCCCGGCTCACCGAGCTGCGGCTCGCCGCCACGGAGGACCTGGTCGAGGCGCGGCTGGACCGGGCGGCGCCGGACGCCCTGCTGCCGCAGCTTCGCGAGCTGGTCGCCGCCCACCCGCTGCGGGAGCGGCTGACCGGGCTGCTGATCCGGGCGCTGCACCGGGCCGGCCATCCGGCGGAGGCCCTCGCCGAGTACGAACGGCTGCGCGCCACCCTCGCCGACACCCTCGGCACCGACCCCGGCCCCGAGCTGGCCGCCCTGCACCTGGAGGTCCTGCGCGGCGAGCCGGCGGCCGCCCCCGTCCGCGCCGAGCGACCCGCCCCGGCCGACCCGGCTGGTCCGTCCCGCCCGGCCCGGGGGAACCTGCCCGCCACGCTGACCAGTTTCGTCGGGCGCGAGGAGGAGGTGGCCCGGGTCGCCGGGCTGCTCGACCGGTCCCGCCTGGCCACCCTCACCGGCCCCGGCGGGGCCGGCAAGACCCGGCTGGCGGTGGAGTCGGGCCGCGCCGTGGCCGGCCGCTTCCCGGACGGGGTGTGGCTGGTGCCGCTCGCCCCGGTCACCGACCCGGCCGAGGTGCCGGGGGCCGCCCTCGCCGCGCTCGGCCTGCGCGAGCAGGCGCTGCTGGCCCGGGCCGGCCGCGGCGCCCCCGAGCCGGCCGACCCGGTCGGGCGGCTGGTCGACGCGCTCGCCGGGCGTACGGCCCTGCTGCTGCTGGACAACTGCGAGCACCTGATCGACGCGGCGGCCGGCCTCACCGAACGCCTGCTCACCGCCTGTCCCGGGCTGCGGGTGCTGGCCACCAGCCGGGAGCCGCTGGGCATCACCGGGGAGGTGCTGCGGCCGGTGGAGTCGCTGGCCCTGCCCCCGGCCGACGCGGACCCGGCGACCGCGCTGGCGTACCCGGCCGTGCGGCTCTTCGCCGACCGGGCCGGCGCGGTCCGCCCGGACTTCGCGGTGGACGCGGCCACGGTCGGTCCGGTAGTGCGCATCTGCCGCGCGCTGGACGGCATGCCGCTCGCCATCGAGCTGGCCGCCGCCCGGCTGCGCGCCATGACGGCGGCGCAGGTGGACACCCGGCTGGACGACCGGTTCCGGCTGCTGACCGGCGGCAGCCGGACGGCCCTGCCCCGGCACCAGACGTTGCGCGCCGTGGTCGACTGGAGCTGGGACCTGCTCGGGGACGGGGAGCGGGCGCTCTGGCGGCGGCTGGCCGTCTTCGCCGGCGGCGCGACCCTGGACGCGGTCGAGCGGGTCTGCGCCGTCGAACGACCACTCCAGCTCGGCGCGTCTGCCGCCGCGCCGCGACCTGGAGCGGTCGCGGACGTCCTCGACGCCATCTCCGCGCTCGTGGACAAGTCGCTGGTGGTGGCGGGCGGCACGGGCGAGCCGCGCTACCGGATGCTGGAGACCATCCGCGAGTACGGCCTGGACCGGCTCGCCGAGGCGGGCGAGACGGACGAGGTCCGGCGGGCACACGCCGCCGAATACCTGGCCCTGGCCGAGGCGGCCGAGCCCGAGCTGCGCGGCGCGGCGCAGCTGGACTGGCTGCGCCGGCTCGCGGCCGACCACGACAACGTGCACGCCGGGCTGCGCCACGCGATCGCCGTCGGCGACGCCCCCACCGCCGTCCGGTACGCCGCCGCGCTGGGCTGGTACTGGTGGCTGACCGGCCAGCGCGCCGAGGGCGCCGACCTGGCCGGCCAGGTGCTGGAGCTGCCCGGGGTGGCCGACACGCCGCCCACCGCCACCGCCCTCACCCTGGCCACCGCCGCGCTGAACCTGATCGACACCCACAGCGACGAGGTCACGGTCAGCCGGGAACGGCTGGCCCGGGCCGCGGAGCTGTCCCTCGGGCGCGAGCACGAACACCCGCTGCTGCGCCTCGCCGCGCCGATCGCGGCGGCTTTCGACACGAACTTCCAGCCGCCCGCCATGGCCGCCATGGTGGCCCTGTTCGACGACCCGGATCCGTGGGTGGCCGGCATCGCCCGGCTGATCCGGGCGCACTCCCTGCTCAACGGGGGCCTGTCGGATGCCGACGCGGAGGCCGACCTGCGGGCCGGGCTGGCGCACTACCGCCAGGTCGGCGACCGGTGGGGCATGTCGTTCAGCCTCACCTCGCTGGCCGACCTGCTCGACCGGCGCGGCGAGGCCGCCGAGGCGACTCCGTACCACGAGGAGGCCATGACCTACTTCGAGGCGCTCGGCGTCCGCGAGGACGTGCCGGAAATGCGGCTGCGGCTGGCGCACAACCTGTGGCGGCGGGGCGAGCGGGGCCGGGCGTGGGCGGAACTGGACCGGGCGGTGCACGAGGCCGAGCTGTCCGCATCGGACGAGACGAGGGCGGCGCTGGCGTACGGCAGGGCGGAGCTGCTGCGGGCGGAGGGCGACCGGGCCGGGGCGCGGGCCTGCCTCACGGAGGGCGCCCGGCTGGTGGGCGACCGCGCGATCGCTCCGCAGTGGCGCGCGCTCAACGCGTCCACCCTGGCCGTGCTGGACGCCGCCGACGGCGATCTGGTCTCCGCCCGGACCCGGCACGACCAGGCCCTGAAGTTGGCGCTCAGCTCGCAGGACGCCCCGGTGGTCGCGGCCGTGCTGGTCGGCTACGCCGATCTGGCGCTGCGGCTCGGCCGCCCGGCCGGGGCCGCCCGGCTGCTCGGTGCGGCGACCGGGATCCGGGGCGGCCCCGACCACGCCGTGCTGGACCGCGCCCGGGTGGAGGCGGCCGCCCGCGACGCGCTCGGCGAGACGGGCTTCGCCGAGGCGTACGCGGGCGGGCTGGGTTACCGCTGGGCGACCGCCGCGGAGGCGGTGGCCGTCACACTCGACGCCTGAGCGCCCGCACCGCGAGCGGGGCGAAGATGGCGAGCAGCACGGCGGCCCAGATCAGCGACTTGGCGACCGGGCCGGCCACCGGGCCGGAGACCAGCAGGCCGCGCAGCGCGTCGGCCAGGATGGTGGCCGGGTTGACCTCCACCCAGTGCTGGAGCCAGGACGGCATCTTGTCGGTCGGCACGAACGCGTTGCTCGTGAAGGTCAGCGGGAAGATCACCATGAAGCCGAAGATCTGCACCTTGTCCGGCTCGCTGACCAGCACTCCGACCAGCACCGAGATCCACGAGGCGGCCAGCGAGAAGACCAGCAGCAGGGCGAACGCGGCCAGCAGCCCAGCGAACCCGTGGCCCACCCGGAAGCCGAGGATCATGCCGACGCCGATCAGCAGCGCCACCGACCACGCCTGCTTGACCGTGTCGGCGAGGATCCGGCCGGCCAGCGGCGACCAGCGGGCCACGGGCAGCGACCGGAGCCGGTCGAAGACGCCCTTGGTGAGGTCGGTGTTGAGCCCGAAGCCGGTGGTCATGGTGGCGAAGAACGCGTTCTGCACGATGATCCCGGGCAGCGCGAACTTCAGGTAGTCGCTCGGCGAGCCGGCGATCGCGGTGCCGAAGACGTAGGTGAACAGCAGCACGAACATCACCGGCTGGATGCTCAGGTCGAGCAGCTCCATGGGGTTGTGCTTGATCTGCACGAGGCTGCGCCAGGCCAGGGTGAGGGTGTTCCGCAGCCCGGCGACGAGGCCCGGGCGGCGGGCCGGGGCGAGCGGGGCGGCGAGGGTGGCGGCGGTCATGCCGGGATCCTTTCCAGGTCGGTGCGGGCCGGGGCGTCCTGCTCGGCGCGGTGACCGGTCAGGGAGAGGAAGACCTCGTCCAGGCTGGCGCCGCGCAGCGCCAGCTCGGCCACCGCCACCTCGGCGGCGTCGAGCCGCCGGACCACGGCCGGCAGCACGTCCGGGTCGTTCACCGGCACGGTGACGGTGGCCTGGGCGACCTCCGGGGCGACCCCGGTGACCTCGGCGGCGACGGCCACCACGGTCGGCAGGTCGGCGGGATCGGTCGGGCGGACGGTGAGCACCTGGCCGCCGGTGCGCGCCTTCAGCTCCTCCGGGGCGCCCTGGGCGATCACCCGGCCGTGGTCGACCACCGCGATCTCGCCGGCGAGCTGGTCGGCCTCCTCCAGGTACTGCGTGGTGAGCAGCACGGTCACCCCGTCGGCCACCAGGGTGCGGACGATGTCCCACAGCTCGTTGCGGCTGCGCGGGTCGAGCCCGGTGGTCGGCTCGTCGAGGAAGAGCACCTGCGGGCGGCCGACCAGGCTGGCGGCCAGGTCGAGCCGGCGGCGCATGCCGCCGGAGTAGGTCTTGGCGGCCCGCTCGGCGGCGTCGGTGAGCTGGAAGTCGGCCAGCAGCGCCCGGGCGCGGGCCCGGGCGTCGGCCCGGGACAGCCCGAGCAGGCGGCCGATGAGCAGCAGGTTCTCGGTGCCGGTGAGGTTCTCGTCGACCGAGGCGTACTGGCCGGTGAGGCCGATCAGCTGGCGCACCCGGTGGGCGTCGCGGCGGACGTCGTAGCCGCCCACGGTGGCGTGCCCCTCGTCGGCGGCGAGCAGGGTGGCCAGCACCCGCACCGCCGTGGTCTTGCCCGCCCCGTTCGGCCCGAGCAGCCCGAACACCGTCCCGGTGGGGACGGCCAGGTCCACCCCGGCCAGCGCGGTGGTGGCGCCGAAGCGGCGCACCAGACCTTCCGCGCGGATCGCGTAAGTCATCGTTGCTCCCGTCGTTCTCGCTGGTCACCCCACCTTGAGCGACGGCGCTGACGTTACGGCGACAGGCGCTGACAGACCGCTGATTTACCTCCGGGCAGAACGACGCGACCGCCGTCGCCGGTCACCCGGGCGACGGCGGTCGCGGCGTCGAGGTCAGGCCAGGTTCGACGAGCGGGGGTACGCGTCGCCCGGATCAGTCAGCACGTTGACCAGGTACGGCACGCCGGCGTCGAACGCACGGGTCAGGGCGGGGCCGAGGTCGGCGGCCTTCTCCACCGTCTCGCCCGCGCCGCCGAGCGCCTCGACCACCTTGTCGTAGCGCAGCCCGGGCTGCAGGTCGGCGGCCACGTCGTAGCCGTACATGGCGCGCATCGGGTGCTTCTCCAGGCCCCAGATGCCGTTGTTGCCGACCACGATCACCACCGGGAGCCGCTGGCGGGCCAGGGACTCCACGTCCATCAGCGAGAAGCCGGCCGCGCCGTCACCCATCAGCACGCAGATCTGCCGGTCGGGGTGGCTGACCCGGGCCCCCATGGCGTAGCCCATCCCGGTGCCCAGGCAGCCGTACGGGCCGGGGTCGAGCCAGGTGCCGGGCTGGGCGGGCTCCAGGTACTTCCCGGCGTACGAGACGAAGTCCCCGCCGTCGCCGATGGTGATCGCGTCGCGGGCGAGCACCTTGCGCAGCTCGCCGTAGACCCGGGCCGGGCGGATCGGGTCGGTCTCGGCGGCCATCTCCTCCGCGTCGCGCGCCTTCGCGGCGTCCTCGGCGGTGCGCAACTGGGCGATCCAGTCGGCGTGGTCGGCCCGGTTGCCCGGGTGTTCGGCGAACCCGGTGAGGATCAGCCGCAGGTCACCGGCGGGAGCGGCGGCGGGCTGGACGTGCCCGGCGCGCTGGCTGGGCGCGTCCACGACGTGCACCACCTGCGCGTCGCCGAAGTCGCCGAAGCCCAGCCGGAAGTCGAGCGGGGTGCCGACCACCACGACCACGTCGGCGTTCTTGAGGGCGACCCGCCGGGCCTTGGCGAAGGTGAGCGGGTGCTCCGGCGGCAGCGCGCCGCGGCCCATGCCGTTGGTGAAGACCGGCACCTGGAGGGACTCGGCGGCGGCCCGCAGCGCCTCGACGGCGTCGCCCGCGTACACGTCGGAGCCGGCGATGATCACCGGCCGGGACGCGGCGGCGATCAGGGCGGCGGCCTTCGCGACCTCGTCCGGGTCGGCCTCGATCGCCGCCGGCGGGGTGACCGCGGGCAGGTCGGCCTCGCCGACCGAGAAGACCGCCTCCAGGGGGAAGTCGAGGAAGGCCGGGCCGCGGTGCGGGGTGAGCGCGGCGGTGAGGGCCGCGGTCACCGCGCGCGGGATGTCGTCGGCGCCGAACACCGTCTCGGCGTGCTTGGTGACCGGGGCGACCAGCGGCAGGTGGTCCATCTCCTGGAGGCTGCCGGAGCCCCAGCGGAACTGCGGGGCCCGCCCGCCGAGCACCAGCACCGGCGAGGCGTTGAAGAAGGCGCTGGTCAGGCCGGAGACGCCGTTGGTGACGCCGGGGCCGGCGGTGAGCACGGCCAGGCCGGGACGGCGCTGCAGCTTCGCCACCGCCTCGGCGGCGAAGACGGCGGACTGCTCGTGCCGGACGTCGTAGATTCCGAAGCCGGTCCGGTGCGCCGCGTCGTAGAGCGGGAAGACGTGCCCGCCGGAGAGGGTGAACATCTCCCGTACGCCGTGCGCGCGCAGCGCCGCGAGGGCCAGCTCGCCGCCGTGCCCCTCGACCCGTTCCGTCATCGCCACTTCCCTTCGTCATGACCGGAGTCACACGCTACTGGCCGGTAAGCGGGATGTGAACCGTTCTCGGGTCGGCGGCGGGACGGGCCGCCGACCCGGAGCGGCGGTTCAGCGGCCGGTGAAGCCCGGCTTGCGCTTCTCGACGAACGCCGCCATGCCCTCGCGCCGGTCGTCGGTGGCGAACAGCGCCGCGAAGAGCTGGCTCTCCCAGGCCAGGCCGGAGTTGAGGTCCATGTCCAGGCCGCCGTCGACGGCCAGCTTGGCCGCCCGCAGCGCCTGCACCGGGCCGGTCAGGTACGGCTTCACGTAGGCGACCGCGGCCTCATAGACCTCGGCGGCCGGGACCACCCGGTCGGCCAGGCCGATCCGCAGCGCCTCCTCGGCGTCGACCATCCGGCCCGTCATGATCAGGTCCTTGGCGCGGGCCGGGCCGACGAGGCGGGCCAGCCGCTGGGTGCCGCCGGCGCCCGGGATGATGCCGAGCCTGATCTCCGGCTGGCCGAGCTTGGCGTCGTCGGCCACGATCCGCCAGTCACAGGCCAGGGCCAGCTCGCAGCCGCCGCCCAGCGCGTAGCCGGTGATCGCGGCGACCACCGGCTTGGGGATCCGGGCGATGGCGCCCAGGGCGCTGGACAGGTCGGCGGCCCGGCCGGCCATGTCCACGTAGGACATGTCCGCCATCTCCTTGATGTCCGCGCCGGCCGCGAAGACCTTCTCGCCGCCGTACACGATGACCGCGCGGACCTCGGCGTCGGCGGTGGCCGCCGCGGCGGCGGCGCGCAACTCCTCCTGCACCTGGGTGTTGAGCGCGTTCATCGGCGGCCGCTCCAGCCGGATGGTGCCGATGCCGTCCTTCACTTCCAGCCTGACGAACTCGCCCACGCTGCCCTCACTTCCTCGTCGAAGTCGCGTGCCAACCTTACGACCAGGGTCGTTGGGGTAGACAGTGTGGTGTCGACGGCTCCAGGTCGCTGCGCGGCGAGCCGGAGTTGTCGCCGCCCCTGCACCGGGAGTGAGGCCATGATCACCTATTACGACGACAAGTCGGTCCAGGTCACCTCCACCGCCGTCCGGGTGGACGGGCGCAGCTATCCCCTCGCCGAACTGACCGTGGTGTGGCACCGGCGGGGCGACCGCTCCTGGCGGGTGCTCGCCGGCCGGGGCGCGATCGGCGCCGCCCTCGCCGGCCCGCTGGTGGCCGCCGTGCTCGGCATCGGGCTGGCGGTCTGGCTGCACCGCTCCGCCGTGGTCACCATCGCCATCGTCGGAGCGTCCGTGCTGGTCGGCCTCGGCATCGGTCCGCTCGCCGACGTGCTCTTCGAACACCTCGACCGCTCGTACGCCCGGGGCAGCCGGGAGCTGGAGATGTGGGCGCGCTGGCGGGGCCGGCCGGTGCGGCTGCTGCACACGGGCGACGCGCTGCGCTTCGGCCAGATCTACCGGGCGGTGCAGCGGGCCATGGAGAGCAACCCGCCCCGGCGTCAGAACGCGATCGGCACGTCGGGCAGCAGCCCGAGACCGCGCAGCAGGCCGTAGGTGTCCTGCTCGCCCCAGAACTGGACGATCCGCCCGCCGGCCAGTCGGTACATCTTGCACGCGCTCTGCACCGTGGTGGCCCCGGTCGCGTCCCGCCGGTAGGTCTGCGCCATCGAGACCACCACCCGGTCCCCGGCCGCGAAGATCTCCAGGATCCGCTGGTCGAGCACGGTCAGCCCGGGCGAGGAGACGGCCGCCTCGGGGTAGCGCCGGCCGCGCACCGCCGTGCCCGAGCCGTAGATCTCCACATCCTCGGCGACCACCTCGGCCAACTCGGCCAGATCCTTGGTCACGAACGTCCGCAGATAGCGCCGGACCACCTCGATGTTGCGCTGCTGCTCGGTGCCGGCCGCCTCGGCCCCGTCCCGGTCCGCCATGCCGGGACGCTACCCCGCCGGCGGTCGCCGCACCGTCCCCTCTGGACCCGGGGTGGTTAGGCTGAATGATGACCCTCTATTACCGGGACGACGCGGTACAGGTCACCTCGAAGGCCATCCACGCCGGCGGGCACGTCGTCGCGCTCGCCGACGTCACGTACGTCTGGCACGCCCGCGGTGCGACCACCCTGGCGGTCCGGGGCCGGGTCCTGGGGCGCGGGGTGCTGGTCCTGCTGCTGTCGCTGCCGCCGCTCGTGGCGCTGGTCTGCGCGCTCTCGCTGGCCTGGGCCGCGCAGGACCGGGGCGACTGGAAACTGGCGCTGGTCATCCTGGCCGGGTTCGTGGTGGTCGGGCTGGCCCTGACCCCGTTCCTGGAGGTGCCGCTCGGCTGGCTGGACCGCTCCTACGAGCGGGGCAACCGGGTGCACGAGCTGTGGGTGCAGCACCACGGCCGGGAGGTGCTGCTGCTGCGCACGCCCGACGCGCTCCGGTTCGGCCAGATCTACCGGGCCGTGCAGCGGGCAGTGGAGCAGCAGGGCGACCGTCGCTGACCGCCCAGACCGGGCGCCGGCCGCGCTGTTCGCTGTCGCCGGCGTCACCGGTCGTGGCGACGGGTGTGACCGTGGCCGCCCCGCTGCCACCCGGCGGTCCTGGCCGGCGGGACGCACACTGGGTGGCATGGCGATTCCCCTCCCCCGTCCCGGCGCCGTCGTCGGGCTCACCCGTTCCGCCCTGGACCAGGCGCTCGGCTCGGCCGCCGCGTTCGCCGCCGTGCCGGCCCGCGCCTTCGCGGTGCTCGACGAGGTGGAGGCGCTCGTGCGGCGGATCAACGGGGTGGTCGACCGCATCGAGGGCACCCTCGACCGCACCGACCGGGTGCTCGACGACGCGGACGCGGCGGTCCGGGAGGTCGCCGTGATCAGCGCCGCCGCCACCGAGGCGATCGAGACCGCGACGGGAGTCGCCACGACCGCCGCCGCGGTGGTGGGCGAGGCGGACCGGGTGGCCCGGGCGGCGGCCGCCCTGGTCGCCGAGGCCGACGCGGTGGCCGTCCGGGCCGCCGGCACGGTGGTCACCGCCGAGGAGGCGGCCGGCACGGCGGCCGAGCTGCTGGGCGCGTACGAGCCGGCGCTGCGCCGGGCCGCGCCGATGGCGACCCGGTTCGTCGAGCAGCTGAGCCCGGAGGAGGTGACCGCGGCCATCCGGCTGGTCGACGAGCTGCCGAAGCTGAAGGAGCACCTGACCTCGGACGTGCTGCCGATCCTGGCCACCCTGGACCGGGTCGGCCCGGACCTGCACGACCTGCTGGCCGTCACCCGGGACCTCAAGCTGGCCGTGGCCGGCATCCCCGGGCTCGGCATGCTGCGCCGGCGGGGCGAACGCCTCACCGACGAGCCCGTCGACTGACCGTCAGCAGTCGCAGGCGACCGCGGACCGGGGCGCGGTCAGGTCGTCCACCCGGCGGCGCACCGTGCCGGCCGACGTGACGACCGGCAGGCCCTCCCGCGCCCAGTACTCGAAGCCGCCGAGCATCTCCTTCACGGGATGGCCGAGCCGGGCGAACTCCAGCGCGGCCCGGGTGGCGCCGTTGCAGCCCGGTCCCCAGCAGTACGTCACCACGGTCGACCCGGCGGGCACCAGCTCGGCGGCCCGGGCGGCGATCTCGGCGGTGGGCAGGTGCAGGGCGCCGGGCAGGTGGCCCTGCCGCCACGCGGCGTCGCCCCGGGAGTCGACCACCACGAGTCCGGGCGTGCCCGCCTCCAGGGCGGCGTGCACGTCGCTGACGTCGGTCTCGAAGCTGAGTCGGGCGCGGAAGTGGGCGGCGGCGGTCGCCGGGTCGGCCGGCGGCACGGAGAAGGTCATGTCTCGATCCTGCGGCCGGGCGGGCCGCCGGCGGGAGTGGCGTGATCGCCGTCCTTCGCTAACATCCCGCCATGACCCCCGAGGATCGGACCGTGGCGGTGCTCGCGTACCCGGGGATGTCGGTCTTCGAGACCGGCATCGTGACCGAGGTGTTCGGGCTGCCCCGGCCCGAGCTGGAGGTCGACTGGTACCGGCTCAGCGTCTGCGCCGAGCGTCCCGGGCCGGTGCCGGTCGTCGGCGGCGCCGCCCTGCACACCCCGTACGGCCTGGAGACCCTCGCCGGGGCCGGCACGGTGATCCTGCCCGGGGTGCCGGACGTGACCGTCGACCCGTCGCCCGAGCTGGTCGCCGCGCTGCGCCGGGCGCACCACCGGGGCGCCCGGCTCATGTCGATCTGCTCCGGCGCGTTCGCCCTGGCCGGCGCCGGCCTGCTCGACGGCCGGCGGGCCACCACCCACTGGCGGTACGCCGACCTGCTGGCCCGCCGCCACCCGGCGGTCACGGTCGACCCCGACGTGCTCTACCTGGACGACGGCGACATCCTCACCAGCGCGGGCAGCGCCGCCGGGCTGGACCTCTGCGTGCACGTGGTCCGGCGCGACTTCGGCGCGGCGGTGGCGAACGCGGTGGCCCGCCGGCTGGTCATCCCACCGCACCGCGACGGCGGGCAGGCCCAGTTCATCGAGGCGCCGGTGAGCGTCGACCCGGACGACGACCGGATCGCCGCGAGCCTGGCCTGGGCGGTCCGCCACCTGGCCGAGCCGCTGACCGTGGCGGCGCTGGCCCGGCAGGCGCACCTGTCGACCCGCAGCTACCTGCGGCACTTCGCCCGAGCCACCGGGACCAGCCCGATCCGCTGGCTGATCGACCAGCGGGTGCGGGCCAGCCTGGCACTGCTGGAGACGACCGACGCGCCGGTGGCCGGGATCGCGGCGGCGGTGGGCTTCGACAGCCCGGTCACCTACCGGCACCACTTCGGCCGGGCCATGCGGACCTCGCCGTCGGCGTACCGGCGGGCGTTCCGGGCGGGCGCCGCCTGAGGTCAGGCCGGCCGGCTGAACAGCTCGTCGATCTCCACCCGGCGGGGCAGCGCCACCGAGGCGCCGAGCTTGCGGACGCAGGCCGCCCCGGCCGCCGCCGCCCAGTGCACCGCCTCGACCAGCTCGCGCCCCTCGCCCCAGGCCACCGCCAGGGCGGCCGTGAAGGCGTCACCGGCGGCGGTGGAGTCGACCACGTCGACCTTCACGGCCGGGACGTGCACGGCCGGCCGGTCGCGCTCGACGTACCAGGCGCCGTCGCCGCCGAGGGTGAGCACCGCCCGGGGCACCAGCTCCAGCAGCGCCCCCGGCTCGTCGGCGCCCCGCCCGGTGAGCGCGCGCGCCTCGGTCTGGTTGACCACCAGCAGGTCGGTCGCGGCCAGCAGCTCCGCCGGCACCGGCCGGGCCGGCGCCGCGTTGAGCACCACCCGGGTGCCGGCCGACCGGGCCGCCAGCGCCGCCGCGGTCACCGTCTCCACCGGCACCTCCAGCTGCGCGACCAGCACGTCCGCCTCGCGTACGGCGGCCAGCTCGCCCTCGGTGAGGTTGGTGAACGCGCCGTTGGCGCCGGGGGTGACCAGGATGGCGTGCTCCCCCGCGCCGCCGACCATGACCAGGGCGACGCCGGAGGGGCCGTACACCACCCGGAGGTGGCCGGTGTCGACGCCGGCCGCGGTGATCCGCGCCTTGAGGGTGACCCCGAAGGCGTCCGAGCCGATCGCGCCGAGGAAGACGCAGGAGGCGCCGGCGCGTACGGCGGCGACGGCCTGGTTGGCGCCCTTGCCGCCGGGCAGCATGACGAAGTCGTCGCCGAGCACGGTCTCCCACGGCCGGGGCAGCGCCGCGGCCGTGCCGATCAGGTCCATGTTGGCGCTGCCCACCACGGCGACCCGGGTCTGCGGCACGGCGTACCCTCCCGTCGGGCTCAGGCGGCGCGCGCGGTCCAGCGCTCGCCGGCCCGCGCGACGACCAGCGGCAGGCCGAACGTCTTCGACAGGTTGTCGGCGGTGAGCGTCTCGGCGAGCAGGCCCTGCGCCACGACGCCCCCCTCACGCAGCAGCAGCGCGTGGGTGAAGCCCGGCGGGATCTCCTCGACGTGGTGGGTGACCAGCACCATGGCCGGGGCGTCCGGGTCGTACGCCAGCTCGGCGAGGCGGGCCACCAGGTCCTCGCGGCCGCCCAGGTCGAGCCCGGCGGCGGGCTCGTCGAGCAGCAGCAGCTCCGGGTCGGTCATCAGGGCCCGGGCGATCTGCACCCGCTTGCGCTCGCCCTCGGAGAGCGTGCCGTAGGTCCGCTCGGCGAGGTGGGCGACGCCGAGCTGGCCGAGTAGCGCGCGGGCGCGGGCCTCGTCGGTGCGGTCGTAGCTCTCCCGCCAGCGCCCCACCACCGACCAGGCCGCGGTCACCACGACGTCGGTGACCCGCTCGTCGCCGGGGATCCGCTCGGCGAGCGTGGCGGTGGAGAGGCCGATGCGGGTCCGCAGCTCGTTGACGTCGGTGCGGCCGATGCGCTCGCCGAGCACGTGCGCCGTGCCCGTGGTCGGGTGCAGCCGGCCGGCGGCGAGGTTGAGCAGGGTGGTCTTGCCGGCGCCGTTCGGGCCGAGCAGCACCCAGCGTTCGTCGAGCTCGACCCGCCAGTCGACGTCCTGCACCAGCATGCTGCCGGAGCGCCTGACGCCGACCCCGTCGAGGCTGACCACCAGATCCGCGTCCACGGGTGCGGGGGCGGGGGCGCCGGCGGCGCCGGGGATCAGGTCACCAGTCACCGGTCCATCCAACCACGCAGCCGGCCCGGTGCCCCCCACGGGCGGCGTCGCGGCAATAGGGTGGGGCGCCGTGTCGTTGGTCACCACTCCGGGAGGACGTCCCATGCCCGACCGCTGCCGGGAGGCTTGCGGATGAGCGCGGTCATCGAGATCGCCGGTCTCCGCAAGACGTTCCACACCCTGCGCCAGGGGCGCCGGATCGCCGTCGACGGGTTCGACCTGCTGGTCGAGGCCGGGCAGGTGCACGGCTTCCTCGGGCCGAACGGCTCGGGGAAGACCACCACGCTGCGCGCCCTGCTCGGGCTGGTCCGGCCCGACGCGGGCCGGATGAGCGTGCTCGGGGCGGCGTCCCCGGAGCGGCTGGCCGAGGTCGCCGGGCGGGTCGGCGCGATCGTGGAGAGCCCGCAGTTCTTCGGCAACTTCACCGCGCACAAGACGCTGCGGCTGCTGGCCCTGGCCGGCGGGGTGCCGACCTCCCGGGTCGACGAGGTGCTGGAGCAGGTCGGCCTTCGTGAGCGGGGCGACGAGCGGGTCAAGGGCTACTCGCTGGGCATGAAGCAGCGGCTGGCGGTGGCCTCGGCGCTGCTCAAGGACCCGCAGCTGCTGATCCTGGACGAGCCGGCGAACGGCCTGGACCCGGCCGGCATCCGGGAGATGCGGGACCTTACCCGGTCGCTCGCCGCGGCCGGCGTGACCGTGCTGCTCTCCAGCCACATCCTCGCCGAGATCCAGCTCATCTGTGACCACGTGACGATCATCAGCCGGGGCCGGCGGGTCGCGTACGGGCCGGTGGAGGCCGTGCTGGCCGGCTTCGACCAGCACCAGTGGCAGGTCCGGGTGGCCGAGCCCGAGCGGGCCGTGGAGCTGCTCGGCCGCGCCGGCATGGCGGTGACCGCGCGCACCGACCACCTGGTGGTGACCGGGGTCGTCGAGCCGGAGCTAATCAGCCGCACGCTGGGCGAGCAGGGCCTCTGGGTTCGCGAGCTGATCCCGCTCCGGCCCGACCTGGAGAGCGTCTTCCTGGAGCTGACCGGCGACCACCCGCACCCGGCGCTGCCCCGCCAGGTGGACGGGGCCCCGCCGAACGACGGAGTGATCGACCTGGACGTCCGCGAGAGTCGGGAGGTGGGCGCGTGAACCTGGTCCGTGCCGAGCTGGAGCGGCTGGCCGCCCGCCGCTTCGTCCAGCTCATGGTGCTGCTGCTGGTGGCGGCCTTCGCGGTGACCGTGGCGACCACGCTGGCCGGCTCGCACCGGCCCACGCCGGTGGAGCTGGGCCGGGCCCAGGCGCAGGCCGCCGAGGAGGTGCGCAACATGGAGCTGGCGCACGACCGCTGCCTGCGGATCAAGGCGGGCACGGTGACGCCGGACGAGAACGACTACCTGCCGCGGGACTGCGCGCAGATCGACCCGGCCCTCATGGAGAAGCTGCCGGGCGCCTCCGACTACCTCAGCGGGGTGTTCGTCTTCGCCAACGAGGCCGAGCCGCTGCTCTACTTCCTGATCGCGTTCCTGGCGATGTTCGGGTTCCTGGTGGGCGCCTCCTACATCGGCGCCGACCTGAACTCGGGCGGCGTGGTCAACCTGCTGCTCTGGCGGCCACGCCGGCTCGTGGTGCTCGGCGCCAAGCTGGGCACGCTGCTCGGCGGGCTGCTGGGGCTCTCCGCGGTGGCGTCGGTGGCGTACCTGGGGATGTTCTGGCTGATCGGCGAGGCCTCCGGGCTCGCCGGGCGGCTGGGCGGCGACTTCTGGTCGTCGCTGGCGGCGGTCTGGGTGCGCGGCCTGGTGCTGGTGCTGCTCGCCGCGGCGCTGGGCTTCGCCCTGGCGACGCTGGGCCGGCACACCTCGGCGGCGCTCGGCACGGTGGCCGCCTACCTGGTGGTGTGGGAGCTGGGCGCCCGGCTGGTGTTCCAGATCCTGTCGGTGGCCCGCCCGGACCGGTTCATGCTCTCCAGCTACCTGGGGGCCTGGCTCACCGGCGAGGCCCGGTTCTGGGACAACGACGCGTGCGTCGGTGACATCGCGGGCTTCTGCGACGGCTACTACACGCTGGGCTGGGCGCCGGGGCTGGTGGTCCTGTTCGGCCTGGCCGCCGCCCTGGTCGTGGGCGCCTTCACGGTGTTCCGCCGCCGCGACCTGATCTGAGGGGCGCCGGTGCGGCCCCGGACCGGGGCCGCACCGGCAACTCCTTGCAGAGATTCGCTGCCTCGTGAAGACTTCCTTCACATGGCGGCAGCGGTGACGACGGGCCGGCGGTCAGCCGACCGTCGAGCCGAACACCTCGTCGCGCACCTCGTCCAGAGCAGTGCGCAGGGCGCCGCGCAGGATCGGCTCCTCGGTCAGCCCGGTGCTCACCACCCGGGGCCGGACCAGGGTGATCGCGGCGACCTCGTGCTGCACCCGCTCGGCCAGCGCCGCCCCGCCGGCCCGCCCCACCTCGCCGGCCAGCACCACCAGCGGCGGGTCGAGCACCACGCAGGTGCTCGCCACCCCGAGCGCCAGCCGGCGCGCCAACTCGTCCAGCAGCGGGCCGCCCGCCGCGCCGGCGGCGATCGCGGCGCGTACCGCGTCGGCCGCGCCGGCCGCCGCGAACCCGTGCTCCGCGGCCACCGCGCGGACCGCGTCGGCCCCCGCGAGCTGCTGGAACGCCGGCTTGGCCCGCTTCGACACGTCGCGCGGGATGGGTACGCCGGGCACCGGCAGGTAGCCAATCTCGCCGGCCGCGCCGCTGCTGCCGTGGTGCAGCCGCCCGCCCAGCATGATCGCCAGACCGACACCGGCGTCCAGCCAGACGAGCACGAAGTCCGCCGTGCCCTGCGCCGCGCCGGACTGCGCCTCGGCCACGGCGGCCAGGTTCACGTCGTTCTCGAAGACCACCGGGGTGTGCAGGTCCTCGCGCAGCGCGGCGAGCAGGCCGCTGTGCCAGCGGGGCAGGTTGAACGCGAACGTGATGTCGCCGGTGCCCGGGTCCACCAGGCCGGGGGTGCCGAGCACGATCCGCCGCACGCTGGACAGCTCGGCGCCGGCACTGCTGGCCGCCTGGACCACCGCGTTGTGCACCACGCCGACCGGGTCGTCGGTGTCCTTCGTGGACTGCTCGACCCGGCCGACCACCGCCCCGGTGATGTCGGCGCAGGCGGCCACCACCCGCTCGGCGCCGACGTCCACGCCGACCACGTACGCGATGCCCGGCCGAACCGCGTAGAGCTGGGCGTTCGGGCCCCGCCCGCCGGCCTGCTCGCCGACCCGGGCGACCAGGCCGCGCTCCTCCAGCCGTTCGACCAGCTGGGACGCGGTGACCTTGGAGAGCCCGGTCAGCTCGCCGATCCGCGCCCGGGTCAGCGGACCCTGCTCAAGCAGCAGTTCCAGCGCCGCGCGGTCGTTGAGTGCCCGCAACAGTCGGGGGGTGCCGGGCAGCCGGGTCGCGCTCATGCCACGTCCTCAATTTTCAGTAAAGTTTGCTAACCACAAAACGCCTGCCGAGGGGTGTCCGTTAGCGTATCGGCCACCCCGATCCGGGGTCGTCGGACGACCCGGCAGGGAAAGGGGATACTCGTGGGGTTGGATCCAGGACTCCGCCGGCTCGCGCTGGGCACGCTGCTGGCGGCGTACGCCGGCCCGGTCCCGCCCGACTGGGCGGTCGACCTGCTCGCCGAGGGGCTCGCCGGGCACACGCTGTTCGGCACCAACATCCACGACCCGGCCCAGGTGGCGGCGACCACCGCGGCGCTGCGCGCCGGCCGCCCGGACGTACTCATCGCCATCGACGAGGAGGGCGGGGACGTCACCCGCCTGGCGCACGCCACCGGCAGCCCGTACCCGGGCAACGCGGCGCTCGGCGCGGTCGACGACCCGACCCTGACCCGCCAGGTGTACGCGGCGATCGGCGCGGAGCTGGCCGCCCTCGGCATCACCCTCGACCTCGCCCCGACCGTCGACGTGAACACCGCCGACGAGAACCCGGTGATCGGCACCCGCTCGTTCGGCG
The DNA here is from genome assembly GCF_040631005.1 of Micromonospora sp. NPDC005707. Taxonomy (NCBI): domain Bacteria; kingdom Bacillati; phylum Actinomycetota; class Actinomycetes; order Micromonosporales; family Micromonosporaceae; genus Micromonospora; species Micromonospora sp. NPDC005707. Next base: position 292,744 of record NZ_JBEXYR010000001.1, read on the forward strand.
CCGACCCGGTCCGGGTGGCCGTCCACTCGGCCGCCGCGGTCGTCGGCCTCCAGTCCGCCGGGGTGGCCGCCTGCGCCAAGCACTTCCCGGGGCACGGCGCGACCGTCGCCGACTCCCACTACGAGCTGCCCACCGTCGACGTGCCGCCGGCCGTGCTGCGCGAGCGTGACCTGCCGCCGTTCGCCGCGGTGGTCGACGCCGGGGTACGCGCCGTCATGACCGCCCACATCCGGGTGCCCGCGCTGACCGGTGACGGTCCGGCCACCTTCAGCCGGGCGGTCCTGGTCGACCTGCTGCGCGTCGAGTACGGCTTCACCGGCGCGGTGATCACCGACGCGCTGGAGATGAAGGGCGCCGCGCTGGCCGCCGGCGGGGTGGGGCCGGCGGCGGTCCGCGCCCTGGCCGCCGGGGCGGACCTGCTCTGCATCGGCGCGAAGGTCGACGCCGGCCTGGTGGAGCATGTCGTCGACGCGATCGTTGCCGGGCTCGGCGACGGCCGGCTGGACCGGACCCGGGTCGAGGAGGCCGCCGGCCGGGCCGCCGAGCTGGCCGCCTGGACCGGCGCGGGTGGCTCCGCGTCCGAGACCCCGGACGGCCTCGGCTACGCCGCCGCACTGCGCGCGGTACGCGTCGAGGGCGACGTCACCGGCCTGGCCGCCCCGCTGGTGGTGCAGGTGCACGCCACCTCCACCATCGCCGAGGGGCGGGTGCCGTGGGGGCTGGGCCCGCACCTGGCCGGGGCGGAGGTGGTCCGCGCGGTGGCCGGCGAGACCGACCCGGACGAGCTGCGCGCCCGCGCCGGGGACCGGCCCGTCGTGCTGGTCGGCCGCCACCTGCACCGGCTGCCCGGGGCACGGGAACTTGTCGAGGCGCTGGCCGCCACGCACCCGGTGACGGTGGTGGAGATGGGCTGGCCGGGCGACTGGCGGCCGGCCGGCGCGCGGGCCTTCGTCACCACGTACGGCGCCAGTCACGCCAACGGCCGCGCGGCGGCACAGGTGCTCGGCCTGGCCGGCTGAGGTCTGCGCGGCCCGTTTCCGGGGTACACCGTCCCGATGAGCACCGTCGAGCCCTGGCACCGGGCGGTGGCCGACCTGGTGGCCCGATCCCATCGGATGCCCCCGGACGCGCTGCCCACGGCGGTGACCGAGGCGGTGCGTGAGCTCGGCGTGACCGTGACCACATACCTGGTGGACGTGGAGCAGGAGCTGCTGCGCCCGCTGCCCGAGCCGGGTCGGCCACTGCCGGATCCACTGCCGATCGACACGAGCCTGCCCGGCCGCGCCTACACCGAGGTGCGGGTGCGGGCCGCGCAGGACGGCCGGCTCTGGGTGCCGGTGGTCGACGGCACCGAGCGGCTGGGCCTGCTGGAGGTCCGGTTGCCGGCCGGGACCGACCCGGACGACCCCGCCGTCCAGGACGGCTGCCGGACGGTCGCCGGCCTGATCGGGCACCTGGCGGCCAGCAAGTCCTTGTACGGCGACAGCCTGGTCCGCGCCCGGCGGAGCGAGCCGATGGCCGTCTCCGCCGAGCTGCTCTGGCAACTGCTGCCCCCGCTCACCTTCGCCACCGACACGGTCGCCGTCAGCGCGATCCTGGAACCCTGCTACGAGGTGGGCGGGGACGCGTTCGACTACGCGCTGGACGGCGGCCGGCTCGCGCTCGCGGTGCTGGACGGGGTCGGGCACGGGCTGCCGGCGACACTGACCACCTCGGTCGCGCTCGCGGCGCTGCGGGCCGCCCGGCGCACCGGTGGCGGCCTGGCCGAGCAGGTCGCCGCCGTCGACGCGGCCCTGTTCAGCCAGTGGCGGGACGGGCGGTTCGTGACGGCCGTCCTGGTCGAGGTCGAGGTCGACACCGGCCGGGTCCGGTACGTCAACGCCGGGCACCCCGCCCCCGTGCTGCTGCGCCGGGGGCGCGCCGTGCGGGCCCTGACCGGGGGCCGGCGCCCGCCGCTCGGCTTGAACCTGCCCGGCGGCGAGCCGGGCGAGGCGCGGCTGGAGCCGGACGACCGGCTGCTGCTCTACACCGACGGGGTGACCGAGGCCCGCGACGCGGCCGGGGGGATGTTCGGGCTGCCCCGGCTCGCCGACCTCGCCGAACGGTTCATCGGCTCGGACCTGCCCGCGCCGGAGACGCTGCGCCGGCTGAGCCACGCCGTGGCCGCGCACGGCACCGCTTCCCGCGACGACGCCAGCATGGTGCTGATGGAGTGGTCCGGTGCGGCGGCGGCCCGGACGGAGCCCTGAGGCGGTTCAGCGCAGGCGGCGCCAGCCGGGCTCCACGGCGGAACCGTCGTCGTCGTGCCCGCCCGACCAGCCGAGCAGGACGTCGACCGCGGTGATCCGCAGCACCCGGGCCACCAGGGGCTGCGGATCGGTCACCCGGAGGGTGGCGCCGCGGCCGACCGCCTCCGCGGCGGCGCGCAGCAGGGCGGCGACCCCGGTCGAGTCGAGGAACGTGACCGCGCCGAGCTCGACCACGATCTCCACCAGGTCGGGCCGGTCCAGCACGGCGTCGAGCGCCCGGTCGAACGCCGGCGCCTCGGCCATGTCGAGGTCGCCGACCGGGCTGACGACCAGCCGCCCCGCCCCCGTGTCCCGCGTACCGATCTCCATGACCCGCCCGTCCGCTCCGACAACGCCGTCGCGACCATACCGGCCGTACGCCCACCGACGAACTTGAACATGTTCAAGAGCTGTCGTACGCTGAGCCCGACTTCGATTTGAACGCGTTCAAGAGAGGCGACGGGGATGGACGTGAAGGTCTGGATGTACCTGGCCTACCTCGCGGTCAGCATCGGGCTGACCGTGTGGGTGGCCCGGGCGCTCGCCCGCAACGGGCTGGTGTTCCTGGAGGACGTCTTCGCCGACAAGCGGCTGGCCGACGCGGTCAACAGCCTGCTGGTGGTCGGCTTCTACCTGCTCAACCTCGGCTACGTCACGGTGGCCATGAAGGAGTCCAGCCCGGTCGGCACCACCAGCCAGGCGCTGGAACAGCTCTCCATGAAGGTCGGCTGGGTGCTGCTGGTCCTCGGCGCGCTGCACTTCTTCAACGTCTTCGCGCTCGGCCGCTACCGGCGCGGGCGACTGCGCCAGCAGGCGGCCGCCCACCCGCCGCTCGCCCCGGTCGGCTACCTCCCGCCGCAGGGCGGCGCGCGACCGGCCCACCCGGCGCCGGCCGGCCCCACGCCGGGTCAGACACCGCCCGCCCCGCCACGATGACGCTCGCCCCGGGCGGACGCCCGACGGATCCCACCGGGCACGGGGCCGGTGGGATCCGCGGGTTCACCGTCCTCTACGACGCGCACTGCCCGCTGTGCCGGGCCGCCCGGCAGTGGCTCGCGTCGCGCGCCCAGCTCGTACCCCTGGAGTTCGTGCCGGCCGGATCGGCGGAGGCCCGGCGGCGCTTCCCCGGGCTCGACCACGACGCCACGCTGCGGGACCTGACCGTGGTGGCCGACACCGGCGCCGTCTACGCGGGCGACGGCGCCTGGTTCGCCTGCCTCTGGGCCCTGACCGACCACCGGCAGACGGCCGAGCGGCTGGCCCGCCCGCACCTGCTTCCGCTGGCCCGGCGGATGGTGACGGCCGCCTCCGCGGCACGTGAGCTGGTCCGGGAACCCCGGCCGGACCCGGGATACGGTGACGACGATGACCGAGCAGACTGCGCCGACGACCGCTGCGGGTGGCCCGAGCACCGGGGCGACGGCCCGGGGTGAGCAGACCCGCCAGCTGATCCTGGACACCGCCATGCGGCTGTTCCGCGAGCGGGGGTACGCGCGCACCACCATGCGCGCCATCGCCCAGGAGGCCGGCGTGGCGGTGGGCAACGCCTACTACTACTTCGGCTCGAAGGAACACCTGATCCAGGAGTTCTACGCGGACACCCAGCGGGAACACCGGGTGGTGGCCGCGCCCGCGCTGGCCCGGGAGCGGGACTTCGCCGCCCGGCTGGCCGCGGTGCTGCACGCCGGGGTGGACGTGCTCACGCCGTACCACTCGTTCGCCGCCAGCTTCTTCAAGACGGCGGCCGAGCCCACCTCGCCGCTCAGCCCGTTCTCCGCCGAGTCGTCCGGCCCGCGGGACGCCTCCGTCGCGCTCTTCCGCGAGGTGCTGGAAGGCTCGGCCGCCGCGGTGGACGCCGAACTGCGCGAGCCCCTGCCGGAGCTGCTCTGGCTCGGCTACATGGGCGTGGTGCTCTACTGGGTGCACGACCGCTCCCCCGGCCAGGCCAAGACCCGCCAGCTCATCGACGGCGCGGTCCCGCTGGTCGACCGGCTGGTGAAGCTGTCCCGGCTCCGGGTGCTGCGCCCCGTGACCCGCCAGGTGATCGGATTGATCCACACACTGCGTCACTGATCGCTGCGGCCACCCCATCGGCTGAACCGCAGGTCAAGTCCGCAACCGGACAGGGGTCGACGCCCCTTCACCCCTTGCTCGACACGCGGCAGACACTTAGCGTTACCAGGGTCGGGACCTGGGGGGACAGGCCGCGGACCGTGGATCCGGCCCGGGATCCACGGTCCGCGCCGGCCCCGCTCAGCGGGGGAACACCCCGTACGACGTCCAGCCCCGGTCCGGGAAGCCCGCCGCCTCGGCCACCCGCGCGGAGGCGCGGTTGTCGTGGTTGTGCAGGTAGGTGGGCACGGCTCCCTCGTCCAGCACCCGCCGCGCCGCCTGGGCGACCAGCCGCCGGGCCAGCCCCCGCCCCCGCGCCGCCGGCGCCGTCCCCACGGCCAGTTCGTGCCCGTACGCGTCGTGCCGCTTGATCCCCGCGCCGGCCAGGTACGCCCCGTCGGCGTCCCGGACCACCAGCACCTCCCGGTCGAACAGCCGCAGCCAGGGCGGCAGCCCGGGGGTGGTCGGCGCGACCCACTCACCGGCGTCCGGCAGCGGCGCCGGTGCCGTGCTCCACCGGAACAGCCCGGCGTGGGTGGTGAACTCGGGCGCGCCGACCGCTGACGGGAGGGCCGGCAGCAGCCGTTCGCCGGACCGCTCCCGGACCAGGTCCCGCACCAGCCCGGCCCGGTCCGGCGGCACCGAGAGGATCGCGCACTCCGGGGACGCGACCGCGACGGCCGGGCGCAGCCGCCCGTCCCAGGCCGGCCGGGCCCGCCGGTGCGAGCGGACCACGTGCAGCCCGGGACCCGCCGGCCACTGCCCCAACCAGGTCGCCAGGTGCAGGAACAGCCGTCGGTCGAGCACGTGATCACGGTACGCCCAACCGGATCCGGCGCGTGAGTCGATTGAAGCGTCCGGCGGACGGGTAGACCGTTCAGAACATCACCGGCGGCTGCGGGAACCGGAGCCATCGATCCCGCGTCATATTCATTTCCATACATGTACAAGTTTCTCTGGGACGGTAATGGTCATGCCGAATCAGCCGAATGACCGGTACCAGCAGGACGCCGAGCAGCGCTGGCAGGCCGTCGAGGCCGCCGGGCGGTTCCCGGCGCAGGCCGACTACCGGGGGGCTCGCCGCGGGAGGCTCTCGTGGGCCGAGCTGAACGCGCTGCCGGCGGGCGCCTCCCCCCGGCGCGGCCTCACCGCCCGTTGACGCCCCGACACACCGGGGCGCTCCGCACCGAGCTTTCGCACACCTGTCCTGTAGCGTCTTGTGGTCCGAATCCCGGCCTACCACAGGAGAAACTTCGCGCATGGGCAAGAAGACGATCCACGTCTCCGACTTCAGCGGCCAGGTGCTGCGCGCCGACGACGAGGTGGTCACAGTCGTCGTGCTGGAGCACCCGGACCTCGTCGCCGGGCCCGTGCAACTCGACGCCACCCCGGTCGAGGTGGAGAGCATCGACGACGCGGCGCTGGACGTGGCCGTCGTGGAGATCCACGACCGGCACGGCGGGGGCGAGCCGCGCCGGGTGGTGCTGACGGCCAGCGAGTTCGACGCCATGGCCACCGACGTGCCCATGGCACAGCTGCTCCGCACCGCCGAGCGGGTCAGGCCGCCCAAAGCCCGGCGCTCCGCCGAGAAGGTCGACTACGGCACCATCGAGCACGCCGGCAAGCCGCACCGCGGCCGGGTCACCGACGAGGAGGCCCGGCTGGTCCGCGAACAGCTCGACGAGGTGAACAAGCGCCTCGCCGACGCGGGGATCCGCCAGGTCGACCCGGCCGACCCGGAGCACGCCGCCCGCTACGGCTTCCCCGCCGCCTGACGCCCACCGGCCGGGCACGCGCCCCCGTGGCGCGTGCCCGGCCGGGGCTGAGGTTCGGCACTGACGCGGTTCGGGTCGGTGGGGTTCGGCCCTGGTGCGGCTCGGACCTGGCGCGGCTGCGGCCCGGTCGCGGGTCAGGCCCGCTTACGGGTGATTTCGGCGAGGGCGCCCTCGACCGCCGACTCCAGGGCCGCCTTCTCCAGCCCGAGCCCGGTGAGCACGCCGTCGCCGGCCTCCTCCTCCACCAGGGCGAGCAGGATGTGCTCGGTGCCCACGTAGTTGTGGCCCAGCCGCAGCGCCTCCCGGAAGGTCAGCTCCAGGACCTTCTTGGCCCGCGCGTCGTAGGGAATCAGGTCCGGAACCGTGTCGGCCTTCGCCGGCAGGGTCGCGCTGACCGCCTCCCGCAGCCGCTCCAGGGGTACGCCCCGAGCCACGATCAGCGCGGCCGCCAGCCCGTCCGGCTCGGCCAGCAGGCCCAGGGCGACGTGCCCCGGCGTGATCTCGGCGTTGCCCGCGGCCCGCGCCTCCTCCTGCGAGGACACGACCACGTTGCGGGCCCGCGGGGTGAACCGGCCGAAGCCGGCGTTCGGGTCGAGGGCCGCCGCCGTCTCGGCCTTCGCGGCGGACCGCTTCTGGGCGGCCTGCTTGCTCACCCCCATGCTGCGGCCGATCTCCGTCCACGAGGCCCCCGAGCGGCGGGCCTGGTCGACGAAGTGCCCGACCAGGTGGTCGGCGAGGTCGCCCAGGTGGTCGGCGACCAGGACGGCGCCGGCGAGCTGGTCCAGCGCGTCGCCGTGCACCTTCTTGATGCCCTCGATCAGCTCGTCGAGGCGTACCGGTTGGGTCATCTTCAGCGGCTCTGTCTCCTCCGTCATGCGTCAACCATAGGTTGACGATAGTCTCGCGTCAACCGCCGGTTGACGATCTCCGGCCCCGGGGACGACGAAGCGCCCCGGCCCGCGGGAGCGGACCGGGGCGCCTGGTGGAACCGCGGTCAGGCGACGAAGCGGGTACGGCGACGCCGGGCGATCAGGTAACCACCGCCGCCGAGCACCAGCAGCGCCCCGCCGACCCCGGCCAGGAGGCCGATGTTCGCGCCGGTCACCGGCAGGCCGCCACCGCCCGTGCCACCGTCACCCGGCGCGCCCGCCGTGCCGGTGGGCACCGCCGTCGGCTCGGTGCCGCCCGTCGGCGTGGCGGTCGGGGTCCCTCCGGGCGACGGGGTCGCGGTCGCCGTGGGCTGGGTGGTCGGCGGCGTGACGAGCTGGGCGTACGCGAAGTTGATGGGCCGCGGCGTCTCGGGCAGCGGCAGGTCCCGCTCGGTCAGCGCCAGGGCCGTCCCGGTGCCCCGGACCGCCTTGGTGCCCTGGCCGGCGTCGCCGTCGGCGAGCTGCTGCACGCCACCCTGGGCGTCGACCCACTGCTTGCTGAACCAGCGGAAGATGATCGAGGTGACCTTGTCGGGGCGCGCGTCCGCCTTGGCGGTGACCACGTCACCGACGACCGCCAGGGTCTGCCTGGCCGCCAGTTCGTTGTCGAACTCGCACCAGGCGGCCTCCAGGTTGCTGTCCACCGCGTACCAGCAGTTGTCGTGCTTGACGGCGAGATCCAGGTCGTCCACCACGCGGATCTGGACCACGAGGCCCGACACCGGAGCGTCGCCGGGGTTGGTCACACCGAGCGCGGCCGGCACCACCTCACCGGGCTTGACCGGGTACTTGACGTTGAGCCCGGTGGCCGGATCCCGCTCGGTGACGGCGACCAGCGTGGCGCTGTCCGGGGCCGGGGCGGCGTGCCCGGCGGCCGGCAGGGCGGTGACGCCGGCGGCGAGAACTCCGGCGCCCAGGGCGAGGCGGGCGGCGAAATGTACGGTCATGCGAGAACCCCCGTATTCAGGACGACCGCAAAGACCTTACGCAGCTCGGGCCGGCCGCGCGGCCCGGCAAATACCGCATACCCGGCCGCCCTGTCCACTGTGGGCCACGCCGTACCTCGCGCGGATACGCCGCTGGCCGGCACCCCGGTTTCGGGGTGCCGGCCAGCGGTCGGTTGTTCAGGTCAGCTGTTCCAGTACTGGCCGACGATGTCGGCGGCCTGCTGCTCCCACTGCGCGTACGCGTCCGGGTAGGCCGACACCTGCACGGTCTGCGCGGCCTCGGTCAGCGGCATGTCCTGCCAGCCGTCGACCTGCTTCAGACCCTTCAGGAACGCCAGGGTCGAGTACTCGGGGTCGGTGATCTGCTCCGGCGTACCCCAACCACTGGACGGGCGCTGCTGGAACAGACCCAGCGAGTCATGGTCGTTGGCGTCACCGAGGTGGCCCAGGTTCTCCAGCTTCGACTCCTGCAGCGACGTGGCGATCGAGATCACCGCCGCCCGCTCCGGCAGACCGGCCTTCTTCGTGGCGGCGATGATCGCCTTCGCGTTGCCGACCTGCTCGTCGCTCAGCTCGATACGCGACTGGGCGCCCTGCACACCGTGCGGGATCAGCTTGCCCGCGTCCGGCTTGTCGACCTGCACCATCGCCGCCTCCGACAGCCCCGCCGTCGGCGCCGCCTCGTGATGATTCAGCGGACCGGCCGCCAGACCACCGGCAACCGCCAGACCAGCAATACCCAGCACACTCTTCCGCAGCATCGTGTTCATGGGGGTAGCTCCATTCGGGGGTCGGCGCACACCCCGGCCGACGGGGGTCGACACGGTTGCTGGTGCGCGCAAGCACCGTCAGGCGCTCGATAGTCATTCGGGGGGATCATCGGCGCGCGGGGCGGGGTGCCACTTCGCCGCGCCGGACCATGTACAACGACCGCCGGCCCACCAACATTCCAGGCCACGGGCACCCGCCTCGACGGGCCGCCTCCTCGGGTCGTGCACCCCGATACAACGACCCCCGCCCACCCGCCATTCCGCCACCGGCGTGCCACCGGCCACCGTCGAACCGGACATTCACGGCACACATCGCAGGCGTCGTCACACGTCCTCCGCGATCTTGGACAGTTGCCGTTCGTGACGAACGGCAACTGTCCAAGATCTCGACGGGCCACCTGCGCCATGCCCGATCTGTCCGGTTCAACCCGACGCAGGCCGGCTGCCCTGGCGGTGCGGGGGCCGGACAGACATCAGGCCCGGTCCGCGAAGGACCGGGCCTGATGTGAAAGTGTGCGCCGCCAGGGACTCGAACCCCGAACCCGCGGATTAAGAGCCACGCCAATGTCATGTTCATCGGTCCCATGCGGCACCGACGGTCCTACACACGCGCACTGATCCGGTTTCTGCAGCCGCCGGGTGCCACCTGATGCCTACCTGTCCACGGCGGGCGAGCACCCGACGAGCACCCGCCTGCCGGACCACTCAAGCGATGGGTGTAGGCGTCCTTGTGCGTCGATCGTTTCCGTCATGCGGTACCGGAGTCGGGAAGCCCGTTCACGGCAGGCGTGCACGCGGGGCTCACGGGCGCTTTTGCAATCGCCACTCTTCTGGACGGATCGCCGGTGGTATACCTCGACACCCTGGTTGAGGGTGAGATCGGCGCCAGGATGAAGGACGTGCACTACGCGGCAGCTGTCTGGGAAGCCATCTGCGCGCGAGCGCTACCCTGTGATCTGTCCCGCGACTTGATCCTTAGGGTGATCCATGAACATGAGCGACGCACCAAACTGGCACAAGAGCACCCGTAGCGGCAGCAATGGCGGCGACTGCGTCGAGGTCGCCGACAACCTGCCGGGCCGGGTGCTGGTCCGCGACAGCAAGGAGGACCGCGCCGGCGGCACCCTCACCTTCGGCCCGACCGCCTAGTCGGCCTTCGTCACCCAGGTCAGCATCCACCGCTGACCACCTCTTGCGCTGGCCACCTCCGGCTCTGCCCTCGCCACCTGGGGCAGATCCGGGGGTGTCGCGCGGGAGTGTCGGTCACACAGGCGACAATGATCGAGACTTGATCGGCTCAGAGGGGTTGGCACAGCGGATGGTTGACGACAGGGGCCATGACGTCGCGTCGGGCGACGAATCCAGCACGGCAGAGGTCGCCGGAGCTGGGCCGGAGTCCCTGGCAACAGACGAGACCATCGACTTCATCACCAACAAGCCGGTCCGACTGCGCGGCAACGAAGAGGTCCGCCAGCGCATCGCCCGAGCCCTGGCCGTGGAGTACGGCATCTCGGTCGACGACATGGCGCGCGACTTCCCGATCCCGGTCGACATCGAGGGGCGACGCCGGCGCATCCGCAAGGCCGATATCGCGGTCTTCACCCCTGGCGCGCCGCAGACCCTGGAGAACCTGCAACGGGTGGTGATCTGCAAACCGGAGCCGAAGGTCAGCCGGGCCGTCACCAAGATCAGGACACATGAGCAGGCCCGGCAGGATCTGGAGGAGCTTGAGGATCTGCTCGGCACGCCGGCCACCCCCAACGCGCAGTACGGCCTGTGGACCAACGGCCTGGACTTCTTCTTCCTGCAGCGGGAAAACACCCGATTCGGTGTCAAATTCCCGGCGCGGGCCGACTGGCCGATCGACGCCGCCAGCTTCGGCGCCACGAGCGGCTCTGCAGCCCGGCTCCGCCGAGGCGAGGCAGCCATGCTCAAGACCGCCTTCCGGCGCTGCCACAACTACGTGCACGGCAACGAAGGGTTGCCCAAGGACGCCGCGTTCTGGCAGTTCCTCTACCTGATCTTCGCCAAGGTGCACGACGAGCGGATCAGCCGCCGACAGCACCGCGCACCCCGGTTCTACGCCCTGCCGGCCGAACCCTTCACCAACGAAGGCCGCGCCGACATCGCCGGGCGCATTCATGAGCTCTTCGACGAGGTGAAGAAGAACTACCCGCTGTTCACCGACCGCGACCAGATCAGCCTTTCGCCGCGTGCGCTCGCCTTCATCGTCGGCGAACTCGCCTCCTACGACCTGGCCGGCACCGACATCGACGTCAAGGGCATGGCGTATCAGGAGTTGGTCGGCATCAACCTGCGCGGCGACCGGGGGCAGTACTTCACCCCGAAGGGCGCCGTGGAGTTGATGGTGCAGATGCTCGACCCCAAGGAGCACGAAACCATCCTCGACCCGGCTTGTGGCACCGGTGGTTTCCTCCGGGAGCCCTTGCGCTACCTGCTCGACCAGTGGCGTGCAGCGGCGGGCACCAAGGGTCTGCCCGACACCGAGGCACAGTTGATCGAGCACCAGGAGCGGCTGGCCCAGTACTCGCGGACGCATCTGTTCGGGGCCGACTTCGACCCATTCCTGGTGCGTGCCTCGCAGATGAGCGTCATGCTCTCCACCGGCGAAGAGGGCAACGTCTTCCACTTGGACTCCCTCGCCTTCCCCGGCGGCCACCTGACCGAACGGCACGCCGCAGCCGAGAAGATCCCGCTGGGCAGCATCGACGTCCTGATGACCAACCCCCCGTTCGGCTCGGACATCAAGATCGAAGACGCGGACATCCTCGACGCGTACCGCGACGGGGTGGCCCAGTCCTGGGCCCGCAACCGGCAGACCGGCCAGGTCGAGGCCGGGCCGGGCCGAGTGTCGGCGATGTCGCCGGAGCAGTTGTTCATCCAACGGGCGGTCGAATGGGTCCGGCCCGGCGGGCGGATCGGCATCGTGCTGCCCAATGGCATCCTGTCCAACCCCGGCCCGGTGGACGAAGGGATCCGCCGCTGGGTGCTGGACAACTGCTGGATCCTGGCCAGCGTCGAGCTGCCGGTGGAGACCTTCATCGTCGACGCCCACGTCAACATCCTCACCTCGGTGCTGCTGCTCAAGAAGAAGACCGACCGGGAGAAGCTGGCGGCCGAGCTGGGTGAGCAGCCCGACTATCCGGTCTTCATGGCGGTAGCGGAGAAGGTCGGGGTGGACCGACGCGGCAACAAGATCTACAAGTGTCGGCCGGACGGTGTGCCGATCTTGGAGGACACTGTGGAGCGCATCCCGGTCTACCGCAACGGCGGCACCAGCTATCGGGAGGTCACCCGCAAAAAGGAGGTCGTCGACAACGACCTGCCGGAGATCGTCCAAGCCTACCGGCGATTCCGCGCGGAGCACCCCGAGCCAGGGGAGCGCACATGATCACCCGGATCGAGGCCTACCACTACCGCTGCTTCGCGCAGCTCAGCATCGACCTGGGCGAGTTCCGCGTGCTCGCCGGTGCCAACGGTGCCGGCAAGAGCACCCTGCTGGACATCCCGGTGCTGCTCGGTGACCTGCTCGCCCAGCAGCGGGTGGCTGACGCCTTCCTCCGCCCGCCGGAGTGGCGCGGCGTGCCCCGGGCGCACACCCTCACCGAGTTGGTGCACCAGGGGCGCGGCGACAGCGTCGCCTTCACCATCGAGGCCGCGCTGCCGGCCGACATCGTCAACACCATGGCTGGCCGCAGCACCGCGGCGATGATGCACCGGATCCCGGATCACCTGCGGTACGAGCTGCGGCTGCGGATCTTCAACGACAAGTTGCAGGTCGACGAGGAATACCTCTACCTCTTCTCCGCCGCCGACCGGCGGCGCCCGACTGCGGGCATCGCGATGCAGGGAGCCAACCTGCCCAAGCGCGGCCGGTCCGCCCGCCAAGCCGCCCAGCCGGTCATCCAACGCGGGCCGGGCGAGCCGACCGCGTTCACCGCCGAGACGACCACCCGAGGCCCAAAGGTGCCGGACTTCCGGGTGCCGGCCAGTCAGGTAGCGCTCGCCGCCGTGCCGGCCGATCCGGAGCTGTTCCCGGCGGCGCTCTGGTTCGCCAACCTGCTGCGTGAAGGTGCCGTCTTCTTCGATCCGGACTGGGCACAGCTGCGCCAGGCCGCCGCGCCCGGTGACCCGCTGCGGGTGCTGCCCTCCGGGCGCAACCTGCCCTGGCTGGTGCTGCACCTGCAACAGGAAGATCCGCAAGGGTTCGGCTACTGGATCGATCACCTGCAGACGGCGCTGCCGCAGATCACCGGGGTCACCGCGATCGAGCGTGCCGACGACCACTACGCCTACCTGTCGGTGGAGTACGCCGGCGGCTACCGGGTCACCTCGTCCGGGCTGTCCGAGGGGACCCTGCGGATTCTGTCGCTGTCGCTGCTGCCCTACCTGCCCAGCTCCGCGCGGCCCCGCCTGCTGGTCACCGAGGAGCCGGAGAACGGCATCCACCCACGGGCCATCGAGACCGTGGTGCAGTCACTGGCCGCCCTCACCGACGATCAGGTGTGGATCTCCACCCAGTCGCCGATCGTGCTGGCCAACACCGACCTCGCCAACATCGTGCTCGCCCGGCTCGACGGCGACGGCGCGGTCGAGGTCATCCCCGGCACCGCGCACCCTCGGATGCAGGACTGGCACGGCAGCGTCGACATCGGCACCCTCTTCGCATCAGGAGTGCTCTCGTGACCCTCCCACCCCCCGGATGCCCCCACCCATGCGTGACGTGATCTTCCTGGTCGCCGACGGCTCGATGCAGCAGATGCTGCACGGATTCCTCGGGCGACGTGAGTTCCACCGCAGCGTTGGCTGCCAACGGTTCGCCTTCGATCCGCGTCACGACGTGGTCGTCTCCCCCACCAAGGATCCCGGGGTCTACCGGCAGGGGCCGGAGCTGCTGCGCACGTACCGGCGCGACTACCACCGCGCGGTGATCGTGCTGGACAACGACTGGGACGGCACCCCCGGGCCGGGGAAGATCCACGACGACCTCAGCCGGCGGATGCGCGACACCTGGGCCGAGTTTGCGGTGATCGTGATCGAACCGGAGCTGGAGGCGTGGGTCTGGCAGGACAACCCCCGGGTCGCCCAGGCGCTCAACTGCCCCGCCAACTTCCGGCAGATCCTGGCCGACAGCGGCCACTGGCCGCACGACCGGGCCAAACCGGCGCGGCCGAAGGAGGCCCTCGAACATCTGCGCGATCGCTACCGCGACCTGCGCCGCGACGGGCACAAGGTGGACCGCTCCCCGGCGCTGTTCAAGCGGCTGGCGGCCGGGATCTCCGTCAAGGGCTGCACCGATCCGGCGTTCCTGAAACTGCGCGACACGCTACGTGACTGGTTCCCCGAGGAGGATCTGTGAAGCTGGCCAGCCCAGACAATCCCGTCCAGGCGAGCTGGCTGGCCGATCAGGGATTCCGCCTCGACCCGGGGCCATACGTCTCCGACGCCTACGCCGCCCGCAAATACCTGCACCGGATGCCGCACAGCGAGCCGCTGCGCGCGGTCACCGCGCGCGTCTTCCACGCCGGCCGGTTCCGCCGCGAGTGGACCACCGACCCGGCGCACGGGGTGCCGTTCCTCGGCAGCGCGGACATCTTCGAGGCCGACCTGGCCAACCTGCCGATGATCACCAAGAGGTCGTTCGAGACGATCCCGAACCTTCCGCTGGAGCCGGGCTGGACCCTGGTCACCTGCTCCGGAATGACCGCCGGCCGGGTCACCTACGCCCGGCTCAGCATGGCCGGTGCGGCGTGCAGCCAAGATGTCATGCGGGTGGTGCCGGACCTCGCCCGGATCCCGGCCGGCTACCTCTACACCTTCCTGGCCAGCCCATTCGGCATCCCGGTGATCAAGGGCGGCATCTACGGCACCAGCGTCAAGCACATCGAGCCGAGCCACATCGCCGACCTGCCGGTGCCCCGCTTCGGCGGCGGCGTCGAGCAGCGGATCGACGCCCTGATCACCGAGGCGATGCAGCTGCGGCAGCACTACGAAGACGGAGTACGGGAGGCGACCCGCGATCTCTTCGTCAGCGCCGGCATCCCCGAGCTGCTCGACCTGCGCTGGCACGACCGGGAGCGTGACCTCGGCTTCACCATCGAGCGGCCCACCGCCCTGTCGCTGCGGGCCCTCAACTACTCCCCCCGCGCCCGCCGCATCATCGACGCCCTCCGCTCAGTCCCGCACCGCCCCCTCGGCGACATCTGCACCGGCGGCCAACTGTCGCGCGGTCATCGGTTCAAGCGGGTCGAGAGCAAACCGGGGATGGGTCACCGGCTACTCGGCCAACGCCAGGGATTCTGGCTGCGCCCCGAAGGCCGGTGGATCAGTCTCGATGCCGCCACGTTCGACGCCATGCGATGCCAGGATGAGACCGTCTTGATCGCTGCCCGCGGCACCCTGGGGGAAACCGAGGTCTACTGTCGCCCGCTCCTGGTGACCGGCGACTGGCTGGACAAGTACGTCTTCTCCGAAGACTTTCTTCGGGTGGTTTCGGGGGATCCGCAGGTGTCGGGGGCGTACCTCTTCGCGTTCCTCCGGTCGGAGGTGGCCTTCCGGATGCTCCGCTCGATGAGCACCGGCGGCAAGCAACAGGACATCCACGAGTCGCTGCGGGCCCGGCTGCCGGTGCCGATGGCGGCGGCGGCGGACCGGGAGCGGATCGCCGGGGTTGTCCGGCAGGCGTATCGTGACCGCGACGATGCGGACCGCAAGGAGGACGAGGCGTTTGCTCTGCTCGAAAAGGCGGTGCGAGAGGCGGCTCGCTGATCGTGGCTGAGATCGTTGGTGGGTCCACCCCGGCCAACGACGGGGAACGCCGGATCATCGCGCACCTGCGGGACAACGCTCCCGGCGACTGGTTCGTGCTGCACAACATCGAGATCCCGGTGCACGGCAACGCGTACGAAGTGGATCTCGTGGTGGTGACCACCCGCGCCGTGCACCTGATCGACGTGAAGGGCACCGCTGGGCGGATCGACGTCGCCGGCGTCCGGTGGTATCCGCAGGGTCGCGACTCGTTCGCCTCGCCGGTGCGCAAACTCCGGGGGCACGCCAGGGCGCTCAAAGGCGTCCTGGAGCGGGCCCGACCTGAGCTTTCCCAGGTCTACGTGGGCCACCTGGTGGTCCTGGTCGGTCGCGACGCCCGGCTGGTCGACCCGAGCGACCGCCTCGACGCCGACGCCATCGACGTCGTCGACCTGCACGGCCTGATCCCGGCCCTCGATGACCCGACCCGGATCCGGGCCGGCATGATCCGCGACATCCGATCGCATCAGGCGACCGTCCTCAACGCCCTGGGTAGCGGGGTCCGCCGCCGCACCGGGCCGCGACACTTCGGCAACTGGCAGGTCTGCGAACGGCTCGGCGGCGACGAAGAGGTCACCGAATACCGGGCCCGCAACGCCGCCTTCGCCGCCGCGTCGGAAACCGTGCTGCTGCGGGTCTACCGGGCCGACCCGTTCCTGCCCGCCGATCAGCGGGCGGCGCAGCGCCACGCGATCGGCAACGCGTACGAGATTCTGACGAAGATGCCGCCGAGTCCGCACATCGTGGGCCGGCGCGACTTCTTCCCCACCGACGACGAAGGACAGTTCGTCCTTGTCCTCGACGACGTCAACGGCCAGCCACTGACCGTACACCTGACCGACCCACGGCAGGCGCTCAGCGCCGACGTGCGGCTGCGGGTCGTCGCGGACATGTTGCGTGGGCTCGCCCACGCGCACACCCACCGGGTGCTGCACCGAGCGTTGACCCCGGCGTCGGTGCTGGTCACCCGGGAAAACCGGGGCGTGCTCACCGGGTTCGACTACGCTCGGCCGCAGGGGCCACGGGACCACTCGGTGATCGACCGGTTGGCCGACGTACTCGACCCGGCCTACGTCGCCCCCGAATGCCAGCGGCGGGCCCAGGCGATGAGCCCGGCGTCCGATGTGTACGCCGCCGGAGTGATCGCGTACCGGTTACTCACCGGCGAGCTGCCGTTCGCCACCACCGACGACCAGACCCGCCGGGGCAGTGTGCTGCCGCCGCAGGTGATGACCGCTGCCGGGCTCAGCCCAGCGCTGGCCGAGCTGCTGCGCCGGATGTGCGCGTTGGCGCCATCGGCGCGGCCGGCCGCCACCGAGGCCCTGCGGGACCTGGCGTGGCTGATCCGACCGGGCAACACCAGGCGGGCCGAGGCGACCTCCGCGCCGACGCCGCCGCAGCCCGACTTCCGGGACCTGCCGCCGGGCTATCAGCTGACTCACAAGTTCACCATCCGCCGCCGGCTCGGCAAGCCGGGCTCCTACGGCACCGCCTACCAGGCGTACGACCGTCTTGCCGGCCTCGACCGGGCGGTGAAGATCGTGCACCGTGACCGGGATTCGGTGGTCGAGCGCCTGCGGGTCGAGTATCAACTGCTGTTGCGGCTACCGGCTCATCCCAGCGTGGTCAAGGTGGAGAGCGCCGACTTCCTCGACGGCGGCGACATCCCGTACCTGGTCTTCGAATACGTCGACGGTCAGCAGGTCGCCGACCTGGTCAGTCAGCGGGCGCTGGGGCCTGCGGACACCGTGCGGCTCGGCGTCGATGTCGCCGACGGGCTTGTCTACCTGCACGAGAACGGCATCTACCACTGCGACATCAAGCCCGCGAACCTGCTGCGGACCGACAACGGCTGCAAGATCATCGACTTCAACGTGGCGGTCTCCGACGACTCCAGTCTGTCGCGCACCGGTGGCACCGCCCGCTACGCCCCGCCGGACTTCGCCACCGGCGGGCCGGTCACCCGCGCCGACCTCATCGACCGGGACGTCTACGCGCTCGGGCTGACCCTCTACGAGGTGCTGACCGGCCAGTGGCCTTTTTCGGATCGCGCCGCCACCATGGGTCGACGGCCCGACGACCCGCGCCAGGTGCCTGGGCTCGGCAACCTCTCCGAGCGGCTTGTCCACACCCTGTCGACCGCCATCGCCCCGCTGCGCAGCGAGCGGTACACCAGCGCCCAGCAGCTACGCGACGCGTTGCGCGACCTCGGCGACCAGGTGTTCGAGCCGGTGCGATCGGAGCCCGCCGACCCGGTGCTCCCGCCGCCCACGCCGTCGTCGGCCGGCAGCAACCCGTTCGTCGGGCACCTACAAACGCTCTACAGCCAGAGCGTCCGGAGCAACGCCGGCACCCGCGCCGGCGGCAACCCGGCGTTCGACCTGTACGTGACCACGGCGCTGGACGACAGGCTCACCCCCGACGTGTTGGCCGGCACCTACCGGCTGGTGGTCATCACCGGCAACGCTGGCGACGGCAAGACCGCGTTCCTGGAACGGCTGTTGACGGTCGCCACCAAGGACGGGCCGCGCACACCCGTGCGGCGCAGCAACGGAGCGGACTTCGAGACCCCGACCGGCCTGGTCCTGCGGACCAACCATGACGGCAGCCAGGACGAGTCGGACAAGCACAACGACGATGTCCTGCTGGACTTCTTCGCGCCGTTCGCCGGTGCCGACCTGGCCGGGGTCGCCGGAGAGACCCGGCTGATCGCGATCAACGAAGGTCGGCTGGTCGACTTCCTCGACACCCACCGGTCGGAGTTCCCGGCCCTGGCCGACCAGGTGCTGGCCGGTCTGCACGACCGGTCGGGCGCGCCGGCCGCCGTCACTGGTCCGGGTGCCGCTGGTCCCCGCGGCAGTGGGTCCGGCGTCGTGGTCATCAACCTCAACCGCCGCAGCCTGCTGGACGACTCCGACGAGCTCAATGGTGCGGTCTTCGACCGGATGCTGGGCCGGATGACCCACCCCCGACGGTGGGAGGGCTGCGACGGGTGCGTGCTCGTCGACAAGTG
The DNA here is from genome assembly GCF_040631005.1 of Micromonospora sp. NPDC005707. NCBI lineage: Bacteria > Bacillati > Actinomycetota > Actinomycetes > Micromonosporales > Micromonosporaceae > Micromonospora > Micromonospora sp. NPDC005707. The sequence continues at coordinate 311,406 of NZ_JBEXYR010000001.1, forward strand.
CTACGCCCGGCACAACGCCCGTACCTTCGCGCACCCGGCTATCGGGCCGAAGATCACCGCACGGCTGCGGATGCTCTACCGCCTGACCGAGCTGCGGGGCATCGCGCACATCACCGTCCGAGACGTGCAGTCGGCGCTGGCCTTCATGCTCACCTCCGGTCGCGACTGCGCGGACATCCACGAGCTGTACGCCAGCGACCAGCTCACCGAAGTGCTCGACGGCTTCTACTTCAACAGCTGGGCCGGGCCGGCCGGCGGTGCCGACCGGCTACTGAACCTGCTGACCCAGGTGGATGTCGCTGCGGTCGCCGACCCGGGCCTGGACCGCCGGCTCGACTACGTCGGACCGGACGCCGGCCGTGCCCTGATGACGGTGGACCGGCGCGGCGAATACGACCTGCAGATGCTGCAACGCCTGGTAGACGAGCTGCCACGCGGCACGGCGCTGAGCTCGGCCACCGGCCAGGCGCACCGCCGCTACCTCGCCGCCGCCCGTCGCCGGTTCTACTTCGAGTGCGTCGACGACGAACGGTCGCGACGCATGCTGCCGTACCGCTCGGCATCGGACTTCCTGAACCTGCTGGCCCGCCCGGACGAGCTGCCGTCGCGGCTGCCGGAGCTCATCGGCGCACTGAACCGCGGCGAAGGACTCGGCGACGCGGCCCGGATCGCCGACGCGTTGGCGTTGCAGGTCCGAGCGGTGCCCGACGGCAGGATCCGCAGCTACCGGCTGTTCCCCGCCGGGCAGCTGTCGTTGCGCGCGGACGGTGCGCCGCAGTCGCCCTACCTGGAGGGTGGTGCCCAGGAGCTGGTGCTGGGCTACCGGGGCGCAGCCGACCAGCACGCCGCGCTGCGGATCCGGCTCGACCTGTTCGAGCTGCTCACCCGGCTGCGGGACGGCTACCTGCCCGGCATCGCCGAACGCCAAGGGCTGCATCTCGGCCTGACCATCTTCAAGCACGAGCTGTCCGCCGCCCCGTACCAGGAACTGCTCCTCACCGTAACCGGGCGGGAGCTGTGGCGGGTGCTGCGGGAGCCAGCTGGGCAGGTCCGGATGGAGCCGGTGGCCCCGCGGGAGGAGTCGTAGTGGGGTTACACAAGGACGACAAGGAGTTCCGCCACCCGGCGGTCAGCTACCTCGACTACAAACAGCTCGACATGGACCGGGTGCTCACCGCCCTGCTGCCCCGGCTGCGGTGGAAGGGCTCGCCGAGCGTCATAGTCGGCTCGGGGGCGGATCTGAGCGTCGACGCCTTCGTCGAACAGATCGCGGAGTCTCCTGACTGGTTCGTTGGCTTCGACCCGGACGTCACCGCCCGCTGGCTGGAAACCCACCTACTCGACCTGGTCAACCGGGGCAAACCTGGCCAGGCCGTCGCCGGGCTGCGGCCACTGCATGGCTTCACCTACCGCTTCCGGGTGGGGCGCCGATCCCGGCCCTACGGTGCCGACGAACAGCTTTACTGGATGCTCCACCACGGCTCCAAGTCTCGTGAAACCGTACTGAGACTGCTGAAAAACTTCTTCTTCGCCGGCGTCGACCAGCGCGTCGGTGGCGTCGGCGACGCCACCGAGATCGACGTCGAGACCCAGACCCTGATCAACCTCTGCGAGGCCGCCAAGAGGGCCGTCACCGACCGGGAGGATCGGAGCCGGGTTCGCAAGATCTACCCACCGCTGGACACCGCCGCCGCCGAGCTCCTCACCCAGGACGTCACCCGCCTGCTCTATCACCGAGGGGTCGTCCCCCGGTCGGTGCTGGTCGACCACCTGAAGATCCTGTTCGCCTTCCACCTGGCGCGGTACCACTTCCGGATCATGAAGACGTTGCCGATCTGGACAGCCGGCGACCGCGTCGGATTCGGTGGCGGATTCTTCCTCGACGTCGCGGGAGTGCCCGGCACACCCGCCGCCCGGCTGGCCGAAACGAGCGCCCAGGTCTGGTACGACCGAATCCCGGCGTTCGTGCAGGCGACCTTCACCGTGAAGAAGCTCGACGACTTCGGCTGGCACCTGGTGAAGATCGGCAAGCTTCGCAAGCCGGCCGGTGACATGTTCCTCGTCGAGCAGCTGTTGTCGTTGCTGGGCCCGGCGCACAAGGCCGACCGGGGCCGGTTCGCCGAAGCCCGGCTGGCCCGCGTCGTGGAGGCGGCATCCGGCGAGGACAACGGCCTCGACCCGCAGATCGCCGACCTGCTGCAGCTGAAGCTCGACCCGTTCGCCACCTACATCGAGATCATCACCGCGTACCGAATCAAGTTCCACCGTGGCTACCTGACCGACTGCCTCGACAGCCTGCTGCTCAAACACCGTCCTGGCGCGATGCTCACCCAGCCGCGTCGCGGACAGCGCCGCTTCGTGCTCGACAGCCGACTACTCGAAGTGCTCCTCCAGTTGGCCCTGCTGCGGCCCGACGGCGCCGGGACGCTGCGGACCGCCGCGATCCGAGTCGACGAATTCCTCGCGGTGCTACGCGACCGGTATGGGCTCTACATCGACGAGCTTCCGCCAGGGGACGGCTTTGGCCAGCCCAGCATCATCGACCACCGGGCGCTTCGGGAGAACCGGGCCGCGCTCGTCGCCCGGTTGCGGGAGATCGGTTTCTACACCGACCTCTCCGATGCCTACCTCACCCAGACCATCACCCCGCGTTATCGCCTCGGGCCCGACGGAGCGCCACGATGAGCACCGGACTGCGCGAAGTCACCGACACCGACCTCGACGAAGCCCTCGAACGGGTCCTGGTGCCCCGGTTCGCCGCGCTGCTCGCCGCCCGCGCACCGGGGCACTGTGTCCGGGTGACCGACCTCGGCGCGCCGCTGGCCGCCCAGCTGTGCCGCCGGCTACGCGCCGCGACCGGCGCCGCCGCCCAGATCCACGTCCTCGGACAACCGCCCCAGGTGTCCGACGATGTGGCGATCAGCGGCACCAAGCTCGTCGAGCTGCGCAACCCCGACGCCGACGGCCGCCAGCGCCCACCGCTGCTCGTGTTCATCCCACCCGGCACGCACGCCAGCGCCGAAGACTCCTTCGGGGTCGCCACCTTCGAGCAAAGTGAACCCGGTGACGTCTACCAGGAACTCGTCACCCGACTACAAGCCGCCCTGCCCGACGAGCTGCGCACGGCGATCGGCGAACTGTTCGGCGTGCTCGACGAGCAGGCAACCGAGCCGTACGGGGTCGTCGCCGGCACGCTGCAGCAGGCCCGGTTCCTGCTCACCGTCGAACACAACGATCGGGACCCGCAGGCCGCGGGCGGCGCGCTGTTCGAGCTCGGGCTCATCCCCGACTTCGAGCTGTTCGCCGACCCCGCCCAGGTGCGCACCCGGGCCACCCGCAACGCCCGGACCATCCAGGCGCTCAACCGTGCCGACCGGTCGGTCCGGCAACGCGTCGTGGACCTGCGGCTCACCGATGCCGCGTTCCGCACCAAGGTGGCCGAATTTCTGACCGACGCCGGCCGGGACACCTCCCTGGACTGGACCCGCCGGATCGTCGTCGACCGCGCCAACTGGGGGCTGTCGTTTCACCGCTGGCCGCTGCCGGAGGACCGGATCGCATCGGCCGTACGCATCACCATCGACGAGCTGCCCCTGCCGCGCGCCGGCGGGCGACCTGAGCACCGCGACCACCCGGTCCTGGGCAGCATCACCGGCCAGGCTTACCTGCCAGGCGGCACATCCGGCCACAACCAGCTGCCGGTGGTCTTCGAGGTGACCCCGGACGCCCGACAGGTCCGTGGCCTGACCAGTTTCTCCGTCCAACTGATGTCCGAGGAGTCCGGCCCGACTGGAATACACACCACCGTCAAGGTCGGCACCAACCGACGGCAGACGTACAAGGCGATGCTGAAGCGGCTGCGCCCCGCCCGGCTCGACCACGGCTGGCACTACATCCGGGTCACGCCGATGGACAGCACGGGCGTGCCGCTGCCGGTCGAGACGTCCCAGCACGCGAGCCGCCGCGACCAGCCGGAATCCGAGCTTCCGGCCAGCCACCCTGACAACGAGAGTCACCGGTTCTACGTGGTCGCGGAGAACGACCTCGACGAGCCACCGAGCCAACCCAACAACCGCCGGACCGCCGGAGTGACCCAGGAGCTGCTCCGGCTGGCGTTCGAGGCGTCGGCGGACGGGCGGGACTGGCAGGAGGCCAGCTGCCAGCAGACGTCATGGAAGGATCCGGCCCGCACCATCGTCGAGGCCGATTTCGGCGGGCATGGCACCGCGCAGGTGCCGCTCGCTCCGATCCTCGCCGAGCTGGAACGGCAGATCCTGGCCGAGCCCACCCGGCTCGCCGTCCGCCAGTTGAGCACAGCGGCCGGGCAATCGCCCCGCCTTGTCGAGGTCGAGCATCAGCACCCACCGTTGGCTGCCTCGGAACGGCTCGACACGTTCCTCGCCACCCGGGCCGCCGTCCTGACCGCGATCAGTGGCGACGACGGCATGGTCGTCGCCGGCCGTGATCTGAGCCGGATCGACACCGCCGTACTCGCCTATGCGGAGGCATACACCGAGCTGCTCAACGGATCGCTGCACAGCACCGGGCGGATCGCTGACACCGAGCTGACGCGGCAACTGACGACGTTGTTGCAGATCGACACCGTCGTGGTGGAGCACCAGGACACCCGGGGCAACCTGCACCAGCTCACCCTGGTCGCCCCCACCCACCCACTGCGTCTGCTGTGGATGGTCACCTGGGCCCGGCTTGGGCGACACTGGCTCGCGGAAGCCTCGTCCGTCGCCCCGCTCGTTCACGCGGTAGCGGCCGGTGACAAGGACCGGGTAAGGGCGGCGGCCGAGCGGTTGTTCGCCCTGGCACCGACCGGTTTCCCGCTGACCGCCGTCGGCACCGACCGCCGGCTCAGCGCCGCTACCGTCGATTTCGCCACCCACTGGGGGGTCTACCTACCGGCGGAAACGGGCGACCCGCAGAGCCTGTTGGCCGACGTGGCATCGGCGCTCGGCGTGCCAGACAGTCCGAGCGCGGCCCTGACGGTCACCGCCGGACAACTCGCTGACCGGATCGAGCGCTACGTCCGGATGCACCCCTACGTCGCCACCCTGGTCCTGTGCGTGGTCAACCCGGGGCGCGCGGAGCAGCTGGCGGACACCCTCATCGAGCTGGAACGCCGCAAGAACCTTCGGCATCTCTCGTACGACCTGCGACTGTTCGCGGCAGACCCGCAGCAGACCGGCACCGGTGTGGCGCTCGCTCAACTACTCAGCGGTGAGTGGAGCACCACCGCCGAGGCGGAGACGTTCTGCACACCGACAAGCGCCGGGTTGGCGCCCAAACTCGCCGTCGCGGTGCTGCCGCTCGACGACTTCCGCTCGGCGACAAGCCGGCACACGGCACACCTCACGCTGCTTTTCGATGCCTTCAGCGGCGAAGATCTCGGTGTCGGTCCGGCCCGCCCCGACTCGACAGCACCGGTGCACGGGCTGGTCCAGGAGTTGACCGTCGACTACGTCGACACCACCGACGGCATCGTGGCCTGGCACAAGCAGCCCCGGCACGGCCCTGGCCGGGACATTCCAGGGTCCGAGGAATACTCCGACCTGCTCACCGCACTTCCCCAGGCGATCTCGGTCGCCACAGCGACGGTGGCCACCGGTGAAGCAGGAACCGGGCTGGTGCCACGGATAACGCTGAACCTGACCGCCGCCGACGCCAGCCTGCTACATCAGGCACACCGCTGCAGCGACTGGGTCATCACCGTGGACCGGACCTTGGGCGTCGAGTACTTCGACAGCCCAGGAAGTTCCCGCCGCCCCGACTACATCATCGACTTCGCCAGCACCGGACCAGACGGCCTCGGCCACCAACTGGTGGTCAGCTCCAGGTCTGTCGACGAGCTGCGCTCCTTGCTGCGTCCAATGCTGGATCAGCACGGATTCCAGGTCGACCGCAGACACGCTGGGACCTTCTTCGACCAGCTTCGGCTACTGTCCGGCAGGCTGGCCTTCAAGATCGCGTCCACCGCACCGAACCAGCGGACCGAAGTCCTGGGCTTGGCGCTCGCCCGGCTCTACCTGGAGCACCAGGCAGTCCTGGGCGACCAGATCCTCGTCCCCCTCGACTCCCACCTGGAGCTATACCGCGACGCTCGCCGCAGAGCCGACGAGGTCGCCGAAAGCGTCGGACTTCGACGCACCGACCTTGCCCTCTTCAGTCTCGACGCGCAGCGACGCGCCATCACCTGCCGGCTCGTCGAAGTGAAGTGTCACAGCACGCTGACCAGCATCGCGGACCTGCAGAAGGTCCGAAACGAGATCACCGAGCAGCTCAGCCGCAGCAGAGACGTGCTCGCCGAGGGCTTCGACCCCGCGTACTACCAGCCCGATCGTCCTGACCGGGCGAGCCGCAACGCGGAGCTCGCCGCGTTGTTGCGCTTCTATCTCGGCCGGGCGGTCCGCCACGGCATCATCGATGGTGCCAGTGAGATCGCGGAAGAAGCTCACTGGATGTTGGATCACCTCGACTGGGGATATCAGCTGAGCTTCACCCAGACCGGACTCATCTTCGACCTCCGGGGCAGCGGAACTGACCAAGACGACGAGGGCGAGGTCGAGTTTCACCGCGTCGGCCGCGACGTCATCAGCGAACTACTCGGCGGCATCGCCACCGATCCGGTTCTGGCGGCGGCTTCGCCGACCGACACCCACTCCGAGGGGACCTTCGGAACACGTCAGTCCACCGTCGCACATCTGCCACAGGCCGCGTTCCGGGCACCTGCCCGCGACCATGTCGTGCCGCAGGGTCGCCCACCGAGCGACCGCGACCCCGAGACCCCAAACGACCGAGACGATGCGATCACCGATGCAACGCCAATTGGGCCGGAGCCGGTGGAATCCACCGGACCAGCGGAACTGCTGGAGTCGACAGACCGGTCAGAACAGCCGGTGCCCGACCCACCGGCTCCATCGGTTCAGCCTGACATCTACATCGGCGCAGCCGGTCCGTCCCTCCAGTACGGCATCATCGGCGAGTACGGCGGGCGGCATATTGCTCTCGACCTGAACGAGACCCACACCATCAGCCTGTTCGGCGTGCAGGGCGCTGGGAAGAGCTACACGCTGGGCACCATCGTCGAAGCTGCTTCCCTCGCCACGCCACCGGTCAACCGGCTGCCGCAGCCGCTGGCCACCATCATCTTCCACTACAGTCCGATCCTGAGCTACGTACCTGAGTTCACCAGCCTGGTCGCCCCCAACTCCGACGCGACGCAGGTCCAAGGTCTGCGGGACCGCTACGGCGTAGCGCCGACCGGGCTCGACGATGTGCTGATGCTGGTCCCCGAAGACCAACTGGAGCAACGCCGGAACGAATATCCCGGCATCGAGCTGCGGGCACTCAAATTCAGCTCGACGGAGCTACGGGCCGCACACTGGCGTTTTCTGATGGGAGCTGTCGGCAACCAGTCCACCTACATCCGCCAACTCGGCCGGATCATGAAGGCGCACCGCAACAACCTGTCCATCGACGCTCTGCGCGCCGGGGTCGACCAATCGTCGATGTCGGATCCCATCAAACAGCTGGCCCACCAGCGTCTGGACCTCGCCGCCGACTACATCGACGACACGGCCCGCATCCAGGACCTGGTCCGCCCCGGTCGGGTAATCATTGTGGATCTTCGAGACGAACTGATTGAGAAGGACGAGGCTCTCGGCCTGTTCGTCGTACTCATGGAGCTGTTCTCGGAAGCCACCAGCGCCGGGCGTCGGTTCAACAAACTCGTCGTCTTCGACGAGGCACACAAGTTCATCGACAGCCCGGATCTCGCCGCCGGGCTGATCGAGAGCGTGCGAGAGATGCGACACAAGGGGATGAGCATCCTGGTGGCGAGCCAGGAACCAGCATCAGTGCCGATAGCCCTCATCGAGCTCTCCAACCAACTCATCTTGCACCGGTTCACCTCTCCAGCCTGGTTAAAGCATCTGCAGAAGGCCAACGCTGCTCTCGCCGATCTAACGCCGGCCAAGATGGCAGCGCTGGGACGAGGAGAGGCCTACATCTGGTCAGGCAAGGCGACCGACCCAGCCTTCAGCCGCAGCGCCGTCAAGGCACACATCCGGCCGCGGATCACCGAACACGGCGGCAGCACCAAGACCGCAGTCGCCGCCGACTGACCCGGAGAATCTCGCCATAACTCGGCAGATCCGTTTACTGCCGGGACGCCAGCGGTTTGATCAGCTTCTACGGAAAGTGGCTCGACCTGCTGCTGATGGCCCACACCGGACTTCTCCGTGATCCACAAGGGCGCCGGTTCTCACGAACACCTACGCCGAGTAGGCGAGACTCGTTGTAGAACGCATAGGACCGGGTATTCGCGGCGCCTTGCCGACGACGGGCGACACCTCACCGATCCGGCAGTCTCGTAGGCCTAGATCTTCGTCGGCACCGTGAACGCCTCATCGGTTGTGATCTTCAGTGTCGCGCAACAAGGAGGTCCGGGGTGGTCATCTCCGCGAAGCTCGGGCTCATGAACGAGAAGCGCTCGGCGGCAAACGGCGTCAGGTCCGCCCCGCCGGTGCCCGGCACGACGAGCAGCACTCCGGCGGCGATCTGGGGGTCGGACAGGTCCTCACCCGGGGATCCGTCGGCGTTGCGGACCCGCGCGCCGAGCAGCATGCTTGCCGACTGGGCGCCCCAGGAGTGTCCGGCGGCGGCGATGCGGCTGCGGTCGAGGCGCCCGGCGAGTCCGGGCAGGGCGGTCTCGAACGAGGTCGAGCTGGTCGAGGACCCGGGTCAGGTCCTCGACCCGGACGCGCCAGATCCGCGGGTAGCGGGGATCGTCGGGCGTGACGTCGAGGGTCCGCGAGTCGAGATGGGTGGGCTGGACGACCAGAACCCGTGGGCGACCCAGAAGTCGACTGGGCCCTGTGTCGAAGTCGTTGCCCGGGCTTGAGCTGCTTGTTTGATGATCTCTGCGTGGCGGAGGTCGAGACGCAGCGAGGTCTCCGGTAGATGGTTCAGCGACCAAGCAGAACCGGAAACCGGAGACCTACCTGGCGGACCGGCGGGAGCAGGCTGGTAATACTGCCGGTGCCGAGGCGCTGCACCAGCAGGCCCGCCGACCGTGGCGACACCACAGCGCTGCGGAAACTGGCCGAGCTCCGCATGCAGGCAGGCGACACCGACGACGCCGACTACCTGAGACGCTTCGGACTTGCCGATGACGGCTCGGTGGCAATCTGGCCCTGGCCATCTGATAGACGGTGAGCCTGCGTCTTATGCCGGTCTTGCGGTGCCACTGCGTCTTGGTACGACGGCGGCGGTTGCTTCGGCGGCGGCGTGTGAGAGTTCGGGGAGGACGTCGCCGTAGAACTTGGCGGTGAAGTGTGGGCTGGAGTGGCGCAGCCGGTTGGAGATGACTTTCATCTGGACGCCGGCGGCGAGGCCCATGGTCGCGGCGCCGTGGCGGAGGTCGTGGAGCCGAATGTGTGGCAGCCCGGCTTGCGTGGCCAGGTGGTGGAAGTGGCCCGTGACGTCCGCAGGGTGGAGCCGCCCGCCAGTGGGCGTAGTGAACACGAGCCCGGTGGTGGTCCAGGCAGTACCGGCGGCGAGACGCTCGCGCTGTTGCCGGGCACGGTGGGCGCGCAGCACCGCGACGGTCTCGGTGTCGAGAGCGACCGCGGCCTCGCTGACGGTGGTTTTGGGGGTGTCGATGGCGGTGGCCCAGCCGTGTTGGACGAGTTGCCAGCGGACGGTGAGGGTGTGGGCGTCGAGGTCGAGGTCGTCCCAGTGCAGGCCGCAGGCTTCGCCTCGGCGTAGGCCGGTGAAGGTGATCAGGTGGTAGAGGGCGTAGAGCCGGTCGCCTGCGTCGTGGGTGTGGTCGAGGAATCGGCCGGTGTGTTCGGGGGTCCAGATCATGACGGGGCTGGGGGTTTGGCCGGTGTCGCGCCAGGTGCGGATGCGTTGGTCGGTCCAGATGGTGGGCTTGGGTGGTCGGGCGGTGGGTAGTTCGATCATGAGGGCGGGGTTGGTGTCGATGTAGCGGTGGCGGCGCATCGCGTCGTTGAGGGCCTTGCGCAGGGTGGCGTGGATGACGTGCAGGGTCCGGTTGCCGACGATCCGTTGGTTCTTGACCTGGTCGCGTTTGGCGGGGTCGCGGCTGGCGCGCAGGGTGGCGATGGTGGTGTTGCGTTCGGCGATGGCGCCGTACATGGCGTCGATGTGGCCGGGGCGGAGCCGGTCGATGCGTAGGTGCCCGAGGTGCGGGATCAGGTACAGCCGGATGTGCCCTTCGTAGGAGCGCAGGGTGCCTGTCTTGATGTTCTTGCGCCCAGCCAGCCAGTCGGTCAGATACGCCTGCATCGTGGGTAGTTCGGTCGGGGTGATGTCCAGGTGCAGCGCCCGCCGGACCTGGTCCGGGCTGGGCACGGGCGCGCCGGTCTTGACGGCGGCCTCGATCAGGTCACCGGTCTTGACGGTGACGTGCGCGTCGGTGGGATCGGGGACAGCGAGCGCGGCCCGGATGCGGTCCAGGACGGCGTCGGCGTCGGCCTGGGTGGCGTAGGGGCCGTGGCGGAGGGTGCGGCGGGTGCCGTCGGCGCGGGCGGGGATTTCGATCTGCCACTGCCAGTGGCCGTGGGTGCGGGACCAGCCGCCGCCGGGCCGGCGAAGCTGGGGACAGGAGCGTCCCAGTCGCCGGCCCGTGACGCTGTCGCGGCAGCCGCAGCGTTTGAAGGTGGATCCCTTCACTCATGGTCTCCTGGATGCTTTCTGTGGTGTCGCCAGCGGTGTCGGGTGGAATCCGCTGGTGGCGGGGTCATCGCATCCACGCTCACCTTCGCGGCGGCTTCAAGTCGCCCGCCGCCGGTAGCGGCGGGGTCAAGTTCGAGGAGCTGGAGGAGGGCGGCGACGGGGACGATGATGCGGCTGCCGGCCCGGATCAGCGGTAGAGGGAACTGGTCGGTGGCGGCAAGCCGGTACGCCTGGGATCGGCTGATCCCGAGCACCGACGCGGTGGTGGCGAGGGTGGTGGTCACGCCGAGGGCACGGATGCCCTCGACCGTCCACACCTCCCCGACACCGGGCACGGTGGTGGCGCTGTCGGTCGCGGTGCGGGTGCTCTGGTCATCGTGATTCGTTGGGCTGTTCATGATCAGGGTTCTCCTGGTTATGAGATGGATGACTGTGCGGCACGAGCGGGGTGATCCCGTCGGGGTCGACCGGCGCAGGGATGGCTGCCCGGTCACCGCTGCGCCGCTGTGGCGCCAGAGGCGGTGGCGTCGGCTTGATCGGCACGGCCGGTTCCACGATCAGCTCGCGTGATGCCGACGCCTCGACCTTGACGGTCTTGAGCAGTTCGGATACTCGGGTGTTGGACACGGTGTGACCGGCGGCGCGGAGGGCTTCGGCGAGCGCCGCCCGGGTCAGGGCCTGCCCGTCCGCCGCCAGCCGGTCCCGAACAGTTCGCGCCGCTGACAGGAGCTCGGCCACGTCGCCGGACGGCTGCGCGGACCGTCCCCGGTCCGCTCGCCGAAGCCGGTCCCGTCCGCCATGTCGGCGAGGAGCCTCCGGTAAGCGGACGGTCCGGGTCCTGGACCGCTCCCCCGCCGTGACAGCGGACCACACCGTCTCGCCCGGTCCGCTGTCCGGAACGGTCCGTCCGGCTTCGTCCGGTCGGTGGTCCCCGATGGTCCCTGGGTTGGTGGGCGTGGCGGTGGTGGTGCGTCCGAGGGCGATCTTGACCATGACGAGGAACCCGAGCGCCGGTACGGCGGCGGCGACCCAGCCGATGACCGAGGGTTCGGCCTCGACGACCTGTGCCGCCAGGGACAGGGTGACGGCGCAGGCCAGCACGGTTGCTGGGAACACGGTGGATGTGTGGGCGCGTTTGCGGCGGCGGAGTTCTAGGCCGGAGGCGATGGACATCAGCTCCAGGACGGTCGCGTCGGCCCAGGCCAGCCAGCCGGGTTGGCCGTGCGCGGCGGCCACGTTGTGCACGTGGGTGAAGCTGGCCGCCCCCGCCGCGCCGCCGATCGCCAGCATGATGACGACTTGGACGACACCCTCGACGCGGCTATCGCGCGGACCGCCGTCCGGGTCACGGATCGGTGCTGTCGTGGCCCATCACCTCCTCGCTCCGGACCGGGGTTCCAGTCCGTCCGGAAGTCGCAGGAGGCGGGACCGGATTGCGACCGGCCCGGCGTCGGACAACCGTTGGGACGGGGACCGGACGCCGGCTGCGGACTGCCCGCCGCGGACGCGGGACTCGGACACGGTCCGGCCGCTGTGGGAGCGGACGTCCGCTGCTCTCACGAATCTGTCAGCACCGGCCGAGCCGCTTACGACAGATCCGCGACAGACGCCGACAGTTGCTGTTCGATCCGCAGCGGAGGTACTGTCCGCCGCCGCCGTCGTGCCGTCGCCGATCACGCGGCCTCACCCGCCCGGCTGGAAACGTCAACGGCATACCGGGCCAGATCCACAAGCCGCAGCCGCTGCCCTTCCCCGCTGGCCACGGCCCACACCGCCTCCGCCGGGCCCAGGCCCGCCGTCGCGGCGTGGTCGCGGGCCCCGGTGGCGACCGGCACCATCAGCGGCACGTCGGCCAGGACGCGGCGTAGGTTGCGTTCCCGGGCGGCCGAGTGCAGCCAGAACAGCACCGGCCACGCCCGCCCGATCTTCGAGAACAGTTCCTGGTAGCCGTCCACCTTGCCGGCCAGGATCGACAGCTGCTCGGCGCCGGTGTCGTACTCGACGAAGAACGGCACCTCGACACCGTTCTCGACCCACCGGCCGTAGCCGTCCGGGCGGACCCGCGGCTGGTATGCCCGCACCAGCCCCGGATCCTGCCGGCTGGTGAACGTGCCGGCGCGCTGGCACACCACCTCCGGGAACCACTCCACCAAGCCAGCACCCGGGCGGGTGCGGGCGTGCCCGGCCAGGTCAGTGAAGAAGCCGTTCACTCCGAGGCGGTGGGCGAGGCTGCGGGTCGAGGTCCAGCGCCGTCGCTCCACCCGGGCGTGGTCCCGCCGGGGTGGGCGTTCGTCGCGGCTGGCGGCGACGACCTCGGCGCCGAGTTGGTCGATGACGTAGTGGTACGGGTACGAGCCGCCGTCGGCCCGCTGCGGCCGGAGCCGGGCCACCAACCGCAACCGGTACAGGGTCCGCAGCCGCCGCTGACAGAAGTCCAACGACGGGAACAGGGCGGTCGCGATCTGGAACGACGTCAACACGCCGTGGTCGTACAACCAGCCCAGCAGCACACGATCACGGCCGGTCAGCTGGGACTGGACCCGAAGGACCGGATCATCCACCGGCTACCACTTCCTTCCCAGGTAGGGGATACCAGCCCCAGGGGGAGAGACCCGAGACTAAGCAGGGTCTGTCGCAGGACAAGGCTCCAGTGCTGACCGGCGGGTTGGCCTGCGGTGTGAGAGGAAATAGGGGGTCTGTTCGGGGGTCCGGCTGAAGACTGACGTCAACGCTGACGCCAAGCCCGACCCCCGCACGGAGATCAAGCCGGAACTCGCCACTGCCAATGCCTATGGCAGTAGGTGAAGGTGTCGGCGAAAGCACGAGAACTCCTTGGTTGAGGGTGTGGAATGTGGTGTTGCTGGCGTGTTCGGGTCACCGGCGCTGTCGGAGCGGGAAAGGCCGAAAGGCAGCCGGGCGCCGCCCCTGCCGTGGTCGCCATCGGTGGCGCACCCAGCCGGCACGGAGCAGCAACGAGACGAATGGCCGTGGGAAAGCGCGGAGGTAGCCGTTGGCGCGTGAAGCTAGCCTGTGGGGTCATGTCCGCCCCCGCGCAGCGTCCGTTGCTGTTCCTTGATGTGGACGGCACCCTCATCCCGTTCGGCACACCCGCGGCGGCTGGGCCGGACATGTCGCATGGCCGCCCCGTGGCACCGGCTCTACCGGCCGATGCCCATCCCCTGCTGTACAAGGTCGATCCGGGACACGGCCGCCGGCTGGTGGCCCTGCCGTGTGATCTGGTGTGGGCGACGACCTGGATGAGCGACGCGAACGACGTGCTCGCGCCGCTGCTCGGGCTACCGACCCTGCCGGTCGTGGACTGGCCAGACTCCGACGACGCTGGCGCCTTGCACTGGAAGACCCGTGGGCTGGTCGAGTGGGCGCAGGGACGCCCCTTCGTCTGGGTCGACGACGAGATCTCCCACGCCGATCAGCAGTGGGTGTCCACTCGTCACCACGGTCCGGCGCTGCTGCATCGGGTTGATCCCCGTCGCGGACTGACCGAGCGCGACTTCACCGCCATCGAGAGCTGGCTCATGCAGCCGCGGTAGGGCGAACATGCGGCGGTGGCAACCCGGCCGGACTGCCCTATGGGGACGGTACGTACGGAAGCAGGTCGTCGTCGCGTCCGGTCTGGGGTAGCTCGGCAGCAGTTGCGATGGCCTCGACGGCCTCGTGCAGTCCGGTGGTCTCGGGAAGGACAAGTTCGTCGGGCCAGCCGAGGACGTCGTGGGCGGCGTACCAGCCGCTCATGTGCTCGGCGGTGAACTCACCGGCCTGCGGGCGCGTGAGGTGTCGCCGCAGGGTCTCGGGCAGGGATACGTCGAGGTAGCAGAACAGCGACCGGCCGCGGTGGCCGTCCCGCAGAGAGGTCAGCATGCTTCGGTAGCGGCTGGTGTGCATGATGCCTTCCAGCACCACGTGGTAGCCGTGGTCCAGCCCGAACCGAACGGTCTGCCCGATCAGCGCGGGCGCGGCGCCACCGAGCAGATCTCGTTCGCGCAGCAGGATGCGGCGCAGGTAGTCCTGCTCGACCAGGGCGCAGCCCCGGCCGTACCGGCGTCGTAGCTCCCGGCCGATGCTGCTCTTGCCTGAGCCGGAGTTGCCCCGGACGCAGACAAGGATCGTGTCCGGGCTGCCAGTGGGTTCAGCGACCACGGTGCCTCCCCGGCTTCAGTCGTTGCGGACGGTGAGGGTGAGGGCGGCGACGGTCAGCCGGGTGAGGTCAGGGAGTTGGTCCTCGCCGAGGGTGACGCCGCGCAGGTTGTCCAGCGGCGCCTTGAGGCCCGGGAGGCGGCTGCCCCGCAGGTCGGCGCCGTCGAGGTGACAAGAGTCCAGTTCCAGGCCGGCGAGGTCACATGACCGAAGTGCGATGCGCGGCAGTCGGCAGGACGACCACGCGCCGTTGGTGAGAGTGCAGTCGATGAACGCGACCGAACCGGCGGCGCTGGCGCGGTGGAGGGTGGCGTAGTCGAAGCGGCAGCCGTCGAACAGGACGTCCTTGAGGCGTACGTCGGTGAGTCTGGTGCCAGTGAACCGAGATCCGATAATGGCGCACCGTTCGATGGTGATGCCGATCAGGGTCGCGCCGGAGAAGTCGGTCCGGGTGAACTCGCAGCCGAAGAGGCTGCCCGCCTCCCAGGTGCTCTCGCTCAGGTCCACGCCGGTGATCAGGCTGCTACGGATACTGACGTCCTCAAGGCGCGAGCCGTGCCACGCTGCGCCCTCGACGAGGGCCTCGGTGAGGCCGCCGGCGAGGTCCGTGGTGGTGTCGAGGTCGTCCGGTTCGAGGTCCGGCAGCAGGACTTTCACGTCGCCGATCATGGTGGTGCGCATGTGTCCTCAACCTGTGTGGGCGCGGGGTGGGCACGCCACCCCGCGCGTCCGTCGCGGGGCTATTTCTTCTTGTTCCAGTTGTCCCAGCCGGGTCGGCTGTCGAACTTACCCTTGTTGGCCCAGGTGGGGCGGTTGTCGAACTTCGCCGCGTCGATCGGCTCTACCGACCGCTGGGGGTCGACGCCGAGGCGGGTGAGTTGCTCGGGTGCGGCGTTGACGAGGACCGCGAGGGCGTTGGTCATGGTGCTTCTCCTGGAGGGGTGAGGTGCTCCGCGGCGGCGCGGACGAGGGCCTGTCGGGTGGTTCGGCAGTAGGTCGTTTCTCGGGCGGTGAACGTCGCGTGCTCGAAGTAGCGGTTGCCGGCCTGGGCGCCGCGGCAGAAGTCGTAGAAGGCGCAGTGGTCGGCGCAGTCGTTGAGGGCCGTCATGAACTCGGCGACGTAGCCCAGGTCGCCGGCGCCGGCAAGCATTTCGGTAATGGGTTGCTGAATGACGTTGCCGGCGATGAAGTCGCCGTATCGCGGCTCGGTGACGCCGAGCAGCTCCGGTGACAGCAGCACCACCTGCCCATCCCATGAGACAGTCGGGATCGGCTCGTACGGGGCGTGGTCGACGTGTCCGGCGCGGGTGGCGGCGAGATAGTCGGCCAGCCGGTCCAGGTCGCGGATCCGCAGCGGGCTGGCGCCGACGCGAAGTGCGATGAGGCGCTTCCAGAACCGATACGCGGCATCCTCCGACACCGGCGCCCGGTCAGCGCCCTCCTGCTCTTCGATGTTGAAGCCCACCGACTCGCAGCCGGGCAGGCCGGTAAAGAAGTCGACGAGGGCATCCGCCTGGTCGATGGTTTCCGGTGTGACAACACAGATCACCGAGTACCTCAACCCCGCGTCGGCCAGGGCCTGCATGCCACGCAGGGTTCGGGCGTCCGTCGGGTTGCCGGCCCGGTCGAGGCGGTTACGGTTCAACGCGCCCGGTCCATCGATGCTGACCCCGACCTCGAACCCGTAAGCGGTGAACAGCTCGCACCACTGCTGGTTGATCAGCGTCGCGTTCGTCTGGATCTCGTGACGGGCCATTCCCGCGTGCCGGAGCTCCTCAAACGGGGCCAAGAGATCCCGGAGCAGCCCGATGGGTGTGGCAGTGGGCTCGCCCCCGTGCCACACGACAGTCACCGGATGACAGCTGTTCTGCAGGGCTATCGACTCCGCGCAGGCCCGCGCGACCGCAGCGCTCATCAGGCGGAGGGATCTCCGGTCGGGCAGGTAGCAGTAGGTGCAGTCGAGGTTGCAGAAGCTCGTCGGCTGCACGACCAGCGTGTGGAAGCTGCTGGCGACCGCCGGTTGGCCGGTGGCGTTGATGAGGCCGATGCCGTTCACGAGGGGGCCTCTTCGATGCTGACGGCCGTGGGGCTACTGACGCGGTAGGCGTGGGTGTGGCGGGCGGGCCAGCCGAGGAACCGGTCGAACATGTCGGCGGCGCTGCCCGTGACGCTCGGGTTGAGCCGGTGCAGGTCGTCGATCGCGTCGTGCAGGCAGCCGGCCAGGTAAAGGAACAGGCTCACCGGCACTTCCCGGTACTCGGCCAGGAGCGCGAGCTTCGCCGCGCCGCAGGGCCACGGCTGCCCGCACCGGCGGCACAGCCACAGCGGGCGCATTGGCAGATGTTCCACCTCGGCTGGCGCGAGCCGGTTGACCACAAGACGGCGCTGCTGGCCGCTCACCGGGGACCGCCCTCGCGGGCTTGCTGCTCGAACAGCCGACGCCACACGAAGGTGAGCAGCGGCGGATCAGCGGGCCACACCTGTCCCGGCAAGGCCGTCCACCCGGGCTCGGGGCGCCGGGACCGGCCGGCCATCGCGTTACGCGAGACGTAGACCGTCATGCCGCCACTCCCGCCAGCAACGATGAGCGGCGGGCTCGCCGGGGGAAGGGCGAGCCCGCCGCCGCATCACGGCGGCTGGGAGCAGACCGCCGATCACCCACCCGCGCAGCCCTCATGGCGGTACGCAGGCGGGGACAACGCCGCGACAGTTCGCTCCCGGACGGGCCGAGCCAGCGGCCCAAGCCGTGGTGTGGTGCGCCGCTCATCGATCCCTCCATCTGCAGCTCCCTGTCAGCCATCCCGACACCGGCATCGACACACGCCGGTGATCCGAGGTGAACTGAACGTAGGGGCGGCCCCTTCGGAGGACCGGGAAAATCCGTACCGGGTCCAGCGGCCTTCAGCGGGCAGGGTGATGGTGTGCGAGGGATGACGGACGACATGACGATCGGCCAGCGCGTCGCCTTCTACCGGCGTCGGCGCGGGCTCTCACAGGAGGTGCTGGCCGGTCTGGTCGGCAAGACGCAGGAGTGGTTACGCAAGGTCGAAACGAACCGGGCCGACCTGGACCGGCTGTCGGTCATCCGCGCGATCGCCAAGGCCCTCGACGTGTCCCTCGGCGACCTGATCGGTGCACCGAGCCTGTTCGAGTGGTCGGACGACTCAGGGCGCGAGACCATCCCCGCCTTGCGGGCCGCGCTCCACGACTATCGCCACCTCGCGCCAGCGCTGGCCAGCACGGGGGACGTCGAGGCCGCCGCCCTGCGCGAGATCGAGAACGACGTCGCCGAGATCTGGACCGCCTACCAGCACTCGCGGTACGGCACCCTCGCCCGCCGGCTGCCCTACCTCATCCACGACCGCCTCACCGCCACCGAGGCGTACGACGGAGACGACGGCCAGCGCGCGCATGCGATGACCGCCTACGCCCACCAGCTCGCCGCGCTGTTCCTCACCAAGCTAGGCGAAGGTGACCTCGCGTGGACCGCCGCCAGCCGAGGTCTGGCCGCCGCCAACGCCAGCCACGACCACGTCGTCATCGGCTCACTCAGCCGCTCCGCCGCGCACTCGCTGGCCTCCATCGGTGAGTACGCCCAAGCCCGAGGCCTCGCCGCCACGGCGGCACAGTTCCTGGAACCACGGCTCGTCAAGCCGACTCCACAGCTGCTGTCGGTCTACGGCAGCCTGCACCTCGTCTGCGCGCTGGCCGCCGCCCGAGACGACGACCGCGCCTCGGCCGACACCCACATCACCGAGGCCGATGCCGCCGCACGGCGACTCGGTGCCGATGGCAACCACGTGTGGACCGCGTTCGGGCCGACCAACGTGTCGATCCACAAGACGACCGTGGCGATGGAACTCGGCGACGTGCAGCGCGCCATCGCCATCGGCGCCCCACTCGACACCAGCACCGTGCCCGTCGAGCGGCAGGTTCGCCACGCCATCGAAACCGCCCGAGCCCTTGCCCGGTGGAACCGCATCGACGACGCGCTCGCCGCACTCCTGGACGCCGAGGTCATCGGCCCCGACCAGGTGCGCTACCACCAGCTCTCCCGCGACCTCGTCCGGGACATCCTCACCCGCCCCCGGCCCCCTCGACTGGCCGTCGAACTCAGCGACCGGATGGGCGTCCGGTCGGGAGGGCCGCGCTGGTAGCTGGGCTCAGATCAGCCGGCTCGTGTAGCCAGCCGCTACCAGGCGCTCGAAGGCCGCCCGTACCTCGTCTGGTATCTCCTGCGGGATCGCGAACCCGCGCTCGGCGTACACCTCGATCCGCTGCGTGTCGCCGACCAGCATGTCCACCACCCGCCGCGGGTCGCCGATGCTGCTCACATAGTCGTCCAGTTCGAGCGGGTTCGACGCGCACACCACATCGGCCTCCGGCCACATCAGCCTGCACGTCGCGTAGGCCCGACGCTGCTGGTAGGGCCGCGACATGATCAGCACCGACCGCACCGGAATCTGGTGTTCAGTCAGGAGCTGACGCGAGTACTCCAGGTTCTGAGCGGTGTTCGTGGCACACGGCTCCACGAGAATCGCTTCCCCAGGTACGCCCTGCTCGACGGCGTACTCGCGGTAGTGCACCGCCTCTCCACGCGGGAACCGCTCGACGGTCGTCGGGGCGTTCGCGCCGGTAAACACGATTCTTGGGAACAGGCCCTCGTGAAACAAGCGCGTCGCGATGACAGCCACGCCGAGGTCATGACTGCCCAACCCAATCCCCACGTCGCACGGGCGCAACTCGTGATACATGTCGTGGTAGCGCCACAGCGTCTCCACGTCCGCCCGGATAGCGTCGGGAATCGCCTCGGCATGTGCCGCCGCATGCCGGTTCATCAGCACCTACCACTCCGGTTCGCGCTAAGTTCCCTCATGCCGCCAGCGTAGGGGTAGCAGGGCAGCACGACGCCGCTGACTCCAGCACCACTCCGCCTACCTCGTCGCGATCAGGAGGTTGATGGTGGTAGAGGCATCGTGACGTGGTGAGGTCAGGATCCGACCTCGACGAGGCGGCGCCTACCACTCTCGCCCGGCACCTGCCATAACTGATCGTCCGGCCAGTGGCGATACAACAACTGCTGCGTGGTTGTGGCGACAGCATTCCGCAGTGGCTCCCGGAGCAGGTCAGCCCGCAACCGTTCCTCTCGCTCGGCGTCCTGAGCGATCACCAGAACCGCCCCGACCGGCACCAGCCGGTCCGCGCGCCGGTAGCCGGCCAACAGTCCACCCAGCCCTGACGCCGGCCGCTCGTGCTCGGCGACAACGTCGCCGATCGGGCCGCGGTCGACGTGTACCAGGAACCGCAGGCACCGCCCGTCCTGCAGCCAGACGCCATAGCCGTCGGCCCGCAACCGCGCCAGGTCGTGCTGGCGCAACCACGCCGAGGTCCCCATCGTCGCCAGCCACTGGAACAGCTCGCATCGCCCCGGGTTGCGCCGCGACACCTCCACCAACGGCAGAAACAACAGGGCATCCGCCTTGCCGGAGGGCCGCTGACCCAACCGCAGCGGAACCGACCGCCCCGACGCTGTCAGGGCCCGCCGGAGCACGTCGGTCCCCTCCGCCGTAACCCCGTACCACCAGGTGTGGGTCCGGTCCTCCGGCGAACGGTCGCGGCGCACCAGTCCCGCCTCGTACAGCCACACCAGGTCCCGGTGAGCCGTCAGCCGCGACACCGCACAGACAAGCGCCACGTCCAGCGTCGAGGCAGAAGCGTGCTGCGCCAGGTACAACAGGATCCGCCACTGCCGCGGGGACAACCGCCGCGCGGCATCCTGGTCACCCATTCCCCGATGATCCCTCCGAACCCCGGCGGTCCGACATCCTGTTTCCCACAGCCGTGACAGAGAGTGGTCGATGCTCTGGCCGGGAGATCGGAAGCCAGGGACCGCCGTGAGCGGCGACAGCGCCCGCCGTGGGCCGTTGGGCCAGGCGTCGGCAGGCCGTGCGAGCACCCACATACCCAAATCGTGGTTTTGGGGCCGATTCTGGAGATCACTGTTCAGTGAATCAGCCGAAGAGCCGAGGACAAAGAAAACGAAGCGGTCAAACCGGGCTGCCAGAAGTTGATCTCCACGGAGAAATCGCACCGCTGTAGCGATCGCCAGAAACGCCTGACGCGCGCCTTCCCGGCTCGACGATGAGGCGCCACACACTGAGACAGTGGGTTACTGAAAGTGACGAATCCAGGCGAGCCTTCCGCGCCGGCGTTCGGCTGGGCAGCGCGCCCACCCGGTGCCCTCGCCTAGACAGAATGCGGACCACCGCGCCGCTGTTGCTCCAGCCTCGGAGCAGGAACGGGCCCCGCCAGCCCTGTTGCACCATCAGCCACTCGACTCGCTTGCTGCCGTCGCGGATGCCGTGGCGGCGTAGCTGCCGGTGCAGCCGGTCAGCGCCGTAGGTGTGCCCGGACGCTTCCCTGAGAGGCCATGCGTTTGACGAACCCAGCCTTACGGGCCGCACCGACATGCCGGGCGATCGCCGAGATCGTCCAGCCCTGCGCCCGCAGCGCATGGATCTCCATCTGCCTCCTACGAGAGCAACGCCAACCCCCTTACCCCCGCACGATCACCGGCGCAAACGGTTGCAGGGTCCAACGGCGATGGCCAGCCACACGACGTCGAAAGGTTGTCACCCAGGCGGGGAAGCTGATCTAGCAGGTCTTGGGAATTTCAGGGCGCAATTGGTGTCCCGGCGCGCTGACCTGCGTAGCCTGCCGGCCCGACCTTTGGACGTAGCCTGCAGTGATCGCGCCAGGCTCTGGGATGAGGGGGATTACCCGCGTCCGGCAAGCTCAAGGAGCTGAGGGCCCGGCGGTGGACGCGGCGGGAAGGGCTGCCGGGGCGATCGCCGGCTCGCTCGCCTCGGTGGGTCGTTGCTGAAGGCGAGCAAGCCAGCGCTTGTCACGCATCGCCGGGGAGTACGGCAAGTCCAGCAGATGCCGGACCTCGACCAGGAGATACACGTACCGCTCCAAGTCATCGTAGGTGGCGACGGAGCAGACCCACTCGGCGAGCTCCCCCTTGTCCTTGCCAAGCGGAACGATTCGCCATCGACCCAGGCGCCAATGCCGCTCCTCACAGGAGGCGTCAGGATGCTCCTGGTAGTAGCGGTCCAGCAGCTCGACGGGCAGCAGATCCTCGATCTCCACGATCGCGCTCTGGTCGCCGCGGTCGAGCGGGTCGAACCTGGCAGGTAGTTGGTAGCGCTTGAGGTCGTGCCGGTGGGCGATGTCCCACGCGACGGAGCCGGGAGGGTCTCGATCGAAGAGGCCGATCCCGGTGACGCCGTCACGCCGGAGTTCGAGCAGGCGGTCCACGACGGCGCTGGCGCCTCCGGTGCGGCCAGCCGGCGACTCGACCTGCAGCCCGTCGAGCAGGCGCCATCCTTGTTCCTCCAGGGCGAGCTCGGCGGCCCGCCTCAGGTAGATCTCGTCGGTCTCGCCCTCGACCACTAGGACGGCGTCCGTGGGCGCGACCGCCGGCTGCGGCATCTGTTCCCTGATTAGGCGGAACAGGTGCGGCGTCACGTCGCTTGAGGTGATCTTCCGGTGGAGGCGGCCACCGTCCAGGTCTCCACTGGCCTCCAGCAGCTCGGCGAGGCTCGTCAGGACGGCTGCGAGCGACCACGCGCCTTTGCCGTACGTGCCCTGGAGCAGGGCCTCCGTGGCGGACTCGTCGCAGGCGTCCGCGAGCGGCGGCATCGACAGCTGACTCCAGAGAGTGGCCGCGACGAGGAGCAGGTCGTCCGGTCGCCGCTCCAGATGTGGCACCCGGAGGTAGTGGTCGTGTTCACCGTCGAGGACCGAGGAGGTGTCGCTCCCGACCCTGGTCGCGGTAAGGAACAGGCCGCGGCAGTTCCGCCTGCTCGCGACGAGTTTGCGCAACGTCGACGCCGAAAGCCTGTCGCAGTCGTCCACAACCACGATCGCATCGAGGCTGCCCCGGCTGAGCCGCTCCATGACCGGGCCCGGGCTGTGTCCGGGCTGGATCTGCTCGTAGGGGAGTCCCAGTTCGGTGAACGCAGCCAAGGCCGCCGCGATCAGCGTCGACTTGCCGCCGCCGGCCGGCGCCTGCACCAGCACGAACTGGGATTCGCCGCGCCCAAGATCATTGATCAGGTCGCACGCCTGGACGAGTTCGGGGCTGGCCGCCACGACCTGGACGGGCACGCCGCCGGCGCCGTAGTCACGACGCCAGCGGGCGGTCTCCCCATATCGCTGTGCCCATTCCGCCTGTCTCATTGGCCTCGGGGCTGCCTCGGTGGCATCATGGCCGGCGACGGCCGGACCGGAGAAGGCCCGGCAGGCGCCGCAGGGCGAGGAGGCTCCGCTGCGCCTCCCGGAGCGCCGCGCCGGGGGGCCGGGACCGGCGGGCGCTGTGTGTCGGTTCGCCGGTCCCAAGGGAGCAGGCCGCGGTAGTTGAGGCCCACGAAGATCGGGATCTCGGTGCCGACCTGGAGATCGGCCGCCGAGCCCAGGACTGCGGGCGACACCCGAATCTCGGTGAGCAACTGCGGCATGTAGCAGATCCACACGTCGCCCTGGCGGCGACGGGCCACCGCGCGATACTGCTTCGGGTTGCCGTCGTCGCCGGAGAGGACCGCCAGGCACCCCACCCGCCGCCGGCTGCCGGCCGAGTTGGCCTCCAGCGCCCCGATCTGGCTGAGGGCGGCGTGGG
The DNA here is from genome assembly GCF_040631005.1 of Micromonospora sp. NPDC005707. Lineage (NCBI taxonomy): Bacteria > Bacillati > Actinomycetota > Actinomycetes > Micromonosporales > Micromonosporaceae > Micromonospora > Micromonospora sp. NPDC005707. The sequence continues at coordinate 334,951 of NZ_JBEXYR010000001.1, forward strand.
GCTCGGAGAGCTGGAGCAGCGCCCAAGCCAGGCAGAAGGTAACAAACGCGCTGTCCTCGTCCTCAGAGAAGCCCAGCCGAGCGCGGAGGATCTCGCTCCATTGCTCCCACTCCTCGCGCGTGCAGGCGGCGTATACCGGGTCGGCGCCGCCGACCTGACCACCGGGCAGGTGGGCCTCCATCCAGAGGTGATGGGCGAGCGCCATAGCCACCCGGCTGCGCCACACGGCCTCGTCCAGGGTTAGGAGCCTATTCAGGCCCTGCCGCGCGGCGGCTGGTGACCGCGCCCGGCGGGTTCTCGGGTCGTAGACCTGGCTTCTGATAATCTGGCAGTAGCCGGAGAAGTCACCCTCGCGGCGCATCCCCTCGGCCAGCTCAGCACTGACAGCATGCTGCCCCTCCAGCTCGGCCAGCTCGATGCGACGGCTCAGGAACCGCTGGACCTGCCGTGGCTCCAGCGGCTCCTCCACCGCCGTCTCCAGGATGGATGCCATCTCGGCGATGAAGCGGATCCGCTCGGCCTCGGAGAGCCCCGGGATCTGACCGACGACATCCCGCAGCGTCCAGAAGTTGACGTCCAGCGGGAAGAAGCTAGTGCGGCCGAGCGCGCGAGTGCGGCCAACGTAAAGGCTCACCAGCTCCAGCTCGTCCTCGATCGCCTTGCGGAGGGTCAGCTCCTCTGAGGACCCGGGTGCCGTCTCGTACACCTGCTTCAGGCGGCGTAGATGGGCACCGATCTTGTATCCGTGCACGGCGGCGCGCGTGGTCAGGAGGTTGAGCAGCTCGAGGTTCCGGGTGTCCGTCGCGCGGCGGGCCTGGAGCACCTCCTCGGCTTGTTCCAGGATCTCGATGGCGCTCACGGCGTGGTGCAGTGAGGTGTCGTAATCGGCGTCACGGTTGGCCAGCAGGCGCAGGGCCTGCGCCTCGAGGAGCAGCAGCTTCGGGATGCGCACCTGGCGACCACGCCGAATGCGCTCGAGCACCTGGGCCAGCAGCTCGAGGCTGGCAGGGCTCGAATAATCATCGGCGTACGCGCCGCGGGGACCGACCAGACGGAGGATCTCGATGCAGTAGTCCTGATAGGGGTCGTCGCCCGGGTAGTTGCTTTCGCGCCACTGGACCGCGTCGACGAGAGGCTCGAGGAGACGCACCTGGTCCGGCAGCGATGGCCGCACGACCCCGAGCGCAAGGCGGGCAAGCTCGTCATGGTCGGTGCCCAGCACTAGTGCGCCGTACTCGTCCACGGTCTCGTACATGAGATCGGAGTCGCCGAGACGGCGGCTGAACGCGGCGTACGGCCGGATGAAGTCGGTGCCGAAGACCCGCAGCAGGAGGTCGACGGGGATCGGCCTCTTCAGCCGCGCGCAGAGCAGGGCAAGGTCCAGCGCATTGCGGGTCGCCTCGCTGTGCGCGAAGGGTGAGGCCGCCTCGGCCTCGGTACCACGATCGAAGTCGATGCCGGGGAAGAGCTGGCTGGCCGCTGCCTTCAGCTGTTCACGCAGTTCGCTGTTGCCCTTAGGATCGCTGCCTTCCGCCGCCCGTCCCGCCGCGTCGAGAGCGCGGGCCAACCGGTCGTACGCCTCCCCCACCCGCAGCCGGACGTTTCCACGGGCATCGGGTAGCAGGTAGTAGAGGAGCAGGAGGAAGTAGGGGTCGCCTATCACGGCGGCGGTGAGGCCGTCTGTTCTCTCGCCATGGTCCTCGAGGTACTTCCTGAACTTCGCAATCTCCTGCCCCGATAGCCGGCGCTCCACCGGAATCGGCTTGTAGTCCGGTTCCCGGTCGGCCATGAACCTCGGATCGTCGTCCGGTTTGAACTTGGACGGGCTGTGCCGGGCAGAGCCCACCACAACCGCGTTACGGCCCGCTGCGGCGAGCGCCTCGGCAAGTTGGGCGTACTCGGCGTTGTCGAGCTCGTCGCCCAGCACGGCCACACCCTGGGCCCCGCGGGACTGCAGGAGGCGGCATACCCGTTCGATCGCCTCAATCTTCAACCGCCCGGCGACAGGCGCGACGTAGAGGACGACGTGGCCACGCTGGCGCAGGTGGACCGCCAGCCAATGAAGGATGCGGCTCTTGCCGGAGGCCGGCGGGCCGGTCAGCAGGATCGGGCGGCGCGAGTAATTGACGGCGTACTGCTCCGTCGACTCGATGGGATTTACCGAGCCGATCTGGGTGAGCGCGGCTTCAACGGCCTTCGCCAGTTCGTGGCCGGCATCGCGGCTGTACAGGAAACCTCGGACGATCGCCGACCAGTCGGGCGGACGCTGCGTGCCCCGGAGGAAGTGGCGGAATTCCGTCCGCATCTCGTCCGGGGAGAGGGGTGGCGGGGTGGCGGTCGCGGCATCGTCGAGGATGACTGCGGACTGCGCCATGCTGCGCCATTCCTGCGCCGACAGCACGATGCGCTTGGTCTCGCCGGGTCGGCCGTACGAGATGATGTGATCGTCAGCTGAGAGTGCGGTCTCCTGAGCCTCCGCGAGCCTACGGCCCGCGTCGGTCGCGGCGTTGTCGCGGAGGAAGTCGGGCAGGGCGCCCTCGTGGACGACCAGGGCATCGCCGAAGTCGTCGAAGTCGGAGGGCTTCGCCGGCTTTTCGTGGCCGAGGAACCAGTGGACCGAGCCGGCAGGTAGGGCGCTGCACGCAAGCGCCAGCACATCCAGCGGGAGCCAGTCGTCTTCGCCGACGCCCGCGATGACCACCATGCCGGACGCCGCAAGGAACGGGAGCTGCTGGAGGACCGGTACCACGTCGAACGCGCGTCGCTGCCGGAGCGCCATGGCGGTCAGCGGGGGCAGATTGGCCGGCACCTGCTCGTCGGTCGAGCCGAAGAGCCGGATGACAGTGAGCACCGCCGGGTTTACCGATGCCGACAGCGATCTCGCCTGCGACGGGAACAGCACGCGCAGCCGCCGTCCGGAGTCGCTACCCACCTGGTTGAAGGCCTCGAGCGGCAACGGATCGACGGCGGAGACGGCGGCCATGCTCCATGGGCACCGTGCGATCTCGAGCAGGTCATCGTTGGGCCGATGCCGGCCGAACGCCCGGCGAACCTCTTCTACCCGGCTCGCCGTCTCCAGCTCCTGCAATTGTTCCTGGAGGTTGGGCCGCTCCGCCGCACCGGAGAGCGTGGCGACGTCACGGATTAGTTCGTCAACGAGGCCGGTGCTGTGTCGCTGGCCGAGGACAAGGACAGCGCGACCTGCCGCGATCGTCCCGAGAAGAGTGTCGGCAGCCCGCCGGCCGCCGTCAGACTCTCCGTCTGCATTGCTCGAATAGCTGGTCACGGGCTCCATCCGGTATGGATTCGACGCCAACACCGTAGCCGAAGCTCCCTGTGCGGAGGGCCCCACCTCTGGGCGAATTTCCGCGCCGGATTTTCAACTTGGCTGAATGCCGGGCGCCCGTACAGCTACAGGTGCTCGGGTTCGTTGAAGGCTGACCAACCTCGGCGGGCGATCGGAATCCCACGGCATGACCTTGACTACGCAGTTGGCCTGGGCCTGGTTAAGTCCGATCCAACGCCCGGGTGGTGCGTCAAGCTGTGGCGTACTAACCAACCGGTCGGGACGTTATAAATGATCAGCAGTTCGTGCTGGTCCTCCTCGGCGGTGCCACCGAAGTGTTGGACAGTGGCCTGCAGGGCCACGCCCCTCCTCGTCGGGCTCGGCGCCGGGAACGTCGTCGAGCCGCCAGCAGGTTCGCTTCCCGGGCAGCGCGCCGCGGGCGATGACCAGCACCACACCGACCGGCACGACGGGGTCGGTGCGCCGGTCACCGACAAGGACTCCACCGAGGCTGGCGGTGGGCCGCTCGCGTTCGGCGATGACGTCAGCAATTGGTCCGGATCGACGTGTACCAAGAACCGCACACACCGGCCGTCCTCCAGCCACACGCCGTACCCGTCAGCGCGTAGATGCGCCAAGCCCCGCTTCCGCAACCACACCGACGTGTCCAACGTCGCCAACCACTGGAACAACCCACACCGGCCAGGGTCCTGCCGCGAGGCCGCCAGCAGCGGCAGGAACAACAGGTAGTGCGCCCCACCCACTGCCGCCGGCCCAGGCGCAACGGCACCGGCCGCCCCGGCGACGGCGAGGGCGTGGCCGAGTAGCTCTACGCCCTCCCCCGTGATCCCATACCACCATGCGTGCGCCCGGTCCTCCGCCGACCGCGCCCGGCCCACCAGCCCCGCGTCGTGCAGCCACGCGAGTTCTCGGTGCGCGGTTAACCGAGGCACCCCAACACGACGGCGACGCCACGCGTTGTGGCCACGCCGTGCAACCCCTGGAACTACAAGATGCGCCACGCCGAGGCGTCACCTGCACACCGTCCGGCATAACTGACTATGGGATCCTGTCGAGCCGCGCTCCGGCAGACGGCCGGAAGCTCGCCTGGCCGCATCGTCCCAGCCACGCTGGACCGGTCCAGCGGCTCCAGAGCACCCACCGAGCGACCGCCCACCACCGACGTACGCGAATAAGGCCCCGACCCGGTGTGAACCACACAGGTCGGGGCCTTGATCGTTGGTGCGCCGCCAGGGACTCGAACCCCGAACCCGCGGATTAAGAGTCCGCTGCTCTGCCAGTTGAGCTAGCGGCGCTCGCCGGCAACGGCAGGAACGTTAACACGCCGCCGATCACGCCCCAGCCGGGGGCGGCCACCGTTTCGCCGCCGGTCGCGGCCGGCGTGCGCCGGGCCACGCTCCCCAGCCCGATGCGGCAGTGGCGGACGAAAAAGATCAGGCCCGGTGCACTGCACCGGGCCTGATCTGAAGTGTGCGCCGCCAGGGACTCGAACCCCGAACCCGCGGATTAAGAGTCCGCTGCTCTGCCAGTTGAGCTAGCGGCGCTCGCTGACAACGGGAAGAACCTTAGCACGCACGCCGACCCGGGTTCCAATCCGATACCGGGCTCCACCCTTCGGTCGAGCTTAACCGGCGAAAGACCGCAAAATTCGCGTCTGTCCGGTCGAGGGGCGCAGGACGCGGGTGCTCATGGGGCACGATGTCCGCCAGGCACGCGAGAACAGAGGTGGGAATGGGCAGGTTCGCGCGGGCCGGGGCGGTGGTGGGCGTCCTGGTCCTCACGGCGTCGCTGGCACTGACCGGGTGCGGTGACGACCAGAAGAAGCCGGCGTTCGTGGCCGGCGCGCAGCAGGGCGACCCGGGGGCGACCACGTCGCCGGACGCGACGGGCGAGCCGAGCGGGCCCGCCCTGGCGGCGCTGACGGTGAGCCCGGCCGACGGGTCCGCCAAGCGCCCGGTCAGCACCGAGATCAGCGCGAAGGTCCCGGGCGGCGGGAAGGTGTCGAAGGTCGTCCTCACCGCCGCCAACGGCGCGACCGTCGCCGGCCGGCTGCGGCGGGACGGTTCGTCCTGGGTGCCGTCGGCTCCGCTGAAGTACGGAACCCGGTACACCGCCACGGTCACGGGCACCGGCACGGACGGGCAGACCCGGCAGGGCACCAGCAGCTTCACCACGATGGCCAAGCCGAAGTCGATGATCGGCTCCGGGCTCTACCTGTTCAGCGGCAAGACGTACGGGGTGGGCATGCCCGTGGTCGCCGAGTTCTCGCCGGGCATCCCGAAGAAGGACCGCGCCGCGGTGCAGAAGCGGATGTTCGTGCAGACCGACCCGCCGCAGCCCGGCGCCTGGCACTGGGTCTACAACGGCACGCAGGCGTACTACCGGGCGCCGCAGTACTGGAAGCCGGGCACCACGATCACGGTCCGGCTGGGGCTGGCCGGGATCCCGCTGAGCAACGGCCGCTACGGCAACATGGACCGGGCCGCCACCGCCAAGATCGGCCGCGCGTTCGAGATGAAGGTCGACAACGCGACCAAGCAGATGACCGTCTACGAGAACGGGTCGGTGGTCCGCACCATTCCGGTGAGCCTGGGCAAGAAGAGCACCCCCTCGTCCAGCGGCACCATGGTGGTGATGGAGAAGAAGGAGTCCACGGTCTTCGACACCCGCGACGAGCCGGACCCGCGCAACCAGTACGTCACGAAGATCGACTTCGCTCAGCGACTGACTTGGGGCGGCGAGTACATCCACGCAGCGCCGTGGTCGGAGGGCAAGCAGGGCAGGGTGAACGTCTCGCACGGCTGCGTCAACGTCTCCATGGCGAACGGCCGGTGGCTCTTCGGCAAGACGCTGGTCGGCGACCCGATCACGGTGAAGGGCACCGAGCGGCGGCTGGAGCCGGGCAACGGCTGGACGGCCTGGAGCATGAGCTGGTCGCAGTTCGTCGCGGGCAGCGCCGTGCCGGTGCCCGAGGGTGGGCAGGGATCGCCCTTCTGAGCAGGCGTAACGTGGGCGGACGCGCCACCCTCGGTGGCCGTTCGTCCGCGTAACGCCTGGCGGAGAGACCACTCCACCCGACAAAGCGCCGCACGGTATCAGAATCGTTACATCGCGGGCAGGGTGTTTCGGTTCACTTCCGGCAACGGGTAACCGTTCCGGTGCGTCTATAGGGACGATGGGGCCCGGGACCACGACTGTGAGGGAAACATGCGAGCTAGCCAGGACGAGCTGATCCGGGGCGGCAGTGCCCGGCGCGGCGGGCGACGCCGCGTGTTCGCGGCCGCGGTGCTCGCCGCCGCCATGGCCCTGACCGGGTGCACCAGCGACAAGGGCGGGGACGACAAGGGGTCGAGCTGGCAGGGCGGTGGCGAGAGCGGCCCCAAGGCGGCGGCCACGATCACCGAGCCCGCGGCCGACGCCAAGGACGTGCCGGCCTCCACCGCCGTCACCTTCACGACGAAGGAGGCGCAGGACACCACCGTCGAGCTGAAGGACTCCGCCGGCAAGGTCGTCGAGGGCCAGCTCGCGAAGGACGGGAAGAGCTGGCTGCCGGACGGCGCCCTGGCCTACGGCGAGACCTACACGGCCACGGTGACCGCGACCGGCGACGACGGCAAGCCCGCCACCGCGACCAGCACCTTCACCACCATGGCGAAGCCGGGCAAGCAGGTCCGGGTGACCAGCTTCCTCGGCGACAACCAGGTCGTCGGGGTGGCCATGCCGCTGATCGTGAAGTTCGGCCGGGCCATCCCCGAGGACTACCGCGACGACCTGCAGCGCCGGATGACGGTCACCTCGAAGCCGGCCCAGGAGGGCATCTGGCACTGGGTGAGCCCGACCGAGGTGCGCTACCGGCCGAAGGAGTTCTGGAAGGCCAACAGCACGGTGACCTACAAGGTGCAGGCGGGTGGCCTGCCACTCGGCGGAGGCTGGTACGGCCGCTCCGACCTCACCGTCGACATCAAGATCGGCTCGTCGTTCGTGATGACCGTGGACAACCGCACCAAGAAGATGACGGTCACCAAGGACGGCAAGGCGATCAAGACGATCCTCGTGAGCCTCGGCAAGAAGAGCACCCCGTCGTCCAGCGGCACCATGGTGGTGATCGAGAAGCTGCGCCACACGGTCTTCGACACCATGGAGGAGCTGGGCCCGGAGGAGGGCTACCGCACCGAGATCGACTACGCCCAGCGGCTCACCTGGGGCGGCGAGTTCATCCACGCCGCGCCCTGGTCGGAGGGTGTGCAGGGCAGGACGAACGTGTCGCACGGCTGCGTGAACGTCTCGATGAAGGACGGCAACTGGCTCTTCGCCAACACCCGGATCGGCGACCCGATCACGGTGAAGGGCACCGAGCGCAAGCTCCAGAACGGCAACGGCTGGACCGACTGGAACATGAGCTGGGACGAGTACGTCAAGGGCAGCGCCCTGCCGTACGAGCCGCCGGCCGAGCCGGGCGACGACACCAGCCCGGCCGCGGACGCGCCGAGCGTCGAGCCGACCCCCTGATCGCACGGGCAACTCGACGGCCTCCTCCCACCGGGAGGGGGCCGTTTCCCGCTTCGTGGACCGGAAACGACGCAAGCCCCCTCCCAGAGAAGGGGGCCCGGCGGCCCATAAGGACCCATGTGGTTTCCCCTACCTCTCCCCTACGCCCCCGACGTCTCCAGCTCGCCCGCCGTGTCGGCCCGCGTCGCCGGTGCGTCGTTCGTGATCACGTCGACGAGCGCGTCGGACGCCACCACGGTGGCGTACGAGATGTTCGAGCCCGGGTGAGCTGCCGCGTCCGGTGACGCAGCGGAGCGGCGCTACCACCCGGTGCGGTGGCCGGCTGGGAGGATGCCCCACAGTTCCCCCATTTTGGAGGCTCTGTGAAGGCACTCATCCTGATCATGGTGGCGGTCCTCGTCGCCGCCGGTCCCGCTCCCGCCCGCGCCGACACGCTGCGGCAGGAGACGGTCGCTGGCTACGCCCGCGACGGCTACCAGCTGCACCCGCTGCCCGGCGGCGTGTCGCCGACGTGGCGGTCGGCTACCGCGCCGCGTGTCGACCCGCAGCCGCATGACGAGCAGGGGGTGCGGCTGTTCAACTGGCAGGGCACCCTGGTGGATCACCCGGTTGTGCAGGTCACGTGGGGTTTCGAGAACATCAACGCCTACGAGCTGACCCACGACCAGTTCTTCCTGGATCGGGCTGCGGCTCAGGCGCAACGCAACCTGGACCGCCGGGTCGAGTCGCGTGGGGCGTGGTGGTATCCGTACGGGTTCGACCTGACCCGGTGCGGGACCGGCCAGGTGCTCACCGCCCCGTGGTTCAGTGGCATGGCGCCGGGGCTGCTGCTGAGCCTGTTCGTGCGGCTGTACGGGGTCACCGACGACCCGAAGTGGCGGGAGGCCGCGGACCGGACGCTGGACAGCCTGACGCTTGGCCCGGACCCTGACGGGCCGTGGGTGACGTGGGTCGACCCTGACGGCTACCTGTGGTTGGACGAGTACCCGGACAGCCCGCCCGGTGTGCGGGGCGAGCAGGTGTTCAACGGCATGATCTACGCCTCGTACGGGGTGTACGACTACTGGCGGTTGACCGGCGACCCGCGGGCGGTGGCCCTGTTCGACGGCACCGCCACCACGGTGCGCCGGTACGTGCCGACGGGGATGCGGGTGCCTGGGTGGGCCAGCCGCTACGGGATCGGCTGCCCGGTGTCGTACGCGAACTACCACCAGGACCACACGGTGCAGATGACCATGTTGCACCGGTTGACGCACGCCGGGTTGTTCGCCGCATACGCGGATGTGCTGCGCGCGGACTACCCGTATCCGGTGGTGAGTGGTCGGGTGGTGTTCGAGGCCGGTGTGCACGTCGGGTACCGGTTTGACAGCGCCGGGCAGGTGGTGGCGTCGAAGACGATGACGTTGGGGCGGGCGTCGATGGCGCACACCGACCAGCGGGTTCGGGTTCGCGGCCGGGACGTGCACTACCGGATCGTTGACGGGGCGCTCGCCGGCTACCTGGTGGCCGAGGAGCCAGGCCGGCGGTGGCTGGCCGCGAAGGTGGTTGAGCACCTGTATACGCCGACGCGGCTGCTTGCCGTCGAGCCCGGCACCTACACGGGGCACACGTTCGACTCGTTCTGGAATGTGACGGGGTCGAAGACGGTCACGTTTCCACGGCAGTCGAGCGCCCCGCTGGGTGCCAGCGCGGTGATCAACGGTGAGTTGCACTACCGGGTTACCGCCGGCACCTATGTGGGGTTCTGGCTGCCGGCGCGGGCGGGACTGTGGCTGCCGGATGTGCCCGCTTCTGTGAGTGGCGTGCGGTCGGTTGGTGCCTCGAAGGCGGCGATGAGGGGGTAGGCGATGCCGATTCCTGCGGGCCCGGCTCCGGCGTCGGTTCTGCCGGGTGTGCTGGCGGGGGGCCGGCAGGCGGCCGAGCGGCTGATGGTGGATGTGTGTGTGATCCGCCGTCGGCTCCCCCACAACGCGTCAGGCCCCGTCCGAGGACGGGGCCTGAGCTGCGGATACGGAGATCCACTGGCGGGGTGACTGATGGGAATTGAACCCACGACAACCGGGACCACAACCCGGTGCTCTGCCAACTGAGCTACAGCCACCATGCTCTCCGCGCCGGTCGACCCGGGCGGGGCGCGGACTAATAATAGCCACACCCCTGCCGGCCCCGTCCAGCGGGTTCGGGGCGGCCCGCCCGGCGGGGCTCAGAGCTGGGCGGCGATGGCCTTGGCGCTCTCCACGTCCGGGCCGGGCAGCGGCACGAAGACGGTCCGCCGGTAGTACTCCAACTCCCGGATGCTCTCCCGGATGTCGGCCAGCGCCCGGTGGGCCAGCCCCTTCTGCGGCTGACCGAAGTACACCCGCGGGTACCAGCGCCGGCAGAGCTCCTTGATCGAGGAGACGTCGATCATCCGGTAGTGCAGGTGGGCGTCGAGCCGAAGCATGTCCCGGGCGATGAAGCCCCGGTCGGTGGCGATCGAGTTGCCGCACAGCGGGGCGGTACGCGGGTCCTTCACGTGGCTCGCGACGTAGTCGAGCACCATGTCCTCGGCCTCGGCCAGGGTGACCGTGGAGCGGCGCACCTCCTCGGTGAGGCCGGACTTGGCGTGCATGGTGCGCACGATCTCCGGCATCGCCTCCAGCGCCGCCTCGTCGGCGTGGATGACCACGTCGACGCCCTCCCCGAGCACGTTGAGGTCGGGATCGGTGACGAGAGCGGCGACCTCGATCAGCTTGTCCTTGCCGAGGTCCAACCCGGTCATCTCACAGTCGATCCAGACGAGAAGATCAGCCACCGCCACAGACTACGCGCCGCCGACCCGCCCGCGCCTGAAGCACCCTCGCCGAGGTGGACCGCTAGGGTTTCCCCGTGCCAGCCGAACCCGTCGCGCCACCAGCCGTCACCGAGGACGACCCGGGCGGGCGTACGGCCCGTCGGCTGGTCACGGTGGTGGCACTCGCGGCGCTGCTGCCGGCGCTCTACCGTCCGGGCCTCAACCACAAGTTCCTCGACCTCAAGATCTACATGAGCGCGATGGACTGGTGGCGGGCCGGCCACCCGCTCTACGACTACGTGCAGCCGGACCGGGTGCAGGGCCTGCTGTACTTCACCTATCCCCCGCTCGCCGGACTGGTGCTGTGGCCGTTCGCGCTTCCGCGCCTCGGCGTCACCATCGCGATCTTCACGGTGCTCACCGTGGTCGGGGTGGTGGTGACCACCCGCTGGCTCGTGCTGCCCCTGGTGCGGCGGCACGACCTGCCGAAGCTGTTCAGCGTCACGGTCGCCGTGCTGCTGGTCCTCGCCGTGGAGAGCACCCGGGAAACGCTCACCTTCGGGCAGATCAACATGCTGCTGGTGGTGCTGATCCTGGGGGACCTGCTGTTCGCCGTACCCCAGGGGCGGCGCTGGGCCGGCGTGGGCGTGGGGCTGGCGGCGGCGCTCAAGCTCTTCCCCGGCATCTTCGTGCTCTACCTGCTGGCCACCCGGCGCTGGCGGGCGGCCGTGGTGGCGGCGGTGACCGCGACGCTGGCCACGCTGCTCGCGGCGGCGGTGGCGCCCCGCGACTCGTGGCGGTTCTGGACCCACGAGCTGTGGGCGACCGACCGGGTGGGGCGGACCGACTACACCGGAAACCAATCGCTGTTCGGCCTGCTCAGCCGGATCACCGCGCCGGACAAGCCGAGCCAGCTGCCCTGGCTGCTGCTGGTGCTGCTGGTCGCCGGGTACGGCCTGTGGCGGGCCGCCCGGGCGGCGCGGGCCGGGGACGCGCTGGCCGGCCTCACCCTGACCGGCCTGGTCGGTGGGCTGGTCAGCCCGATCACCTGGACACATCACCTGTACTGGTTCATCCCGGCGGTGGTGGTGCTGCTCGACGCGGCGCTGGACGCCGACCGGACCGCGGTGGAGGGTGCCCGCCGGCGGCGGTGGCTGCTCGTCCTGGCCGTCGGCACCAGCTTCGTGATCGTCTACGGGGTGGTGACCTTCCAGGACTGGGGCGTCGCCCCGGCGCGCACCGACGACCCCGTCGAGTTCGTCGTCCGCAACGCGTACGTGCTGCTCAGCCTGCTGCTGCTCGCCGTGCTGCCGACCCGCCGGCCGGCGCCGGAGCGTGCCGCCGTGCCCGCCGGAAACAGGCACTAACTGGACAGACCTCGCGAGAAGCGCCGTTCAGCGCTAATCTGGTCTCAACTACCTCAGGTTTCTCCCAGGTAGCACCGATCCCCCGGTGACGGTGGCCCTCCGCGTCGGCAGCGCGGAGGGCCACCGCCGTTGGGGTCGATCACTCGTCGACGGGCGGGGCCGGCCGGACCGGCCGGGGCGTCCCGGTGGTGGTCACCGGCGGCCACGACCAGTCCGGGTCGGCCGGCAGGTCGGCCAGGCTCTCGGGCCGCCGGCTCGGCACCGGGCCGATCGCCGCGCGGGACCGCTCGGCGGGCGCCGACCCGACCGAGACCAGTTGCCGGTCGGGCAGGGTGGCCGGCTCCGCCCGCTGGCCCAGCCCGCTGAGCGAGCTGACGCCCAGCCGGCCGGCCAGCACGGGAACCTGGTCCGGCTCGACCACGAAGACCACCTCGCGCGGGCGGACCGGGCGCAGCAGCAGCACCACGGCGAGCACCACCAGCAGCGTCCCGCCGGCCAGCAGCGCCCAGGCCACGCCGGGGAACCAGCCGGCGCGCAGCTCGGCGCGCAGGTCCAGAGCCAGGTCGGCCCGCCCGTCCGGCCGCATCACCACCAGGCTCAGCGAGCGGTCGGCCAGCTCGCCCGGGCTCCACTCCAGAACGCCGACGCCCTGGCGTACCCAGAGGTCCTGGCCGAGCGGGACGGCGGCCGCGGCGCCGGCGGTGGGCGGGTCGAGGCGGACCGGCAGCGGCCCCCGGGACAGCGCGACCCGACGCATGGTGGTGTGCGGGACGTCGGCCAGCCACCGTCGCACCTGGTCGGTCGGGGCGAGGCCGAGGAAGGCGGGGCCGTCGGCGGTCCGCGCGGTGAGCCGCAGCCGGGTCTGCCCGGCCCGGGCGATCGGCGCGTCGGCGCGGAGCAGGGCGTCCACGTCGGTCACCACGACCGCCCGGGCGGGGGTGCGGATCGTCTCGAAGCGGGCGCCGAAGCCGCCGTCCGGGTCGGCGTGCCGGGCGGCGAGCCAGAGCCCCGCGCCCGCCAGCAGGGCCGGAATCCCCACGGTCAACAGCAGCATGCCGGCGATCGTGCGCACGAAACGCATTCGCGTCGTCCCCCTCGGTAGCGAAGTACCCGGCCGACCTTACCGACGCCGACCGACGATTCGCCGGATATCCACGGCAAGCGCCCGAAGGACCGCGGAAAGACCGCCGGCCCGCCGGAAGAACCGACGGGCCGGAGCGACAACGCAGGTCAGGACTTCGCGGCGGGCTCCCGGCGGGTACGCAGGAAGGCCAGCCCGCCGAGGATCAGGCCGGCCAGGCCGGCGACCAGGCCGGCCACGCCGAACGCGGTGGCGGCCCCGGTGTCGGCGTCGTCGTCATCGTCGTCGGAGGGAGCGGCGGCGGCCGGGGCGCTCGCGGCCGGCGAGGCGGACGCCGAGGCGGCGGCCAGGGTGAGCACCGGCGCGGGGTTCTCCGGCTCCTCACCGCCCGGCGTGGGCTCCTCGATCCAGCGCGAGACGTTGCCGTCCGAGTAGGTCTGGAGGACCTTGAACACCATCCGGTCGACCTGCGGCAGCGGGCCCATCGACACCGGGAACTCCTGGAACTCGCCCGGCTTCACCCCGCCGTTCGGGGCGGCCGTCCAGGTGAGCTTGGAGACCGCCTCGGTGAGCTGGCTGCCGTGCACCTCGATCGGCGGGTCGACCTTGCGCTTCTCCACCGCGACCGTCCACCCCGGCACCGGCATCGTGGAGACCGAGCCGACCGGGGCGTTCTCCGGCAGGTTCACCTCCACCTTGGTGGTCGACGCCGTGTCGCTCTCGTTCGGCACCCGGAAGGCGAAGCGGCCGTAGCTGCCCTGCGTGGCCTCCTTCGGGTTGACGGTGACGTGCGCCGAGGCTGGCCCGGCCAGGCCGAGCACGGCCGTGGCCACGGCGGCGATGGTGAGCGCGGCGGCGGTTGCGGGACGCCGGAGACGGGTCATGTGGGCGAGCCTTCCGTTTACTTGACGGGCACGGTGGCGGTCACCGTGGCCTGGTCGATCTCGGACGTGCGGACGGTGAAGCGGAGCTGCCACTGCCCCTCCGCCGGGAGGTTGATCTCGCCGAAGGCGTGGTTGTCGGTCAGCGGCAGCAGCGGGATCGTGATCGGCTCGATGCCCGCCGACGGCAGCGCGGCGGTGGCCTTCCACTCCTGCACCGGCTGGGGCCGGTTGTCCTTGGTGTACGCGTAGAGGTGCAGCGAGTTGCTGCCCGTCTCGGCCGGGTCCAGCTCGACCTGGAGCGAGTAGAGCGGGCTGCTCAGCGTGGTGGAGAAGAAGTTGTCCGGGGCGCCGGCCACGGTGCCGGAGGCGGTGCGGGCCGGGGTCGTCTGCACCAGCGTCGCCGACAGGCCCAGCACCACCGCGGTGATCACCAGCTCGGCCACCACCGCCCGCCGCATGGACCCCGGACGGCCCGCGGCGGCACGCCGCCGCACCAGCGCCCGGGAGTACGCGGCCACCCCGATCACCAGCGCGAACAGCACGATCTTGGCGAGCAGCAGCCGCCCGTACGTGGTGTCGACGAGCGCCTTCGGGGTGGCCACCTCGATCAGCCCCTGCACGGTGCCGGCGAGCAGCAGCGCGGCCACCGCCAGCGCGGCCCAGCGGGACCAGATCGGCAGGATCGCGTCCAGCTCCCGCTCGTCGGCCCGGCGCAGCAGGAAGACCGCGAGCATCACCAGGCCGCCCAGCCAGACGGCCATGCTGCCCAGGTGCACGGCGTCCACCACCACCGACACGGCGGGCGCCGGCGACGCGGCCGGGTGACCGGCGAGGGGCCAGGTGAACAGCGCCGCCCCGCCGAGGATGGCCAGGATGAGCCCGTCGGTGCGGCCGACCGGCCCGGCGAAGAGCGGGCGGAGCAGGAACGCCGCCGCGGCCAGCAGGCCGAGCCGGACCAGGTGCGTGGCGCCGTAGGTGCTGCCCAGCACGTCGCCGAGGCCAGCCCCGGTGACGTCGAACAGGCCGCCGCCGTTGGTGTAGGGGACCTGGAGCCACAGTTCGGCGACCGTGGCCACGGCCAGCAGGCCCAGCCCCGACCAGGCGAGCCGGGCCGGGCCACGCCGGGACAGCCGGCGGGGCCAGAGGGCGGCCAGCACCAGCGCCGGGCCGACGAGCAGCAACAGCCCGACGTAGCCGAGGTACTTCGCCACCTTGACCGCGTTGCCCACCACCGGGTTCGCCCGCGTGTCCGCGCCGGTGTCCGTGGGCGGCGTGGACGGCGCGCCGACCGAATAGGTGAACGCGCCGGAGACCGGGTGGCTGTCGGCCGAGATCACCCGGTAGCTGACCAGGTAGGTGCCGCGCGCGCCGGACGGGTCCACCGGGATGGTGACCACCGCGCCCTTGAAGGTCGGCTCGCCCCGGTCGGCCCGGGAGCCGTCCGGCGCGATCACCCGCACCTTGTCGGGGACCTTGCGGACCCCCTCACTGAAGGTGATCACCACTTCGGTGGGCGCGTCCGACACCACGGCCGAGGCGGCGGGGCTGCTGCTCACCAGCACCGCGTGGGCGCTGGCCGAGGTGGCCGGGGCCAGCAGCAGGGCGACGAGGGTGACCAGCAGTCCGGCGGCGGTCGCCAGCCGGGCGGCCCAGGGACGGTCGGCGACGGCCACGGGGCGGCGGCGTACGGCAGCAGTCATGACCGTCATGGTTCCCGAACCGCCCGGCCCCCGGCGAGCCGGCCTCATCCGCGCACCGGCGCCGTCGCCGCGGGCAGCCCGACGGCACGCGCGTCGTCGCATGTCACGTTCGGGTAGTCGGCGGGCGTGCGGAAAAAGTTCCCGGCGTGGGCGGGACCACGTAATGGGCCGAAGGACCCTGTCCGGCACAGGTACGCCGCGTAACCTCGTCTGTCGTGATCCCCGCCCCGCGCGACACCTCCGCCGGCCGCCCCGCGGCGCCGGCGCACGACGCTGCGCGGGACGCCGCGACCGACTGGGCGCTGGCCGCCCGGGCGGGGGACCCGATGGCCCAGGCCGCCTTCGTCCGGGCCACCCAGGCCGAGGTGTGGCGCTTCGCCGCCGCCCTGGTCGACCCGGACAGCGCGGACGACCTGACCCAGGAGACGTACCTGCGGGCGTTCCGGGCGCTGCCCGCGTTCGAGGGGCGGTCCACCGCGCGGACCTGGCTGCTCGGCATCGCCCGGCGGGCCTGCGCCGACCACCTCCGCACCGTGGTCCGCCGCCGGCGCCTGGACGCGCGGCTCGCCGCGAACGCGGCCACCGACCGGCCCCACCCCGACCCGGCCGGGCAGCTCGGCGCCACCGACCTGGTCCGCCGGCTGCCCGCCGAACGGCGCTCCGCGTTCGTGCTCACCCAGTTGCTCGGCCTGTCGTACGCCGAGGCCGCCGCCGTGGAGGGGGTGCCGGTGGGCACCATCCGCTCCCGCGTCGCCCGCGCCCGCGACGAGCTGGTCGAGGCCGCCGGCGACGCGTTGACCGGCTGATCGTGGAACTTTCCTCGGGTCCGCAGCGACCAATGACCGTGACCGCACACCCCACCCGGGCCGGCCGATGGCCCGCCGTCCGGCCCTGGCTCGGCATCGCGGCCCGCCTCGGCCTGGCCGCCGTCTGGTTGATCGCCGGCGCCGCCAAGGTCGGCGACCTGGCCGCCTCCGGCCGGGCGGTCAACGCCTACCAGGTGATGCCGTACGACCTGGCCACCGTGATCGGCGCCGCGCTGCCCTTCGTCGAGCTGGCGCTCGGCGTGCTCCTGTTCGTCGGGCTGGCCACCCGGCTCGCCGCCGGCGTCTCCGCGGCGCTGCTGGTCGTCTTCATCGCCGGCATCACCTCGGCCTGGTCCCGTGGCCTGGCCATCGACTGCGGGTGCTTCGGCAGCGGCGGGCAGCTCGCCGCCGGCCAGGCACCGAGCTACCTCCCGGAGATCCTCCGGGACCTGGGATTCCTGGTACTGGCCGGGTTCCTGCTGACCTGGCCCCGCACTCCGTTCTCGCTGGACGGCTGGCTGGCGGGCGACACCGTGGAGGTCGACGATGAGTAGTCGCAAGGGGCGGAAGAACGCGGCCCAGGTGGTCCGCGCCCAGATCGCCCGGGAGAAGCGGCGCACCCGCACGATCTGGACCTCCGTCGCCGCCGTGGTGGTGCTGGTGATCGCCGGGCTGATCGGCTGGACGGTCTTCTCCAGCCAGAAGTCGGACACCTTCACCACCCCGCCCGGCGCCAACCCGCCCGGCAGCGCCATCGTCCTCGGCCAGGGCGCGGTCACCGTCGACCTCTACGAGGACTACCTCTGCCCGGCGTGCAAGCGGTTCCAGGACACCAGCGGCGCGACGATCAACCAGTTGCTCAACGAGGACAAGATCCGGGTGAACTTCCATCCGGTGGCCTTCCTCAACCGCTTCTCCACCACGGAATACTCCACCCGCTCCTCGGCCGCCGCCGGCTGCGCCGCACAGGGCGGCAAGTTCAAGGAGTTCACCGACCAGCTCTTCGCCCGGCAGCCGGCCGAGGGCAGCGCCGGGCTCAGCGACGACGAGCTGATCGACATCGGCGCGGGCGTCGGGCTCAACCGGGACGACTTCGGCTCCTGCGTGAAGGACGGGAAGTACAAGACGTGGACCGAGCACGTCACCGACGACGCCAGCAAGGCCGGCGTGAGCAGCACGCCGACCATCCGGATCAACGGCAAGGACCTCGAGGACCGCAGCCCGGAGGGGCTCCGGGCGGCCGTGGAGGCGGCCGGCAGGTGATCCCCGCACCGCTGCGGCGGGCCGCGCTGGTGGTCACCGCCGCGCTCGCCACCCTCCTCGCCCTCGCCACCCCGGCCGCCGCGCACGGCGCGGACGCCCCCGACGGCACCGACTACCGGGCCGAGGTCACCGGGATCACTCCGGCCCGGCCCGGGCTCACCGCCCGGATGGTCGAGGCCGGCGCCCGCCTCGAACTGACCAACCGCACCGGCGCCGACGTCGAGGTGCCCGGTTACTCCGGCGAGCCGTACCTGCGGATCGGGCCCGGCGGGGTGTACGAGAACACCCGCTCCCCCGCCACCTACCTCAACCGCACCCTCGCCGGGGACACCCAGCTCCCGCCGGAAGCCGACCCGGCCGCCGCGCCGGTCTGGCGGCGGATCGCCGACGGGCCGACGGCCCGCTGGCACGACCAGCGGACGCTCTGGCTGGAGTCCGAGCCGCCGGCCCAGGTGACCGCCACCCCGGACCGGGAGCAGCGGGTGCGCGACTGGGTGGTGCCGCTGCGCGCCGGCACCGGCACCATCGAGCTGCGCGGCACCCTGGACTGGGTGCCGCCGCCGGACGCGTACCCGTGGTGGGTGGCCGCCACCCTCGGCCTCCTGGTGATCGGCGCGGCCGGCCTGGTCCCGGCCGGCACCGCCACCGGCGTCCGCGCGCTGCGCGGCGTGGGGGCGCTGCTCGCCCTGGGCGGGGCGGCGGCGGTGGCGCTCACCGTCGGCAAGGCCGTGGACGCCGGCGCCGCCGGGGCCGGCGGGGTGCTGCTCAACCTGCTCACCGGGCAGATGTGGACGCTGCTCACCGGGCTCGGCGCGCTCGCCGCCGGCGGCTACGCGCTGGCCCGCCGCCCGGCCGCCGACTTCGCGCTCGCACTGGCGGGCGCCTGCCTGACCCTGTTCGCCGGCGTCACGAACCTGGCCGTCCTGTCCCGCTCGGTGGCACCGGCCGCCGGCCCGCCCACCCTCGCCCGCGTCCTGGTCACCGTGGCGCTCGCCACCGGCCTCGGCGCGGTCGCCGCCGGCCTCCTGCGCCTGCGCACCGCCTCCCGGGCCGCCCGCCGCACCCCGGCGACGCCCGCCGCCCGCTGACTCAGGACGGGCGGGGTACGAAGCCGTAGGGCAGCTCCAGGCGGTGCTCGGCGAGCAGGCGCTCGTCGGAGAGCAGCTCCAGGGTGGGTGCGTCGGCGACGACCCGGCCGGCGTCCAGGATCACCGAGCGGTCACAGAGCTCCGCCGCGTACGGCAGGTCGTGGGTGACCATCAGCAGGGTCACCGGGAGACCGCGCAGGATCTCCGCCAGCTCCCGGCGGGCCGCCGGATCGAGGTTGGACGACGGCTCGTCCAGCACCAGGATCTCCGGGCGCATGGCCAGCACGGTGGCCACCGCCACCCGTCGGCGCTGCCCGAACGAGAGGTGGTGCGGCGCCCGGTCCCGGTGCTCGGCCATCCCCACCGCCGCGAGCGCCTCGTCCACCCGGGCGGCCAGCTCCGCCCCGCGCAGCCCCAGGTTGGCCGGCCCGAAGGCGACGTCCTCGGCGACGGTGGGCAGGAAGAGCTGGTCGTCCGGGTCCTGGAAGACGATGCCCACCCGGCGGCGGATCTCGGCCAGGGTGTCCCGGTCCCGGCTCACCGTCAGGCCACCCACGCTGACCGTGCCCGCGGTCGGGGTGAGGATGCCGTTGAGGTGCAGCACCAGGGTGGTCTTGCCGGCGCCGTTCGGCCCGAGCAGCGCCACCCGCTCGCCGCGCGGCACGGCCAGGTCCACCCCGTGCAGGGCGACGTGACCGTCCGGGTACGCGTACCGGACGCCACGGACGTCCAGGGAGGGCGGCTGCTGCACGTACCCGATCATGTCAGGACGAGCGCGACGGCGGCGATGGTGGCCGCGATCGCCGGCACCGTCGCGGCGGCCGCCCACTGGCCGGCGGTGGCCGCGCCCGCGCCCTGCCACACCGCCGGCATCCGGCCCGTGTAGCCACGGGAGACCATGGCCAGGTAGACCCGCTCGCCCCGCTCGAAGGCCCGCAGGAAGAGCGCACCGACCCCGGCGGCGAACCCGCGGAGCTGCCAGAGGAAACGCGGGTCGTCGCCCCGGGACATCCGGGCCACCCGCATCCGCCGGGCCTCCCCCACCAGCACATCCAGGTAGCGCAGCATGAACGTGGCGATCTGGGTGAGGATCTGCGGGCAGCGCAGCCGGTCCAGGCCGACGATCAGGTCCCGCGTCGTCGTGGTCGCCGCCAGCAGGAGCGACGCGAGTACGCCGAGCGTGCCCTTGGCCAGGATGTTCCACGCGCCGTGCAGCCCGTCGACGGAGAGGCTCAGCCCGGCCACCTCGGCCCGCTCCCCGGTGCCGAAGAACGGCAACGCGAACGCGAACAGCACGAACGGCAGCTCGATGAGCGCCCGGCCGAGCAGCCAGCGCGGCCCCACCCGGGCCAGCGCCGCCACGGCGACGACCAGCAGGGCGTAACCGCCGAAGGCCCAGTACGCCGCCCGGGGTGTGGCGACCACCGCGACGGTGAACAGCACCATCGCGGCGATCTTCACCTCGGGCGGGAGGCGGTGCACCGGCGAGGACGACTCGCGGTAGAGCACGTGGGCGTGGCCGGCACCCATCCGGGACTCAGCGGGTGCCGGCGGCGCGCGCCGGACGCTCGTCGGCGGCCGGCTCGCTCGTGGGACCCGCCGGGCCGCTGGCCGGGCCGGTGGCCGGGTCGGTCGCCGGGCCGCGGCGGCGGGCCAGCCAGAACAGGCCGCCGCCGATGGCGAAGGTGAGCAGCACGCCGAGCACCCCGGACAGGCCGGTGGAGAGGAAGTCGTTGCTCACCCCGCGCACGCCGTAGTCGGCCAGCGGGCTGTCCGCCAGCTCGTGGTCCTTGGCCCGCTGGGCCGGGCAGCTGCCGCCGGTGATCTCGTCGTCGGCGTTGACCGTGCAGCCCTTGAGCAGCGACGAGTCGAGCCCGTCCGGATGCGACGAGGCGTAGTTGCTGACCACGCCGGCCAGCAGCAGGGCGACCAGCAGGCCGCCGAGGAGGAACGGCCAGGAACGCTTGCTCATCGGGCACCTCCGGTGACCGGGACGGCGGGAGCCGGCACGGCCGGCTTGAGGGCGCGCAGGGCGTACACCAGGTCGGGGCGGACCTTGGCGACGGTGACGACGGTGGTCGCGGTGATCAGGCCCTCGCCGATGCCGATCAGCAGGTGGACGCCGGCCATCGTGCCGGACAGCCCGGCCAGGTTGCCGCCCAGGTCGGTGGTGCCGCCCAGCCAGTACTCGACCACGAACCCCTGGGACGCCACCACGACGCTGACCAGCGCGGAGACGAAGGCGGTGATGGCGAGCCCGGTCGGCGTACGCGGCAGGACCCGCAGCAGCAGCGCGATCAGCAGGTAGGCGGCGGCGGTGCCGAGCAGCGCCATGTTGGTGATGTTGAGGCCGAGCATCGCCACCCCGCCGTCGCCGAACACCAGCGCCTGCACCACCAGCACCACGGCGACGCAGAGCGCGCCCACCCACGGGCCGACCAGCAGCGCGGCGAGGGCGCCACCGAGCAGGTGGCCGCTGACCCCGGCCGTGAAGATCGGGAAGTTGAGCATCTGCACGGCGAAGATGAACGCGGCCACCAGGCCGGCCATCGGAGCCAGCCGGTCGTCGAGGTCGCGGCGCCCGCGCAGCACGCAGAAGGTGAGCACGGCCAGCGCGAGGGCCGCGAACACCGCGGCGACGGGACCGTCGATGATCCCGTTCGAGATGTGCATCGCCAGGGTTTCCACGGGCTGAGCTTATTTGTGCGGGACCGCTGTTGCCAATCCCTTGCAACAAGCCATGGTGATCATCACCCGGACGGCGCGTCGCCACCCGCCCCGAACCCGACGGCGGCGGTATCGTCTCCGCCATGACCGACCGCCTGAACCCCGGCGACCCCGCCCCCGACTTCACCCTCCCCACCGACAGCGGCGGGACCCTGTCCCTGGCCGACCTGCGCGGCCGCAAGGTCATCCTGTACGCGTACCCGGCCGCCATGACGCCCGGCTGCACCAAGCAGGCCTGCGACTTCCGCGACTCGCTCGCCTCGCTCCAGGCCGCCGGCTACGAGGTCGTCGGCATCTCCCCCGACAAGCCGGAGAAGCTGGCCAAGTTCCGCGACCGGGACGCCATCACCTTCCCGCTGGTCGCCGACACCGACAAGGCGGTGCTGACCGCCTACGGGGCGTTCGGCGAGAAGCAGATGTACGGCCGCACCGTCACCGGGGTGATCCGCTCGACCTTCGTCGTCGACGAGGACGGGAAGATCGAACGGGCGCTCTACAACGTCAAGGCCACCGGGCACGTCGCCAAGCTGCGCCGCGACCTCGGCCTCGACTGAGCCTGTCGGAGGCCGCCGTTACCGTCGGCGCATGCCTCGCTACAAATACTCACCCGAGACTCTGGCGGCAGCGGCGGCTCGGGCCCGCAGCATCGCGGAGGTGCTTCGGCTGCTGGGCATACCGATGAGCGGCGGCTCACACGCTCACATCAGCCGGCAGCTGAAGCGCTTCGGCGTCGACACCTCACACTTCACCGGACAGGGGCACAACCGCGGATTGCAGGGTCAGCGGCAGGCGCCGTCGGACACTCTGGTCCAGCTGCCGCCGGACGCAGCCAGAACGCCCGGCTTTCGGCTCCGGCGCGCCCTCGCTGCCATCGGCGTCCCCGAACGATGTGAGGTCTGCGGCCTCGGCCCGTGGTGGCAGGACGCTCCATTGATCCTCCATGTCGACCACATCAACGGCGACCGCCTCGACAACAGGCCACCCAATCTGCGGCTGTTGTGTCCCAACTGCCACAGCCAGACCACGAACTTCGCAGGCCGGGGCCGGACGCAGCCCGACCCGGCCGCCTCGCCGGACGTCTCGGCGCGCTTCCAATCGGACGATGGGCCGCCGCCGAACGCCGACACTCTGGTCAGGGAGGTCAGTGCCGGCCGCATGACAACCGTGGAGGCCGCCCACCTACTCGACTGCACAAGAGACCACGTGAGCAGGTTGCGGCGACGACTTGAAGCGACTGGAACCATCGCGCCGCCGTCGCGGGTCCGTGACCGGCCGGTCCAGCGCCAGTTCCGGGATCTCGTCATTCGCTTCGCACTCGCGCACCCTCAGGCCGGCTCCCGGAAGATCGCCGTGGCGCTGACCGACGCCTCCGGCGGCGGCACGGCGATCAGTCATCGCACCGTCCAGGCGATCCTCCGGGAGGCTGGGCTCACCACGCTGGAGGCCCGACGCACTAGACTCAGCGGGTCTGCGGGAGTGGCGTAACAGGCAGCCGCGATAGGTTTAGGTCCTATTGTCCGAAAGGACGTGGGGGTTCGACTCCCCTCTCCCGCACCAGCAGTGTGTCGTGAGGATCACGAACCAGGGTCGGCGTCGCGTCGACTCGCGCAGGATGGCGGGCGTGAACCTGCGCTTCGTCCTCGACCCCGACCTCACCCCTGAGCTGCGCGAGCAGATCATCGCGCTCTGGGTGGACGTGACCAACGCCGGCGGGGCGGTCGGCTTCGTCGCCCCGGTGACCGTGGCCGACGTGCGGCCCATGGCCGCGGCGACCTTCGCCGCGATCGCGGACGGGCCGGACCGGCTGCTGGTCGGCTACGAGGGCGATCGCCTCGTCGGCGTGCTGATCATCGCGGACAACCGGTTCCACCTGAAGACGCACTGGCGGGTGCTGAAGCGGGTCATGGTGCACCCCGACACGCAGGGGCGCGGCTACGGCGCGGCGCTGATGCGCGAGGCCGAGCGGATCGGTCGGGAGCTGGGCCTGGCGGCGCTGCACGTGACCGTCCGCGACGGGCTGGGCCTGGGCGGGTTCTACGAGCGTCTCGGGTACCGCGAGGTCGGTCGGCTTCCTGGCGCGCTGCGGCTCGCCCCGGGCGACGACCGGGACGAGGTCTTCATGTGGCTCGACCTGGGCACCCCCGCGGCCTGACCGTCGCCTCGGCGGCGCGCCTGGTCCTGTGTTTCGGCCCACGAGCCGCGTGGGCTGATCGGGCGAGGACCGGTCAGCCGCAGGCGGCGACGACCGGGGCCGGGGTGGCCGGTGGGGCGGCGGCCGCGTCCAGAACCGCCGGGCTGCCGGGTGACGTGCTGGAAGACGGGGTGGCGGAGGCGCTGGGCCGGGGGCTGGGTCGGGCCGAGGGCGAGCGGCTGGGCTTCGCCGACCGGGCCGGGGTGCCGGCGCCGTACATCCGGACCGTGCTGCGCTGGACCTGGCCGGGGGCCATCCGGATGCCGGTGGCGGTGGCGCGGTGGCCGTACACGTCATTGACCCGGATGGTGTACGGCCCGGGGCCGGCGCCTGCGGGAATGAGCCAGTAGTTGTAGTCCTGGCGGGTGGCGGCGCGCCAGGACCCGCCCTGCCGCACCTCGACGGCGCGCAGCGGGTTGCCGTGGTCGCCGACGAGGACGGCGAACCACCACCGCGAGGCGCCCTCCTTGATGCGGAAGGTGAGCGGGCCGGGCAGCGGCGGGTCGACCACGGCGCGGTAGCTGACCTTGACGACGCCCTGCACCGGGTCGGCGATCCGGGCGAACGCCTCGGCGGAGAGGTCGAGGTGGCCGGGTTCGCACTCCGGGCACTGGTCCATGACGAGGACGCGGACGGTGCCCCTGGGGCCGGTGACGTCGAGGTGGCCGCCGCAGGACGCGCCGGCCGCGTACTCGGCGGGGCCGAGGGCGACGTAGAGCCGGTTGGCGGGTGCGGCGGGCCGGGAGCAGTTGCCGCCGGCGCCCTTCGAGTCGTAGAAGGTCGCCTTTCCGGTGTGGACGGTGCCGCCGAGCGGTGGGGCGGCGAGCACCCCGGCGGGCAGGGCGCGGGGCGGTGGGGCGGCGCAGGCGGGGGCGGCGCCGCCGCGTACCGCGAGGGTGACGCCGAGCACGGCGGCGAGCGCGGCGAGGCCGCCGGCGGCGAGCCAGCGGCGCGGGCCGGCCGGGGCGCGGCGGCGGCCGGCCGAAGTGGGTGGGTGTTCCGCGGTGGGCACGGGGCCGCCGGGAGCGCTGCCGTCGGTCACGCCGGTCGATGCTGCCGGACCGGTGGGGCGCCGGACAAGCGGGCTAAGCGAAAGCTAAGACGGGCTCACGGCCGCCGGGCGGCCAGCAGGCCGACGGCCACCGCGGTGAGGGCGGCGAGTTCGCCACCGAGTTCGGGCCGCTGTCGCAGGGCGTCCTCGATCCGGACCCGCCACAGTCCGGTCTCGACCGGGAGCCGGGCGTCGCCGATGCGCTGGACGCGTTCCCGGCTCTCGGTGAGCGCCTGCTCGGCGGGCTTGCCGAGCAGGGTGCCGAGTTCGTGCCGGAGCCAGGCGAACAGCTCCTCGTCGAGGGCCGCCGCGCCGACCACCCGGGCCATGTCCCAGGCCACCCGGGGCTGGTGGATCACCTGCATCTCGGCTCCTTAGTCGACCGGCCCGTTCCGACCATCATCGATCCCGGGGACGAGCCGCGACAAGACCCTCACCAGGCGACGCCGATGCCGTCGCCCGGGTACCAGTGCCGGGCGGGGGTCTCCCGGTACGCGAGGAACCGCCGGCCGGTGCGTTCGGCGTGCTCGGCGAGGACGTTGGTGGCGGTGACGTTGTCGGTGAGGAGCATGGCGTCGGTGGCGAGCTTCGGTTCGACGGCCTCGAACTCGCTGCGCTCGTGCACCCGGCTGTGGTCGCTGTCGTGCAGGAAGAGGTCGACGGGCCGGTCCAGCGCGCCGATCGAGGCGACCGAGTCGCCGATGACGAGGTCGACCACGTCGGCCCAGGGGGTGGCGCGGGCCAGGTAGCCGGCCTCGGGGTTGATGTCGAGCGAGGTGAGCCGGCCGGGGTGGCCCTCCGCGGCGTTGCGGAGCAGGGCGGCGGCCAGGACGCAGCTGCCGAGGCCCTTGTCCACCCCGGTCTCCACGACATGGGCGGGCTTGCGGGCGCGGACGATGGCGTACCAGCCGATGCGGCGGGCGTAGCGGACCTGCCGGTCGGCCAGGCCGCGTCGGGAGGCGGTGGCGGTGGCGGCCTCGATGTGGGCGCGCAGCTTGTCGTCGCCCTCGATCTCGGCGAACCAGCCGCGTACCTGCCGGACGGGGACGTCGCAGACCACGCTGACGAACCAGGCCAGGTGGTGCCGGCTGAGCTTGGTCAGCTCGTACGTGTAGTTGTGGTGCTCCCGGGAGGTCAGCAGCCACCGGGCGGAGGTGCGCAGCACCCGGGCGTCGTGCCGGGCGACCCGGGCCAGGCGCTTCGGGAAGGCGGCGACCGGCGCGAGCCGGGTCCGGGCGATGGCCCGGCGGAGCTTCGTTGCATCCACCCCCGACGTTGTACCAGGTTCGCGGCAACCGTCGAGGAGGAAAGCGCCGAACGGACGGGCGGGGCTGGCCGGTCGGACGAGGGTCCCCGTGACGGAGCGTGAGTCAGTAGCATCGCGGCCATGTCAGATCGCCAGCCGCTCGCCCACCCGGACACCCGCTTCCCGACGTCGGGAGTGGAGCACGGCGCGGCGGAGGAGACCCCGACACCGGCGCCACGTCGCCGCCGCGGCCGGCGGATCGCCCTCATCGTGCTGCTGGTGCTGGTGTTGCTGGCCGGCGGCGGCGCGCTCGCGGGTGGCCTCTACTACCGGTCGGTGAACTCCTCGATCGACCGGGTGGACGCGTTCACCGGGGTGCCGGAGGAGGCCCGACCGCCGGTCGTGGCCAAGGGCGCCATGAACATCATGATCCTGGGCAGCGACTCCCGCGACCCGGAGAACACCGGGGGTTCCCGGAGCGACACGATCATCCTGGCCCACCTGCCGAAGGACCGGTCGAGCGCGCAGCTCATCTCGATCCCGCGGGACACCTGGACCGCGATCCCCCGGTCCAAGGAGGGCCGGGGCGGCCGGGACGCGAAGATCAATGCGGCGTACGCGTGGGGTGGCGTGCCGCTGATGGTGCAGACCGTGGAGAAGTTCACCGGCGTGCGCGTCGACCACGTGAGCATGGTGGACTTCGCCGGCTTCAAGGAGATCGTCGACGCGTTGGGCGGCATCGACATCGACGTCGAGCAGAACTTCACCTCGACCCACTCGCTCGACCCCAGCGGCAAGCGGGAGTTCGTCAAGGGCCGGCAGACCATGGACGGGGCCACGGCGCTGGACTACGCCCGCGAGCGGTACGCCTTCGCCAACGGCGACTTCACCCGGATCAAGCATCAGCAGCAGGTGATCAAGGCGATCCTCGACAAGGCGGCCTCCGGCGGCACGTTGAGCAGCCCTACCAAGCTGAACTCGTTCGTCAGGGCCACCGCGAACTCGGTGGCCGTCGACAAGTCGATGTCCCTCGTGGACCTGGCGATGGAGATGCGTCACCTGCGCAGCGGCAACCTCGGGTTCTACACCTGCCCGGTGAAGGGCACGGGCCGGGTGGGCAGCGAGAGCGTGGTGTTCGCCGACTCCGGGAAGGCCCGGACGCTCTTCGACGCGGTGCGCCGCGACTCGGTCCCGGAGATTCTCTCGGCCGGAAAGTAGGACGACGGATTGCCGTCCCGGCTCTGGCGATAAGGGCTGCTCACTCATATCCTTCGATCGCCCTCACTGTGCTCGCGCCGGGGAGGGCTGTCACGGGGGAGGATCGACCATGTCAGGCCAACCGGCCACGACAGAGCCGGCGGCGACCGCTCGCCGGCACGAGTCACCGCAGATGACGATGCGGCGGCCGGAGACGGACAAGGGCACGGGTGTGCCTGCGGCCGTGCCCGGCGCCCGGCCGAGGAACGGACCGCCGCCGGCCG
Source organism: Micromonospora sp. NPDC005707 (assembly GCF_040631005.1). NCBI lineage: Bacteria > Bacillati > Actinomycetota > Actinomycetes > Micromonosporales > Micromonosporaceae > Micromonospora > Micromonospora sp. NPDC005707. The sequence continues at coordinate 362,425 of NZ_JBEXYR010000001.1, forward strand.
CGGAGCCGCGCGCCGGTCTCGACACGACCGCGGTGCTGCCGTACGCCAGTTCCCGGGCCTCGAGCCGGACGCGCTGGCTCCGGGCCTGGATGATGACGGCACCGGTCGACGTCGTCGCGCTGCTCGCGCCGCTGCTGGTGACCCAGAACTACTGGCGCGGCACGCTGGCCAACGCCGTCCTCACGGTGTCCGTCTTCGCGGCCGGCGGGCTCTACCGGGCGCGCCGGCACCTCAGCATCCTGGACGAGCTGCCGAGCCTCTCCGGGCGGCTGCTGGCCTCCGGCGCGGTGGTCGCCATCGTGGCGGCCTACCGGCACGACTCGGTGCCGTACGTCAGTGGTTTCATGCACGGCGTGGCGCTCTCCGCCGCCCTTGTGGTCCTGGGGCGGGCGTGCAGCCGCAAGGTGACCCTCCTGGCCCGCCGGCGCCGGTGGGTGGAGCACAACGCGATCGTCGTCGGCGCCGGCCCGATCGGGGTGGAGCTGGCCCGCCTGCTGCGCCGCTACCCCGAGTACGGTCTGCGCTTCGTGGGCTCGGTCGACACCGCTCCGCCGCAGCACCCGGTCGCGCTCCCGCTGATCGGCAACCTGGACGACCTCGAACATCTGGTCCGGTTGCTGGAGTGCGAGGTGCTGGTCATCGCGGACCCGGACTGCCCGGAGACGGTCCTCATGGAGACGCTGCTCCGGCAGGCCGATTCCGCCCGTGACCTGTGGGCGGTGCCGCGACTGTGGGGTTCCCGGTCGCACGGCGGCTACCCCGACCACATCGGCGCCATCCCGATCGTGAAGATCGGCGACACCACCTTCTCCGGCCCGCGGTGGGCCGTGAAGCGGGCCTCCGATGTGGTCCTCGCCACGGCGGCGTTGCTGCTGTTGAGCCCGGTGCTGCTGCTGTGCGCGATGGCCACGTTCCTCGACGGCGGTCGCGGCATCTTCTTCCACCAGGAGCGGATCGGCCGCTACGGCAAGCCGTTCCAGGTGGTCAAGTTCCGGTCGATGCGACCGGTGGACGAGCACGAGTCGCAGACGAACTGGTCCATCGCGCACGACCGGCGGGTCGGGCCGATCGGGCGGTTCATGCGCCGCACGTCGCTGGACGAGCTGCCGCAGCTGTGGAACATCCTGCGCGGGGAGATGAGCGTGGTCGGGCCGCGGCCGGAGCGGCCGTACTTTGTGGCGAAGTTCTCCGCCGAGTACCCGAACTACGCGATGCGCCACCGGGTGCCGGTCGGGCTGACCGGGCTGGCCCAGGTCAGTGGCCTGCGGGGGGACACCCCGATCTCCGACCGCGCGAGGTTCGACAACTACTACATCGAGAACTGGTCGCTCTGGCTGGACGTCAAGGTGATCCTGCGGACCGTCGCGGAGGTGTTCCGGGCGGGCGGACGCTGAGCGCTCGTCCGCCCGTCCTCAGTCGACGGTGAGCAGCGGCAACGGCCTGGCCCGGTAGCCGCTGCCCAGGTAGCGGTCGGGATCGGCACCGAGCACCGAGGCCAGGACCGTGCCGAAGACGTCCCGGAAGTCCACCGTGGCCTTCAGGTCACCGTCGTCCAGGTCGGTGAGGCTCGGCTGCTCGCCGTGGAACCCGCCGGCCACGGTCGGCCCCAGGACGAACACCGGCCCGGCCGTCCCGTGGTCGGTGCCCTGCGAGGCGTTGGCGCGTACGCGCCGGCCGAACTCGCTGTAGACGACGACGGTCACCTGGCGTCCCGCCTCGGTGCGCGCCATCCGTGCCACGAACGCGGACAGCGCCCGGTCGAGCCGGGTGAGCAGGCTCTCGTGCCCGGCCCGTTCCATCGCGTGGGTGTCGAACCCGTCGAGGCTCACCGAGTAGACCCGGGTGGGCACCCCGGCCTCGACGCAGCGGGCCACGAGCGCCAGCTGGGTCTCCAGGACGCTGCGGCTGCCCGGACCGGTGGTGAGGATCTGCTCCTCGACGCCGCCCGGGGTGGGGCTCTGGTGCTGTTCGGCGTCGCGGACCAGCTGCTCCACCCGGAGCAGGTCGCCGTAGGCGCGGGCCGCGCGGGCCTGCAGCTCCGGCTCGCCGGGCTCCCCGCGGCCGAGGGCGGCGACGGCGTCGGCGCTGATCCCCGGGGGCAGTTCGAGGCCGCCGACGTTGACGCAGGAACCGGCCCGGGTCTCCCCCGCGAGCACCGGGGGCAGCACCGGTTCGAAGCTGACGGCGGCCTCCGGCGCGGCCTTCGTGCCGTCGAGCCAGCGGCCCACCCAGCCGGTCGTCACCGGTTCGGCCGGGGACGCGGTCTGCCAGATGTCCATGGACCTGAAGTGGCTGCGGTCCGGCCGCGGGTAGCCCACCCCGAGGACGACCGCCAGCCGCTTCTCGTCCCACAGCCGCTTCATCCCCCGCAGGACCGGGTTCAGGCCCAGGGCGTCGTCCAGGTGCAGCACCTTCCCGGGGTCGTACGCCAGCTCCGGCCGGGCCGAGTGGTAGGCGGGATCGGTGTAGGGGACGACGGTGTTCAAGCCGTCGTTGCCGCCGTAGAGGGTCACCAGGACGAGCTTCTTCGACGGCGCGGCGGCCGGGTCCTGCCCCGCGGACCGCAGCAGCTGGGCGAGCCCCATCCCGCCGGCGCCGGCCGCGAGCGCGGCGCCCGCGGTGACGCCCGAGGCGAGCAGGAAGCGACGTCGGGTCAGTGGATCCATCGTCATGTCACCAGGTATTCCGGACTGGCCAGCCCCAGGGTCAACAACTGTCGCCGGTCCTGCGTGCCGCGCAGCACGGCGTAGGTGCGGTTCGTCCACCGGTCGACGCCGAGCAGGTACGCCAGGCTCTCCGGGGTCAGATCGTCGACCGGCGCCTGCTCGGCGACCCGGCCGGCCAGCCGCAGGCGGACCTGTGCCGCGGCGGAGGTCAGCCAGGAGCCGCCGGAGGGCCAGCCGCCCACGTTGGGAGGCGCGAACGGCAACTGCCCCAGGCTCTCCAGGTCGTGCAGGACGGCCGTGCGGGTCTCCGCGGGCAGGCCGGCCGGCCGCACCCCCAGTTGCCGCAGCGCCCCGACGAGCCACTCGACCGGCTGCTTCACCATCGTGCCGGCCGTCGCCTGGAACGCCTCGTCGGCGAGCAGCACCCGGAGCATGGCCATCGGCGCCGGGAAGGCGCGTGCCATCTTCTCCTGGAGCCCCTCGGGGATGGGCCTGGTGGACGAGCCGTAGCGGAACCAGAGGCGGGCGGCGATGAACCGGGGACAGGCCGGCTGGGCCAGCAGCAGGTCGACGAGGCTCTGCGCGGTGAAGCTCCCGGTCCGGCCCAGGATGGTCTTGCGGCCCGGGTCGTGGGCCTGCGGGTCGAACACCGAGCGGCCCATGGTGAGGCTGAACCGCCAGCCGGTCAGCGCCCGCCCCGCCTCCTTGACGTCCTTCTCGGTGTAGTTGCCGATGCCCAGCAGGAACAGCTCGCACAGCTCGCGGGCGAGGTTCTCGTTGGGCGCCCGCCGGGTGTTGAGGTGCCCGTCCAGGTAGTGGTTCAACGCCGCGTCGACGACCATTCGCCGGGCCATCACCGTGAAGTCGGGGGCGCTGCGGAGGGTGCGGTGCTGGCTGAGCATCAGCTGGGGGCTGCGCACCTTCTTGACCGAGGTGGCCCAGTGCCCGTGCCAGAAGAAGACCAGCTTCTCGACGGCCTGGTGGCTGGCCACCGCCATCCGGTTCAGCCACCACCCGGTGATCTGCGCGGTCTGCTCGTCGCGGAGGTCCTCCAGCCGGACCTTCTCCTCGTAGGTCAGGTCGCGCTTGCCCGCGTACGCGTCGGGCCCGAGGTCCGGGACGGGCGCGCCCGTCGCGCCGACGTCCGGGCCGGGCGGGGCGGTCAGGCCGGTCAGCGCGGCGGCGTAGCCGGCCTGGCGAGCGGCGGCGAGCTCGACCGCGGTCGGGCCGAATCCGGCACGCCGCAGCAGCAGGCCGACACTGTCGCTCATGCCGACAACCTTAGCGAGGGCCGCCGGTCAGGACAGACCGGTGCCCGACGCGACTGCTGTCGGTCGTGGACGGTCACGGGCCGGCAGCGCGACGAGAACCAGCGAGTAGACGACCATCCCGACGGCCGACGCGACGAGGTAGCCGGACGGTCCGAACTGGATGGTCAGCAGTGGCGCGGCGAGCACCGTCAGGCCGAGCATCACGTAGCGGGCGCGCAGGAGCAGGGCGAACTCGCCCCGGATGAACCGGCTCAACGAGCAGCCGTAGGAGAACCCGAGCGCCGTCTTCTCCAGTCCGGCGGCGACCAGGACCCAACCCACCGGGAGGAACGACAGCGCGGGGACCAGTCCCTGCCCGACGAGCACCGCCAGCCCGAGGGCGACCGAACCGGCGGCCATGAACGCCCACGCCTGCGCCCCGTCGCGCAGGTCCTGCCGCCGGGTCGTGCCGGCGTCGGCCTTGCGCTGGTAGACCAGCACCCGCCGGACGGTGATCGACACGAACGCCAACGGCCCGAACAGCTGCTGGGTGATGCGGATGACGCCGAGCGTGGCGGCATCGGCGACGAACGCGGTGACCTGCAGGGCGAGCACCGGGGTGAGACCGACGAGCAGGGCGTCCAGGGAGGCCGCGCCCATCACGCCCCGCCGGGACCGTACCCAGCCGGGCAGCCCGGAGACGCGCGGCCGCCGCTCGGGGCGGCCGGCGGCGACCAGGAGGAACACCACGTTCACCACGGTCCAGGACAGGCAGACGGCCAGCGGTGAACGGGTGGCGGCGAGGACCAGCACGGCAAGCTGCGCGGCCAGCCACGCGGCCGTCTCCAGGAAGACCGCCCGGGCGGCGCCGGCCGCCACCCCGGCGGCCCGGCCGATGTCCAGCGCGATCGCGAACGGTATGCCGGCCGCGTAGGCGACGGCCAGCTCGATCGACCCGCCGGACACGGCGAGCGCCGACGCCACCGCCAGCACCGCGCCGGCGAGCCCGCCGGTGAACGCGGCGGCCACCGACCGCTGGCAGTCCGTCCGCGCGGCGGTCCGCTCGGCGTGTGCCTCGGCGAGCAGCGTCGCCTCGGCGAGGGACCGCTGCAGGACGCCGCAGGTCAGCTGGAACACCAGCATCGCGGGCGCGGTGGCGCCGACCGCGGACAGGTCGCCGGCGTAGCCGAGGGCGAGGCTGAAGACGAGGCTCGTGCCCATGAGGGCCAGTTGCCCGAGGGTCAGGGCGAGCCGGGCCCAGTTCCGCCCGGCGGCTCGCGGCGGGGCGACCGTCCCGGTCACGGCCGCCGCCCCACCGTCACGTCGTCCGCGCCGGACCACGCCCGCCGGGTGGCGGCCACGACGGCCTGCGGCAGCGTGCTCGCCGGGCCGCCGTCGGGGCGGGCGACCGGGGGCGCCGTGCCCGCCAGCAACTCACCGAGCGCGAGCGCCGCCGCGGCCGGGTCCTGGAAGTCGGCGTACGCGTAGGCGCCGCCGGAGACGGCGGCCGCCTCCGGCAGGCCGCCGAGCGGCGCGACCAGCATCGGTTTCCCGGTGCGCCCGACCTCGACGGCGACCCGGCCGAACGGCTCCATCCAGCGGGACGGAATGAGGACGACGTCCACCGCGGCGCAGAACGCGTCGACCGCCATGCGGCCGGGCAGGTCCAGGGCGACCTCCTCCGACCGGGCCAGCTCGGCCAGCGTCCGCGTGTAGTCGGGCTGCCCCTCGCCGGCGACCAGCATCCGCACCGAGGTGCCCGTGCTCCGCCGGTAGGCGCCCGCCGTGCGGATGGCCGACTCGATGCCCTTCACCGGGTCGAGGCGGCCGAGGTACCCGACGACGAGCCGGGTCTCGTCGGTGCGCCGCGCCGGGCGTACCGCGTCCGGCGGGCCGATCAGCGGGTAGCCGACGAGGCTCGCCGCCGGGGTGGTCAGGCCCGCCTCGACGAGCTCGTCGCGGACGAAGCCGGAGACGCAGACGCTCACCGCGCCGCGCGGGGTGGCGCCCCGCATGATCCCGGCCTTGACCCGGCACTCCCCGCACACCGTCTCGCAGGTGCGCGAGTCCTTCAGCCGCGACCGGCGCCAGCACGTGTCGCTCAGGTCGTGGAAGACCCGGACGTACCGCAGGCCGCGCGCCCGCACCCAGCGCGGCAACCAGGGACCGGTGCGGGAGATGTTGGTGGCCACCACGACGTCGGGCCGGAACGTCCGGATCCGGCGGGTCAGGCGGAACGCGACCGGCGGCAGCAGCCAGGCGGTCAGGAACTCCAGCCCGCGCCGGATCCGGGTGTCCGCGTGCTGCCGCCGGGCGAAGGGCCGCCGGACGGCGTGCACGGTGAGCGGGCCGTCGGCGTACGTCGCGTCGGTGGTGGACGGCACGAAGACCGACACGTCGGCGAAGCCGGCGAGTTCCCGCGCGGCCGCCCGGGCGGACCGCTCCGCGCCACCGACCTCGTCCGGCCACCACCAGTCGGCGAGGACGGCGACCCTGGGCCGGGGTTCAGTCATGGGGCGCCATCTCCTCTGCTCTGGCGGGTGCCGCGGCCGGCGAGCCGTGGTCCACCGGTGGGGGCGGTCGGGTCAGCCGCCAGCCCCGGTCGGGCAGTGCGAGCACGGCCACGACGAGCACCGCGAACGCGGCGCCGACGAACGGGATCTGCGCGCCGAGGGGACCGCGCAGCAGGCCGATCTGGAAGGCGGCGAAGGTGACCGTGAGGGCCGTCCCCAGCCCGGCCGGCGTGGCCGTCAACGCCCGGTCGAGCCGCCGGGCGAGCCGCCCGTAGAAGAAGAACAGCACCACCACGCCGACGAAGGCGAACTCCAGGTACGTCTCGGCCCAGAACGGCAGGGCCAGGTTCTGGAAGGAGTAGCCCCGGCTGGCCGCCACGGCGTTGCCGGCCGGGATCGCCTTCCCCTCCCACCAGGACCTCGGCACCCAGAACAGCAGCGCGGAGACGAGATGGTGACCCCAGCTGTGGCCGTGCACGCGGGCGTAGTAGACGGCGTTGACGGTCTGCTGGAACCCGTCGAAGTCCCAGGTGTAGTAGGCGTCCAGGCCCAACCGGAGGTCGCCGCGCGAGCGCTCGTTGCGGAACAGGTTCGCCAGCGGGTAGAGCACGGCGAGGCCGGTGAGCATGCCGAGCGAGAACAGGGTCCGCCAGCGCTGCCGCTCGAATCGCACGATCGCCAGGCCGGCGGCGAGCAGCACGCCGAAGGCGGTGAACCGGTTCGCGGAGAGCGGGTTGTTGTAGACGACGTTGAGGAGCACCGCGGTGGCGGTGGTGCCCAGCAGCACCCACCGCGCCCTCGGGCCGGCGGCGTTCCGGCTCCGCCAGCAGAACAGGCACAGCACCAGCGCGATCGCGGCGACGGCGGCCGGGAAGGTGCTGAGCAGGCCGAGCAGCGCCAGGTCCTGCCGGCTCTTCAGGCCCGCCTCGGCGATGGCGCGCTGGAGGTCGTCGCGGCTGCCGAACCGGACGGCCAGCCCGCCGGTCATCGGCAGGCAGACGACGGCCAGCACCGCGGCGGTGGCGGTGACCGCCAGCGCCTTCTCGACGGTGATCCGGGTCCGCGGCGGGGTGCTCGGCCGCGGCGCGGGCAGGCGGCGGGTGTTGCCGGCCCAGTAGGCGAGCACCGCGAACAGGAGGATGACCTGCGCGCTGACGTAGTACTGGTCCAGCGGCAGGTCGGGCCAGGGCAGCCGCCGGTCCCGGATCTGCAGCAGCGGCGCGAAGCCGACCCAGACCGTGACGAAGGCCCAGAACGTCACGGAGACCGGGTTGAACGACGGCGACCGGGTGGTCTGGTAGAGCGCGGTCAGGCACACCGCCATCACGACGAGGCCGAGGACACCGGCGACGGTCGGGCGGGGCAGCACGGTCGTCACCCCGAGGACCGTGACCACGGCCAGGACCGCGCCGGTCACGACCAGGGCGCGGGCTCCCGGCCGGCGGAGGCGCGGGGCGGGCCGGGCGGTCTCAGGCGGTCTCATCGGCCACCCACGAGGCGACGTTGGCGCGGAAGACCGCGGCGGAGAACCGGGCGGCGTGCGCGTGGACGCGGTCCCGGTCCAGACCGTCGACGTGCCGCAGCATGGCGGCGTACGCCCGGGGGTCGTCCGAGTCGACGAGGAAGCCGGTCTCGCCGTCGACGACCGTCTCCAGCACCCCGCCCCGGCGCAGCCCCAGCACCGGGGTGCCGCAGGCCATCGCCTCCACCGGGATGATGCCGAAGTCCTCGTGGGTGGGGAAGAGCAGGCACCGCGCACCCCAGTACAGCTCGCGGAGCCGGTCCCGGGACGGCTGCCGCTCGAAGGTGACGGGGACGCCGACCCGGGCCGCCTGCCGGCGCAGGGCGTCCTCCTCCGGCCCCGACCCGGCGATCACCAGCGGCATCCCGGCGGCGTCGGCGATCTCGATCATCAGATCGAACTTCTTGTACGGGATCCAGCGTCCGACCCCGAGCAGGTAGCCGCGGTCCTGCCGGCGCTGCGCGGCCGGGGCGTCGGCGAAGTGGTCCACGTCGACCGGCGGGTGGATGATGCGCGCGTCGCGATGCCAGAACCGCTGGATGCGGGCCTGCACCTCGCGGGAGTTGGCGGCGTAGCTGTGGACGTGCCGGCTCAGTCGGACGTCGGCCCCCTGGAGCACGCGCCGGGGCACGGTCAGCAGCCCGTTCGAGCCCCGGCCGTCGAAGTCCGGGCTCCACAGGTAGCGGGCCGGCGAGTGGATGTAGCTCAGGTAGCGGGCGTCCGGGGAGGCCCGGAACTTCACGGTGTGCGCGAAGGCGTGGCTCGACGAGATGACCACGTCGAACCGCTCGCTGCTCAGCGTGCGCCAGGTCAGCGGCATGAGCGGCAACGCGAGGGCCTTGGACCGCCGCAACGGGGTCCGGCCCAGCCACGACTCCCGGAGGTCGAGGCCGCGTCGCGCGTCGCGGTCGCGCCACAGCACGAACCCCGTCGCGTCCGGCAGCACCTCCTGGATGGCCAGGAAGACGTTCTCCGAGCCGCCGGTAGCGCCGAACCACTCGTGCACCAGGGCGACCGACCGGCCGGCCAGCAGCGAGCCGCGCGCGCCCCCGCCAGCAGGATCGACCCCGGCGACGTCGCCGTCCCTGCTGATCATTCCGCTCACCCCATCACCATCTGCAACTGCTCGTCGAGCCGGGCCGCCAGCGTCCGCGCGTACGTCGCCGTGAGGTGATTCGTGTCGCGGTACACGAGCACCCCGCCGATCACCGCCGCGCAGCGGTCGGCGGGACAGATGGCGTCGTTCAGGTCGACGAGCCGTACCCCGGTCAGGCCCTGCGCCGCGTCCACCTGGAGCGGGCCGATGCCCGCCAGGGCCTCGTCGCGCGGTACCGCGCACCTGGTCAGCTCCTCCCGGTGGGCCGACACGCACTCGGCGACGTCCAGGCGCGGCGCCGGGGTGTCCCGCAGCACCACCACGGGGGCGATCCGGGCCAGCGACCGCCAGGTCCGGCGCATCCCGTCGACCAGCGCGGCGCGGCCCTCCGGCCCCTTGAGCGCCCGGCCGTCCCGGTAGGCGGAGTAGTTGTAGCTGCTCGTCACGACCAGGTTCGGGCGGTCGGCGGCGAGCCGGCCGGGCAGGTCCCGGTTCCACGCCGCGCAGGTGTCGACGGGCCGCTGGCCGTCCGCGACCACCTCGACGTCGACGGCCGGGCAGCTCGACTTGGTGTACGTCAGCAGCCGCCAGTTCCGTCGCTCCGCGATCGCCCGCAGCGTCGGCACCCACTGCGCGGCGTGCGAGTCGCCGACCACGGCGATGGTGACCGTGGCCTCCGGCGGGCCGTACGCGCAGCGCAGCACCGCGCGTTCGGTGGGGCCGGCGTGGCACCGGTCGGCGTAGACGGACGGCAGGTCGTTCCGGGCCGCCGACGGGTCGGGCACCACCGACGGGGCGTGGTCGACGGGCACCCCCGCGCCGGTCGCACCCCCCGCGGTCAGCACGGCGGCGCCCGGCGCGTCGCGCCCGCCCGCGCCGACCGGGGGCGCGGCCGGTGCGGTGGCGGCGGCCTGGAAGGCCAGCCCCCCGCAGACCGACAGGACGGTGCAGGCCGCGCCGACCGAGAGCGCCACCCGCGGCCGCACCGCGAGCCGACGCGAGTGCCAGACCGGCCGTTCCACCAGCCGACTGGTCAGGTAGGCGAGCACCACGGCGAGGGCCACGGTGGCCACCACGGCCGGCGGCTCCGCGTCGGGCATCCGCGCCGTGAGGACCACCAGCAGCGGCCAGTGCCAGAGGTAGAGCGTGTACGAGATCCCGCCGAGGAACTGCATCGGCGGCAGCCGCAGGAGCGCGACCGGACCCCACCGCCCGGTGGCCCCGGCGGCGATGACGAGGGCCGCGCCGACGGTGGCGGGCAGCGCCATCGTGCCCGGGAAGGGGGTCGAGGTGCTCAGGACCACCGCGGAGGCGGCGATGGCCGCGACGCCGAGCCAGCCCGCTGCCGCGGCGACCGCGCCGGTCAGCCGCCGGGTCGGCGCCAGCGCGAGCAGCGCGCCGACCGCGAGTTCCCACATCCGGGTGGTGGTGACGAAGTAGGCCCGGCCGGGGTCGGACTCGACCAGCAGCACCGACCAGGCGAAGGAGGCGGCCCCGACGACGGCCACCGCGCCGAACGCGAGGGCGCGGAACCGGGAGTCCGGGGTGCGTCCACGCCGGGCCAGCCAGGCGACGCCCACCAGCAGCACCGGCCACACCAGGTAGAACTGCTCCTCGACGGCGAGCGACCAGTAGTGCTGCACGATGCTCGGGGCCTGGCCGGCGGCGAGGTAGTCGACGGCCTGGTCGGCGAGCCGCCAGTTGATCAGGTAGACCGCGCTGCTCACGACGTCCCCCGCGGTGTCACGCCAGCGGATGTCCGGCAGCAGGAGGTAGGTCAGGAGCAGGGCCGCGAGCAGGACGAGTGCGGAGCTGGGCAGCAGGCGCTTGGCCCGCCTGGCCCAGAACCGGCCGAGCGACAGCCGGCCCCGGGCGGCCACCTCGGCCGCCATGCCGGTGGTGATCAGATAGCCGGAGATGACGAAGAAGACGTCCACCCCGACGAAGCCGCCGGAGATGAACGGGACGCCCGCGTGCCAGAGCACCACCAGCAGGACGGCGAGCGCGCGGAGACCCTCGATGTCCGGGCGGAACGCGCTCCGCGGCCGCTCGCGGGGCGTCCCCGGTCCGGCGTCGGTGGGCGTGGCCGGCGTGCCGCCGTCGGCCCGCTCCGCCGTCGGCGTGCCGGCTTCCGCCTCGGGCAGGTTCAGCACCAGCGTGTCGTCGGTGGCGGCCGGCACGTCCGCCGAGGCCGGGGCGGCGGTGTCCTCCGGCGACGACGGCGCGGGCGCGTACTTCCGGCCGGCCGCGGGCACGGTCAGCACGAGGGTGTCCTCGGGGGACGGCGGCGCCGGCGCGGCGGTCGTGGCCAGTGGGGCCGGCCCGGGCGGGCCGACCTCCGTTGGTCCCGCGTCGGGGTCGGGCCCGCCCACCGGGGCCGGCCGCAGCCGGCGGCGGAGCGCGCGCTGTCCGAGGGTCACGGCGCCGATGACCAGCGCGCCGCCCGCGGCGGACAGGAGGTACGACCACCAGTCCGCGGCGTTCTCCGTGAGGTCCCCGTCCAGCCGCAACCGTTCCTGCGCCCGCTGCCGGTACGCCCGGGCCGCGGCGTGTCCGGGGTCCTGGGTCAGGACGTCGTCGAAGCGCATGATCGCCTGCGAGTAGTGCCCGGCGAAGTAGACGGCCAGGGCCGACCGGAAGGCGCGGTCGGTCCCGCCCAGCCGGTTGTCGACACCGCTCTGGGTGAGGAGCCGGTTGATGTTGGCGGTGACGATCAGGTCGCGGATCGGTTCGCCCTCGGCGGCGGTGTCGGTGTCCAGGAGCGCGACGAGCCGGCCCTCGGCGTCCACCACCGGGCCGCCCCGCGAGTCGGGGCCGATCTGCCCGCTGACTCCGGTGCGGTTGGTCCCGGTACGCCCGATGACCTCGACGGTGCGGTTGCGGACGGTCCAGGTGCCGGAGTCGCCGGTGCCCTCGCCGAGCGCGTAGCCGAGGATGTCGAGGGAGGAGCCGGCGCGCAGGTCGGGGGCGGGGGCGAGCTCTACGGCCGGCAGGTCGCCGCGGCGCAGCTTCACCAGCGCCACGTTGCCGTCCACCGCGGGCAGGGCCTTCGTGACGGCGCCGGCGACAGCCGGGACGGCGGCGTCCCCCGATGTCGCCACGCCGAACTGGCCGGTGAGCCGCAGGGTCGGCGCGGAGCCGCGCCTGGCCCCGGTGAACGCGGACGAGCCCTGGAGACCGGCGACGTAACCGTCCAGCCGCTCCGCCGGCAGCTCGCTGCGCTGCACGAGGCTGCGGCCCAGCCGGTAGAGGGCGTTGACCAGCAGCACCTCCCGGCTCGGCTGCACGCACACCGTGGTGGTCACCACGTAGCCGTCGGGGTTCACCACCGCCCCGCTGCACCGGCGCACCACGACCACCGGTTCGGGATGGACCAGCGCGCCGGTGGCGGTGTTCCGCAGGTAGCCGACGTACCGCGCCTCGAGGAAGACGGTCGCCGGGGTCGCCACGGCGACCGCCGGCTCGTTGCGGGCGTACGTCGGCACCGCCGCCGCCCCCGGGACGGCGGCGGCGCAGCCGATCGCGATGGCGCCGAGCAGGACGGCGAACCGACGCGCCAGGGCCTTACCAGAGGGCATGTCGGAACTCCGCGCAGCGAGGAAGGGTCGGCGGTCAGAAGATCAGGGTGTCGCGCAGGTGGTTGGCCACCCGGCGCAGCCGGCCCGCGCCGTCGATGGGGGAGGTCATCCGGAAGACGACCTGACGGTCGATCTGCCCGCTGTCCCCGCCGCGCCAGTACGCCACGAGCACCAGGCCGTACCGGCGCTCACCGTCGAGCTGGAGCTTGCTGGAGTCGGCGTAGGAGACGAACTGGCCGCCCCGCATCCACTGCAGGCCCCAGGCCTCCTCCTCCTGGCGCATCGCGGTCTGCTGCTGCGCGTCGCACGGCACGGCGCACTCCCGCACGATCAGCTCGCCGCCGATCTGCTGCTTGTCGTTCGAGACGCCGCAGTTGTACTTGACGAACCCCTGCGCGCGGCCGGCCGGCGTGCAGTCCCACTCACCCGGCACCTTCAGGGCGAAGCCCAGGCCGTCCAGGTCGGAGAGGGTACGTACCGAGTCGCCCGGGGTGAACTTGGGCCATTCCTTCGGCCAGTCGCCGGCGCTCGGCGGTTCGAGGCCGGGCGACTGGGGCGGGGTCTTCTGCTCCGGCTGCAGCGCCGGGCTGGTGGAGGCCTCGGTCTTCGGCTTGCCGGGGTCGTCCGGGCCGAACCAGGCGACGGCGCCGCCGGCACCGGCGATCACCACCAGGACCAGCGCGGCGATTCCGATCCAGAGCCCGGTGCGGCGGGGGCGGGGCTCGGACGGCGTGATCCGGCGGGCCGGCGCGGCGAACGGGTCGTGGGGCGGGACGCTGACCGGCTGCGGCGCGGGGGACACCTGCTGCGGCGCCGGGGACACCTGCTGGGGTGGGGACGACACCTGGTGCGGCACGGCGGCGTGCATCGCCCAGGGCAGCGGCGCTCCGGAGGTGGGGCTCGGGGTGCCGGAGGTCGGCACCCCGGAGACCGGCTGGGGCGGCCCGTCGACGGCGCCGGTCTCGGGGATCAGGACCTGGGTCTCGGACTCCGCCGGGTGCAGGTCCATGCCGAGGGTCTGGAACAGCCGCTGCGCCCCCATCCCCTCCTCCGAGGGGTACGCCACCCAGGGCTTGGCGGCGGCGAAGTCGGCGTTCACGTAGCGCTGCCCACCGGAGGTCAGCGCCATGGCGTTGGCCGCGTTGGCGAAGGCCTCCCGCCACGGCGGGTCGGCGGCCGCCGCGCCCTCGAGCACGGCCACCGTCACGAGCCGGTCCTGCCCGTCGATGGCCCACCACGCCGTGCCGACCTGGCAGACGCCGAGCGCCTCGGTGAACCTGTACGGGCCGACCGGCTGCATGTGACAACTCCTCTGCTCATCCGCCGTGCGGATAGTACAGAGGGGACGCCTCCTCCCTCGTCCTCCGGTCGCCGCACCACCACCGACCGAAGGTTGCGCCCTGAAAGTTTTCATGCATAGAGTCAGGCCGTGAATGAAAGCGGTGCGGCACCCACCGACCGCCTGCTCGACCTCTTCCACGGCGTCCGGCTCACCCCGACCCAGCGCCGCATCGCGCACTGCCTGGTCCAGCAGGCGGGCGCGGCGGCGTACCTGTCCGCGGCAGAGGTGGCCGAGCTGGCCGGGGTCAGTCAGCCGTCGGTGACCCGGTTCGCCATGGCGCTCGGGCACGACGGCTACCCCGCCCTGCGCCGCCGGCTGCGCGAGCTGACCGCCACGGGCGCCACCGACCCGGCCGACGCCGGCAACGCCCTCCAGCGGGCGGTCCACGCCGAGATGGGCAACCTCGACCGGCTCGCCGGGCAGCTCGCCGACGCGCGGCGCATCGCCGAGGTGGGCAAACTGCTCGCGGCCAGCCGCCCGCTGCCGGTGCTCGGTCTCCGCGCCGCCGCACCCCTCGCGGCGTACTTCGCGTACTTCGCCGCGAAGGTGCACCCGGACGTGCGGGTCGTCGACGACGGGGGCAGCCTCCTCGCCGACCGGCTCGAACAGGCCGCCGCGGCCGGGGCGCGCGCGCTGCTCGCGTTCGTGCTGCCCCGCTACCCCCGGGAGACCCTGGACGCGCTGCGCGAGGCCCGCGACGCCGGGCTGACCGTCGTGGCCATCACCGACTCCCCGGTGAGCCCGGCCACCGACCACGCCGACGTGGTGCTCCCCGCCGCCGTCGGCACCGACCTGGTCTTCGACCTGCACACCGCCCCCATGACCCTGGCCATGGTGGTGCTCCAGGCGATCTGCGACGCCACCCCCGCCGAAACCCAGGCCCGGCTCGAGGCGTTCGAGTCGTCCGCCACCCGTCGCCAGTTGTTCCTCGGCTGAGAGGAGTACGAGATGCACCAGCCCGTCCGCGCCGCCCGCGGCACCGCACGCACCGCGAAGGGGTGGCCGCAGGAGGCCGCGCTGCGGATGCTGATGAACAACCTCGACCCGGAGGTGGCCGAGCGCCCCGAGGACCTGGTGGTCTACGGGGGCACCGGCAAGGCGGCCCGGGACTGGCCGTCGTACCACGCGCTGGTCCGCACCCTGACCGACCTGCGCGACGACGAGACCATGCTGGTGCAGTCGGGCCGCCCGGTCGGCGTCATGCGCACCCACGAGTGGGCGCCCCGGGTGCTGCTGGCCAACTCGAACCTGGTCGGCGACTGGGCCACCTGGCCGGAGTTCCGCCGGCTCGAGGCGCTCGGCCTGACCATGTACGGGCAGATGACCGCCGGTTCCTGGATCTACATCGGCACCCAGGGCATCCTGCAGGGCACCTACGAGACGTTCTCGGCGGTCGCCGAGAAGCGGTTCGGTGGCAGTCTGGCCGGGACGCTGACGCTGACCGCCGGCTGCGGCGGGATGGGCGGGGCACAGCCCCTGGCGGTCACCATGAACGGCGGCGCCTGCCTGATCGTCGACGTGGACCGCGGCCGGCTGGAGCGCCGGGCGCACGACCGCTACCTGGACGAGATCGCCGACTCGCTGGACGACGCGGTCGAGCGGGCGCTCGCCGCCAAGCGGGACCGCCGGGCGCTCAGCGTCGGTGTGGTCGGCAACGCCGCCACCGTCTTCCCGGAGCTGCTGCGCCGGGGCGTCGCCATCGACATCGTCACCGACCAGACCAGCGCGCACGACCCGCTGTCGTACCTGCCGGAGGGGGTGGAGCTGGCCGACGCCCGGGACTACGCGGCGACGAAGCCGGCCGAGTTCACCGACCGGGCGCGGGCCTCGATGGCGAAGCACGTCGAGGCGATGGTCGGCTTCCTCGACGCCGGCGCCGAGGTCTTCGACTACGGCAACTCCATCCGCGGCGAGGCGAAGCTCGGCGGCTACGAGCGGGCCTTCGACTTCCCCGGCTTCGTGCCGGCGTACATCCGGCCGCTGTTCTGCGAGGGCAAGGGCCCGTTCCGCTGGGCGGCGCTCTCCGGCGACCCGAAGGACATCGCGGCCACCGACCGGGCCATCCTCGACCTGTTCCCCGAGAACGAGTCCCTCGCCCGGTGGATCCGGATGGCCGGCGAGCGGGTCGCCTTCCAGGGCCTGCCGGCCCGGATCTGCTGGCTCGGCTACGGCGAGCGGGACAAGGCCGGGGTGCGGTTCAACGAGATGGTCGCGTCCGGCGAGCTGAGCGCGCCCGTGGTGATCGGCCGGGACCACCTGGACTGCGGCAGCGTGGCCAGCCCCTACCGGGAGACCGAGGCGATGGCCGACGGCTCCGACGCGATCGCCGACTGGCCGCTGCTCAACGCGCTGGTCAACACGGCCAGCGGGGCGTCCTGGGTGTCGATCCACCACGGCGGCGGGGTGGGCATCGGCCGGTCCATCCACGCGGGGCAGGTCTGCGTGGCCGACGGGACCGCCCTCGCCGGGCAGAAGATCGAGCGGGTGCTCACCAACGACCCGGCCATGGGCGTCATCCGGCACGTCGACGCCGGCTACGACGACGCCCGCGAGGTCGCCACGCGCACCGGCGTCCGGGTGCCCATGGCGGAGGGCACGGAGGGCACGGCGTGAGCGATCTCGCCGTCCGGTTCCGCAAGCTGTGGGACGAGATCGCCCCCGTCGGGCGGGACGCCGGCAGTGGCGGTTACCTGCGCTACGCGCTCACCGAGCCGGAGCGCAGACTGCGGGCCTGGTTCCGGGAGCAGGCCGGGCAGCGCGGCATGCCGGTCACCGAGGACGGCAACGGCAACCTGTTCGCCTGGTGGGGCGACCCGGTCACCGGGGACGCGGTGCTCACCGGCAGCCACTTCGACTCGGTGCCGCACGGCGGGGCCTACGACGGGCCGCTCGGCATCGTGAGCGCGTTCCTGGCCGTGGACGAGCTGCGCGCCGCCGGGGTCACCCCGGTCCGGCCGGTGGCGGTGGCCGCGTTCGTCGAGGAGGAGGGCGGCCGGTTCGGCGTACCCTGCCTGGGGTCGCGGCTGCTCACCGGGGAGATCGCGGTGGAGCGCGCGGCCGGGCTGCGCGACGCGGCGGGGGTGAGCTTCGCCGAGGCGCTGGGCGACCGGCCGGCGGGCGCCGACCCCGGCCTGCTCGGCGGCTTCGCCGCCTTCGTGGAGCTGCACGTCGAGCAGGGCCGCGCGCTGGTCGACCTCGACGCGCCGGTCGCCGTGGCCAGCGCCATCTGGCCGCACGGCCGCTGGCGCTTCGACTTCCACGGCGAGGGCAACCACGCGGGTACGACCCGGATGGCCGACCGCCGCGACCCGATGCTCACCTACGCGTTCACGGTGCTCGCGGCGAACAAGGAGGCCCGGCTGCGCGACGCGCACGCCACCGTGGGCCGGGTGGCCGTCGAGCCGAACGCCACCAACGCCATTCCGTCGAGGGTGACCGGCTGGCTGGACGCCCGGGCGGCCGAACCGGAGACGCTGGACGGCCTCGTCGAGGCGGTCCGGGCCAAGGCCGCCGAGCGGGCGAAGCGGGACGGCACCGAGCTGACCTGCACCGAGGAGTCGGCCACCCCGCTGGTGGCCTTCGACGGCGGGCTGGCCGGCCGGCTGGCCGCCCTGCTCGACGCGCCGGTGCTGCCCACCGGCGCCGGGCACGACGCCGGGGTCCTCGCCGCGCACCTGCCGACCGCGATGCTCTTCGTCCGCAACCCGACCGGGGTGTCGCACTCCCCCGCCGAGTCCGCCACCGACGCCGACTGCGCGGCCGGGGTGACCGCCCTGGCGCGGGTGCTGGAGGAGCTGGCATGCCGCTGACCCGCTGGCTGGCCGAGTACGCCTGGCTGCCCGACCACGCCGAGCCCACCCCCGACGTGCTCATCGAGGCCGAGGCCGGGCGGATCACCGCGGTCACCCCGCTGGTCGGCGGCGGCGCGCCGCCCGCCGGGGTCGAGGTGCTCGGCGACGCGGCACGCCTGCCCGGGCTCACCCTGCCCGGCCTGGCCAACGCCCACTCGCACGCCTTCCACCGGGCGCTGCGCGGGCGCACCCACGGCGGGCGCGGCGACTTCTGGAGCTGGCGGGACGTCATGTACGACGTGGCGGCCCGGCTCGACCCGGACTCCTACCTGGCCCTGGCCCGGGCCGCGTACGCCGAGATGGCCCTCGCGGGGATCACCTGCGTGGGCGAGTTCCATTACCTGCACCACAGCCCGGAGGGCAAGCCGTACGCCGACCCGAACGCCATGTCGGCCGCGCTGGTCGAGGCGGCCGCGCACGCCGGGATCCGGCTCACCCTGCTGGACACCGCGTACCTGACCGCGAGCGTGGACGGCGCGGAACTGGTCGGGACGCAGCGCCGGTTCGGCGACGGCGACGTGCTGCGCTGGGCCGAGCGGGTCGACGCGTTCCGCCCCGAGAACGACCACGCCCGGGTGGGCGCGGCCATCCACTCGGTTCGCGCGGTGCCCGCCGAGCAGCTGGCCACCGTGGCCGGCTGGGCCGATCGCAACGGCGTACCGCTGCACGTGCACCTCTCCGAGCAGCCGGCCGAGAACGACGCCTGCCGGGCCCTGCACGGCTGCACCCCGACCCGCCTGCTGGCCGACCACGGGGTGCTCGGCCCGCACACCACGGCGGTGCACGCCACCCACCCGACCAGCGCCGACGTCGCGTTGCTCGGGGAGAGCCGGACCGGGGTGTGCCTCTGCCCCACCACGGAGCGGGACTTGGCCGACGGGATCGGGCCGGCCCGGCGGATGGCCGAGGCGGGCAGCCCGCTCAGCCTGGGCAGCGACAGCCACGCCGTGGTGGACCTCTTCGAGGAGGCCCGCGCCGTGGAGCTGGACGAGCGCCTGCGCACCCGGAAGCGGGGGCACTTCAGCGCCGCCGAGCTGGTCACCGCGGCCACCGTCGCCGGGCACGCCGCGCTCGGCTGGGGCGACGCGGGCCGGCTGTCGGTCGGCGACCGGGCCGACCTGGTGACGGTACGGCTGGACAGCGCCCGGACCGCCGGGGTGCCGCCGGTCGGCGCGTTCTTCGCGGCCACCGCCGCCGACGTGACGCACGTGGTGGTCGACGGGCGCAC
Organism: Micromonospora sp. NPDC005707; assembly: GCF_040631005.1. Lineage (NCBI taxonomy): Bacteria > Bacillati > Actinomycetota > Actinomycetes > Micromonosporales > Micromonosporaceae > Micromonospora > Micromonospora sp. NPDC005707. The sequence continues at coordinate 381,471 of NZ_JBEXYR010000001.1, forward strand.
GGTCGTGGCCGACGGCCGGCACCAGAGCGTGGACATCCCCACCGAGCTGCGGCACGCCATCCGGGAGGTGACGTCATGAGCCAGGGCGAGTGGCAGCACCGCCCGGTGCGACCGGGCGACCCGGTGCGGCCGGCACCGCGCCACACCGGCAGCCTGCTGGTCGACAACATCGGGGAACTGGTCACCAACGACACCGGCGGCGAGGGCGGGCCGCTGGGCATCCGGCGGGACACCGCCGTGCTGGTCGAGGACGGCCAGGTGGCCTGGATCGGGCCGGCCCGGTACGCGCCGGCCGCCGACCGGCGGATCGACGCCGAGGGCGCGGCCGTGCTGCCCGGTTTCGTGGACAGCCACGCCCACCTGGTCTTCGCGGGCGACCGGGCCGCCGAGTTCGCCGCCCGGATGGCCGGCGAGCCGTACACCGGGGGCGGCATCCGGACCACCGTCGGCGCCACCCGGGCCGCCTCGGACGACCAGCTGCGGGACACCGTCCGGCGGCTGCGCGACGAGGCCATGCGGCAGGGCACCACCACCGTCGAGATCAAGAGCGGGTACGGGCTGACCGTCGCCGACGAGGCCCGCTCGCTGCGGATCGCCGCCGAGTTCACCGAGGACACCACCTTCCTCGGCGCGCACGTGGTCCCCGCCGAGTACGCCGACCGCCCCGACGACTACGTGGGCATGGTGTGCGGGCCGATGCTGGCCGCCGCCGCGCCCCACGCGCGCTGGATCGACGTGTTCTGCGAGCGGGGCGCCTTCGACGTGGACCACGCCCGGGCGATCCTCGCCTGCGGGCAGGCCGTCGGGCTCGGCGTGCGGGTGCACGCCAACCAGCTCGGCCCCGGGCCGGGCGTGCAGCTCGGCGTGGAACTGGGCGCGGCCAGCGTCGACCACTGCACCCACCTGACCGACGCCGACATCGACGCGCTCGCGTCGCACCGGGTCGACTGCATGTGCCCGGACGGCCGGCACACCACCACCGTGGCCACCCTGCTGCCCGGCGCCGAGTTCTCCACCCGCTCGCCGTACCCGGACGCGCGCCGGCTGCTCGACGCGGGCGTCACCGTGGCGCTCGCCACCGACTGCAACCCCGGGTCGTCGTACACGTCGTCCATGCCGTTCTGCATCGCCCTCGCCGTACGCGAGATGCGGATGACCCCGGCGGAGGCCGTGTGGGCCGCGACGGCCGGCGGCGCGGCGGCGCTGCGCCGCGACGACGTGGGGCGGCTCGCGCGGGGCGCGCGGGCCGACCTGATGATCCTCGACGCCCCGTCCCACCTGCACCTGGCCTACCGGCCGGGTGTTCCGCTGATCCGCCAGGTTCTGCACAACGGAGTGCCGCAATGTCGACCGTAGTCATCCAGCCCACCGGGATCTCCCCCGCCGACGTGCTCGCCGTGGCCCGCGGCACCGCCAAGGTCGTCCTCGACCCCGCCACGGTGGAGGCGATGGCGACCAGCCGGTCCATCGTGGACGGCATCGAGGCCGCCGGCCGGCCCGTGTACGGCGTCTCCACCGGATTCGGGGCGCTCGCCAACACGTTCGTCGCGCCGGAGCGGCGGGCCGAGCTCCAGCACGCGCTGATCCGCTCCCACGCCGCCGGGGTGGGCGCGCCGATGCCCCGCGAGGTGGTGCGGGCCATGATGCTGCTGCGGGTACGCTCGCTCGCCCTCGGCCGCTCCGGGGTCCGCCCGCTGGTCGCCGAGGCCCTCGTGGACCTGCTCAACCACGAGGTCACCCCGTGGGTGCCCGAGCACGGCTCGCTCGGCGCCTCCGGCGACCTGGCGCCGCTGGCGCACTGCGCGCTGGTGCTGCTCGGTGAGGGCTGGGTGCTCGGCCCGGCCGGCGACCGGATCCCGGCCGGCGACGCGCTGCGCCGGGTCGGGCTGGAGCCGGTGGAGCTGGCCGCCAAGGAGGGGCTGGCGCTGATCAACGGCACCGACGGCATGCTCGGCATGCTGCTGCTTGCCGTCCACGACGCCCGGCACCTGTTCGCCATGGCCGACGTGACCGCGGCGCTGGCCATCGAAGCCATGCTCGGCTCGGAACGGCCATTCCTGCCCGAGCTGCACGCCATCCGGCCGCACCCGGGCCAGGCCGCCTCGGCCGCGAACATCCACAAGCTGCTGCAGAACTCGGCCGTCATGGACTCGCACCGCGACGACCTGGCGCACGCCGTGCAGGACGCCTACTCGATGCGCTGCGCGCCGCAGGTGGCCGGTGCCGCCCGGGACACCCTCGACTTCGTCGAGGTGGTGGCCGGGCGGGAGCTGCTGTCGGTCGTGGACAACCCGGTGGTGCTGCCCGACGGGCGGGTCGAGTCGACGGGCAACTTCCACGGCGCGCCGCTCGGCTTCGCCGCCGACTACCTGGCCATCGCCGCGTCCGAGGTGGGCGCGATCGCGGAGCGCCGGGTGGACCGGCTGCTCGACGTCACCCGCTCCCGGGAGCTGCCGGCGTTCCTCTCCCCCGACGCCGGGGTCAACTCCGGCCTGATGATCGCCCAGTACACGGCCGCCGGGATCGTCGCGGAGAACCGCCGGCTCGCCGCACCCGCCTCGGTCGACTCGCTGCCGACCAGCGGCATGCAGGAGGACCACGTCTCGATGGGCTGGGCGGCGACCAAGAAGCTGCGCACCGTCCTGGACAACCTGACGAGCCTGCTCGCCGTCGAGCTGCTGGCGGCCGTGCGCGGGCTCCAGCTCCGCGCCCCGCTGACCCCGTCGCCGGCCGGCCGGGCCGCCCTGGCCGCGCTCGGCGAGGCGGTTGGCGAGCCGGGGCCGGACGTGTTCCTCGCCCCGCTCATGGAGGCGGCGCGTGAGGTCGTGGGCGGGCCCGGGCTGCGCGCCGCCATCGAGCGCGAGGTCGGCCCGCTGGGCTGAGTTCCGCGCCTCGATCGCTGACGGCTCAGCCACCGGCCCGGCGGCGTGTCCGGTCCTCCGCCCGTCAGCGATCGGGGCGCGGGTTCACGTCAGGTGGCCGGCGGGAGCACCTTGGCGACCAGCTTGGCCAGCTCGCGCAGCGCCTTGCCCCGGTGGCTGACCGCGTCCTTCTCCTCGGGGGTCAGCTCCGCGTTGGTCCGCTCCTGCCCGTCGCCCAGGAAGATCGGGTCGTAGCCGAAGCCGCCGTCGCCGCGCGGGGCGCGCAGCAGGCGGCCCGGCTGCCGGCCGTCGACCAGGTGCTCCTTGCCGCTGGGCAGCACCAGCGCCACCGTGCAGACGAAGGCGGCACCCCGGTGCTCGTCCGGCAGGTCGGCGATCTGGTCCAGCACGAGCTGGAAGTTGGCCCGGTCGTCGCCGTGCCCGCCGGCCCAGCGGGCGCTGAACACGCCCGGCATGCCGTTCAGCGCGTCCACCGCCAGGCCCGAGTCGTCGGCGATGGTCGGCAGGCCCGTCCGCCGGCAGCCCTCCCGGGCCTTGATGAGCGCGTTCTCGCCGAAGGTGAGGCCGGACTCGGGCAGCTCCGGGTATTCCTCGACGTCGTCCAGGCCGAGCAGGGCGATCCGGTGGGCGCCGAGGGCGCCGTCGAGGATCCGCTGGAGCTCGACGAGCTTCTTCCGGTTGCGGGTGGCCAGGAGCACGGTGTTCATCAGTTCAGCGCCTTCCGCTGCGCGTCGGCCAGGTCCAGGCAGCCTGCCACGCCCAGGTCGAGCAGGGCATCCAGCTGCTCCCGGGCGAAGATGCCGGCCTCGCCCGTCCCCTGCACCTCGACGAAGTCACCCGTCCCGGTGCAGACCACGTTCATGTCGACCTCGGCGGCCACGTCCTCCTCGTAGCAGAGGTCGAGTCGGGGCTCGCCGGCGATGATGCCGACGCTGACCGCCGCCACCGACCGGTGCATCACCTTGTCCACCTTGCCGGCCAGGGCCTTGCGCTCGGCGAGCCAGGTCACCGCGTCGTGCAGCGCCACGTACGCGCCGGTGATGGCGGCCGTCCGGGTGCCGCCGTCGGCCTGGAGCACGTCGCAGTCGAGCACCACCGAGTTCTCGCCGAGCGCCTTGAGGTCGACGCACGCCCGCAGGCTGCGGCCGATGAGCCGGGAGATCTCGTGGGTCCGGCCACCGACCCTCCCCTTGACGCTCTCCCGGTCGGAACGGGTGTTCGTGGCCCGGGGCAGCATCGCGTACTCGGCGGTCACCCAGCCGAGCCCGGAACCCTTGCGCCAGCGGGGCACGCCCTCCGTCACGCTGGCCGTGCACAGCACCCGGGTCGCCCCGAACTCGACGAGCACCGAGCCCTCCGGGTGGGTGCTCCAGCCCCGGGTCAGGGTCACCGGTCGGAGTTGGTCGGGCCGCCGCCCGTCAGGTCGCGCCATGCCTGCACCCTATGCGGTGGCGTGATCGACGCGGCCCGCGGTCTCCCAACGGTCGCTCGCGATGGTCACGGTCGCCAGGCTGCCAGCCCGACCACCGGCACCGCGGCGCGCCGAGCGGCGTGGTCAGACCTCGTAGGAGGCGCCGGCGCGGACCACCTCGAGCGGCCCCGTGTACGCCCCGGCCGCCGACTCCACCGTGTGCGACTCGCTGCCCCAGGCGGGGACGAGGTGGGTGAGCAGCAGCCGGCCCACACCCGCCTTGGTGGCCGCCTCGCCGGCCTCCCGGCCGGTCAGGTGCAGGTCCGGTGGGTTGTCCACGCCGTCCATGTAGCTGGCCTCGCAGAGGAACACGTCGGCGCCCTGGGCGAGGCGCAGCAGCGCGTCGCAGGGGGCGGTGTCCGCCGAGTAGCAGAACACCCGGCCGCCGTGCTCCAGCCGCACCCCGTACGTCTCGACCGGGTGGTTCATCCGGTCGACGGTGACGGTGAACGGGCCGATCGGGAAGGTGCCCGGCTGCAGGCCGTAGAACTGGTAGACGTCCTCCACCGTGCCTTCTTCCTGCCCGTACGCGCTCGCCAGCCGGTCGGGAGCGCCGGAGGGGGCGTACATCGGCAGGGGCGGGTACGGGCCGTCCGGCGCGTACCGGCGCACCACCACGTAGGACACCGCGTCGAACATGTGGTCGCAGTGCAGGTGGGTGAGGAGGATGGCGTCGGGGGCGTGCAGCCCGGCGTAGCGCTGGAGCGTGGAGAGCGAACCCACCCCGAAGTCGATCAGAAGCCGGAACCCGTCGGCCTCCATGAGGTAGGCGGAGCAGGGAGACTCGGGCCCGGGGAAGCTGCCCGCGCACCCCAGGACGGTCAGTCGCATCCGGTCGCCTCGATCTCACGCTCGGTAGTCGACACGCCGGCGGTCGCTCCGCCGATGATCTCTACCGACGCGTTCGCCACGCTGCGCAGCCTACGCGTCGGCCCGGTCGGGCAAGAATCATCTGCCGGAAGTTGTCATCAACGTGACACCCGCACGCGTCCGGTCCCGGGTGGTGACGGTCGGTACGGTCAGCGGCGTGCGCGGACCGGACCGACCGTCCAGCCGTCAGGCCCAGAGCTGCCCCTCCAGGGCGTCCTCGGCGTCCGCCAGGGTGCCGCCGTACGCGCCGGTCGACAGGTACTTCCAGCCGCCGTCGGCGACCACGAAGGCCACGTCGGCACGGCGGCCGTCGCGGACCGCCTCGTGCGCCACCGCGAGGGCGGCGTGCAGGATCGCCCCGGTGGAGAAGCCGGCGAAGATCCCCTCCACCTCGACGAGCTGCCGGGTCCGCAGCACCGCGTCCCGGGTGCCCACCGAGAAGCGCCGGGAGAGCACCGTGGCGTCGTACAGCTCGGGCACGTAGCCCTCGTCAATGTTGCGCAGCCCGTAGACCAGCTCGCCGTAGCGGGGCTCGGCGGCGACGACCTGGATGCCGTCGACCTTCTCCCGCAGGTAGCGCCCGGTGCCCATCAGGGTGCCGGTGGTGCCCAGGCCGGCCACGAAGTGGGTGATGGTCGGCAGGTCGTGCAGCAGCTCCGGCCCGGTGGTCTCGTAGTGCGCCCGGGCGTTCGCCTCGTTGCCGTACTGGAAGAGCATCACCCAGTCCGGATGGTCGGCGGCGATCTGCTTGGCGGTGGCGACGGCCTGGTTCGAGCCGCCCGCCGCCGGCGAGAAGATGATCTCGGCGCCGTACATCCGGAGCAGCTGCACCCGTTCGGTGGAGACGTTCTCCGGCATCACGCAGACCAGCCGGTAGCCGCGCAGCTTGGCCACCATGGCCAGCGAGATGCCGGTGTTGCCGCTGGTCGGCTCCAGGATCGTGTCACCCGGGCGGAGCCGGCCCGCCTCCTCGGCCGCGCGGACCATGAACAGGGCCGCGCGGTCCTTGATGCTGCCGGTCGGATTCCGGTCCTCCAGCTTCGCCCACAGCCGCACCGGCGGCGCCCCGTCGGGGACCGTCGGGGAGAGCCGCGGCAGCCCGACCAGGGGCGTGCCGCCGCTGGCGTCGAGCAGGCTGTCGTACCGTGCCATGCCGCCCGCCCTCAGCGGCGCGCTACGCGCGCCGCACCAGCGATCGCCGCGGCGGCGGCACTGTGCTGCGCGATCGCCGCTGCCGCGGCGAACCCGAACGCGCCACCGGCCACGGCCGGCAGGATGGTGACGCTGTCGCCGTCGTTCAGCTTGGCGTCGAGCGCGCCGAGGAAGCGGACGTCCTCGTCGTTGACGTAGACGTTGACGAACCGGTGCAGCGCGCCGGCGTCGGTGACCAGCCGGGCCCGCAGGCCGGCGTGCCGGGAGTCCAGGTCGGCGAGCAGGTCGCCCAGGGTGTCGCCGCCGCCCTCGACGACCTTCGCGCCGCCGGTGTAGCTGCGCAGGATGGTGGGGATGCGAACCTCGATGGCCATGATGTCTCGTGCTCCTTGTTCGGGTCGTGCCAGGTGACGGGAAGAGAAAAGGTGTGCCGGCGCTGGAAGATCAGCGGTCGGAACACTCGTAGTCGACCGTCGCCGGGCTCTGCCCGAACATGTAGGACTGGACGGCGTGCGGGTCCACGGCAGCCACGATCTCGACCGGCTCCTCGGTGACCACGCCGTCGACGATCCGGAAGGAGCGGATCTCCTCGGTGTCGGGCTCGCGGGTCGAGACGAGCAGGTAGTGCGCGCCCGGCTCCCCGGCGAAGGAGACGTCCGTGCGGGACGGGTAGGCCTCCGTCGCGGTGTGCGAGTGGTAGATGACGACCGGCTCCTCGTCGCGGTCGTCCATCTCCCGCCACACCCGCAACTGCTCCATCGAGTCGAACTCGTAGAAGGTCATGGAGCGGGCGGCGTTGTCCATGGGGATGTGCCGGGTCGGGATGTCGCTGCCGGCGGGACCGGCGACCACGCCGCACGCCTCGTCCGGGTGGTCCCGACGCGCGTGGGCCACGATCGCGTCGATGATCGACCGGTCGATGCTCAGCACGCCGCCAAGCCTAGCCCCTGGCCGTCCCGGGTTGCGAGGTGGCGGCCGTCACCACTCAGTCGATGAGGGCGTTGAGCAGGGATTCCTGGAGATAACCCAGGTACGCGTAGACCGACAGTTGGAACACCCGCGACGAGGTGGGGTCCTCGGCGACCGCGTCGTCCAGCTCCTCACCCAGGTCGGTGCCGTCCTTGATCTCCAGCCGCACGCCCATGGCCAGCCGGGCATCGTTGAGCGCGCGCAGCCACGCCTCCGCCGCCTCCGCGTCGAGCCGTACCTCGCCGCCGGCCTCGCCGTCGGGCAGCGCGGCCAGAATCGCGCCGGCCTGATCGATCTTGGCGGTCTTGAGGTCGCCCTCGGTGTAGCGGCGGAACTCGGCGCTGCCCGCCACGTCGTCCGGGTAGACCTCGGGGAAGAGCCGGCCGACCACCGGGTCGCCGTGGTCGAAGCCGTCGGTGAGCAGCCCGACCACCTCGGAGGCGACCTTGCGCAGCACCCGGACCTCGTCCACCGCGAAGGTGGCCACGTAGCGGTCGCCCTGCCGGCGGAACATGCTCATGACCGGTCCACCGTCGCCCAGAGGCCGTACGCGTGCAGTTGCGACGCGTCGTGCTCCATCCGCTCCCGCGCGCCGCTGGAGACGACCGCCTTGCCCTTGTGGTGCACGTCCAGCATGAGCTGCTCGGCCTTCTCCCGGCTGTATCCGAAGAGCTTCTGGAACACCCAGGTCACGTACGTCATGAGGTTGACCGGATCGTCCCAGACGATGGTCACCCATGGCCGGTCGGAGACCGGCACCTCTTCGGTGTCCGGCGTCTCGACCGGCGCAACCTGTGGAGCCGCCATGCCCCCCATCGTGCCACCGGATCCGGGGAACCGATGAACCGGAACGGCGCGGCGGTCGGGATCACCCGCCCGGGCCGCGTGCGACGACCGCGGCTGCCGTGCGGCGGCCCCGGCCTCAGGCGAGCAGGATGCCGTGGTCGACAGCATCGGTGAGGACCGCGCCGAGCGAGAGGCGGATCACCTCGAAGCGACGGGAAACCTGGCGGGACAGCTCCAGCTCGACCTCGCGCAGCGCCCGCTGCGCCCAGGACCGGGCCGCGTTCGGGTCGGCGTTGCCGGGCGCCCGCCAGTGCTGCCAGCACCCGCCGTTGAGGGCCACCCCGACGGGCGGGAGCGCCTCGTCGCGCGCGCCGCCGGGATAGCCGGCCAGCGCGTCGAGAGCCCCGGCGCCGGCCAGCCCGGCCACCCCGGCGGTGCTCGTGACGAGGAGCACGCGGTCCAGGTCGCGGCCGTCCGGGTGGTCGGCCAGGCCCCAGCGGACGGCGTGCACGATCCGCCGGCGTACGCCCTCGGCGAGCGGCGCGCCGAAGACCCGGGCGGCCGCGTCGTCGACGATGCCGCGGACCGCCTCGTCGCACCGTGCGGTGGCGAGCAGCGACAGCGCCTCCATCTCGCGGTCGAGCAGCTGCGGCAGGCCCGCACAGCCGACCCCGAAGACGATCTCCTGCACGACGCGGAGGTGGATGTTGGCCAGCTCCAGGGCGAGGTGCTGGCGGATCCGCTGGGCGCAGGAGCGGGCCTGGCGGTCGATCCGCTGGGTCAGGTCGGCCGGCTCGGAGCCGGCCACCACGGGCACCCGGCCGTGCGCGCCGGGCGGCTCCGGCGGGCGGGAACTCGCCCGGCGCAGCCCCTCGTCGGCGGCCCAGCCGACCAGCGCGCGGCGCAGCACCGAGTGCTCGCCCTGCCGGACCGGGAACCAGCGGGCCTGGGCGAGCGCGGGCACCGCGGCCAGCAGCGCGGCCCGGTGCGCCGCGACGGAGACCTCCACGGCGTCGTACCGGCGGGCGGCGGGGCCGGGCGGGCCGGACGGGCCGGCCGACGACCCGGACGCCCCCGTGTCCTCCGTCGTCGCGCCGTCCGCCGGCGCCGCCCAGCCGGCTACGCCGGGGGTGACGGCGAAGAACACCTCGACCCGGGTGCGCGCCACCTCGGCCAGCAGGTGCAGCTCGGCCGCGCTGAACGCCTGGTCGGCGGAGATCACGAAGAGCAGGCCCCCGGCCCGGCCCGCCGCGTCGAGCAGCACCCGGCCGCCGGCCACCCCGAGGGTGCCGGTGTCCGGCGTGTCGAGCACGGCGAAGTGGCGCAGCAGCGGGTCCGGCAGGCTCAGCTCCACCCGGCGCGGCGGGCGCGCGAGGGCCGGGCCGGCGGCGAGCGGGTCGGCGCGGTAGGAGTGCGGCTGGCGGTAGCCGGGCACGTACGCGGCGCGGGTGGGCACCTTGGCGTGGTGGACCAGGAGGTGGCTGCCGGCGGGCACGGCGAGCATCCCGGGATCCAGGTCGAGGACGCCGGCGAGCAGCTCGCGGCGGCCGGCGCCGGCCGGACCGGTGACCACGACGCCCAGCGGCTCGTCGGGCCCGGGCTCGGTCACCCCGAGCCGGGTCGGCAGCGGGGCACAGCGGGGCGGCCCGGGGTGGCCGCCGGGTTCGGGCACGTCGACCGAGGGGAGTGGACCTGGCTTCATCAGGCGGCCTCCCGTTAGGGCGACCGGGTTGCGGTCCGGTCGCGTGGAAACTCCCTGGTCACAGGGGGATGTCGGAAGACTACGGCTGTCGCGGATCCGACAGCGAACACATCCGGTACTCACGAGTAATCGACAGATTACTCAACTTCGCTGCGTGACGGTGTACACGCGGACGGAACACCATCGATATGCTGCACCGATGAGTCGGTGGGACTTCGTCGGCCGAACGGATGAGCTCAACCGTCTGTTGTCGGCGGTCGGCGGTCCGGAGGGACGCGGGCTGCTCTTCAGCGGCAACGCCGGGGTGGGCAAGAGCCGGCTGCTGCGGGAGGGGGTGGCCGCACTCTCACCCGACCGCTACGCGATCTGGTCCGTGGCGGCCAGCGCCACGACCGCCGCGCTGCCGTTCGGCGGGCTGGTCCAGGTGCTGCCGGCCACGCAGCCGCAGGGCCTCTCCCCCGCCGGCATCCTGCGCTGGGCGGTCGACGTGCTCCAGGAGCAGGCCGCCGGCCGGCCGATCGTGCTGGCGATCGACGACGCGCACCTGCTCGATCCGCCGTCGGCGGCCCTCGTGCACCTCGTCGCCCGCTCCGAGAACGCCACGGTGCTCGGCACCCTGCGCAACGGCGAGCAGATCCCGCTGCCGATCCGCGCCCTGTGGACCGACGACCTGGTCGACCTGGTGGAGCTTGCGCCCCTCGGCCCGGACGAGACCACCGGGCTGCTCGCCGCGATCCTCGGCGGGCCGGTCGACGCCGGTTCCTCGGAGCGGCTGCACCGGCTCTCCGCCGGCAACCCGCTGCTGCTGCGCGAGCTGGTGCTGGCCGCCTCCGGCGGCGACGAGCTGAGCAAGACGTACGGGATCTGGAAGTGGACCGGCCGGCTGGAGCTGGCGCCCAGCCTCACCGACCTGATCGACACCCGCATCGGCCAGCTCACCCCCGGCGTGCGCGCGGTCGTCGAGCTGGTCGCGTTCGGCGAGCCGCTCGGCCTGCAACTGCTGGAGCAGGCGGTCGACCCGGCCGACGTGGAGGTCGCCGAGGAGCGCGGCCTCATCTCCATGGTGCGCGACGACCGGCGGCTCAACGTGCGCCTCGCCCACCCGCTCTACGGCGAGGTGATGCGCCGGCACTGCCCGGTCAGCCGCACCCGGCGCCTCCAGGCCACCCTTGCCGGGCTGCTCGAACGTGTCGGCAAGCGGCGCCGCGACGACCTGCTGCGGGTCGCCGTGTGGCGGCTCGACTCGGGCACGGCGCAGGACCCGGCCCTGCTGCTCGACGCGGCCGCCCAGGCCTTCGGCCGGTACGACGTGCCGCTGGCCACCCGGCTGGCCCGGGCGGCGCTCGACGGCGAGGGCGGTTCGGACGCGGCGGAGCTGCTCGCCACGATCCTCATGTTCGCCGACCGGCCGGACGAGGCCATCGAGGTCCTCGACCAGGTGGCCGGGGCGATCCAGGACGACCGGCGGCGCGGCCGGTGGCTGACCGCCCGGGGCATGGTCAGCTACTGGGGGCTGAGCCGGGAATCCACGGTGGAGGAGATCGCCGCGCGCGGCGCCGAGCTGACCGACCCCGCCGACCAGGCCCGCGTCCGCGCCTTCGAGGCGATCATGCGGCTGCACCGGCTGGACACCGACACGGCGGTCCGGCTGGCCCAGGCGGTGCTGGACCGGCCGGCGGCCCCGATGGCGGCGCGCGAGCTGGCCCGGTGCACCCTCGCGCACCTCCAGGCCGCGCAGGGGCAGTACCGGCGCAGCGCCACCGCGATCGCCCGGGTGCAGGCCGAGGCGGCGTGCTGGCGGGGCGACATGCCCTACCTCCAACTCGCCATGGAGCTGGCCCGGGGCACCCGGCTCGCGCTCTCCGGCGACCTGGCCGGCATCGACGCGATCGTCGCCGACGAGTTCGCCGACCTGGCCGGCGCCGGGGACTTCCGGCTCGGCACCGGCTATCTGGCCATCCTCCAGGCGTACGCGGCGCGGCTGCGCGGGCGCGGCGACGAGGCGCTGAAGACGAGCCTCGGCGCCTGCGCCGTGCTCGCCACGAGCCGGGTCTACGCCGGCCTGGCGCACGCCGAGCGCGCCCAGGCGGCCGCGCTGCGCGGCGACGCCACGCACGCGGCGGAGGCGATGGCCGAGGCGGACCGGACCCACGCGCCCGGGATGGCGGTGCTCTACCCGTGGCTGGAGCAGGCCCGGGGCGCGGTGCACGCGGCGGTCGGCGACCTGCCGGCGGCCACCAAGCACCTCACGGCGCTCGCCGACCGGCTGCGGGAGGACGGCCTGGCCGGGCACGAGCTGCTGGTCCTGCTCGACCTGGTCCGCTTCGACCAGGCCACCGCGTCGATCGGGCCGACCTGCACCGACGGCGGGCGGCGAACCGTGGCGCAGCGCCTGACCGAGCTCTCCGAGCAGGTCGACGGGCTGCTGCCGCCGCTGGTCGCCCGGTACGCCCGCGCCGCCGTCGACGGCTGCCCCGACGACCTGCTGGCGGTGGCCGACGGCTTCGCCGCCCGGGAGCTGACCGTCTACGCGGCCGAGGCGACCGCCATGGCGCTGCACCGGATGCGCGGCGGCCGGCCCGGTGCGACCGGCCCGGCCCGCGAGCGCCTCGCCGAGCTGCTCCGCCGCTGCGACGACGTGTCCACGCCGGCGCTGCGGCTGCTCCGTCCGACGCTCAGCGAGCGGGAGTGGGAGATCGCCCGGCTCGCCGCCGACGGCGTGACCAGCCGCGTGATCGCCGAGCGTCTCTTCCTCTCCACCCGCACGGTGGAGAACCACCTCCAGCGGGTCTACAGCAAGCTCGGCGTGGCCGGCCGCGCCGAGCTGCGGGCCGCGTTGCGGTCGATGCCGGGCCACGACGGCGCGGATCCGGCCTGAACTCTAGGCTGAGGCGGTGAGCACCCTTCGCCCCGCGCTGCTGACCGACCACTACGAGCTGACCATGGTCAGCGCCGCACTGCGGGACGGCACGGCCGACCGTCGGTGCGTCTTCGAGGTGTTCAGCCGGCGGCTGCCGGCCGGCCGCCGCTACGGCGTGGTCGCCGGGACGGGCCGGCTGATCGACCTGATCCGTGACTTCCGGTTCGACCCCGACGAGGTCGACTTCCTGCGCCGCACCGGCGTGGTGGACGACCGGGCCGCCCAATGGCTGGCCGACTACCGCTTCACGGGCGACGTCGACGGGTACGCCGAGGGCGAGCTGTTCTTCCCCGGCTCCCCGATCCTCACCGTCTCCGGCACCTTCGCCGAGTGCGTGGTGCTGGAGACGCTGGCGCTGTCGGTGCTCAACCACGACTGCGCGGTGGCCGCTGCGGCGGCCCGGATGGTCACCGCCGCCCGCGGCCGGGCGCTGATCGAGATGGGCTCCCGCCGGGCCCACGAGGAGGCCGCGGTGGCCGCCGCCCGGGCCGCGTACCTGGCCGGGTTCCGGTTCACCTCCAACCTGGCCGCCGGCCAGCGCTACGGCATCCCCACGGCCGGCACCGCCGCGCACGCGTTCACCCTGCTGCACGACGACGAGCGGACCGCGTTCGCCTCGCAGGTCGCCACGCTGGGCAAGGACACCACGCTGCTGGTCGACACCTACGACATCAGCCAGGGCATCCGCAACGCCATCGCGGTGGCCGGGCCGGACCTGCGCGCGGTGCGCATCGACTCGGGCGACCTCGCCGTGATCGCCCAGCAGTCGCGCGAACTGCTCGACTCGCTCGGCGCCACCGAGACGAAGATCATCGTCTCGGGCGACCTCGACGAGTACGCCATCGCCTCGCTCGCCGCCGAGCCCGTCGACATGTACGGCGCGGGCACCGCCGTGGTGACCGGCTCGGGCGCCCCCACCGCCGGCCTGGTCTACAAGCTGGTCGAGGTGGAGGGGCGCCCGGTGGTCAAGCGCTCCGAGCACAAGGCCACCATCGGCGGCCGGAAGGTGGCCGTCCGCCGGCACAAGCCGACCGGCACCGCCACCGAGGAGGTCATCGTGCCGCAGGGCGTGCCGGACCGGCAGCCCAACGACCGGTTGCTCCAGCGCTCGTTCGTCGTCGAGGGCGAGCCGGTGGCGCTGCCCACGCTCGACGAGTCCCGGGAGCACCTGCGGGAGTGCCTGATCTCCATCCCGTGGGAGGGGCTCAAGCTCTCCGGCGGCGACCCGGCCGTCCCGGTGACCGTCGTACCCGCGAGCTGAGAGGACCGACATGGCCAACGCCTTGATCATCGTGGACGTGCAGAACGACTTCTGCGAGGGCGGCTCCCTGGCCGTGACCGGCGGGGCAGGGGTCGCCGCCGGCATCACCCGGCTGCTCGCCGCCGAGCCCGAGCGCTGGGACCACGTGGTCGCGACGAAGGACTTCCACATCGACCCCGGCGCGCACTTCGGTGACCCGCCGGACTACGTCGACTCCTGGCCCCGGCACTGCGTGGTGGGCACCACCGGCTCCGAGTTCCACCCCGACCTGGCGACCGACCGGGTGGAGGCGATCTTCCACAAGGGCGAGCACGCGGCCGCGTACTCGGGTTTCGAGGGGCACGCCGGCGACGGCGAGTGCCTGGCCGACTGGCTGCGCCGGCACGACGTCGACCGGGTCGACGTGGTCGGCATCGCGACCGACCACTGCGTGCGGGCCACCGCGCTGGACGCCGCCCGGGAGGGCTTCGCGACCACCGTGCTGCTGGACCTGACCGCCGCCGTCGCGCCCGACACGCTGGACGTGGCGCTGCGGGCCTTCGACGGCGCCGGGGTCACCATGGTCGGCGAGCCTGTGATCAGGGCCGCTTGAGCGGGTAATCGGTTGCGGGTGTCGTACCCCCGGCCCAGGATTGCGGCCGGAGGTACGGACCGTCGTGAACTTGAAACCTTACCGGGAGGCGCTCGCCCTGCCCGGTCTCCGGTCGTTGCTGCTGATCTCGGTGCTGGCGCGCATCCCGCTCACCGCGACCGGCGTGACGCTCACCTTCCACGTCGTGCTCGACCTCGGTCGCGGCTACGGCGCGGCCGGGCTGGTCGGCGCCGCCTCCACCGTCGGGGCCGCGCTCGGCTCCCCGCTGCTCGGCCGGCTGGTCGACCGGCGCGGCCTGCGGCCGGTGCTGCTGCTCACCACCGTCGCCGAGGGCGTCTTCTGGGCCAGCGCGCCGACCCTGTCGTACGCCGTGCTGCTGCCCACCGCGTTCCTGGCCGGGCTGTTCGCGCTGCCGGTCTTCTCGGTGGTCCGCCAGTCGGTCGCCGCGCTGGTACCCGCCGAGCGGCGCCGGCCCGCGTACGCGCTCGACTCGATGTCGGTGGAGCTCTCGTTCATGGTCGGTCCCGCGCTGGCCGTGGCCATGGCCGCCGCCGTGTCGCCCCGGCTCACCATGTGGGCGGTCGGCGCCGGGATCGTCGCCTCCGGCATCTGCTTCTGGTTGCTCGACCCGCCCACCCGCGCCGCCGACGAGCCGGCCGGCCCGGCCCGCAGGGTGCCCCGCCGGGAATGGGTCACCCCCCGGCTGCTCGCCGTGCTGGCGGTCAGC
Source organism: Micromonospora sp. NPDC005707 (assembly GCF_040631005.1). NCBI lineage: Bacteria > Bacillati > Actinomycetota > Actinomycetes > Micromonosporales > Micromonosporaceae > Micromonospora > Micromonospora sp. NPDC005707. The sequence goes on from NZ_JBEXYR010000001.1 coordinate 396,803, forward strand.
CTGGCCGCCACCCTGGTGCTCGGCGGCACCGACGTCGCGGTGGTCGCCGTGCTGCGCGAGGGCGGCGAGGTCGGCTGGACCGGCGCCGTCCTGGCCATGTGGGCGGTCGCCTCGCTGGTGGGTGGCTTCGCGTACGGGGCGGTCACCCGCTCGCTCTCCCCGCTGGCCCTGGTGGCGGCGCTGAGCCTGACCACCATCCCGGTCGGGCTGGGCGGGTCGCACTGGTGGCTGCTCTGCCTGGCGCTCGTCCCGGCTGGGGCGCTCTGCGCGCCCTCCATCGCCTCCACCTCGGACGCGGTGAGCCGGCTCGCGCCGGCCGGTGTCCGCGGCGAGGCCATGGGCCTGCACGGCTCGGCCGTCACCGTCGGCATCGCGCTCGGCGCGCCGCTGGCCGGCGCGGTGATCGACGCCTCGGCGCCGGCCTGGGGGTTCGCGGTCACCGGCGCGATCGGCGTGCTGGTCGCCCTGGCGGTCCTCCCGATCGAGCTCCGCCACCGCCGCGAACCGACCCCCACTCCGCAACCCGAACTCGCCCCCGCCACCCCCTGACCCGCACCAGCGGATCGCGTCGCCCGGAGCGGACGCCAGCTCACCGAGGCGGGGGTATCAGGCCGGCCCGGACACGCCCACCTCGCCGAGCTTGCGCAGCGCCACGCGTCACGCGCCACGCGGCGCGCGGCGCGCCACGCGGCGCCACGCGCCACGCGGCGCCGAGCGGGCCGCGGGGAAGGACCTGGGGCGGAAACGCGGCGGGCGCCGCACCCCCGCTGGGGGTACGGCGCCCGTACACGTTCGCCTGGGTCAGCTCTTGTCGAGCCGGCCCTCGGTGTCCTCCCGGTAGCTCGCGCCACCGTCGGACTCGCTGGTCAGCGGCTTCGCGCCGCCCTCCGGCGGACCGGCCAGGGAGTGGCCGGCGGCCAGCTCGGGGAACTTGTGGTCGAAGGCCGGCCGCTCGGAGCGGATCCGCGGCATCCTGTCGAAGTTCCGCAGCGGCGGCGGCGAGCTGGTGGCCCACTCGAGCGAGTTGCCGTGGCCCCACGGGTCGTCGACCTCGACCACCGGACCGGTCTTGTACGACTTCCAGCAGTTCCAGATGAACGGCAGGGTCGAGATGCCGGTGATGAACGCGCCGATGGTGGAGAGCGTGTTCAGGAAGGTGAAGCCGTCACCGGGCAGGTAGTCGGCGTACCGGCGGGGCATGCCCTCGGCGCCGAGCCAGTGCTGCACCAGGAAGGTGGTGTGGAAGCCGATCATGGTCAGCCAGAAGTGAATCTTGCCGAGCCGCTCGTCGAGCATCCGGCCGAACATCTTCGGGAACCAGAAGTAGATGCCGCCGAACACGGCGAACACGATGGTGCCGAAGAGCACGTAGTGGAAGTGCGCCACCACGAAGTACGAGTCGTGCAGGTGGAAGTCGAGCGGCGGGCTGGCCAGCAGCACACCGGTGAGGCCACCGAAGAGGAAGGTCACCAGGAAGCCGATGGCGAACAGCATCGGCGTCTCGAAGGTGATCTGGCCCCGCCACATGGTGCCGATCCAGTTGAAGAACTTCATGCCGGTCGGCACGGCGATCAGGTAGCTGAGGAAGCTGAAGAACGGCAGCAGCACCTGGCCGGTCGCGAACATGTGGTGCGCCCACACGCTCATCGACAGGGCGGCGATGGCGATGGTCGCGGCGACCAGGCCCTTGTAACCGAAGATCGGCTTCCGGGAGAACACCGGGATGATCTCGGTGATGATGCCGAAGAACGGCAGCGCGATGATGTAGACCTCGGGGTGCCCGAAGAACCAGAACAGGTGCTGCCAGAGCATCGGACCGCCGGTGGCGGGGTCGTACACGTGGGCGCCGATCAGGCGGTCCGCGGCGAGCGCGAAGAGCGCGGCGGCCAGCAGCGGGAAGACCAGGATCGCCAGCAGGCTGGTGACCAGCATGTTCCAGGTGAAGATCGGCATCCGGAACATGGTCATGCCGGGGGCGCGCAGGGTCAGGATCGTGGTGATCAGGTTGACCGCGCCGAGGATGGTGCCCAGACCGGAGATGGCCAGGCCGACCACCCACATGTTCGCGCCGACGCCCGGCGCGTGCTCGGCGGTGCTCAGCGGCGTGTAGGCCGTCCAGCCGAAGTCGGCCGCGCCGCCCGGGGCGATGAAGCCCGCGGTGGCCATGGTGCCGCCGAACAGGTACAGCCAGTAGGCGAAGGCGTTCAGGCGGGGGAACGACACGTCGGGCGCGCCGATCTGCAGCGGCACCACGTAGTTCGCGAAGGCGAACACGATCGGCGTCGCGAAGAACAGCAGCATGATCGTGCCGTGCATGGTGAAGAGCTGGTTGTACTGCTCGGGCGACAGGAACTGCAGCCCCGGTCGCGCCAGCTCGGCGCGCATGATCAGGGCCATGAGGCCACCGATCATGAAGAACGCGAACGCGGTGACCATGTACATGATCCCGATCTGCTTCGCGTCCGTGGTGCGCAGCAGCCGCGCGAGGGCCGACCCCTTGACCGGCTCGCGGACCGGCCAGGGCCGGGTCACGACCGGCTTGGGTGCGACGGTGGTCACGAGTGGCCTCCGGTTCTGGGTTGTCCCGCTCGGCGCGCTGTTCATCTGCGCGGCCGTCATCCGCAAGGAGGATAGTCCCCGGTAGTGGGCCCCGCCGCGTGGGGTGGGCGGCTACGATCTTCGGCCCGTCAGAGCGGGCCGGTGAGGAGCCGGTAGTGCTCCTGGAAGATCCGCCCGCCACGTCCGCGCAGCAACGGGTCGCGCAGCGCCGGCGGCACGTCGCGGGTGCGGTTGCGGTCCCGGGTCCGGTCGCGCACCCAGCGGGTACGCGGGCGGCGGCGACTCTCGTACGCGATGAGGGCGGCGTCGACGCTGCCGGCCGCCTTCAGCGACTCGGCGAGCACCACGGCGTCCTCCAGTGCCATGGCGGCGCCCTGGGAGAGCGTCGGCGCGGTGGCGTGAGCCGCGTCACCGACGAGCAGCACCCGGCCGTGGAACCAGCGCCCCAGCTCGACCTCCGTGGTGAGCTCGGCGTCCACCGCCTCCAGGGCGGCGAGCACCTCGGGCACCGGGCCGCCGTAGGCGTCGAACAGCTCGTGCATCCGGGCGAGCGGGTCGGCCGGCAGGCTGGTTCCGGCCTCGTCGGCGTAGCAGTGCAGCCGGCCGGCGCCGAGCGGCACCACCAGGAAGCCGGCGCGCTGGCCCAGCAGGGCGGTCCAGTCGGCGATCCGGGGGCCGCCGCGCACCACGCTGCGGTAGACCACCTGGCCGGCGGGGCGGGGCGGGCCGCCGAGCGCGGCCAGGGTGCGCACCGCCGAGCGCGGCCCGTCGGCGCCGATGACCAGGTCGTACTCGCCGCTGGTGCCGTCGGTGAAGCCCACCGTGACGCCGCCGGGCAGCGGTTCGACGGTGCTGACCTCGGCGCCGTGCCGGACGGCGCCGCCGGCGCCGGTGAGCAGCACCCGGTGCAGCTCGGCGCGGGGCAGGGCGCGGCACTCCCCCACCCCGGCCCAGAGCGCGTCGAGGTCGACCTCGCAGAGCGGCGCGCCGGTGGCGTCCAGGAAGCGCTGGCGGTGGATGACCTCGCCCAGGGGGCGTACGGGGCCGTCCAGGTCGAGCCGGCGCAGCGCGCGGGCCGCGTTGCCCGGGAGGTAGAGGCCGATGTCGGCGCGCTCGGTCGGGGGCAGCTTCTCGGTCACGTCGGGGCGGAATCCCGCGAGGCGCAGCGCACGGGCCACGGCGAGACCGGCGATGCCCGCGCCGACGACGAGGATGCGCAGGGGGGAACCACCCATCGTGGGGTACGCCTCCGGAGGGGTTCGGAACGCGTTGGAGGCAAGACATTACTCGCCGCAACCAAGCGGCGGAAGTGCCCGTCGGCCCTGGCGTGGACGCCCGGTCAGCGACCGGGAGCCCTCCCACCGGCGGGAATCCCGCCCCGACCGGAGGACCCGGTCGCCGGCCGCGCGGCAGGCAGCCACGGCACGTTCACACAGCGTGGCCGGTGCGATCGATCCGGTCGGAACGGTTGCGCCGGAGTTTCAGACATGTAAATGTGTTGGCCTAAGCGTGGGAGCGCTCCCGGCACCGCCCACCGACACGAATCGGAGCATCATGAAGCGTCCACTGAGGGCCCTCGCCGCGGCCGGCCTGCTGGCCGCCGGCTCGATCGCCGTCGCGCTCGGCGGCACCGCCTCCGCCGACACCCAGATCTGCGAGCAGTACGGGTCCACCACCATCGGCGGAAAGTACGTCGTGCAGAACAACCGCTGGGGCACCAGCGCGCAGCAGTGCATCAACGTGACCTCCACCGGCTTCTCCATCACCCGCCAGGACGGCGTGGGATCGACCAGCGGCGCGCCGGTCTCGTACCCGTCGGTCTTCGTGGGTTGCCACTACACGAACTGCTCGCCCGGCACCAACCTGCCCGTGCAGGTGAAGAGCATCAGCAGCGCGCCGGCCAGCATCAGCTACAACTACGTCAGCGGCGCGATCTACGACGCCGCGTACGACATCTGGCTCGACCCGTCGCCCAAGCGGGACGGGGTGAACCAGATGGAGATCATGATCTGGCTCAACCGGCAGGGCCCGATCCAGCCCATCGGCTCCGTGGTCGGCAACGCCAGCATCGCCGGCCGGACCTGGGAGGTCTGGCGGGGCAGCAACGGCTCGAACAACGTCATCTCGTACGTCGCGCCGTCGCCCGTCGCGAGCATGAGCTTCGACGCCATGGCGTTCATCAACGACACCCGCAGCCGGGGCGCGATCACCGCCGACTGGTACCTGACCAGCATCCAGGCCGGCTTCGAGCCGTGGCAGGGCGGCGTCGGCCTGGCGGTCAACTCGTTCTCCCAGAGCGTCAACACCGGCGGCACCACGCCGACCACCCCGCCCGCCACCACGCCGCCGCCGAGCACCCCGCCGCCGGGCAACGCGGCCTGCTCGGTGAAGTACGCCACCAACGTCTGGAACAACGGCTTCACCGCCGACGTGACGATCACCAACACCGGCTCCAGCGCCGTCAACGGCTGGACCCTGAACTACAACCTGCCCTCGGGGCAGAACATCACCGGCTCGTGGAACGCCACCGTGACGCAGAGCGGGTCCGCCGTGACCGCGCGGAACCTGAGCTACAACGGCACGCTGGCACCGGGAGCCTCGACCAGCTTCGGCTACCAGGCGACGCTGAGCGGCGGATTCTCCACGCCCAGCAGCTTCACCCTCAACGGCGCCACCTGCACCAGGGTGTGACACCACCTGATCCCGGGGCGCGGTCCGCACGGGCCGCGCCCCGCCTCAGTGGCCGAGGGCGTCGATGTCGCGCATCTCCTCGGCGGTGAGCGAGAAGCGGAACACGTCGGCGTTGGCCCGGATCCGCTCCGGGGTGACGGACTTCGGGATGACCACGATCTCGTGGTCGATGTGCCAGCGCAGCACCACCTGGGCCGGCGAGACGTCGTGCGCCTGGGCGATCCGGACCAGTACCGGATCGGAGAGGTCACTGGTCTTGAACGGGCTGTAGCCCTCCAGCACCACCCCGCGGTCCCGGTGTGCGGCGTGCACCTGCCGGTCGTACAGGGACGGGCTCCAGCGGATCTGGTTGACCGCCGGGGTCTCCTCGGTCGCCTGGATGAGCTCGTCGATCTGGCTGATGCTGTAGTTGCTCACCCCGACGGTCCGGGCCAGGTTCTCGTCCCGGGCGGCGAGCATCTCCCGCCAGACGGGGATGCTGTCGGCGGGCGAGGACGGCGGCCAGTGGATCAGCCACAGGTCGACGTGGTCGATGTCCAGCGCGGCCAGGCTCGCCTCGATGGTCTCCCGTTCCCGGCCCACCCGGTCGGGCGGCAGCTTCGTGGTGATGAAGAGGTCCTCGCGGCGCAGCCCGCTCTCCGTGATCGCCCGGCCGACCTCCTTCTCGTTGCCGTACATCGTGGCCGTGTCGATGTGCCGGTAACCGGCGTCGAGGGCGGCGAGCACGGCGTCGTACCCGGCGTTGCCGGTGGCCTGCCAGGTGCCGAAGCCGAGCAGCGGCATCCGGACGTCGCCGGTCAGCGGGACGGTGGGCTGGTCGAGGTCCATACCGACGCTTCTACCCGTGATCGCCGCCGCCATGCCGGCGACCCGCCGAGCGGCGGCCGAACGGTGCAGAAGAGGCAGGAACCGGGCGAGCGGGCCGGACCTGCCGGAGAATGCGGGGGTGGCTGACCGGCTGGAGGAGTACCGGCGGAAACGGGACGCGGCGCGTACCCCGGAGCCGGTGCCGGCGCAGCCCCCGGAGCGGAAGCGGGCCGCGCGGCGCAAGCCCCGGTTCGTCATCCAGCAGCACCACGCCCGGAGCCTGCACTGGGACCTGCGGCTGGAGCACGACGGCGTGCTGGCCTCCTGGGCGGTGCCGCGCGGGCTGCCCCGTGACCCGGGCCGCAACCACCTGGCCGTGCACACCGAGGACCACCCGATGGAGTACCTCACCTTCCACGGCGAGATCCCGGCCGGCGAGTACGGCGGCGGGCGGATGACCGTCCACGACACCGGCACCTACCGCCTGGAGAAGTGGCGCGACGACGAGGTGATCGTGGTCCTGGACGGCCGGCGGACGAGGGGGCGCTACGTCCTCTTCGCCACCGGTGGCCGGGGCCGGGACTGGATGGTCCGCCGCACCGACCCGGCGCCGGAGGGCTGGACGCCGATGCCCGAGCTGGTCCGGCCCATGCACACCACCCCCGGCAAGGGGCTGCCGAAGGACGAGGGCGCCTGGGGGTACGAGCTGCGCTGGGACGGGGTGCGGGCGATGGCGTACGTCTCCGGCGGCCGCCTGCGGCTGCTCGACGCCGCGGACGAGGACGTCGGCGGGGCGTACCCGTGGCTGCGGGCGATGGCCGAGGAACTGGCCCCGGTCGAGGCGGTGCTCGACGGCGTGCTGGTGCGGATCGACCCGGGCGGGCGGGTGAAGCCGCCGACGAAGCGCGACGGCCAGTTCCTCGCCGTCGACCTGCTCTGGCTGGAGGGCGTGACCAGCCTCGACGTGCCGTACGCGCAGCGCCGGGAACTGCTCGACGGTCTGGCGCTGACCGGCCCGCACTGGCAGACTCCGCCGTGGTTCCCGGGGGTCGGCGCGGACGCCCTGCGGACCGCCCGCGAACAGGGGCTCCCGGGGGTGGTGGCCAAGCGCCTCGACTCCCCCTACGAGCCGGGTCGGCGCAGCCGGCACTGGCTGAGCCTCGACCCGAGCTGAGGAGCCTTGTGCACCTGACGCACCTGGAGTGCCCGCGCTGCGGCGAACGGCATCCGGCCGACGAGTTGCGGAACCTGTGCGGGTGCGGTTCCCCGCTGCTGGCCCGCTACGACCTGGCGGCGGTGGCCGCGGCGGTCACCCCCGAGCAGTTCGGGCTCCGCCCGGCCGACCTGTGGCGCTACCGGGAGCTGCTGCCGGTGGCCGATCCCCGCTTCGTCACCACGCTGGGCGAGGGCTGGACGCCGCTGCTGCGCGCGCCGGCGTACGGGCAGGAGATCGGGATCCCGGACCTGATCGTGAAGGACGAGGGGTTGACCCCGACCGGGTCGTTCAAGGCCCGGGGTGCGGCGGTCGGGGTGAGCCGGGCCCGCGAGCTGGGCGTCGAGCGGATCGCCATGCCGACCAACGGCAACGCCGGGTCGGCCTGGGCGACGTACGCGGCCCGGGCGGGGATGGGCGCGACGATCGCCATGCCGCTCGACGCGCCGACCATCTGCCGGCGGGAGTGCGTCGCCGCCGGGGCGGACCTGCGGCTGGTGGACGGCCTGATCAGCGACGCCGGACGGTGGGTGGCCAAGCTGGTCGCCGAGTCGGGCGGGCGGATCTTCGACGCCGGCACGCTGCGCGAGCCGTACCGCCTCGAAGGCAAGAAGACCATGGGGTACGAGATCGTCGAGCAGCTCGGCTGGCAGGTGCCCGACGTGATCATCTATCCGACCGGGGGCGGGGTCGGGCTCATCGGCATCCACAAGGCGCTGCACGAGCTGCGCGAGCTGGGCTGGGTGGAGGACCGGCTGCCCCGCCTGGTCGCCGTGCAGTCCACCGGCTGCGCGCCGATCGTCCGGGCGTTCGCGGCCGGCGAGCCGCGGGCCACCCCGTGGGAGGACGCGCACACGGTGGCCTTCGGCATCACCGTGCCCGCCCCGCTCGGCGACGAGCTGATCCTGACCGCGCTACGCGAGAGCAGCGGCACCGCGATCGCCGTGGACGACGCGGAGATCCTCGCCGACCTGCGCGACTTCGCCGCCCGGGAAGGGCTGCTGCTCTGCCCCGAGGGGGCGGCCTGCCTGACCGCCGCCCGCCAGCTGCGGGCCGGCGGCTGGATCCGCCCCGGCGAGCGGGTGGTGGTGTTGAACACCGGCGCGGGCATCAAGTACCCGGAGACGGTGGACGTCTCGGGCCTGCCGACGGTCTGACGCGGGCCCCCGGCGACCAGGGGCCCGCGCCGGACCGCCCTACCGGTAGGTGATGTCCGAGGCGGAGTAGAGGCAGTTCACCCCGTCGGCGCCCTCGCCGATCTCCTTCGGTTCGCTGCCCTTCGGCACGCCCTGGTACTTGACGCAGATCCGGGTGGACCGGTTCGGGTCGTTGAGGATGGTGATCCGGCTGAACCGGGCCGTGTCACCCCAGTTGGTGTTGATGCCGGCCAGCACCTTGGTGCCGGTGGCGGTGACGTTGTCCATCACCACGTGGCGCTGGTAGGAGGTGGAGCAGTTGCCGCAGGCCCGGTAGAGCTTGCCGGAGCTCTCCACCCGGAAGTTGCGGATCTGGACGGTGCCTCCGCCGTTGTGCTGGAACACCTTGTCGCTGGCCGACCGGGCACCGCCGCCGTCGACCGTGTACGTGGTGCCGCCGCGGAAGGTGGCGGCGTCCTCGCCGACGTCCTCCCACCAGACGTTGAGCAGCGTGCAGTTGCCCTCGCAGTGCACGCCGTCGCCGGCCGGCGCACCGATGATCACATTGCGCAGGGTGGCCCCCGCGGCCAGTTCGAACATCGGGTCCTGGCTCTCCGACTGCCCGCCGTCGCCGATGCCGTAGTAGCGCCTCATGCCGCCGTCGAAGGTGCCGGAGACTCCGATGGTGGCGTCCACCTTGATGCTGGCGGTGGGCGTCGGCCACGAGGCCGGCGGCGGTGTGGTGCCGGTGGGGGTCGGGGTGGGCGAGCCGGGCGGGGTGCTGGTCGGCGGCGTGGTCGGGGTGCTGACCGACGAGTCCACGGCCACGTCGTCGAAGCTGCCGGCGGCGTACGCGGTGACCAGGCCGATCCGGCCGGCGCCCACGAGGCTGTTGCTCCCGCCACCGACCTGCGTGCCGTTGACGTAGCCGCGGATGGTGCTGCCGCTGGCCTCGATCTTCAGCGTGTACCAGGTGCCGGTGGCCGCGCCGACCGCCGCCGAGCCGAGCGAGGTGATCTGGCTGCCGTTCACCGCCTGGAGTTCGGCCCGGCCGGAGCCGAGCAGGGCCAGCCGGTACATCTTGGTGCTGCTGCTGGCCCGGGCCGCGATCCCGACCAGCGCGGCGGAGGAGCCGAACCCGGTCGGCCGCACCCGGGCCTGCACCTGGTAGTCGGTCCAGGCGGTCTGGCCGGCGAACTGGCGGGCCAGCTCGCTGGACGTGCTCGACTGGGTGAGCGCGCCGTCGGCGACCGCCCAGGTCCCGCCGGACTTGGACCAGCCGGCGGCGTCGCCGTCGGAGAAGGTGTCGGAGAAGACGGTGGCGGCGAAGGCCGACGTCATCGTCCCGGCGGCGAGTGCCGCCACGGTGACTCCGGCGCCCGCCGCGAGCAGCAGCGGGCGTCGGAGTCTGGCACGTGAGGTCTGCACGGTGGTCCTCCTTGAGGCACGTGGTGGTGAACCGCCACGGCTGGAGGGCCGACGCCTGGCCACGGTCGCGACGGTCGGTGCGCCCCGCCGGAGGCCCGGTCTCCGGTAGCGGGGTGGCGAGGGAGCGGAGCCCAGGAAAGGGCTTTCCCGCGCCACCAGGCTAGACCCGTGCAGAGATCGACGTCAATGCTTGGAACGTGCAGGAATGTTGCAGGTCAGGAGGTGGGCGGCTCGTCCTCACCGGCCTCCTCCGCCGCGTCCGCCTCCTCCTTGGTCCGGTGCACCGCCCCGTCGGCGTGCTCCGGCGGGCCGTACACCGTGTACAGCACGAGCGGGTTGGGGCCCGTGTTGACGAAGTTGTGCTTCGTGCCGGCCGGTACGACCACCAGGTCGCCCGCCACGACCTCCTTCTTCTCCCCGGCCACCCGCGCCTCGCCCGTGCCGCTCACGAAGGTCAGGATCTGGTCGATGTCCTCGTGGACCTCCTCGCCGATCTCCCCGCCCGGCGGGATCGTCATGATCACCAGCTGGGTGTGCTGCCCGGTCCACAACACGCGGCGGAAGTCGGGGCTCTTCTCGGCGACGGTCGCGATCGTGAAATGCTCCATGGCCCGCTCATACCCGGTCCCCGCGCCGCTCACGCCGGGACTCGCAAATGGTGGAATTCCCCACCCGAGCGGGGTTTGGATCCCCTCTGGACGGGCATCTGCGCTCACAAGACCGGTGCACGTCGGGCCGGTCGAGCCAGGTCCCCGCTTTCGTACCGCCGTACGGCTGCGGTGGTGGGAGACGGCCAGAGCGCGGCGACGTTACGACCCAGGTCGGACGGCGCCGTGCGCTCGTCTGTGCGCCCGTGCCGGGTCAGGCGAGCACGGCCAGGTGGAACGGGCGGTCGGTGTGGCCGCTCGCGGCGTACGTCTCGACGAAGACCGCGTTGGGGATGCCGGTTCGCGGCGCCACCGTGATCGCCCCCTGCGGGGCCAGCCCGCCGGCCGCGGGGCCCACGGTGCCGATGTAGGCGGCGCCCGCGACATCCTGGTCGAAGCCGACCTGGTACATCCCGGTGGCCAGCCGGGTGGCCGACGTGGCGCCGAGCCCGCGGACCAGGGTGCCGTTCGCGTTGACCACGGCAAACAGCACGCGGGCGGTGACCGGCAGGCCGGCCGGCGTGCAGGAGTTGATTTCGCTGTCGGCGCGGGCGACCTCCGCCACGTCGGGGGCGGGCTGGCCGGCCGAGCCCCGCCTTGATCTGGAGCTGGACATGGGGGTCCTTCCTGCCGCCGGTGCGGGCGGCGGCATGCTCCCGAAGCTATTCCGGCCCACCGTCCATCAACCAGCGACAGCACTGTCCGATCAAGGACAGTCGACGCCTCTGAGCTGGGAAAACATCAGTCGTCCGGGCTGGCGACCGGCTCGGAGCCACGGCAGCGCACGCGCAGCTCGTGTTCCCCCTCGGAGCCGACGAACCGGACCTCGACATGGTCGTCCGGGCCCCGGTCGACCTCCTTCACCCGGTAGCCCTGCGCCGGGGACCAGGACACCAGGCGCACCCCGTCCGGCCCGCACTCGGCGAGGGCGGTCCCTCCGGCGGTGCGGAAGGTGTGCTCGGTTCCGCTCGCGGCCGGCGGGCGGCTCGCCGCGGCGGCCGCCGGCGTCGCGCCCGGCGTGGGATCCGCGCCCGGCGTCGTGGTCGCCGGCGCGGGCGAGGCGAGCGCGCGGGCCACCTCCCGCTGGTCGCGTACGCCTCCGGGGGTGCCGGTGATGCCCGTGCCGACGAGCTGGACCGCGGCCAGCCCGACGAGGGTGGCGGCGGCGGTGGTGGCCAGCCACCCGGCGGCGGCGAGGATCGGACGACGGCCCATGCCCCGAGTCTCCCCGACCCAGGGTTGGGCCAGGCTCCGGGGAACGCTAAGGCTGGGTTAACGAGGGCGGGGCCGGGCGGCGGGAGGGGCTAGCCTGCCATCCGTGGCCCGGCTGCTGCTCATCGAGGACGACCTGACCATCCGCGCCCCGCTGCTCCGGGCTCTCCGGGAGCGCGGGCACGCGGTCGCCGCGGCCTCGACCGCGCTGGACGGGCTGCGCGACGCGCTGGACGACCGGCCCGACCTCGTCGTGCTCGACCTGGGACTGCCCGACCTGGACGGCGGCGAGCTGCTGCGGATGCTGCGCGCGGTCAGCTCGGTGCCGGTCATCGTGGCGACGGCCCGCGACGACGAGGCCGAGATCGTCCGGATGCTCGACGCGGGCGCCGACGACTACCTGGTGAAGCCCTTCACGGCGGCCCAGCTCGACGCCCGGGCGCGGGCGGTGCTGCGCCGCTCGACCGCCGACCCGGCGACGGACCCGGTGCTCGTGGTCGGTGGGCTGCGGATCGACCCGCGGGCCCGCCAGGTCACGCTGGACGGGGCGACGGTCGAGCTGACGCCCCGCGAGTTCGACCTGCTGCACCACCTCGCCGGCCGGCCCGGCCAGGTGGTCACCAAACGCGAGCTGCTCACCGAGGTCTGGCGGATCCCGTACGGCGGGGCCGACAAGACCGTCGACGTGCACCTGTCCTGGCTGCGCCGCAAGCTCGGCGAGAGCGCCCAGGAACCCCGCTACCTGCACACCGTCCGGGGCGTCGGGGTGCGGCTGGACGTACCGGGGAGCAGCCGGTGAGGGGCCGGCTGGCGCTGCTGGTCGCCGCCGTCGGGGTGCTCGTCATGGTCGCGTTCCTGGTGCCGCTGGCCGTGCTGGTGCGCACCGTCGCCGCGGACCGGGCGACGGTCCGGGCCGCGGCCGACGCGCAGAGCCTGGTGGCGGTGGTCGGCACGGCCGACCCGGACACTGTCCGGCTGACCGTCGACCACCTCGCCGCCGACTCGGGCCGCGAGGTGAGCGTGTTCCTGCCGGACGGCACCGTGCTCGGTGCGCGGATGGCGCGTACCCCGGCGGTCGACCTCGCCGCGCGGGGGCAGAGCCTGACCGTCGAGTCCGCCGCCGGCCGGGAGGTGGTCATCGCGGTCCAGGGCCGACCGGACGGGACCGCGGTGATCCGCACCGTCGTGCCCCGCGCGGAGCTGACCGCCGGGGTGACCCGGGCCTGGCTCGTGCTCGCGCTGCTCGGCCTGCTCCTGGTGCTGGTGGGGCTGGCCGTCGCCGACCGGCTGGCCCGCACCCTGGTCCGGCCGATCGCCGACCTCGGCGCGGTCTCCCACCGGCTCGCCAACGCCGAGCTGGACGCCCGGGTCGACCCGGCCGGCCCGGCCGAGCTGCGCGAGGTCGCGGGCGCGCTGAACCACCTGGCCGAGCGCATCCAGGTGCTGCTGCGCGAGGAGCGCGAGCAGGTGGCCGACCTCTCACACCGGCTGCGGACCCCGCTGACCGTGCTGCGGCTGGAGGCCGAGTCGCTGCGCGACCCGGACGACGCGGCCCGGCTGACCACCGCCGTGGACGGCCTGGAACGGGCGGTGACCGGCGTGATCCGGCAGGCCCGCTGGCGCAGCACGGCGGCCGAGGGCGGCGGTTGCGACGCCGCCGCGGTGGTCGCCGAGCGGGTCGCGTTCTGGTCGGTGCTCGCCGAGGACACCGGGCGGAGCGTGACGCTCGACCTGGCGCCCGGGCCGCTGCCGGTACGGGTGGCCGGCGACGAGCTGGCCGCCGCCGTGGACGCGCTGCTGGGCAACGTGTTCGCGCACACGCCGGACGGCACGCCGTTCACCGTCCGGCTCGGCCAGGACGCCGGGCAGGTGGCGCTGACCGTGGCGGACGCCGGCCCGGGCCTGCCGGCCGGATCGGCCCGGCGGGGCGCCAGCCGGGCCGGGTCGACCGGCCTGGGCCTGGACATCGCCGACCGGGCCGCCCGGACCAGCAGCGGCCGGCTGGAGCTGGGCGGCGGACCCGACGGCGGGGCGGTGGTGACCCTCCGGCTCGGGCCGGCGCGGCTTAACCGGGCCTTAGACCTCGGGTAGCGCGCCGCTAGCCGTCCCGGACCGATCCTCGGGACACAACGAGGAGAGGTGGAGACGATGCGACGAACTTCCCTGGTCCTGGCAGCGGTCGGCGGGGCCGCGGTGCTGGCCGTCACCGGCGCGGCGATCGGCGTGACCACTGCCGGCGGGTCGAGTCCGGCCACCGCGCCGGCCGCCGTGACCGCCGACGTCACCGACCCCGCCGGTGGCAGCGCCGACGACAACCCGGGAACCGCCGACGACAACCCCGGCACCGCCGACGACGACCCGGGAGCGGACGATTCCGCGACCGCCGGCGCGGCCCCGACGCGTGGCGCCCCGACCACGGCCCCGCGTGGTGCGGTGGACCGGCAGGAGGCGGGCAAGGTCGCGCTGGCCCTGCTGGGCGGGGGCCGGATCGTCGAGATCGAGGCGGAGACTGAGCACGCGAGTCCGGTGTGGAGTGTGAAGGTCGCCCGCGCCGGGATCACCTATGAGATCAAGGTCCACCGCGGCGACGGCACGGTGGTCGAGGTCGAGCGGCGGACGGCCGGCGGAAGCCGGACGCACGACCGGAACGACGACCACGGCGGGGACCGGTCCGGCGACGACGACTGAGCGCCGGTCCGCGGGTTCGGGGGGCGAGCTTCCGCCGGACCCGCGGCGCCGCCCGTCACCAGGACGGATGGATTGTCGACGAGGTCCGGAAAGACTGTGGCGGAACGCGATCGGGTCGCTACATTGAAGTATGGTGCCCGCCCACGGCGGTCGGGCGGCGGAACCGGTCTACCGCCCTGTGCTGGCCGGTCGCCGGGGTGAGCTGGAGGCGCTGGCCCACCTCGACGACACCACCGCTCCGCTGCTCGCCCCGGTCATCGACGTCCACGCGGTGGATCCGTGCACTGTGGACACGTTCGGCCGGCTGCCGGCCGGGCTCCTTCCGGCCGTCGACGTGTCGGTGCTGCCCGAGTCGGCGGGCGGCGAGCTGGTCCGCTGGGGCGTACCGCTGGTGCCGGTGATCGGGCTCGCGGACGGCGACCGCCGGTTGGTGGCGCACGGCGCGGCCGCCCGGGAGTACGCGCGGCGGGCCGTGGTCCGGCTGCGGACCGGGCAGGACCGGGCCGGCCCGGACGCGACCACCGCCGCACTGGAACGGGTGTGGCGGCTGGCCCGGCTGGTGCCGGAGCAGTGCGACCTGCTCGTCGACGCGGGGGACGTGTGCTGTCCGGCCGACGTCCGGTTGGCCGAGCCCCGGATCGTGCGGCTCGTGGAGTGGGCCCGCCGGCACGCCTGGCGCTCGGTGACGGTGGCGGCGGGCGGGATGCCGCCGACGCTGGCCCGGCTCCCGACGGACGAGCCGGTACGCCTGGACCGCTTCGACTGGCAGCTCTGGCAGCGCCTGGCCGACCTCGGTGTCGGGTACGGCGACTACGGCGTGGGCTGCGCGGTGCCCGGGGCGGACGGGCCGGGCGACCGGCTGCCGACGCTGCGCTACACCGCGGCCGGGGCGTGGTGGGTCTACCGGTGGTCGCGCCGGGGCGGCCGGGGTGACGACCGCTTCGCCGACCTGTGCCGCACGCTCGTCGCGGCCCCGCACTGGCCGGCCGCAGGCGCGAGCTTCTCCTGGGGCGACCACGAGATCGTGCGCCGGGCGCGGCGCGGCGCGGGTGCCGGCTCGCCGGCGAACTGGATCGCCTGGAGCACCTCGCACCACCTGGCGCACGTGCTGGCCACGCTGGTCCCGCCCGAGCGGGAGCAGCGCGGCGGGCCGTGGCGGGCCGACCACGACGTCCCCGAGCGGGGGCGCGCCGGCCGGCCGCAGCGCGGTGGTGAGACCCGCCGCGCCGGTTGAGTCACTCCTTGTCGGTGAAGCCGAACTGCACGACGCCCTCGTCGTCGACGGTGGCGTCCACGGAGGTGCCGTCGAGCAGTTCGGCGGCGTCGGCGTCGAGGAAGATACGGGCTCCCTGATCGTCGATCACCTGGTCGCCCTGAGCCGGCTGCTCGACCAGCTCGATGGAGAGCGAGCCGGCGTCGGTGTCGGCGGCGATGCGCAGGCCGCCCTCCTCGGCGACGTCCTGCTGGTTGGCGAGGTCGCGGATCACCAGAACGGCGTTGTCGGTCATGGTCAGCATGGCGGAACTCCTCGTGTCTGCTTCGGGAATCGCGGGCGGGTCGATGCGGCCACGCGGCCGGTCGGGACCCCGGGAAGGCGAATCAGGCTTCGCCGTGCAAACCAGGGCAGGTCGAGTGCCCCTCACGGCCTACGGTGCCCCCTGCCCGGGCATCCGTCAAATAGAGCCGGGTCAGTCGACACCGGGCGGGCGAAGCGGCGGCCGGGAATGTTTCTTCCGCCGCCAGGCGGGTATTCCACGAGCTTTCGTCAATAAGTTTCGCTGTGGAGTCTTCTCTGGAGGAAAGCTCCATGGCAGCATCGGAACATGCATCGTCGTCTCTTCCCCCGGGCGCTCGCGGTGCTGGCGCTGGTCGCCACCGCGGCCACCGCCGGCGCTCCCACCGCCACGGCCGAAGCGCCCACCCCCGCGCAGACCCGGCTGCACGCGACCATCGACGCGATCCTCGCCGACTCCCGGCTGGCCGGGGCACAGGCGGGCGTGGTCGTCGTCGATACCACCACCGGGGAGACCCTCTACGACCGCAATGGGGAACGGCGACTGATACCCGCCTCGAACACCAAGCTGCTCACCTCGACGGCCGCCATGGAACTGCTCGGGCCCGGGCACCGCTTCACCACCGACGTGACCGGCGACGGCGTACGCCGGGCCGGGCTGCTCTCCGGCAACCTCTACCTGCGCGGCGGGGGCGACCCCACGATGCTGGCCGAGGACTACGACCGGCTGGCCGCCGACGTGGCCGCCGCGGGCGTACGGGTGGTGACGGGCAACCTGGTCGCCGACGACACCCGCTACGACCGGACCCGGCTCGGCCCGGACTGGACCTGGGACGACGAGTCCTACTACTACGCGGCGCAGGTCTCCGCGCTGACCGTCGCCCCGGACACCGACTACGACGCCGGCACGGTGATCGTGCACGCCGCACCGGGCGGGCAAGCCGGCGCGCGGCCGAAGGTCACCATGACGCCGGCCAACGGCTGGCTGCGCATCGACAACCGGGCCCAGACGGTCGCCACCGGCGAGACGACGATCTCCTTCGAGCGCGAGCACGGTGGGAACACCATCGTGGTCACCGGCCAGATCGCGGTCGGCCAGGCCGAGGAGAGCGACTGGATGACGGTCTGGGAGCCCACCGGGTACGCCGCCGACGTCTTCCGGTCGGCGCTGCGCCGGCACGGTGTGCGGGTCCTCGGCCGGACCGTGCTCGGCCAGGCCACCCCGGACGACGCCAAGCCGGTCGCCCGCCACGACTCGATGCCGCTGGCCGACCTGATGGTGCCGTTCCTCAAGCTCTCCAACAACGGCCACGCCGAGGTGCTCACCAAGGAGCTGGGCCGGGTGCTCTCCGGCTCCGGCACCTGGTCCGCCGGGCTGTCGGCGATCGGCGAGTACGTCGGTGACTCCGGAATGGACACCGGCACCCTGCGCCAGCGCGACGGCTCCGGGCTGTCCCGGCGCAACATGATCCCACCCGCCCAGTTCGTCGCGCTGCTCTCGGCGGTCCGCGCCGAACCCTGGTTCGACACCTGGTACGCGGCCCTGCCGGTGGCCGGCAACCCGGAGCGGTTCGTCGGCGGCACGCTGCGCAGCCGGATGACCGGCACCGCGGCCGCCAACAACGTGCACGCCAAGACCGGCAGCCTGACCGGGGCGTCCAGCCTCTCCGGCTACGCCACCGACGCCGACGGGCACGTGCTGGCCTTCTCCGTGGTGCTCAACAACTACCTGACCTCGTCGGTCAAGGGGCTGGAGGACCAGATCGCGATCGCCCTGGCCTCGTACAGCGGAAAGGCGACGACCACGGCCCGGCTGTCGGTGCCGGCGGCGCCGCAGTCGCCGCGGGTGCCCGAGGGCCTGGAGTGCTCCTGGGTGAAGCCGGCGGTCTGCTGAGCCCGCTCAGGCGCCGGGCCGGGGCGGACCCGGCTCGGCGGCGGGGTCGCCGCGCTCGATGAGCGCGTCGATCTCGGCCGGCGGCAGGCCCCGCAGCGCCAGCACCCGCCGGCCCCAGCGGTGCAGCCGGCACGGGTGCGGGCTGGCGTCGTTGCGGCAGATCGTCCCCCCGGACCAGCGTCGCGGCGCGTGCACCACCACGGCCCGCACCGCGAACTGGGCGTCCTCACCGGTCACGTACGGCGGCAGCGGGATCTCCCGCAGCACGTCGCCGTCGGACGGCGGGAGGGAACGGACGACGCGGACACTGCTGCTCATCGGTCGAGCCTCCACAGCGGATGGTCGGACGGGAACATCGGCACCGTATGACGTCCCGCGCCGGCCGCGACGGACAAACTGTCTCAGCGCAGCGCGACCGCCTGGAGGCTGACGTTGCCGCAGTCGCCCAGGGACTCCTCCACGGTCCAGTTCATCAGCAGCTTCGCGCCGGCCGGCGCGCGGAACCGGATGGTGAAGTCGGCGGTCCGCACGGTGTGCGGATCCTCCAGGCGGACCGTGCTGGTCGGCCCGCCGCCGGAGATCCGCAGGTCGAGGCGGGCACGAGCCATCCACAGCCCGGCGTAGAGGTGCACGGTGCGGGGCTGGCCGTCGGCGGCCACGGCCAGGGTGAAGCCGCTGCCCCGGTCGCAGGTGTACACCCCGGACATGGTGCCGTCGGCCGATCGGGCCGGGGCGCCGTCGCGCCACGCGTACGCCTCGGGGTTGTTGCTGTAGCTCTGCCGCTGGCCCCGGCCGCCCTCGTCGCGGATGTCGCCGGAGCCGTGCCGCTTGCGCACCGGCGTCCGGGCGCCGAGGTGCCCCCACTGGACCCAGTCGACCGTGCCCACCGCACTCAGGTCGACCCGCGCCGACACGTCGGACCGGCTCACGGTCAGCGTCGACGGGACCGCGGGTGTGGACGGCGACGGGCTGGGTGAGGGTGGGCGCTGGCGGGGGTGCAGCCCGGGCGTCACGGCACCGGCCTGCGCGCCGCCCGGGGGCGGCAGCACGGGGCGGCCGGTCGGCGCGGCGGGCAGCACGGCGCTCTCCTCGCGGGGCGTGTCGTGCCGCTCGCTGCCGAGATAGGCCACCAGCGCGGCCAGGCAGGCGAGCGCGGCCAGCGCCTCCAGCAGCCAGCGCCGCCGTTGCCGGGACCGCGCGAGCCGGCGGAGCGCCGACCGCGTCTGCCCGTGCGGGTACGGCGTCCGGTCACCGACCGGACCGTTGTCTCGCTGCCCCACCGAACCTCCGCTCACCGCCGCGCTCCGGCCGCCGGTTCACGTTTCCACCATGGGCGTCGGTGCGCCATATGTCGACGGGGGCAGTTTCCACTTCGTTGCCGACCGGTGGCGGCGGCGGCTCAGCTCACTGTGACCGCCTCCAGCGTCACCCCGTCGTTCTCCGCCCCCACCACCGTCAGCGCCCGCCAGGTGACCAGCAGCCGCTGGCCGCGCGGCGCGCGGAAGTGGACGACGTACTGGAAGAAGCGGTCCCCGGCGGCGAGGGCGACCTCACGGACGGCCGGGTCGCCGCCGCCGGAGAGCCGCACCTCGAGCCGGGCGCCGGCCGAGAACGCGCCGACGAAGAGCCGCACGGTCCGCAGGTCACCGCTGCCGGCCACGCTCAGCGCGAAGCTCTTCCCCGCGCCACGCTGGAAGACGCCGGACCGGGTCCCGTCCTGCCGGGCCGTCGGCGTGCCGTCCGTCCAGGTGAGAGCGGAGACGCCGGCGTTGTGCTCCAGGCGGTCGCCGGCGAGGTCGCCGATCTCACCGGTGCCCCGCTGCTTGCGCTGGACGCTCGCCGCGCCGGCGCCACCCCAGTGCAGCCAGTCCCGGGTGCCGAGCGCGGTCAGCGGCACCGACGGCGGCACCGGCTCCTGGTCCAGGTTCAGCAGCGGCCCGCCGGGAAGGGCCGGGCTCCCGGTCACCGGCACCACGGTGGGCGGCGCGGCGGTCGGCACCGGGGCCGCAGCCGTGGGCACGGCCGCCGGTAGCGCCGGGGCGCCGTCCGGCTCCGCGCCCCGACCGGCGTACGCCAGCACCAGCACCAACGCGGTCAGCGCCGCCCCCGCGAGGATCATCCGCCGCCGGCGACGCCGGGCGCGGGCCACGCCGACCCGGGTGGGCCGGTCGGGCGCGGCGCCGACGGCGGTGCGGACCCTCGCCGCGGCCGGAGCGATCAGCCCGGCGAGCCGGGCCGCGACGCCCTCCGGAGCGGAGTGCCGCACGGGCGCGACGGGCCTGGGCGCCGCGAGTGGCGCGTCCGGACCGGCGCGGGCCGGCACGTCCGGGGCCGCGGGCTCGGCGGGCGGGGCGTCCGGGACCGGCGGCGCGGCGGACCCGGCCGGCGGGGCGACGGGGTCGCCGGGGAACCGGCGGGGCCCGGGCGGCGGCTCCGGGGCGCGGGCCGGCTCGGCCGGTACGGCGGGCAGCCACCCCCCGACCCGGATACCGGTCTGCGTGAGTTCGTCCTCAGCCACCGACCCTCCCTCGGCCACCGGCGCCGGCGGCCGTCCCGTGGCCCGCCGCAGGGAGGATGACACACACCTCGATCTTCGAGAAGCCGTCGACCGGAGGCATCTTCCCGACAACGCCGGTCAGCGGATCTCGAAGCCCAGCGCCTGCGCCAGCACGACGGCCTGCTCCGCGTCGACGACCGCGCCCGCCCGCTCGACCGCCGTCGGGTCGAGCGACGTCAGGTCGCTGCCACGCAGGTCGGCCCGGATCAGCTTGGCGGCGTGCAACTGGGCGCCGGAGAGGTCGAGACCGGTGAGCACCGCGCCGGTCAGGTCGGCGCCGGTCAGGTCGGCCTCGCGCAGGCGCGCGTCGGTGATGCGTACGCCGCGCAGATCGGCGCCGGGCAGGGCGACGAAGGACCAGTCGCCGCCCTCGACGCGCAGCGGGCGCAGGTCGCACTGCTCGAAGCTGCTGCCGACCAGCTTGCAGCCGGTGAACTCGGCCTCGAAGAGGTTGCACCGCTTGAAGGTGCAGCGGGTGAAGGCCGAGTCGGTGTGCCGGGAGGCGTTGAGGGCCACGTTGCCGAAGACGCACTCGGTGAAGGTCGCGCCCTGGCTGACCGCCTCGGTGAGGTCGACGTGGAAGAACTCGCACCGGACGAAGTGCCGATCGACCAGCTCCTCGGCGTACCAGTCCTCGTGGCGGTAGGTGACGTCCTCGACGGCTTCCGGCATGCGGCCCAGATTAGTGTGACCGGCCGACACTTCCCGCCTGCCGTACCGGCCGGTAGGTTCGGCGTCGTGAGCGTCGCAGTGAGCACCGACCCGGACCGCATCGGCTTCGACCCCGCCCGGCTGGCGCGGATCGACGAGCACTTCGGCAGGTACGTGGACGACGGCCGGCTCGCCGGCTGGCAGATCGTGGTGACCCGCCGGGGCGAGATCGCCCACTCCGCCACCTACGGGCTGCGGGACCGGGAGGCCGGCGCGGCGGTCGAGCCGGACACCCTCTGGCGCATCTACTCGATGACCAAGCCGATCACCTCGGTCGCCGCCATGATGCTCTGGGAGGAGGGCCGCCTCGAGCTGAACGACCCGGTCAGCCGCTGGCTGCCGGAGTTCGCCGACGTGCGCGTCTACGACCGGGGTTCAGTGCTCAAGCCGTTCACGGTGCCGGCCGTCGAGCCGGTCCGGGTGTGGCACCTGCTCACCCACACCGCCGGCCTGACCTACGGTTTCGCCCAGGTCAGCGTGGTCGATGGCCTCTACCGGGCGGCGGGTTTCGACCTGGGCGTGCCGGCCGGCGCCGACCTGGCCGAGGCGACCCGCGGGATGGCCCGGCTGCCGCTGCTCTTCCAGCCGGGGACGAGCTGGAACTACGGGGTCTCCACCGACGTGCTGGGCCGGCTGGTCGAGGTGGTCTCCGGGCAGTCGCTGGACGCGTTCTTCGCCGAGCGGATCTTCCGGCCGCTCGGCATGACCGACACCCGCTGGTGGGTGGACGAGCCGGACGCCAAGCGCCTCGCCGCGCTCTACACGCCGCACCCGGCCACCGGCCAGGCGGTCCGCGCCGAGGCGATCGGCCGCTTCGCGCTCCGCGCGCCGGAGTGCCTCTCCGGCGGCGGCGGGCTGGTCTCCACGGCCGCCGACTACCACCGGTTCACCCAGTTCCTGCTGCACGGCGGCGAGTTGGACGGGGTCCGCCTGCTCGGCCCCCGCACGGTGCGCTTCATGACGCGCAACCACCTGCCCGGCAACCGGGACCTGGCCTCGTTCTCCCCGGAGGGCTTCGCCGAGACGATCCTCGACGGGGTCGGCTTCGGGTTGGGCTTCGCCGTGGTGCTCGACCCGGTGCCGTCACGGGTGCCGAGCAGCGTGGGCGAGTACTACTGGGGCGGCCTGGCCAGCACCGCCTTCTGGGTGGACCCGGTGGAGGAGGTCACGGCGCTGCTCTTCACCCAGCTCATGCCGTCGAGCACGTACCCGCTCCGCCCCCAGCTGCGCCAGCTCGTCTACTCGGCCCTGGTCGACTGAGCGCGCGACGCCCGACCGGTTCGTCGGAACGGCACCGGTCGGGCGGCCCGCTCCCTAGCCTGGGGAGCATGAGCGACATCGTGGTGTTCGGCGCCGGCGGCACCGCGGGCTCGCGGATCGCCGCCGAGGCCGTAGAGCGGGGGCACCGGGTCACCGCGGCGGTGCGCCGCCCGGAGGCGACCAGTTACCTGCCGCCCGGCGTCCGCACGGTGACCGGTGACGCGACCTCGGCCCGGAGCGTACGGGAGCTGGCCGGGGACGCCGACGTGTTCGTGGTGGCCATCGGCGGCGGGGACCGCGAGCTGTGGCGCGACGCGGCCCGCACGCTGGTCGACACGCTGCGCGAGCTGCCCGACCCGCCCCGGGTGATCCACGTGGGGGGCGGGGCGACGTTGCTGACCTCGAAGGGCACCCGCTACCTGGACGAGCCGGACTTCCCGGAGGAGTACCGGGACTCGGCGCAGGGCCAGGCCGACGCCCTGGACTTCTACCGCTCCTCGGCCGACGGCGTGACCTGGACGTACGTCTCGCCGCCGCCGCTGGAGTTCCACCCGGGCGAGCGGACCGGCCACTACCGGACCGGCACCGACCAGCCGGTCACCGACGCACAGGGCCGGTCGGTGCTCACCTACGAGGACCTGGCGGTGGCGATCGTCGACGAGATCGAGAACCCGCGGTTCGGCAACGCCCGCTTCACCGCCGCGTACTGAGGTCAGTCGGCCAGTCGGGCGGGGAAGCCGCCGGTGGCGATCGGCCCCCAGCTGTCGATGGTCACCCGGATCAGCGACTTGCCCTGCTTGACCATCGCCGCGCGGTACTCGTCCCAGTCCGGGTGCTCGCCGGAGATGCTGCGGAAGTAGTCGACCAGCGGGTCGAGCGCCTCGGGCAGGTCGAGCACCTCGGCGGTGCCGTCGACCTGCACCCACGGGCCGTTCCAGTCGTCGGAGAGCACGCACGCGGAGACCCGGGGGTCGCGACGGATGTTGGTCACCTTGGCCCGCTCGGGGTAGGTGGAGATCACCAGCCGCCCGTCGGCGTCGACCCCGCAAGAGACCGGGGAGGACTGCGGGCGGCCGTCGGCGCGGGTCGTCATGAGCACGACCCGGTGCCGGGGGCGGAGGAACTCGATCAGGGCGTCCCGGTCGACCCGGGTGTTGCTCGCGATGCTGCGTGCCATGCCTCGGTTCTACCAGGCGGGCCGGACCGCCTCAGCGGGGACGGCCGGCGGTGCGGCGCGGGGAGGCCTGCGCCGGCACGCGCGGCCGCGCGCTGGGCCACCAGGCGCGGCCGTTGGCGTAGATCACCCGGAAGCCCAGGTACGAGGCGAGCGGCGCCCAGTGGGCGGAGCCCATCCGCAGCTCGGCGGCGTTGTGCCGCTGCCCGTTGGCGAGCACGTCGAGCAGCACGGTCTCGAACGCGGCCGACTCGACCCAGTCCACCTCGCGGGTGAAGCCGCAGACCAGCGCGGCCCCGGTGACGTCGAGGAAGTCACGCAGCGCGGCGTCGGAGGCGCGCAGCACGGAGCAGCTGCCGAAGTAGAGGCGGCGCCCCTCGCAGCGGCCGGCCATCCGCTCGGCGACGTCGGTCAGCTCGACGGAGTCCCAGTCGGTGAGGCAGAGCCGGCTCGGCTCGCCGTGCATGGCGAAGAATCCGACCCGGAAGTCGGCGTACTGCTTGAGCAGCCAGCGGTCGAGGAAGTAGAAGAGCTCGTCGCGGGTCGCGGCGTCCTTGTGGATGAAGCGGATCCGGCCGAGCCGTTCGAGCAGTTCGAGGGTGGGCAGGACGGAGCCGCGCTCGTTGAGGTCCCGGTGCCACTGCCCCTCGACGCAGAAGACCCCACCACGCGCCACGGCCCACCTCCCCCGCTTCGGGGGCAGACGTTACCGGGCGGCGGGGGCGAGGCGACATGACCCGGGCTGTGGCTGGTTGACGGATTCCCAGCGGCGGCCGAATGCGAGAGCAATTCCGGTTATTCGCCACGAATCACCAGGAGGACTGCCACGGTGGAAGTACGGGACTTCCCGGTCGATGTCCCGTCACAACCCCACATCGCTCGCCAATCGGAGGAATTCAGTGCGCATCAACATGCTCAAGCGGGTGGCGGTCGCGTTCGCGCTGGCCCTGCCCGGGGCCGCGATCGCCACGGTCGTCGCCGCGCCGGCGGCCCACGCCGACGGGTGCTACACCTGGCCCCGCAACCTCTACCAGGGGCGCTCCGGCGAGGACGTCAAGCAACTCCAGATCCGGGTTGCCGGCTGGGCCGCCTACCGGGACATCGTCCGGGTCGACGGCATCTACGGGCCCGAGACGGCGGCCGCGGTCCGCCGCTTCCAGTCCGCGTACGGGCTGCGCGCCGACGGCGTCGCCGGCCCGCAGACCTTCGCCAAGATCTACGACCTCCAGGACAACGACTGCACGCCGAAGCACTTCAGCTACGCCGAACTGGACAACGGCTGCGGCAAGGGCGGGTGGAGCGGGGGCCCGCTCTCGTCGACCGCGACCCGCGAGAACGCGGTGCGCGCCATGTGGAAGCTGGAGGCGCTGCGGCGCAGCCTCGGCGACAAGCCGCTCTACGTCATCAGCGGCTTCCGCAGCATCGCCTGCAACCAGCAGGTCGACGGCGCCTCGGACAGCCAGCACCTCTACGGCACCGCGGCCGACGTGCTCTCCCGCACCAGCACGCTCTGCCAGGTGGCCCAGTCGGCCCGCAGCCACGGCTTCAGCGGCATGTTCGGCCCCGGCTACCCCGGCCACAGCGACCACGTCCACGTGGACTCGCGCCGGGAGAACAACCAGGACCGGCAGGCGAACACCACCACCTGGTCCGTCCCGAACTGCGGGGTGAGCTGAGCCGACGCCGACGGCGGCCCGACGCGGGAGTGGGGGCTCCCCGCGCCGAGGCCGCCGTCGGCGGCCCCGGGGCGCTAGCTCGCCCGGGGCCAGCGCGGCCGGGTGGCGGGGGGTGCCACCGGCCGACCGGTACCGCCGGGCCGGAGAGCGGGCCGCACCGGAGGTGCGGCGACCCGGCCGGCCGGGCCGCGCGGGGACTGGGGCGCCGTCGGCCGGCCGGCCGACGGCCCGGACAGCACGAACGGGAAGGGCACGTGCACGAACGGGTTCCCGTGCCGTACCAGCGCGTCGATCTGACGCTCGTTGAGGCCGTGGGCCTCCAGCACGCGCCGTCCCCACCGGTGCAGCCGGCAGGGGTACGCGGAGCCGTCGTTGCGGCACTTCGGTCCGGCGGGCCACTCCTCGGCGGCGTGCACCACCACCGCCCGGACCGCGAGCCGGACGTCCTCGGGGGTCAGCGGCGCCGGCACCGGCACCTCACCCAGGATCTGGTCGATGGGATCCGTCGACTGCTCACCAACTCGCACGGCAGGCCTCCCGCAGCTCGGCAGCGATGCGGCGGACCGGCCGCACCACATCCTCGACCACTGGTACGGCCGCACGCCTGCAGCAGTTCAATACCGCCCGGCGGTCAGACCAACCCGGCGTCCTGCACGAGCAGCGCCACCTGCACCCGGTTGTTCAGATCGAGCTTCGTGAGCAGGCGCGAGACGTACGCCTTCACGGTCGCCACGCTCATGAACAGCTCCGCGGAGATCTCCGCGTTGCTCCGGCCCTGCCCGAGCGCCACGGCGACCTCGCGTTCCCGCTCGGTCAGGCCGTCGAGCAGCCGCAGCGCCCGCTCCCGCCGGGTGTCCGGCGAACGGGCCGGCGCCGGTGCGGTCACGTGCGCGATGAGCTTGCGGGTCACCGCCGGGGACAGGGTCGCCTCGCCGGCCGCGACCCGGCGCACCGCCGCCACGATCTCGGCTGGCGGGGTGTCCTTGAGCAGGAAGCCGCTCGCCCCGGCGCGCAGCGCCCGCAGCACCTGCTCGTCGGCGTCGAACGTGGTCAGCACCAGCACCTCGGGCGGTTCGGGCGCGGCCCGCAGCGCCTCCGTGGCGGCCAGCCCGTCGACCCGGGGCATCCGGATGTCCATGAGCACCACGTCCGGGGCGTACGCGGCGACCGCGGCGGGCACCTCCGCGCCGTCGGTGGCCTCGCCGACCACCCGGACGTCCGGCGCCCCGCCGAGGATCATCGACAGGGCGGCCCGGACCAGCGCGTCGTCGTCGACGATCAGCACCCGCACGGGCGGCTCGGCGGTCACGCGGGAGCCCAGGGCAGCCAGGCGGTGAGCCGGAAGTCGCCGTCGGCGTCCCGCCCGTGGTCGAGCCGGCCACCGGCCAGGGTGACGCGTTCCGCCACCCCCACCAGCCCGGTCCCGGCGCCGGGGATCGGCGAGCCGGCCTCGCTGATCGGCCACGGGTTGCGGATCTCCACGGCCAGGCCGTCGCCGGGGCCGCCGGCCAGCCGGACGGTCACCACGGCACCGGGCGCGTGCTTGCGGGCGTTGGTGAGCCCCTCCTGCACGATCCGGTACGCGCTGCGCCCGACCGCCGCCGGCACCGCCGCCGGGTCGGCGACCTCGTCGACCACGCTCACCCGTACGCCGGCGGCCCGGGACTCGCCGACCAGGGCGGGCACGTCGCCCAGGGTGGGCTGCGGCCGCTCCGGGGTGGCCTCGGCGGTCGGCTCGGCGCGGAGCACCCCGATCACCTCGCGCAGGTCCTGCAACGCGGCGTGCGCGCTGGCCCGGATCACCCCGGCCGCCCGGGCGACCTCCGCCGGCGCCGCGTCCGGGCGGAACTCCAGGGCGCCGGCGTGCAGGCTGAGCAGGGAGATCCGGTGGGCGAGCACGTCGTGCATCTCCCGCGCGATCCGGGTGCGTTCGAGCTGGCGGGCCTGGTCCATCCGGAGCTGCTGCTCGGCCTCGGCCCGCTCGGCCCGGTCGCGCAGCGACAGCACGAGCTGGCGGCGGGCCCGGACGAACAGCGCCCAGGCGACCGTCCCGCCGATGAAGAGCAGGGTCCAGGCCATGGCCGCCCAGAACGGCAGCACCGGGTCGGGACGGATCGCCAGGTAGAGCGGCGTCGTGACGAGGTGCCAGCCGACCAGCGCCAGCGCCACCGCGAGCCGCTGGTGCACCACGATCGTGAACAGGATGATCAACAGGGCGATCCCGGAGGTGACCGAGAAGAGGGCCAGCGGCGCGGCGGCCACGGCCAGCCCGACCGGCCAGCGCCGGCGCAGCCACAGCGCGGCGCTCACCAGCAACCCGATGGCCAGGTCGAGCTGGTTCAGCCAGGCCGGCCCGAGGTTCATCGCGAACTCCGGCTCCGGCTGCAGCGAGTCGCCGTAGGCGAGCAGCGCCCAGGCCAGCGAGAACAGGAAGGCCAGGCTGTCGACGAGCCAGTCCCGGGGCGTGCGCCGCAGGACCCGGGCGGCGGGCGCCAGGGACCCCGGCAGCAGCCAGGGGTGATCGGGTACGACGGCGCTGCTCATCCCCCCATGCTAGGAAGCCCGTTCCGGGCCCGACCAGCTACCAAAGTCGACGCCTGGCGGTAGACCGAGGTATCGGCGGCTCCCGACCGCCGGCCGCAGCGGGTGACCGGGTGGCCCCGGCAGGCTCGACGGCATGATCGAAGTCGACCACCTCACGAAGCGGTACGGCCCGCACACCGCCGTCGAGGATGTCTCGTTCCGCTGCGAACCGGGCACGGTGACCGGTTTCCTCGGCCCGAACGGCGCTGGCAAGTCCACCACCATGCGGATGATCTGCGGGATGACGGCGCCCAGCGCGGGCGGCGCCACGGTCGCCGGACGCCCCTACCGGGAGCTGCCCAACCCGGGCCGGGAGATCGGGGTCCTGCTCGACGCCTCCGCGCAGCACGCCGGGCGGACCGGTCGGGAGGCGCTGGCCCTGGCCGCCCGCACCATGGGCGTGGAGCGCGGGCGGGTCGCCGCGAAGCTGGACCTGGTCGGGCTGAACGAGACGGCGGCGCGGCGGCGGGTCGGCGCGTACTCCCTGGGCATGCGGCAGCGGCTCGGCCTGGCGCTGGCGCTGCTGGGTGACCCCCGGGTGCTGATCCTCGACGAGCCGGCCAACGGCCTCGACCCGGAGGGCATCTTCTGGATGCGCGGCCTGCTGCGCGACTTCGCCGACCGCGGCGGCACCGTGCTGCTCTCCTCGCACCTGCTGCGCGAGGTGGAGGCCGTGGCCGACCGGCTCGTGGTGATCGGCGGCGGCCGGGTGGTCGCCCAGGGCGGCAAGGACGAGCTGCTGGCCGGGGCCGGCACCCTGGTCCGCGCCCGGGACCAGCACGCCCTGCGGCTCACCCTGGACCGGGCCGGCCTGCCGGCGAGCGCCGGCACCGACGGCGGCTACGTGGTCCGGGCCGAACCGGAGGCGGTCGGCCAGGCCGCGGCGGACGCCGGGCTGGTCCTCACCGAGCTGCGCCCGGCCGGCAGCGGCGGCCTCGAACAGCTCTTCCTCACCCTCACCGCCGGCGCGTCCACGAAGGAGGCCGTCCGATGACCGCCGTCACCGCCCCCGCCCCCACGCTGAGCCGCCCGGCGGCGACCGGTCCCTCGCTGGCCCGGCTGACCGGGGTGGAGCTGCGCAAGCTCACCGACACCCGGGCCGGACGCTGGCTCCTGATCACCATCGGGCTGGTCGCGGCCGTGATCGTGACGGTGCAGATCTTCGTGCTGAAGGACGCGAAGCAGACCTTCACCGCCTTCTTCACCCCGTCGCTGTTCCCGGTGGGGCTGCTCCTGCCGGTGCTCGGCATCCTCTCCATCACCGGGGAGTGGTCGCAGCGCACCGCGCTGACCACCTTCGCCCTGGTGCCCCGGCGGGAACGCGTGGTCACCGCGAAGCTCGCCGCGGTGGTGCTGGCCGCGCTGGCCTCGGTGCTGGTCAGCCTCGCCGTCGCGGCCGCCGGCACGCTGGCCGCCCGGGCCACCGGCGGCGCGGGCGCCTGGACCTTCGACTGGCACCTGCTGCCGTACGCGGCCGTGTTCCAGGTGGCGAACGTGCTGATGGGCGCGGGCTTCGGCCTGCTGCTGCTGAACACCCCGCTGGCGATCGTCACCTACCTGCTGCTGCCGACCGTCTGGAGCGTCCTCGCCGCGATGATCCGGGCGCTGCGCGAACCGGCCCGGTGGCTGGACACCTCGGTCACCATGGAGCCCCTGCTCGGCCCCGACATGACCGCCGGGCAGTGGGGCCGGCTCGGGGTGTCGCTGGCCGTCTGGCTGCTCGTCCCGCTGGCCGCCGGGCTGGTCCGTACGCTCCGGCGGGAGGTGTCCTGACGGTGGCGGCGCGGGGATCCGGCGAGGCCGTCGTGGTCAGCGGCGGCGCCGGTGAGCTGGTGCTGATGTGGGCTGGGTTCCCGCTGCTCGGTGCGGGGCTGGGCGCGGCGCTGACCGCCGCGTCCGGCTGGGTGGCCGACCTGCCCTGGTTTCCCTTCCAGGGCTGGTTCGCGCTGCTGGACCGGTGGCCGGCGGAACGGTCGTACCCGGTCGGGGCGGGGGTGGTCGCGCTGGCCGGCCTGGTGCTCGCGCTCCTGGGCACCCGGGAACGGCTGACCGTGACGGTGGGGCGCACCTCGGTCCGGCTGCACCGCGACGGTCACGGCCGGGACGTCGCCCGGGCCGGGATCACCGGGGTGTTCCGCGACGGGAAGGCGCTGGTGCTGCTGGACGCCGCCGGCGGCGAACTGGCCCGGGAGCCGTCCGACCTCAGCGCGGAGCGGCTGCGCGCGGCGTTCACGGGGCAGGGCTGGCCCTGGGTCGAGCAGGACCCGTACGAGTCGGCGTACCGGCGGTGGGTCGAGGGCCTGCCGGGGCTGCCGGCCGGGGCGGACGCGCTGCTGCGGGCCCGGCAGCGGGCGGTCGACGCCGACCGGGGCGGCGAGGCGGTCGAGCTGCGCGGTGAGCTGGCCCTACTCGGGGTGGTGGTCCGGGACGAGGGGAAGCGGCAGTACTGGCGGCTGGTCCCCGGTCCGCCGGACCGGGACGGCGCGCGGCGGTAGCGTCGGCGGTGGGACCGGCGAGGGCGGGAGGGCGCGATGACCGAGCGGCAGCCGTACCGCGTGGTGGCCCGTCACCCGGGCTTCGAGCTGCGCCGCTACCCGGCCCACCTGGTCGCCGAGGTCCACGTCGCCGGGTCGTTCGAGGCCGCGGGCAACGCGGCGTTCCGGCCGCTGGCCCGGTACCTCTCCGGGGCGAACCGGTCGCGCCGGGCGGTCCCGGTGGCGGCGCGGGCGGCGCCGGAGCCGGCCGGCCCGGAGCGGATCGCGATGACGGTTCCCGTGCTGCAGGAGGAGGGCGACCGGCCGGGAAGCTGGCTGGTGCGGTTCGTGATGCCGGCGGGCTTCACCCTGGCCACGCTGCCCGAGCCGGCGGACCCGCTGGTCACCACCCGGGAGATTCCGGGGCAGCTCGCGGCGGCGATGCGGTTCTCCGGGCGGTGGACCGCGCGGACGTTCGAGCGACGGGCCACCGCGCTGGGCCGCGCGGTCACCGCCGCCGGCCTGAGCCCGACCGGCGCCGTCCGATACGCCCGCTTCGACCCGCCGTGGAAGCCGTGGTTCCTGCGCCGTAACGAGGTCGTCCTCCCGGTCGCCGAATAGTCGGCGGCCGGCACGGCCGTCGGGTCACCCCTAGACTCGGTGACCCCTGTGCCCACCGGATGGGAGACCCCGTGCGCCGCTGGTCCGCCGCCCTGGCCCTGGTGCTGCTGCTCGCCGGTTGTGGCGGCGGCAGCGAGACGACAGTCCTGCCGGCCTGGGAGCGCCCGTCGCCGAGCGCGCCCGCCCCGCTGACCGTGAAGGAGGCGAAGGGCCGCTACCTGGCCATCGTGGCGCCGTACAACACGGCGCTGGACCAGTTGGAGGAGGCGCTGAAGGCCCGCCGGCCGTGGCGGACGGTGCGCGGCCTGGCCCGCACGGTCGCCACCACCAACGCCGCCCACGCCGAGCAGTTGCGCACCACCGTCTGGCCGGCCCCGGCACAGGCCCCGGTCGCCGCGCTGCTCAAGGAGAACGACGTGGCCCTGCGGCACTGGCAGCTCGCCGCCGAGGCCGGCACCGCCGAGGCGCTGATGCGGGAGATCCGGGCCGCCGCCGCCCACGACGGCGGCACGCAGGCCGACAAGGTACGCCGCACCCTCGGCCTGCCGATCTACCGCGACTCCTGACCGGCGGCCGCCGCCACGCGGGGCGATGGGACACCCCGCGATCGCGCCATGTGCCGGCGGCGCGTCCCGCCGGACGATCGGGTTCCGGTTGCCGCGACCCCGCGGTCGCCGCACGGGACCCGAGCGCGAAGGAGCCGACCATGAGCGACCAACCCCTGCCGCAGCCGGTACGCGGGGGCGCGGGCGGACCGGACGTCGGCCCGCGCAACGTGGCCGTCGACCGGCAGAGCCCGGACCTGCTCACGCCGCCGGCCACCGACTCGGGCACCGTGCCCAACCTCAGGTTCTCCTTCTCCAACTCCCACACCCGCATCGAGCGCGGCGGCTGGACCCGCGAGGTGACCCAGCGCGAGCTGCCGATCGCCACTGAGCTGGCCGGCGTCGACATGGCGCTGGAACCCGGGGCGTACCGGGAGCTGCACTGGCACAAGGAGGCCGAGTGGGCGTACGTGCTCAACGGCAGCTGCCGCATCGGCGCCGTGGACCAGGAGGGCCGCAACTTCCTCGACGACGTGCGGCAGGGCGACCTGTGGTTCTTCCCCAAGGGCATCCCGCACCACATCCAGGCGCTCGGCGAGGGGGTCGAGTTCCTGCTGGTCTTCGACGACGGCGGCTTCTCCGAGAACAGCACGTTCCTGATGAGCGACTTCTTCGCGCGCACCCCGAAGAGCGTGCTGGCCAAGAACTTCGGCTGGAGCGTCGACCAGCTCAGCGGCCTGCCGGAGAAGGAGAAGTACATCTTCCCGGGCGAGGTGCCGCCGCCCCTGGAGCAGGACCGGGTGGTCAGCCCCACGGGCGACGTGCCCCGCACCTTCAAGCACCGGCTGCACGCCCAGGCCCCGCAGCGCTTCCCCGGCGGCACCGTACGCATCGTCGACTCCACCAACTTCGCGGCGTCGACGGCGATCTGCGCGGCCATGGTGGAGATCGAACCGGGCGGCCTGCGCGAGCTGCACTGGCACCCGACGGACGACGAGTGGCAGTACTGGATCTCCGGGCGCGGCCGGATGGGGGTGTTCGCCAGCTCCGGCGTCGCCCGCACCTTCGACTTCCAGGCCGGCGACGTCGGCTACGTGCCGTTCGCCTACGGGCACTACATCGAGAACCTGGGCGACGAGCCGCTGGTCTTCCTGGAGATGTTCCGCAAGCCCCGGTTCGAGGACATCTCGCTGGCCCAGTGGATGGCGAACATGCCGGCCGAGGTGATCGCCGACACCATCAACCTGCCCCGCGAGATGATCGAGGCGCTGCCGAGGGAGAAGCGCCCGGTGGTGCGCTGACCGGCCGCGCGTCCCACAGCCGGGCGAGCTGCACCCGGTTGCGGATGCCGAGCTTGGCGTAGATGGCGCGCAGGTGCGTGTCCACGGTGTGGAAGGACAGGTACAACCGGCCCGCCACCTGCTGCTTCGTGGCGCCGGCCGCGAGCAGTTCGGCGATGCCGGCCTCCCGGGCGGTCAGCGCCGCCAGCCCGTGCCCGGGCGGGCCGGGCGCCGGGCGGCGGCGGGTCGCGGCGAGCCGCCGGTCCCACCGCTCGGCCCGCTCCTGGTCGCCGACCGCGCCGAGGCGCCCGTACCGCGCCGCGGCCTCCTGGGCGGCGGGCCGGGCCTCGGCCAGCCGCACCCGGGGCGAGCGGGCGAGGTCCAGCAACGCGTCGGCCAGCGCCGGGCCGGCGCCGGTGGCGCGCAGCGCCCGCACGGCCGACCGCAGCGCCGACGGGTCACGGCGGACCAGCGCGTCGGCGTGCCCGGCCAGCCCCAGCCAGAGGGGTACGGGGGTCCGCTCGGCCACCGCCGCGAGGCGGTCGGCGACGGCCCGGGCCCGGTTCGCGTCGCCGAGCAGCAGCAGGGCCCGGACCAGCCGGGGGCCGTGCTGGGCGACCAGCAGCAGTGGGCGTACCGACCGGGCCGCGTCGGCGGCGGCGCACCGGATCAGCCCGGAGTGGCGCAGCGGCTCGGGATCGGCCGCCGCGGCACAGCGCAGCAGCGTCCACGGCATCCGGTCGGGCCAGGGGTGGTCGGGGTGTTCCCGGTCGAGCACGGCCCGGGCCACCGCCGGACGCCCGAGGCGGTACGCGACCTCGACGACGACCGAGAGCAGCGCGGCGCGTACCTCGTCGGCGAGCGGGCCGGGTGGGCGGTCCAGCGCCAGCCGGGCCTGCGCCCCCGCCTCGGGCAACTCCCCCACCGCCAGCATCCGCAGGCAGGACAGCGCGAGCACGGCCGGGGTGCCGGCGGCGGGCAGGTCGTCGTGCGCCGCCCGGACCGCGGTCGCCGCGTCCGGGTACTCGCCGAGCGCGAGCCGTACGGCGATCCGCTCGGCGCGGACGGCGGCGGCCTCGGCACGCAGGGCGGGCCGGCCCGGGTCCACGGTGGCCAGCACGTCCCGGGCGCCGGGCACCGCGCCGAGGGCGAGCGCCCGGGCGGCCCGGGCGAGCGCCAGCCGTACGCCGGCTCGGGCGGACGGGTGCGCGGCCTGCGCCCGGCCGGCCTCGCGGAGCAGGGCGTCGGCGTGCGGGTGACCGGCGCGGGCGGCCACGGTCGCCGCGGTGGCGGCGAGCCAGGCCTGGTGTTCGGGCCCGGCCAGGCGGCGGGCCCGGTCGAGGTGGTCGAGCGCGACCGAGGGCCGGCGGCCGGCCTGCCAGGATCCGAGCCGGCCGAGCAGCAGCCCGCGATCGGGCGCGCCGGCGCGGTCGGCGGCGAGTTCGGTGGTGAGCAGGTCGGCGGCCTCGTCGCCGCGCCCGGCCAGGACGAGCAGGTCGCCCGCCGAGAGCAGCCACCGGGTGCGCGTTGCGGCACCGGCGCCGGGGAGCACGGCGAGCAGCAGGTCCGCCCCGGCCGACGGGTCGACCGCGCCGTCGGCGACGAGCCGGTCGACCAGGCCGGGATCGGCCTCGCCGGTGGCCCGGACCGCCGCCAGCAGGTGTGCGGCGGCGCGATCCGGGTCGGCGCCCGCGAGCACCTCGGCCGCCCGGCGGTGCAGGTGCCCCAGGAGGGACGGCGGCAGGGCGTCGACCTGCTCGCGGAGCGCCCGGCCGGCGGTCAGGCCGCCGGCGGTGTCGGCGAGCAGCCCGCGGGCGGTGAGCGCGGCCACCGCGTCGGCGACCTCCGGTTCGGGCCGGCCGGCCAGCCGCGCGAGCTGCGGCAGCCGGCACGGGCCGGGCGCGAGCGCGACGGCCCTGGCCACCGCCCGCTCGACGGCGGTCGGTGGTGGGGCGTGGCGCGGCGTCACCGGCGTCGGTTCGGTCATCCGGCACCCCTTCGGCGGGGCCCGCGGGGCGCGGGCGGGTCGGGTCCCGCCGAATCAACCACGAGCCGGACGCGGGTGAAGGGTGTTCATGTGAAAGCCGCTCGGGATGGTGACCCGGCCCGGGACGGCGTCGGGCCCGCGCCGAGGTGCGGCGCGGGCCCGACGGGGTGGGAGAGCTACTTGCCGTTGCCCGTGTTCGTCACCCGGAAGGTGTAGTCCGCGTCCAGGTAGGTGAGGTCACCGGTCGGCAGGTTGGAGATCAGGACGGCGAAGTCGTCCTGGTTGCCGTTGGCGCACTTGGTCCGCAGGCCGCCGGCGGTGAACTGGTCGCCGGTGGACCGGTAGACCCAGTTGCCGGCGCCGTCGCTGGTCTCACCCGGCGAGGTGACGCCCGGCGTGAGGTCGCAGTGGCTGACCACCTGGACCGTCCAGTTGTTGTCCTGCACGCCGCTGGTGGCGAACCAGTTGCCCGCCGCCGAGGTGAGGCTCGCGTCGGCGCCGTTGACCTTCACGTCGTCCACGAACCAGCCGGTGTCCATGTACGCGGCGTCGGTCGAGTAGCGGAACCGCACGTCGGTCGTGCCGGCCGGCAGGTCGGCGGTCAGGTGCAGGTACGCCGGGTCGTCGACGAAGTACCGGCCGCCGGAGGTGCCGGTCAGGCCGTTGCCCTCCTCGTTGTTGCCGTGCGGGTCGTCGTTGGTGGTGACGACCTGACCGGCGTCGTTACGCACCGGCACGGTCACCCAGTCGCCGTTGACGAGGGCCTCGACGAAGCCGTAGTCCCAGCCCTCCTCGATGAAGTACCAGCTCCAGAAGTCCAGCGAGGTGACCGCGCCGGAGGTGCTGACGTCGAGGATGTTGTCGTCCTGGCTCTCGTACCCGGCGTACCAGTGGGTGGCGCCGGTGTGCGGCGCGATCACCGTCTCGTCGTCGCCGTCGAAGGCCAGCGCCACGGTCGGGCCGGGGTTGCGGAACCGCTCGACCGACATGCCGAACGGCACGGCGGTGGTGTCCTGGCGGTTCTTCAGCCGCGCCCACTTGGCCTCGGGGGTGGCGCCCTGGTAGCGGCCCCGGCCGCTCCAGAACACGTCGTCGGCGATGTCGATGGTCCAGCTGGTGTCCGCCGGGTCGCCGAAGTCGAACGCCTTGATGTCGTAGACCGGCGAGTCCTCGTCGTCCAGGTAGACCGCCACCGACCAGTCGCGGAACAGGTCGGCCGCGCTGCGCAGGTGCGCCCCGGTCGCCGCGTTGAACGAGTCGATGGCGTTCTGCACGCCGGCCATGCCGTCGGCCTGCTCCTCGAAGATCTTCTTGATGAGCAGGTCACCGGCCCGGCCGTCGTACTGCTTGTCGGGCGTCCAGGTGCCGTCGCCGTTGCCGCCCGCCTGCTCCCACAGGTACTGGAAGTAGGTGAACGAGGCGCCGTAGTTGGCCAGGGTGCTGCCCCACCGGGTCAGCGAGGTCTCCTCGTAGAAGACCTGGTGGTTGGTCAGGTGCGAGCCGCCGGCGTCCAGGCCGTTGAGGAAGATGGCGAAGTCGGCCAGCCCCTCGTCGACCCAGGACAGCTCACCGGGGTCGCTGTAGTTGTGCAGCAGGTGTTCCAGCTCGTGGGCGACCGTGCCCTCGTACAGCTCGGGGCGGTCGTTGGCCGGGTTGGCGTCCCGCCACGGCGAGTCGTTCGGCCCGACCCGGTTCGCCCAGTCGAGGGCGTCGACCACGATGACGTTCATGCCGTTGCTGTCGATGAAGTCCGGCGCGAAGTAGCCGGCCGTGTAGGACGTCTGCGCGCAGTCGTAGTAGGCGTCGTCCTGGATGTTGTAGAGCACCATGACCAGCGAGTCGCTGGCCGGCTCGTCCGGGTCGGCCGCGTCCATCGGGCCGAAGTGCTCCTCGTCCACGGCGACGATCTGGCCGGCGAGCTTGTCGCCGACGTAGTTGATCTGCGCCTGGGTGAGGGCGAACTGCGCCGCGGTGGCGGTGGCGCAGGGGACGAAGCCGTCGCCCGGGTTGTGGTCGAACTGCGGGTCGAGGCTGGCCACGCCGACCGGCGCGGTGCCGTCGAGCGGGGTCCCCTTCGGTACGTAGATGTAGACCGGCGTGCCGTCCGGTGTGGTGTTGGCGTAGACCCGGGTGAAGTCCTGGTTGTAGGTGCCGCCCGCCGCGCTGTCGTTGATCGGCAGCGTGATGGTCGGCTCGCCGGGAAGGTTCTCGTGGTCGTTCGCCTGGGCCGGGGCCGAGACCGTGAAGGCGAGCGCCGTCACGCCCGCCACCGCGGCCGCGATCCGGCTCGGTCGTCTCATTCGCACGTGGTGCCTCCTGCCGTGAGGCGGTGATCAGCTCCGGCCACCGCCGTCGGGTGAGCAGTTGCCCCTGCGGCGCCGCCCGAGGCAGCACCTGACCAGGGGAATTTTGTCTTCAGGCAACCACTTGCGACGGTGCGGCGGGAGAGAGCGTCGGGTAACAAATGTGTCACGAACACGAGTCACTCTTTCCCACGCGGGTGACGGGCCGGGGCGGTTCTAGGCTGGGGCCCAGCGACGCCGATGCGAGGAGGCCCGGATGGCCCGTTACGCCGCCCTGCTGCGGGGCGTCAACGTCGGCAGCACCCGGCTGGCCATGGCCGACCTGCGCCGCATCGTCACCGACCTCGGGCACGACGACGTCAAGACCTACCTGCAGAGCGGCAACGTCGTCTTCAGCAGTCCGCCCACGAAGGACGACCTCCTGGCCGAGGGCATCGCGGGCAAGCTCGCCGACGAGCTGGACCTGCGCGTGCCGGTGCTGGTGCGCAGCGGTGACGAACTGGCGGCGGTCGCCGCGG
Organism: Micromonospora sp. NPDC005707; assembly: GCF_040631005.1. Taxonomy (NCBI): domain Bacteria; kingdom Bacillati; phylum Actinomycetota; class Actinomycetes; order Micromonosporales; family Micromonosporaceae; genus Micromonospora; species Micromonospora sp. NPDC005707. Next base: position 434,280 of record NZ_JBEXYR010000001.1, read on the forward strand.
CCAGCCCGTACGCCGGGAAGCAGGACGACCCGACCCGGATGCTGGTGGCCTTCCTCTCGGCCGCGCCGAGCCCGGCCCGGGTCAAGGATCTGGCCGCGCCGGCCGGGGAGAACCTGGAGTTCGCGGTCGACGGCCGCGAGGTGCACCTGCACTTCCCCGACGGCGGCTACGGGCGGACCAGGTTCACGAACGCGCACCTGGAGAAGAAGCTGGGCGTGGTGGCGACCACCCGGAACTGGAAGTCGGTGCTCGCCCTGCGCGACCTGACCGCCGGCTGAGCGGAGGGGCCGGCCCCGTGACCCGGCCCCTCCGCGACCGACCTCAGAAGTGGTACGCCGTGTGGTACTCCGGCACCAGCACGCGGCTGCGCGGTGACGCCTTCCGTACGGCGGCGATCAGGTCGTCGAGGCGCTCGCGGTCCTTCGGCGCCACCGTCGGCGGGTTGGTCAGCGGCGTCTCGAAGTTGTCCCAGTGCACCGGCACCACGACCTTCGGATGGTCGAGGGCGGCCATCAGCCGGGGCACGTAGTCGGCCGTCGACGTGCTCGCGGCGGAGGCCACCATCGCCACGTCGGGGGCCAGCCCGGCCAGGTTGCGCTCGGCGAAGTCGCTCGCGCCCATGAAGAACACCGACGGGCCGCCGTCGACGCGGATCTGGTAGGCCAGGGTGTCCCCCTCGGGCAGGTCGGAGATCGTCTCCGGCTTCGGCGGCCGGCTGAGCAGCACCCCGGGGAAGGCCATCGACCAGGCGGCGTTGCGGCTGTGCAGGGAGCTGACCACCTCGACCGTGTACGCGCCGAAGTCGAGCACCTCGCCGCCCCGGACCGGCGCGAGCTGCGTGCTCGGCAGCCCGTACGCCAGCCCGAGGTGGTAGGCGGTCAGCGTGCCGACGACCCGGGCGCCGGTGCGCCCGGCGATGTGCGGGACGTCGTTGAAGTGGTCCCAGTGGGTGTGCGTGACCAGGATGTTCTCGGCCCGGTCCACCAGCGGGTCGACGACGGTGGTGTCCACCTTCAGCCGGGTGTTCTCGTTGAACGCGCCCTTGAACAGGCCGGTGTCGTAGCGGCTCAGGTACGGGTCGACCAGAACGGTCCGGTCGCCGATGTCGATCCGCCAGCCGGACGTACCCCACCAGCGGAAGCTGACCGCGCCGGAGCGCCGGGGGCCGGCGGCGGCGACCGGGGCGGCCGTGGCGGCCTGGGCCGGCGCGGCGGATGCGCCGGCCACCAGGCCGGCGGTCGACACGGCGGCGGTGCCGACGGCGGCATCGCGCAGGAAGCGGCGGCGGTCGTAGGGCCGTTTGTCGAGCATGAAGCGTCCTCCCGGTGCGGGACAGGTTGATCGGTTCGCCCACCCCACCACCGGCCGCCCGCCGATGTCCAAGATCGACGGGTGGAAAGCTCGATAGCCGTTCCGATATCACCGCAGGTCATAGGCGCCGGCGCGGGCCGCACCCGGCGCGGAAATCAGCCGGCGCGCAGCGTCTCGACGGCGGTCCGGGCGGCCTCGCCCATGGCCAGGTCCACGTCGATCCGGCGGGTGCTGAGCCGCTCGGTGCGGGCGAAGACCGCGACCGCGTACCGGCCGCCGTCGGGATACTCGACGACCCCGGCCTCCAGGTGCAGGCCGGGCAGGGTGCCGGTCTTCCCGGCGACCCGGACGCCGGGTGGGAAGCCGGCGGCCAGTCGGGTCCAGAAGAGCTGCCGGGCCATCAGCTCGCGGACCATCGCGCAGGCGGCCGGCGGCCCCGCCTCGTCCCGCCAGATCAGGCCGAGCAGCCGGGTCATCTCGCGGGCCGTGCTGGAGGTGGTGTGCTCCGGGTCGAAGACCCGCATGGCCCGGACCCGCTCCGAAGGAAGGGTGGGGAAGATCCGGGCGAAGTCGGCCTCGGTGCGGGCCCCCACGTCGGCGAGCATCGTCTCGACCAGCTGGCGGGGGCCGCCGACGATCCGGGTACGCGGCAGGTCCAGCTCGGCGGCGAGCATCGGCAGCACGTCCGGGCCGACCCGGCGCAGCAGCAGGTCGGCGGCCGTGTTGTCGCTGACCGACATGGCGAAGTAGGCCAGGTCGCGCAGGGACACCTCGACGTCGTCGGCGCAGCCGGCGACGCCCCACCCACCGAGCCGGTCGGCGGCGCCGACCATGACCCGCTCGACCGGATCGAGCTGACCGGCGACGGCCTGCCGGGCGAACTCCAGCACCAGCAGGATCTTGAACACGGAGGCGATCACCACCTGCTCGTCGGCCCGCAGCGCCACCTCCCGACCGGGCGCGTCGACGTCCTCGACGTGCAGGCAGCCGCTGATCCCGGCCCGCTCGAAGGTCTCCCCGATCCGCTCCCCGCTCACCCCGACACGGTAGCCAGCGGCGACCGGGGCGGGCGTAGGGTGCCCGTCGTGGACCTGCTGCGACACCTGCGGCACTTCGTGGCGGTGGCCCGGGAGCTGCACTTCGGGCGGGCGGCCGAGGAGCTGGGCATGGCGCAGCCGCCGCTGAGCCAGTCGATCCAGCGCCTCGAACGGGAGCTGGGCGCGACCCTCTTCGACCGCTCGCAGCGCCAGGTCCGGCTCACCACGGCCGGCCAGCTCCTGCTCGGCGAGGCCGACGAGCTGCTCGCCGGGGAGCGCCGCCTGCGCAACCTCGTCGACCAGGTCCGGCGGGGCGCGCTCGGCGTGCTGCGCGCCGGCGTACCGCCGGAGACCCCGGCCGTGACGCTGCGCGCGCTGCTCGACGGGCTCGCCGCGCGGGCGCCCGGACTCGACCTCGACCTGCACGAGCTGACCAGCGCCGAGCAGCGGCGGATGCTGGCCGAGGGGCGGCTCGACGTGGGCCTGCTGCACCACCCGGTGGAGGAGGCCGGGCTGCGCTTCGGCCCGGCCGTGGACGCGCCGGTCGGTGTGCTGCTGCCCCGGGCCGCCCCGGCGGCCCGCGCTCGCGAGGTGGACCTGGCCGACCTGGCCGGCCTGGACCTGATCACCGCGCCGCCGGCCACCGCGCCCGGCTGGCACGGGCACCTGCTGGCGGTCTGCCGCCGGCACGGCTTCGCGCCGGCCCGGGTCCGGCCCGCCCGCAACCCGGAGTTCCTGTTCGGCCTGCTGCTGGCCGGTGGCGCGATCGCCCTGGAACCGGAGCCGGTGGCCCGCCGCGAGCCGCGGATCACCTGGCGGCCGCTGGTCGACGTGCCCCTGGTCAAGCGGACCTCGGCGGCCTGGCCGGCGCGGGCCGGGCACCCGGCCGCCCCGATGTTCGGGCAGCTCGCGGCCGAGGTGCTGGCCGCCGCGGAGCCGCCACCGGCGACCGCGGCGCTCGCGTCGGCCGCCCGGCCCTGGCCGGTGCTCTTCGAGGCCGGCCAGGGCGGGGCGGGTCAGCAGCCGCGGGTGCCGTAGGCGGCGCAGATCACCCCACCGGCGCCCGTGACGAGCCGGGACGAGCGGGTAGAGAACCCGGGTGGCAAGGCCCGGCACCACGCGTGGAAGCGTTCCCGGGCACCCCGGACGATCGGAGATGAGGCTTCATGGCCCCGAACAGCGTTCCCAACATCTCGCTCAACGACGGCAACACCATCCCGCAGCTCGGCTTCGGGGTCTTCCAGATCGAGCCGAAGGACACCGCGCAGGCCGTCAGCAGGGCGCTGGAGATCGGCTACCGGCACATCGACACGGCCGAGATGTACGGCAACGAGGCCGAGGTCGGGCAGGCCGTGCGCACCTCCGGGCTGGACCGGAGCGAGGTCTTCGTCACCAGCAAGCTGAGCAACGCCTTCCACCGCCCGGACGACGCCCGCAAGGCGTTCGAGTCGACCCTCACCGAGCTGAAGTTCGACTACCTCGACCTGTTCCTCATCCACTGGCCGCTGCCGACCCGCTACGACGGCGACTTCGTCTCCACCTGGCGGGTGCTGGAGGAGTTGCAGCGCGACGGCCGGGCCAGGTCGATCGGCGTCTCCAACTTCCAGGTGGCCCACCTGGAGCGGCTGGCCGCCGAGGCGGACATCACACCGGCGGTGAACCAGATCGAGGTGCACCCCTACTTCGCCAACGAGGAGGTGCGCGCCTACGGCAAGTCGCACAACATCCTCACCGAGGCCTGGTCCCCGATCGCCCAGGGCAAGGTGCTCGACGACCCGACCGTCGTCGACATCGCCGAGGAGGTCGGGCGGACCCCGGCCCAGGTGGTGCTGCGCTGGCACGTGCAGCGCGGCGACATCGTCTTCCCGAAGTCGACCACGCCGAGCCGGATCGAGGAGAACTTCCGGATCTTCGACTTCGAGCTGGACGACGCGTCCGTGGACCGGCTCAACGGCCTGGACAAGGGCGAGGCGGGCCGGCAGGGGCCGAACCCGGACACCTTCGACTACGTGCCGGACTGAGCCGCCACCGCGACCGAGGGGGCCGGGCTGCCGGCCCCCGGTCGCGGGCTCACGAGCCGACCCGCTCGGCGAGACCGCGGAACGCGGCCTGCGTCGGCGACCCCGGCTCGGGCACGTAGACGATCAGCCGCTGGTCGGTCTCCGGCACGTGCAGCACCCGGCACTCGAACTCCAGCGGGCCCAGCTCCGGGTGGGCGACCCGCTTGACCGTCGGGCGCCGCTCCCCCACCTCGTGCTCCGCCCAGAGCGCGGCGAACCGCGGCGAGAGCCCGAGCAGCTCGGTGACCAGCGCGGCCAGCGCCGGGTCGGCCGGGTAACGCCCGTACGCGGCCCGCAGGTCGGCCACGGTGGTCCGGGCGAAACGCAGCACCTCCGGGTCGGCCCAGTGCGAGTCGGGCACCTCCCGGCCGAACATCCAGCGGACCATGCTGCGCTCGCCGGCCGGCACCGCCGACAGGTCACCGACGAACCAGGCGGCCAGCCGGTTCCAGGCCAGGATCTCGTACGCGGCGTCGACCAGGTACGCGGGTGTCTCCGACATGGCGTCGAGCAGGTGCCGCGTCCCCGGCGACACCTCCCGGCCGGGCCCGGTCGCGTCCGGCGGGCAGTCCCCGGCGACCTGGAACAGGTACACCCGCTCGTCCCGGCTGAGCAGCAGCGCCCGGGCCAGCGCAGCGAGCACCTGCCGGGACGGGTGCGGGCCGCGCCCCTGCTCCAGCCGGATGTAGTAGTCGATGGACATCCCGGCGAGCTGGGCGACCTCCTGGCGGCGCAGGCCCGGCGTGCGGCGGCGTACCCCGTCGGGGAGGCCGACCTCGGCGGGGCGCAACCGGGCGCGGCGGGTGCGCAGGAAGTTCGCCAGCTCGTCGCGGCGCAGCGTGCTCATGTCCCCAGCCTGCCGCATCGCCGGCCGCCGGAGGTGGTACCGGCGTTACCAGCCTCGGCGGGCCTCTCCCGCCGGTCCGCACCCGGCGGCAGCCTGGACCGCATGACGACGACGATCGCCCTGGTCACCGGGGCCAACAAGGGAATCGGCCTGGCCACGGCCCGGCAGCTCGGCGCGCGCGGGATGACCGTGCTGGTCGGCGCGCGCGACGCCACGCGGGGCCGGGAGGCGGCGGGCAAGCTGCGCGCCGAGGGGGTGGACGCCCGCGTCGTGCCGCTGGAGGTCACCGACGCGGCGTCGGTCGCCGCCGCGGCCGAGCTGGTCCAGCGGGAGTACGGCCACCTGGACGTGCTGGTCAACAACGCCGGCATCATCCGGGCCGACGGCGCCGGGCTGCCCAGCGAGACCACCCTCGACTCGCTGCGCGAGGTGTACGAGACGAACGTGTTCGGCGTGGTCGCGGTGACCAACGCGCTGCTGCCGCTGCTGCGCCGGGCGCCGGCCGCGCGGATCGTCAACGTCTCCAGCGAGGTCGGCTCGATCGCGGTGATGACCGACCCGGAGGGTGCCCTGTTCCCGCTGACCTCGATCCCCTACCCGACCTCGAAGACCGCGCTGAACATGGTCACGGCCATGTACGCCAAGGAGTTGCGGGACACCCCGATCAAGGTGAACGCGGCCAATCCCGGCTACTGCGCCACCGACCTGAACCACCACAGCGGCTTCCGCACCCCGGAGGAGGGCGCCGAGGTGAGCGTGCACCTGGCCACCCTGCCGGCGGACGGGCCGAGCGGCCTGCTCTGGGGCTACCAGATGGACACCGGCGGCGGCTACGGGGTGCTGCCCTGGTGACGGTTTGACTTCGCGCGCACTCGAAGGTGGAGGGTGGCGGCAACGTTCTCCACGGGGAGGAACCCATGCGTTACCGCACCATCGGCACCGACCCGGCCACCCGGCGCGAGGTCAGCGTGCTCAGCCTCGGCGCGATGCTCTTCGGCACCGCCACCGACGAGGCCACCTCGTACGCGATCCTCGACCGGTACGTCGAGGCCGGCGGCACGTTCATCGACACCTCGGACAACTACGCGTTCTGGCAGAACGGCGGCCAGGGCGGGGAGAGCGAGGAGCTGCTCGGCCGCTGGCGGCGCAGCCGCGGCGTCGGCGGCGAGGTGGTCATCGCCACCAAGCTCGGCGCCCGTCCCCTCGCCCCGGGCACCAGCTACGTGGACAACGCCGAGGGCCTGTCCGCCAAGGTGATCCGCGAGTCGGCCGAGCGCAGCCGCGAACGGCTCGGCGTGGACCGGCTCGACCTGCTCTACGCCCACATCGAGGACCGGACCGTCCCGCTGGAGGAGACGGTCCAGGGCTTCGCGGACCTGGTCGCCGAGGGCACCGTCGGGATGCTGGGCGCGAGCAACCACCGCGCCTGGCGGGTCGAGCGGGCCCGGGCACTGGCCGCCGCGGCCGGCCTGCCCGGGTACGAGGTGCTCCAGTACCACCGCAGCTACCTGCCCCGGCGGCCGGACCTGCCGAGCGACCTGGACCCGGACGGCGACGTCGGCTGGGTCGGCCCCGACCTGGCCAGCTACCTGCGGGCCGAGCCGCAACTGACCCTGGTGGCGTACTCGCCGCTGCTCAGGGGCGCCTACGTGAAGCCGGAACGGCTCGGCGAGGAGTGCGCCCTGCCGAGCACCCCGGCGCGGCTGGCGGCGCTGCGCGCCGTCGCCGACGAGACCGGGGCGACGGTCAACCAGGTGGTGCTCGCCTGGCTGCTGGGCGGGGACGTGGCGGCGATCCCGCTGGTCGGCTTCTCCTCGGTGGCACAGCTTGAGGAGAGCCTCGCGGCGGTCGAGCTGGAGCTGACCCCGGAGCAGCGGACCCGGCTGGACACGGCCCGCTGACGCGCGTGCGACGGGGCGGGCCGGCCGGCCCGCCCCGTCGTGTGTCACCCGGTCAGCTCGACGCGCCAGTCGTTCGAGCGCATCAGATGCCCCGGCGGGTACTCGAACTCCGTCTCACCGAGCAGCGTGAACCCGGCCTTGCGGCACACCGCGTTCGACGCCGGATGGTCCACCGACGGGTAGGCGTGGGCGAAACGCCGGTCGCCGTGCGCCGCGGCCTCCGCGATCAGCGCCCGCACCGCCGCGCTCGCCAGCCCCCGCCCCTGGTACGCCGGCAGCACCGCCCAGCCCATCTCGTAGACCGGCTCGCCGTGCCACTCCCGTGCCCAGTAGCCGACGCTGCCCACCTTCGTCCCGTCGGGCAGCCCGACGGTGAACATGTGCCCGCTGCGCGGGCCGGGGCCGCGCAGGTAGCGCTCATGCCGGGCGAGCACCTGCTCGTCGGTTTCCGGGCCGCCCGTGTGCGCCCGCACCTCCGGCGCGTTGAGCTGCCGTAGCAGCGCCAGGTCGTCGGCGCTCCACCGCGCGAGGCGTACCTCGGTCATGCCGTCCCCCTACTCTCCGGCGCCGATTGAAGCAGCCGCCCCCGACAGGCGCCCGCCAGATCCGATCTGGCGGGCCGCCGGTCCGCGTCTGGCGCCTGGGGGGTGAGGCCCGACACCAGCGGGAGGGGAGCATGACGCCGTTGCGGCTCGCCGTGATCATCGGCAGCACCCGGGAGGGACGGATCGGCGACCGGATCGGTCGCTGGTTCGTCGCGCAGGCACGCCGCCGCGAAGGGCTGGCGGTGACCGTGCTCGACCTCGCCGGGTACGACTTCCCGGCCAGCCTGCCGGCCGAGCCCACGGCGGCCATGCGGTCGTTCGCCGGGGAGGTGAGCCGGGCGGAGGCGTTCGTGGTGGTCACCCCGGAGTACAACCACAGCTTCCCGGCGTCGTTGAAACAGGCGATCGACTACGCCTACGACGAGTGGCAGGCCAAGCCGGTCGGCTTCGTGTCGTACGGCTGCCGGTCGGTCGGCCTGCACGCGGTCGACCAGCTGCGCACCGTGTTCACCGCCCTGCACGCTACGACCGTGCGCGACACCGTCGGCGTCGACCTGCTCGACGGCGAGCCGACGGGGCGGGTCGAGGAGCAGCTCCGGCAGGACGCCCGGGTGCTCCTCGACGAGCTCTGCTGGTGGGGCCTGGCGCTGCGCGAGGGTCGCGCGGCGCGCCCGTACGTCTCCTGAGGACACGAAGAAAGGTAGTGATCATGAGTAACCGGAACACCGGCCTGGCCGTCGAGGCCGACGGCCTGGTCCGGTCGTTCGGCTCGACCCGCGCGCTCGACGGCCTGGACCTCCAGGTCCCCGCCGGCACCGTCTACGGGCTGCTCGGGCCGAACGGCGCCGGCAAGACCACCGCGGTGCGGGTCCTGGCCACGCTGCTGCGACCGGACGGCGGGCGGGCCCGCGTCTTCGGCCGCGACGTGGTCGCCGAGGCGGACGCGGTCCGCGCCCGGGTCAGCCTGACCGGCCAGTACGCCTCGCTCGACGAGGACCTGACCGGCGCGGAGAACCTGGTCCTGCTGGGCCGGCTGCTCGGCCTGGACCGGCCGGCGGCCCGGCAGCGGGCCGACCGCCTGCTCGCCGCGTTCGGGCTGACCGAGGCGGCCGGGCGGCAGGTGAAGAAGTACTCGGGCGGCATGCGGCGGCGCATCGACATCGCGGCGAGCATCCTCAACACCCCGGACCTGCTCTTCCTGGACGAGCCGACGACGGGGCTGGACCCGCGCAGCCGCAACCAGGTGTGGGAGATCATCCGGGCGGTGGTCGCCCACGGCACCACGGTGCTGCTGACCACGCAGTACCTGGACGAGGCCGACCAGCTCGCCGGCCGGATCGCGGTGGTCGACCACGGCCGGGTGATCGCGGAGGGCACCCCGGGCGAGTTGAAGTCGTCCGTCGGCTCCGGCACCGTCCACGTGCGACTGCGCGACGCCGGGGAACGGTCCCGCGCCCAGCAGGTGCTGCGCGCCGCGCTGGGCGTGCCGGTGCAGCTGGAGCCCGACCCGGTGGCGCTCACCGCCCGGGTCGGCGAGGACGGCACCGACCTGGAGGCCGGCGAGCAGGCCGCGCGTGCCCTGGGCGAGCTGGCCCGGGCCGGCATCGTGGTGGACGACTTCTCCCTCGGCCAGCCGAGCCTGGACGAGGTGTTCCTGGCCCTGACCGACCACCCCGCCGTCGGGACCGACGAGCGGGACGACGAACTGGAGGCGGCCCGATGAGCGACACCGCGACCACGACCGGGCGGCCGCCGTCCGTCTACGTGCCGTCCGCCGAGGCGCTGGCGACGGTCCTCGCCCCGGGCGAGCGGCCGCCGAGGCCGGGTGCGCTGTCCGCGTCGCTGACCTTCGGCTGGCGGGCCATGCTGAAGATCAAGCACGTGCCGGAGCAGCTCTTCGACGTGACCGCGTTCCCGATCATCATGGTGCTGATGTTCACGTACCTGTTCGGCGGCGCCCTCGCCGACAGCCCGCGTGACTACCTGCAGTTCTTCCTGCCGGGGATCATGGTGACCAGCGTCGTGATGATCACCATGTACACCGGTGTCGGGCTGAACAACGACATCGAGAAGGGCGTCTTCGACCGCATCCGCACCCTGCCGGTCTGGCGGCCCGCCGCGCTGGTCGGCATGATCTTCGGCGACGTGCTGCGCTACGTGCTCGCCGCGGTGGTCATCCTCGGCGTGGGGCTGGCGCTCGGGTTCCGGCCCGCCGGCGGGCCGGTCGGCGTGCTGGCCGGCATCGGCCTGCTGGTGATCTTCTCGTTCGCGTTCTCCTGGGTGTGGACGTTCTTCGGCCTGGTGCTGCGCAGCGAGAAGTCGGTCATGGGGGTCAGCATGATGGTGCTGTTCCCGCTGACCTTCCTGAGCAACGTCTTCGTCGACCCGGCCACCATGCCGGGCTGGCTCCAGGCGTTCGTCAAGGCCAACCCGGTCACCCACCTGGTCGCGGCCGTGCGCGCCGCCATGGCCGGATCGACGGACGCGACGAACACGATGTGGCTGCTGCTGTGGAGCGCCGGCTTCGTGGCCGTCTTCGGCACGCTGACCATGTACCGCTACAACCGCCGCTGACGGCTGGCGGTCAGAGCCGGGCCGGGGGTGCCGTCGTCGGTGCCCCCGGCCCGGCTTGTCGGGGACGCCGGGGCACGGGCGCCGTCCCCGGCTGGTGCGGGCGGTCAGAGCCGCCAGGGCACCGGTTCCGGCGGCAGGTAGCGGCAGGTGCTGCCGGTGGCGACGGACTCCCGCAGGTGCGCCCCGAGCGCCGGGTGGCGCTCGTCGATCCGGCGCAGCGTGTCCCGGATCCGGGCGGTCACGGCCTTGCGGGCCCGCTCGGCCTGGTCACCGAGGCGGCGGCTGCGCCCGGCCAGGCCGGCGGCGGCCCGCAACTGGTCGAGCAGCGCGGCACGCTCGGCGTCGAGGGCGGCCAGCCTCTGTGCGTCATCGCGTACGGCGGCCCGGTCGATCTCGTCGTCGAGCCGCCGCAGGTGCTGCCGGTAGCGGGCCTTCGCCTCGTCGTCCAGCACGGGATCCCCGCCGAGCCGGCGGGCGGCGACGAGTTCCGGGCCGGCCGCCGGGTCGAGCAGCTCGACCGCGGGCACGTCGGCGCCGGGCCGGCCCAGCAGCAGCCGCAGGTCGTGCAACCCCTTGGCGTCGGGCAGGTGCACGACCGTCCCGCCGTACGCGAGCCGCCACACGGCCCCGTCCCGCCGGAACTCCGGCTGGACGGGCCGGCTCTCACCCGCGCGGTCACCGCTCCCGATGCCGGAATCGGCCGCGTGGCCCGCTCCGTCCGGTGCCAGCAACGCGCCGGCCTGGCCAGCTCCGGCGGTCGCCCGCACCGCACCGGCGGTCGCCGACACCTCGAGGGCATGACCGGCGGCCGGAGCCCCGACGGTGTGGCCGGCTCCCGCGGGTGCCGGCACCGCGCCGGTGAGGCCCGCACCCGCTGGTCGAGCCACAGATCCACTGGGGACGGCAGCCGCAATCTCCCCCTCGCCCAGGCGGTGCAGCACCTGGGTCATGCCGAGCGCCCGCGCCTCGGCCGCCGTGTCGGCGCGCAGCCGGGCCGCCGTGGCCGCGTCGCCGGCCCGCCCGCGTGCGGTCAGGGCGGCCACCAGCCCGTCGCTGCTGAGCAGCGACCACGGCCGGGCGCCCATCCGGTCGGCGGCGTCACGGGCGGCCTCGTAGCCGGCAATCGCGTCGTCCCAGCGCCGCTCGGCGGCATCGACGGCGGCCAGCCAGAGGTCGACCGGGCCGCTGATGTCGCAGCCGAAGAACGCCGCCATCCACCGGCCCCGGTGCGGCTCCAGCGCCGCCCGCGCCTCGGCGCAACGGCGGGGATCGGCGCTCGCGGCCGCCGCCTGTGCCCGCAGCCGCAGCCACAGCGGCGACACCGGTCGCGGGTGCGTGGTGCCGGCCGCCTCGATCCCGGCGGTGAGCCGCACGGCGGTCTCCGCGTCGCCGCGCTCGGCGGCGGTGATCGCCCGGAGCAGGTCCCGCTGCGGGTGGCCGGCCGCCTCCGGCCCGTCGAGCAGGGCCTCCGCCTCGGCGAGGCGACCCCGGAGCAGCAGCAGGCACCAGCGCAGGTGCTGGCCCATGAAGGCGTGGTCGGAGTGCTCCCACTCGCCGTAGCCGTCCATCTCGGCGAAGTGCGCGTCGGCGGCGGCGAAGTCGCCGCGGAAGCCGGCGATGATGCCGCTGTCGATGGCCGCGGCCATCCGCTGGCGGGCGACCTCGCCCTGCCGGCAGCCGGTGACGAACGCGGTGAGCTCGTCGTGGTAGCGCGGGTCGCCGAGTTCCAGCAGGGCGACCCAGCGCAGGGAGGTCGCCCACAGCTCGGTCTCCCGGTCGCCGGTGCGGCGGGCCACCTCCCGGATCTCGGCGGTGACCACGGCCCGGTCCTCGGCGGTGCCGAGCCCCCAGGTGGTGTCGTGCCGGGCCCACAGGCTGAAGGTGAGCGCCTCGTCGTCGCGACCGCGCCGGGCGAGGGTCTCGGTGGCGGTGATCAGGTCGGTGACCAGCGCGCTCGTCTCCCGGCCGGGCTCGGGCGCACCGATCAATCGCCCGTACGCCTCGCGCACCAGCTCGCCGGCGCCGGTGCGGCGGCGGGCCGCCGCCTCCTGCCGGTGGGCGGTGAGCGCGACGCGGACCAGCACGGCCGGCTCGTCGAGCGGGCGGGCCAGCGCCGCAGCGTCCACGAGCAGCCGCTCGGCTTCGGCCTGCGTGCCGACGTGCTGCAAGAGCTGGGCCAGCTCCAGCATCACCCGGACCCGGCGGGCCGGCTGGTCGGCGACCTCCAGCGCGCGGCGGAAGTGCTGCACGGACTCCTCCACGGCCAGCCGCCCGCCGGCCTCCCGGGCGGCGGCGACCAGCAGCTCGACGGTGCGCGCCGCGTCGAGGTCACCGCCGGCGAGCCAGGCGTGGCGGGCCAGGTCGGCCGGGATGAGCCGCTCGGCGAGCGCCGCCGACCCGTCGACGGCGCGGACCACGGCGGCGTGCCGGGTGCGCCGCTCGGCGCCGGTCAACCCGTCGTAGAGGGTCGCCCGCACCAGGTCGTGGGCGAAGGCGAACCGGCCGCCGCCCCGGGCCAGCACGAGCCGGGCGGTGGCCGCGCGGTCGAGCAGCCGGTCCACCTGCGCGACCGGACCGGGTACGCAGGCCGCGAGGACCTGCCGGTGGAAGTCCCGGCCGAGCACGGCGGCCACGGTGAGCGCCTCGACCACCGGTGCGGGCAGCTGGTCGAGCCGGCGGCGCACCGCCTCCCGCACGCCGGGCGCGATGGTGGTGGCCAGGCCGTCGGTGTGCCAGAGCCGGGCGGTCTGCTCGACGAAGAACGGGTTGCCGCCGGTGCGCCGGTGCACCTCGTCGACGAGGTCGGCGCCCGGTTCGCGGCCGGCGGTGCGGCGGATCAGCGCGGCCACCTCGTCGCGGGCCAGGCCGGTGAGGGTGATGGTGGTGGCCTTGGCGGTCAGCGGCAGCAGCAGCGGCCGGAGCCGGTGGTCACCGGACTCGACCTCGGCGTCCCGGTAGGTGCCGACCAGCAGCAGCCGTTCGAACCAGGTGTGCTGGGTGGCGAACTGGAGCAGCCGCAGCGAGGCCGCGTCGGCCCAGTGCAGGTCGTCGAGGACGACCACGACCGGCCGGTGCTGGGCGACGGCCACCAGCGCGGTGGTCACCGCGTCGTGCAGGGCGAACTCCGCCCGGCCGCCGTCGTCGCCCGGCTCCTCCCCGGCCGGGTCGGCGCCGGTGCCCTCGCCGAGCAGCGCCGCCAGCCCGGGCCCGGCGGCCTCCTGCGCCCGCGCCCAGTCGTCGGGGTGGCGGCCCAGGCGGCGCAGCACCTGCACCCAGGGCCAGTAGCCGGGGGCGCTGTCGGAGTCCCAGCAGGCCGCGCCGAGCACCAGCGCCCCGCGCCGGCGGGCCTCGTCGGCGGCCGCGCCCACCAGCGTCGTCTTGCCGATGCCCGGCTCGCCGGCGACCAGGACCAGACCGCCGTGGCTGGTGGTCACCCGGTCCACTTCGGCGCGCAGCAGCGCCGCGGGGTGTTCCCGCCCGATGATCGCCTCGCCGAACCGCGGCTCCATGACTTCCCGACGGTAGTCGACCGGTCCGACAACGGGGAAAACCGCGCGCATCGGGGCTTCGGCGGCTCGTGGTGGTCGGAACCGCACGACGCCCGCGCCGCCGACTGGGTCAGAGACTGCCGCCGCTGCTGCGGAGGTTGCTGCCGTCGGTCGGATTCCGGTGGTCGTCCAGCCGGCGGCGAGCCTCGGCCGACGCCGCCAGGTCACGGACCTGGCGGTCCGCGTCGGCCGCCGTCCGGCGGTTGCGGCGCCAGAATGCCAGGGCAGCGATGACCAGCAGTACGACGATGAGGATGACGAACCAGCGCATGTCGGCCTCCTCGGAGGTGAGTTGCCTGCCTCCCAGTGTGCGCAGCCCAGGTCAAGGGCCAGGACTAGCGGCGGAGGCAGCGGGTAAGCGCGGCCCATGGGTAGCCACAAGCAGAACAAGCACGATCCGGGCGGCCAGTCGGCGCGGGCGGGGCGGAATTCCGGCAGCGGCGCTCCGGGCCGCCAGGGCGGGGAGATGGAACGCCCCGGTAAGCGCCATCGGCTGCACACCGCCACCGGGGCCGCCGGCAGCGAGCGGGATCAGGGCCGGGCCAAGGTCGAGGGCGCGGAGCGGGTGCAGCGGCAGGGCGGCAGCTGAGTTGCCCGCGTTCCTGCTGCGATCCGTCTACACCGTCGACGGGATCGACGGGCTGACGCGCGACGGCGGCACCAAACGCGCCGAGGTGGTCCGCAAGCTGGTCGAGGAGGCCGGCGGGCAGCTCATCTCGATGCACTTCGCCTTCGCCGACGACGACACGTACGTGCTCTGCGACCTGCCCGACCACCGCACCGCCGCCGCGCTGGCGATCCGCATCGGCGCGGCCCGCGGGCTGCGGACCCGGGTCACCCCGCTGCTGACCCCGGCCGAGGTAGACGAGGCGACCCGGACGCCGACCGACTACACGGCCCCGGGCGACTGAACCGTCAGCGCGCGTCGGTGACCACGTGTGAGCAGGCCGGGCAGGCCGCCGGGCCCTGCTCGGCGAACCACCGGCAGGTACGCCGGATCGCACACTTCGGCAACTGGTCCTCGCCCGGTTCGGCCGTCTCCGCGTAGGAGGCGGCCATCCGGGCGCCCAGGCCGCAGTGCTCGCCGGTCCAGAAGCCGCAGGAGGACGTGACGCAGGGGCCGGCCAGCCGGAAGCGGGACTCCACCGGGGCGTCGGAGTCGCCGGCCGCGGCGAGCGCCACCTCGGCCGGCACGGCCGGCGTGACGTAGGCGACCCGCCCCGCCGGAGTGATCATGCCGAGGAACACCGTGGCGTTCGCCGCCGGCGTGCTCGGACACATCCGCTCCGGCGGGCCGGTACGTCCGGCGACCTCGGTCACCGCTGCATCCAGAAGCCGATGTCGTTGATCTTCTGGCCGAGGTCCTGGGCGAACGGGCCGTCGAGCACCCAGAGGCCGTACCACTCGGGGCGCAGCTTGAGGTTGCCGTGGCCGACGGTGAGCGGGTTGGTGAGCCGGGCGTTGGCGGTCCCGAGGGCGGCCAGGCCGGCCTTCTGGATCTCGCCGGCGATGAGGGTCTGCTGCTCGGGGGTCAGGTCGACGCCGTCGACCACGAACCGGAACTCGTTGCGGGACATGTGTTACCTCCGGTCACTCGTACGATTCGGTGCCCAGCCCGCGGCGCAGGCTGATCCGGGTGAAGGCCGCCCAGCCGGCGTGCGAGGCGGCGTCGGCCGGCTGCCCGGCCCGGGTGAGCGCCCGGCCGGCGTGCTCCGCCCAGCGGGCGGCGGTGGCCGCGGCGTCTCCCCACAGCTCCCGGCAGGCGGCGACCGCGAAGGCGACCTGCCCGGGCGCGCCGGTGAACCCGGCGGGCCCGTCGCCGACCCGGACCGCCCCGTCCGGCAGGACGCGCACGCTCGGGAAGTGGTGGTGCAGGCTGGCGAGCGTCGCCACGTGGCTGCCGTCCCGCCGCCCCGCGGCGAAGCCGGCGTGCAGCTCGTCGTCGCGCCGGTACCGGATGGCGTGCAGGGTGAGGGCGTCGCCGGCCGGGGCGACCCGGCCGACCACGTGGACCGGAGCGCTCCAGGCGCGGGGTGAGTTCGCCGACCAGAAGGCCAGCCAGGCCGACAGCCGGGCGTGGAAGTCCGCCTGGAGGGCGACCGCCGCCGCGGTGCCGTCGGTTGCCCGCAGCGCCGCGGTGGCGATCCGGTCCCGGGTGACCAGCGGCGTGGTGGCGCGGGCGGGGCTCGCCGTGGCGGCGGTCGGGGCGGCGGCCACGCCGGTCACAGTGACCGCCGAGGCCGCCGCCGCGCCGGCGAGCAGGCGCCGGCGCGAGAACGGGTACGGGTTGTCGTTCATCGTCGGCCTTTCGTCGACGGCCAGTGCACCGACGCTATCGACGGAAACGGATCAGATGAACACTCCCCGTGACGGGAGGCCGACAGGAAAGCCGGGAATCCCCGGCGGCGTGAATGGCCGTTCCTGTGCCGCATTCACGCGCGGCGGGCGCCGGCGGCCGTCAGCGGGGGGTCGTGTCGGCGGGGAAGCGCTCGGTGCCCAGCACGGCGAGCAACTGGAGCTTCTCGTAACCCTCGCTGCGCGGCGGCGCGGTGAGCACGAGGAGGGCCTGGGACTGGTCCTCGGTGAACAGCACCTGGCAGTCCAGCTCGATGGGGCCGAGCTCGGGGTGGATCAGCGTCTTGTGGTCGGCGAAACGCTGGGCCACCTCGTGCCGCTCCCACAGCTCGGTGAACTCGGGACTGATCTTCTGCAGCGCCCGCACCAGCTCGCCGGCCCGCGACTGCGGCCCCATGGACCCGTACGCGGCGCGCAAATTGGCGACCTGGGCACGGCTCTGCCGCTCGCGGTCCTCCTCGGGGTAGCGGATCCGCTCCGCCGGGTCGGTGAACCACCGATAGATCTCGCTGCGGGCCAGCCCCGTGTGGCCGGACCGTTCCCCGAACAGGGCCTCGGCCATCCGGTTCTGCACGAGGGTCTCGCCGAGGTTGGACAGGATGAGCGCGGGGGTGTCCGTCAGCCGGTCGAGCACCCGCAGCAGCGCCGGGGAGACGTGCGTCGCCGCGGAGACCGACGCCGGGGCGTTGTGCCCCGCCACCCGGAACAGGTAGTCGCGCTCGTCGCGGCTCAGCCGCAGCGCCCGGGCGAGGGACGCCAGCAACTGCGGGCTCGGCTGCGGGCCGCGCTGCTGTTCCAGCCGGGTGTAGTAGTCGGTCGACATGGTGGCCAGGGCGGCCACCTCCTCGCGCCGCAGTCCCGGGGCGCGGCGGCGGACGCCGGCGGCCAGCCCGACGTCCCCGGGCTGCAGCGCCTCGCGGCGGCGGCGGAGGAAGTCGGCCAGGGCTGCGCGGTCCATGATCTCAGTATCCGCCGGTGTCGCGCGCCAACCAGGGATTGCCGGTCCCCCGACAACCGCTCTCTTCATCGGCCGGTCGGGACCGGCCACGCTCGGAGCATGAACATCTCCGGAAACACCGTCTTCATCCCCGGCGCCACGAGCGGGATCGGCCTGGCCCTCGCCCTCGAACTGCGGGCCAGGGGGAACACGGTCATCGTCGGCGGCCGGCGTACCGACCTGCTCGACACGATCGCCGCCGAGCACCCCGGCATCGACACCGTGGAGATCGACACCGCCGACCCTGCGAGCATCGACTCGGCTGCCGAGAAGGTGCTGGCACGCCACCCCGACCTCAACGTCCTGGTGACCATGGCCGGCATCATGCGCGTCGAGGACTGGCGCCGGCCCGAATCGTTCCTCGCCTCCGCGGAGGCGACCGTGACGACGAACCTGCTCGGCCCGATCCGGCTCATCGCCGCGTTCATCGAGCACCTGCAGGCGCAGCCGGACGCCACGATCATGACGGTCTCCTCGGGCCTGGCGTTCGCGCCACTCAAGGTCACCCCGAGCTACAACGCGTCGAAGGCCGCGATCCACATGCTCAGCGAGTCGCTCCGGCTGCAGCTCGCCGGCACGAGCGTGAGGGTCGTGGAGCTGGAACCGCCGTCGGTGCGTACCGCGCTGATGCCCGGGCAGGAGACCAGCGAGTTCGCCATGCCGCTCGACGAGTTCGTGGCGGAGGTCGTGGCGCTGATCGAGGCGCAGCCCGATGCCAAGGAGATCCAGGTCGAGCGGGTGAAGTTCCTCCGCTATGGCGAGGCGCGTGGCGACTACGACCAGGTGGTCGCGACGCTCAACGCGCACGACCCACACGGCAAGTAGTACTCCGGCCGTAGGTCTTGATCTTGTCGGTGGGGGTCGCGCGGTCGGGAGTGCTCGGGTGGGAATCGTGCCGATCGCGGGCGCGCGGCCGGGTCGAGCCTCCGGCGTCCACGGCTGCCTGGAGGCCGGACCGCGCGACATCCGCCGTCCGCTAGCCGAGCGTGAGCATCGCCTCGGTGACCTCGCCGACCGCCGCATCGGGGACAGCGGTGGCGGCCTCCTCGAGGACGAGCAGCAGGGCCCCGGGGATCTCGCGCGCGATCGCCTCGCCGTTGCCGACGGGGAAGAACCGGTTGCGGCGGCCGTGGACGACGAGCGTGGGGACCTCGATCTCGGGCAGGCGCTCACGCCAGCGTGGTGTGCAGTCGAGCCTGGAGAACACCATGCCCATCTGGTTGGCCATCTGGACCGGTGGTGCCGTGCCGGGCGTGCGGTCCCAGATGCGCGCGGCGATCGCCCGCGCGGCGACGGGGTCGTCGCCGAGGATCTCCGCGCCGGCGGCGGCGAACTCCGCGACCGCCTCGCGGTCGGTCCAATCGGGCAGAGGACGCGCGAACAGGCGGCTCATCGTGGCCTGGTCGTGGTCGGGAAGGTCATCGTCGGGCGGCCCGGGGGCGACGGCGCGGGTGCCGACCAGGGTGAGCGCCGAGAACGCACCCGGATGGTCGAGCACGGCCACCTGGGCGACCATCCCGCCGACGCCGATCCCCGCGAGGTGCGCGGGCACCCCGCCGAGCGCGTCGGCGAGGGCCGCCGCGTCGGCGGCGAGGGCACGCAGGGTGTACGCGGGCGCCTCCGGATCCGTCGTTGTCGACTCCCCGCTGTCGCGCAGGTCGTAGCGCACCACACGGCGCCCTCCGGCGGCGAGGCGCTCGCACAGCGCGTCGGGCCAGGAGAGCATCGTCGTCCCGCCGGCGAGCAGGACGAGTGGCGCGCCGTCGGCACCGAACGACTCGATGCCCAGGGCGGTCCCATTGGCGTTGACAATGGTCATGGTCATGCCAGGGCAGACCCGATCCGCCGCCCAAACTCATCGCTCACGCACCGGTGGCGGCCGGCCGGTGTCGGCTCGCCGGTCCGCTGCGCGGGGACCGCTGGACACTCAGTCGAAGGTCGCGGCGGTCGGGTTCTCCTGAACGACGTGGGCGCACCCCTCCACCCGGCAGGTGTCCTCCAGCAGTGACCGGATGGCCGGGGTCACCCGGAGGTTCTGGGCGAAGCCCACCATGTCCGCGTAGAGCTGGCTGTGCGTGCGTTCGTACCGGCGGCGCTTGGGGATGGCGGTGAGGAAGCCGGCACGCACGGCACCGTTGAGCACGGACGCCGGATCGACGATGCGCCGCCCCGACAGCAGGCCCTTCTCGTCCAGCGAGTCACGGCGGTAGTGGCCGTCGGGCCGGACGAACTTCAGGAACAGGAACCGCAGTTGGAGGGCGGTGGGGCAGGGGCCGACGAAGGGGTGCTCCCGGCGCCCGTCCGCGCCCAGCAGCTTGACGAAGTCCGCGACGTCCTCGATGGCGGTCCGGGAGTCGATCTCCACGGAGACGAAGCCGGTGAGGTGCCCGAAGTCGGCCTCGGCGAGGGTGGGCAGGCAGGCGTCGAATCGCGTGCCGTGCAGCGTCGCGTCGGACAGGTCGCAGCCGGTCATGACGCAGTTGGTGAAGCGTGTCGACTCCAGATTCGCCCCGCGGAAGCTGACGCCGGCCAGTGACAGGCCCGAGAAGGTGAGCCCGGACAGGTCCTGGCGTTCCAGCGGAGCGTGGATGAGCAGCCGGGCGCACTCGGGGAGCCCGAGGAGCACCTGGAGGATGTTGCGGAAGGCCGTGGGGGTCGCGGTCGCGCTGGACAGCCGGGTGAGCAGCTCCTCGCCGGCGGCGAGTTCCCGGATCCGGGCGCACAGCACCCGGAGGGCGAAGGAGTCGGGCGGGAACGGGCGGCAGTCCAGCAGCTGCGCGAACCGCACCGGATTGACGGCGAAGTACTGGGCGGCACGCATCCCGATCTGGTGCTCGAAGATCACGTCCTGCGCGAAGCGCACCCGCTGCCGCTCGGAGGCGGCACGGAAGACCGGTAGGCGGCAGATGGCCGCGGTGCAGCGTTCGCGCTCGGGATCGGACAGGTCCGAGGGGATCACGAACTCGGCGAGCTGGCCGATCTCGTCGATCGGCACACCCCGGTTGTCGTTCTCCAGCTCGGCGACGGCCACGTGACTGATGACGTCGAGCAGGTCGTGCCGGGAGACGAGGTTTTCCTGCAACTGCTCCTTCTTGTACTCGCGATCCATGATCGCGTCGACGGCGTCGTGGACCAGGTCCATCTCGGAGTAGTCGTCCGGTATCCCGTCGGTCTTGCCCTCGTCGACGCGCTCGGCGAGCAGCTCGGCGTAGTACGGGGTGCCGCAGAGGTTCATGAGCTGCGGCTTCGCGTCGAGGATCGAGAGGAGCTCGCGGTCCTTCTCCTGAAGGCGGATGCGCGCGAAGGTGGTGATCGACTCGGGCTGCCACGGCAGCAGGCGGAACTCCTCGACGTACTCGTGGGCCACCGTGAGGAAGTCCCGCAGTGCCTGGTTGGAACTCAGCAGCGAGTCCCGGACGCAGAGCAGGATGCGCGGTGTCGTCGGGTTGTCCGGGCGGGCGACGATCTCGTGGATGTACTCGAAGAAGCCCGGGTCCTGGGCGATGACCTCGTCCAGCCCGTCCAGCAGCCAGCTCGCGAACCCCCGCGTGAGCATCCACTGGAACGTCGGCTGCTTCACCGGCCGCGCGACCTCGGTCTGCAGCAGCGCGTCGACCATGGGGCCCAGCGCGGGCGCACTGGCCAGCGCGGCGTAGTCCGGCAGGAGCGGCAGCGGCCGGTAGGCCCTCCGTAGCTGCTTCTTCGCCTTCTGGAAGTTGGTGTACAGCGTCGCGAACAGCGACTCGAACAGGACGCTCTTGCCGTATCCCGCCGGCGCGGTCACCAGCACGATCGGGCGGTCCCAGCCGGCCGGGCTGTCGAACCGGCGAGCCAGCTCGGTGAGCAGGTCGCTGCCCACCACTTTCGTGCCCACCGCCTCGAACGGCTGCGGGGTACGCCGCCGCTCGGCCAACTCACCGTCGCGGCGGAGCTGCTGCGCGGCCGTTCCCGCCAGCGTCGACACCAACGTGTCGTCCCACTTGAACCGGGCGTCGAAGAACTGGATCGGGACCCGGATGTCGACGTTGTACTCGTGCTTGGCGACTCTCCGGAAGTCCGTCGACAGCCCCTGGGTGGACTCCACCAGCAGGAACTTCGCCCCCGGGGTACGCGCCTCCTCCGCGAAGCGTTGCAGGAGGGTCGCCTCGCGGCGGTGCAGTTCCTCGGCGTCCGGTGCGGCCGGGCACCACACCGTCATGTGCTCGCTGTTGTCCGCGTACGCCGCCCGCCTCGCCCGGACGACCTCGCCCCGCGATTCCCCGGGGACCGACCAGCCTTCCGACTCCAGGAAAGTGACAGCCTCGTCGTACAGCGTCATGAACCATCCTCCATCAGGAATCGAAAGGGTTCCCACCGGTCCGGCCGGCCGACGACGTGCAGGTAGGCGCAGGCCCGGCTGACCGCGATGTAGCTGGTCGTCCAGTCCTCCTCGCCGTCGTCGGCGTAGACCACGGCCGGCGCTTCGCAGCCGTGGAACTGCCGCACCGTGCAGACCGCCAGCTCGTCGCCGCGCAGCCCGCTCATCGTCCGCACGCCCCGGTCCGCCAGGGTCCGGCGGATCGCTGCCTGGTTCGCCGTCGTCGACGTGAGCAGCACGAGCTGGGAGGGCGGCAGGTCCTTCAGGATCTCCAGCACGGCGTCCGCGCACGTCGACGCGAGATCCGCGGAACCGCCGCTGAGGCGCGGTGGCCGCCCGGACGGACCGGTGACGGGCGTGTGCGCTCCCGAGATCCGGGCGACGAGCTTCGCGATCGGCAGGACGTTGCGGCAGTTCTCGGTCAGCCAGAACTCGTTGAACGACCCGTCCGGACGGGGGCGCCAGGTCCCGGAGGAGTCGCGCTGGTACGGGTCGGCGAACAGCACCACCGAACCGTCGGGGCGGACGAGTTCCCGCAGGGCGTCCAGCAGGTCCTCGTCGTGACTCTGCGCCTCGTCGACGATGAGGCAGTCCAGCGGCTTGCCGTACGCCTCGGCGAGGGCCAGCACGGTGACCCACAGCTGCTCACCCTCGTACTCGCGCAGGCGGTCGGCGCCGTAGAGGTCGCACAGCACGTCCTCCGGGTCGCCGGAGCTGACGCCCTCCACCCGCAGCCTGCGCCGGATCTCCAGGCGCAGGTTGCGCTGCTGTCCGATCACCGCGACCCGCAGCCCCCGGGCCGCCAGCTCGCGCGCCCGCTCCTGGGCGAGGACCGTCTTGCCCGTGCCGGCCGCGCCGAGCACCAGTGAGGCCCGCTTCTTCGAGGTGCCCTCCAGCACCTCCAACTGGCGACCGGTCAGGCGGATCTGGCGCTGGGTCAGGCGGGCCAGGTCGTCGGACGCCAGGTCGACGTCGTAGCGGAGGGTGCGGGCCACAACGGCGGTCGGCGCGATCGCCGCCAGGGCCTTCTCGAAGTCCGACTGGCTGGCCCAGCCGTGCTGGTCCCAGTGGGCCATGACGCGTTCCACGAGCACCGGCGCGTGCTCCAGCGCCGCCGCCGTCAGCACGATCGTGTCCGGCGCGTGCGGGCCGAGGTTGCCCGAGGGCCGGCCGTCGGCGAACACCACACAGTGCCCGGCCGGGACGTGCCGGATGCCGGCGGCGTCGCGTAGCCACCCGGCCAGGGCGTACTTGTTCCGGACGGCCTGGTCGAACGGGTCGGCGTTCAGCGGCACGTCGCCGCCGCGGCGCTGGGCGAACCACTGCCGGCCCTCGACCCGGTAGGAACCGTCCTTGACCTCCATGATCAGCAGGCCGCGCCCGGGGTGGAGCAGGACGAAGTCCGCCTCGCCCATCCGCCACTTCGGCCGGCCCGCGTCGAAGAACGTGAGGCTGTGCAGCACGAACCACGAGTCGTTGAGCGACCGGAGCTTGTCGAAGACCGCCCGTTCCCCGCGGGTCGCGTTCGGTCGCAGGTGCTTGGGATAGAACCGCGCCACAGTCCCCCTCCCCGACGCGGGCCGTGCGACGACTGTGGTGACGACCCAGGAATCCACATTGTCCGCTCGTGCGCCGGCTGTCGCGCTCCACCGGACTTGCGGTCTTCTGTGGACGATCGGTCATCTTGACGTCACGTACAGCGAACCGAACGCCCCCGGCGACGTCGCACAAGTGATGAACATCGTGGCCGAACGGATGAAGAAGCAGTGTGGGGACACGGGGGCAGAATTCGGAAATCAATCGCGCCTCGATGAGCTCACGGAGGAGCCGCAGATGGCCGTCGGAAACAAAGGTGTCCTGCTGGTCGACTGGGACAACCTGGCCGGCGCGATCATCGGCCGCGGCCACGTCGTGGAGCGAGGCATCGTCGACGCCCTCTGGAAAGACGCGACGGCCCGGTGCGGCGGCCACCTGCACCACAAGCACATGGCGGCCACGAAGTTCGACGGCACCATCTCGGTGGCGATGGCCGACCACCTCATCAAGGACGACGTGGTGGGCAGCGCCAAGGAACAGGCCGACATCCATCTGACCGTGCTGGCGATGGACTACCTCCACCAGGACTGCGGCCAGTTCGTGCTGGTGACCGGCGACCAGGACTTCATCCCGCTGATCCGCCGCCTGCTGAGCGACGGCTGCCGGGTCACCGTGGTGTACGGCGACGAGGACCGCCTCTCCCCCCAGTTCCGTGGCATTCTCACGCTGCCCGGCCTGGACTCCATCTGCATCGACGACATCTACACCCTGCAGAAGCCTCCGCCGGCGACCTGCCGGGCCCTGCTCGGCCTGCTCGAACTGCAGCGTCGCGGCATCATCCTCGGCGGCAAGGAACAGGCCGACCGCACCGCGACCCTGGCCCGCTGGGGCATCCTGGAAAACGAGGACGAGAGCCGCTACTGGGCGCTCATCGAGTCCCTCGGGCACAAGGTCGTCCGCACCGACGCGGCGGTGCGGGCCAAGGAGCAGTTCCTGCCCCGCAACGCCACCCGCACCTACGTCGACGTCGGCTCCGGCCGGTTCGCCGACGTGCTGGCCATCGACTACGTGGTCCGCCGGCTCGCCGCCCGACCCAAGGGACTGACGGTCACGGAACTGCGCGCCGGCCCCCTCCAGGCGGACAACGGCTCCCGGCTGCTGCGCGCGCTCGACGCGCTGACCGCCGTGCAGCTCGTCCGCAAGGGCGCGGACGACACGTACGCCGTGACCGTGGACGACCTCGCCCTGGGATACCTCGAACCGCTGTGGCGGGTGCACGCCGGCCTGACCATGGAGTGCTTCCGCACCCAGAGCCGGACCATCCCGTTCCGCCGCCTGCCCGGCCTGCTCAGCGCGAGCGGCGTCGGGCAGGGCCCGGAGAAGTTCAACGCGGGCCTGGTCAACCGCGTCCTCAAGTACGCGAGCGCGGCCGGCGTCGTGGATGCGGTCGCGGTCGCCGGCGCCCGCCACGCGCTGGCCACGAACTCGCCGTTCGCCCGCCCCATCGAGGACGCCTACCACGAGCTCTACCGTGCCTTCGTCGGCCGGGCTCCGAGCCCGATACCGGAGAGCGAGATCCTCGAGTTCATGGCGGTCAAGGACCGGACGCGGGCCGAGCCGGTCTTCGGTTACGACCAGCGTGACCGGCACCGCATCCTGCGCGTCCTGGCCCAGTCCCGGGCCATCACCTGGCGGAGCGAGAAGGTCACCATCGCCCGGACGCGGTGGGGCGACGCCGGCTCGTCCTTCGCCTAGGAACGCCCGTGCTGCGCCGGACCTGGACCTGGCTGCGCGGAGCCGCCGGACATGGGCTGGCGCTCGCCCGCGGATACGGCCTGGCGCTGGTCGGCACGCTGGCGATCTGCGCCGCCGGAACCGCCGTCGTGGTGGCCTTCAACTGGCCGACCCAGCGGGCCGCCGCGGTCGCCGGCTCGTTCGCCGCCGTCGCGTCCACCATCGGCGTGCTGGCCGCGATCTACCTCTCCCGGCAGGCGCTGTCCCGGACCGACCGGCAGCTCACCGAAACGCGCCGGTCCCTGGTGCTGAGCCGGTACCCGCTCCTGCTGCCGGTCCACCAGTCGGTGGCGTTCCCGGACTCGGGCGGCATGCTGGCCCAGCACCCACCCGCCGAGGAGCGCTTCGCGCTGACCTCCGCGCCCGCCCCGGCGTACGCGTTCCTCGCGGTCGCCAAGGACCGGTTCCTCGTCCCGGTGGAGAACGTCGGCGAGGGGCCGGCGCTGCGCGTCCGCGGGACGCTGTGGTGCTCCGACGGGCGCAACGGCCCGGTCGACGGCGTGCCGGCCCTGGGCGCGGGCCGGACCGGCGTGATGGCGGCCGTGATCCGCGCCGACGGGCGGCCGCTGCCGGAGGAGTTCCGCGCCGCTCTGGACGACGGAATGCGCCCTGCCTACTGGCTTGATCTCGACTATGCCGATGTCTTCGCGAACCCGCGCCGGACGGCGGCGCTGTTCGACCCCCGCGGAATCGGCGCCTGGCACTACGTGCGGGGACACGAGCCGGGCACGCTCTGATCGCGCACTTTGCCCGGGAAAAGTGAAAGCCCCAGCACGGAGGCTGGGGCCGGGTATTGAGACGGATCGAACGATGACTACGTTTCAGCTCATCATCGCCAGCCACCATCTCCCCTATGGGTAAAGGCTACGGACACGCTCCGCGAGCGTCAACTCGGCCACCCGTTCGTGTCTGCACTCCGATCAGCCATCGAAGACCGCGATTCGACGGACCATGAGTAGTCCTCCGGCGCACGTGATCAGCGGGAGCGGTGCGCGGCGAGGTGGGCGAGCATCGTGTGGTTGGCCTCCCAGCCGTCCGGGAACTTCACCGGCACGTCCAGGTGCACGCGCTCGGTCGACGGGTGCGCGTCGAGCAGGTCGGTGATGCCCGCCCGCGCCACCACCACGCAGGCGTGCCGGTGCCGGGACGCCAGTACGCAGAGCCGCCCCGACTCCAGGTGGAACGCGGTCGCGTCCCGCCGGCCCGAGAGCGGGTGGAGCACGATCGTCACGTCGTACTCCCGGCCCTGCAGCCGGTTGGCCGTGTCGACGGTGATGCCCGCGCCGGCCGCGCCCAGGTGCGCCCGGATGGCCGCCACCTGGTCGCGGTGCGCGGCCCCCACGGCGATCCGGTCCGCCGTCACCGGCGCGCCGTCGGGCGCCTGCTCGGAGAACCCGACCGGCTTGCGGTGCAGGAATCGCAGGGCGAGGGCGGCGCAGGCCGCCGCGGCCTCGGAATCGGTACGCGGCGTGTGCCGGGCGGGCAGCTCGTGCAGCGCCCAACCGGCCGTGGCCGCCACCTCGACCGTCGCGTCGAAGGGGTCGCCCGGCCCCGGCTCGGTGAAGGTCAGCGCGCGGTCGGCCGGCCCGGTGCCGGCGCGGAACCCGGTGAACGGGTAGAACGCGGCGGCCACCACCGGCGCGGCCGTGGCGGGCAGCCGCCAGGACACTGGCAGCCGGTGCACCGGCAGCTCCGGGTTGTGCCGCAGCAGGGTCGCCACCGCCGACTGCATCGGGTCCCACGTCAACCCGGTCCACCGCGCGGTCTCGACGGTCGAGAACGGGTCGAGCTGCCCCGGGTCGCCCACGAACAGCGCCCGCTCGAACCTGCCGGCCACGCGCAGCAGGGCGTCCGACCGCATCTGGTACGCCTCGTCGACGATCGCCCACGGCCAGACGCCCTCGGCGACCGTGGCCCACTTGGCGGCCGTACCGATGATGACGGCCGCACCGCCGAGATCGGCGACCTTCGCGGCGACCCGGACCGTCTCGTGGCCCTTCACCCGGTCGGTGGGCTGATAGTCGGTGGCGGAGAGCCGGCCGATGGGCAGCTCGGGGGCCTTGCGGGCGAGCCGGTCGATCAGGTCGTCGACCTGCTCGTTGGTCTGCGCCACGACGATCAGCGGCTCGCCGGCGGCAGCCAGCTCGACGGCGGCGCGGACCACGAGGGTGGACTTGCCGGCGCCGGGCGGGGAGTCGACCACCACGCCCCGGTGGTCGCCGGAACGCAGGTCGGCCAGCACGGCGGTGATGACCCGCTCGGCCTCGACGGCCGGAGGAGCTGCCAGTTCCGCGAGCATGAAGCACCCTCCCTGAGCCGACTGCCGCCCGCCACCATACGAGCCGGGTCCGTCAGCGGCGGCGCTCCCCCACCCGGCGGCCGGCTGACAAGCCGGGCGGCAGCGTTGTCCCACCCAGCGGCCGGCCGTCAAGCTCACCGGTCGTGGAACAGCGCCATCTCCACCTCGTCGGGCTCGATGCCCCGGCGCTGCGCCTGGTCCGCCGCCCAGGCCAGGTAGGCGAGCCACTCGTCCGGCACCCACCCGGACGGGCGCTTGACCCCGGCCTCGGCGGGCAGCCGGCGCGAGACGACGCTGTCAAGGATGAGTGGTTGCCGGCCTCCCGCACCGCGGCGGTAGCCCGCGAAGTAGAGCAGCTTGGTGAAGACCGCGGGGCCGAGCCGGGGCAGCCGCGACTCCTTCGGATCACGCAGGCGTTGGTAGGCGGTGCGCAGGCCGTCCTCGTCCGGCGCGGCCATGCGCAGGCCTTCGAGCGCGTACGCCAGCCGCTTGCCGTCCGGATCGCCCTCCAGCGACCGGGCGGTGCGCCACGGGCCGTAGCCGATCGGGCCGTAACCCCACATCAGCGCCGCGCTGAGCAACTGCCGTGGGCTGGCCTCGCCGGCGCGCCAGGCCTCGGCGACGGCGAAGACGTCCCGCCGCCACACCTCGCCGGTCTCGGGGAACCCGTCCGGCCAGGCGTCCGCTGGAAGCGCCGCACGCCACCTGTCCGGGTAAATGGTGGCGGGCTTCAGCTCGCCGGGCAGGGCGGGGCTGGGCAACTGACTCACGGCGTCCTCCTCGCTGTGGTCGAAGCCGTGGACCGGATGCTCAAACGCTATTGACGGGGCGCCTGCTCGGGCCGCCCCGGACCCGGCAGGTGGCGGTATCACGTCGCGCTGCGTCGAGTACGAAGCGATCATCAACCTCGGCCTCGCCGACCAGTCGATCGCCGTGCGCTGGCGTGGTTCAGGAGTCCCGGCAGGCTCGGCCTGGTTGCGGTCAAGCGGCCTGTGCCGCCGGTTGCTCCGCCACCTGCCCACCGGCTCGACCCAAGCCCTCGCCCACCCGGAAGGTGACTAGTTTTCCGATTTGACCGTTGCTCAGATTGGCCGCCCATACGATCGCCGAAGCGCCCTGTCGGGTGCGTTCCTTGCCGAGCTGCGGAGGGGCCATGGCACTGGGTCGTGCACTTCGGACACTGGCCTTGGCGGCCGTCGGCGGCTTGATCGCCATCGCCGCGACCGCGCCGGCCGTGGCCATGGCCCCATCGCCTGCCGGCACGACCCTGGCGGGCGGCTTCACACCCGCCCCACCGGAAGGGCCACGCCCCCCGCTACTCCCGGCCGACTTTCAGGGGACCGGCCGGTACATCGTTCGCGACCTCGGCATCGATGTGCCCTTCACCTGGCAGGGACGCGACGGCGACAGCCAGATGATCGCCGGCGGGCCGGAGTATCCGATCTGGTTCACCAACCTGATCTACGACAACACGCTCTACACGCTCACGTACAAGTGGCCGGGCATCCCGCCGGACCCGCCGCAGCCCTGCCATCAGGCCGGCTTCTTCAACCGGCAACTGTTCAACGACCTGCTGAAGACCGCGCGATTCGTCGGACCGGAGATCCTGCAGGGGAACAACGGTCGGCACGTCGACCACTGGCGGGCCGGTGTCGTTGCCGGCTTCACGCAGCCGGGTGAGTTCCCCCGGATCCCGCTCGCACTCGGTGACATCTACGTCGACCAGAGAGATCCGAGCCGGTGGTGGCAGGTGCTGCATTTCGGCATCCAAAACCTCTACGACCCCGCGCTGGACGAGTGGTTCACGATGGACACGTTCTGGCACTGGCCAGGGCAGGTGACCCTGCCCGACAGGTGCCTCCCTTCGCCGGCCTGATCCCGCAGGCGGCCCTTCCGCCGCGGCTCGGCAGGAGGTGGGCCGGCGCGGGCGGTGGGGAGGACACACCGACAGGTCACATGCCCGGCCGGCCGCTCGTCCACCCGGGTGACACCTGCAGAAGGGAACCCGAGCCATGAGAGTTCTGCTTGCGGGCGCCTCAGGCGCCGTCGGTCGGCCCCTCACCCGCCAGCTCATCGCCGCCGGCCACGAGGTCGTCGGGATCAGCCGCAGCCCTGGCAACGCCGAGCGGCTGCGCAACGCCGGCGCCGAGGCCGTGGTCGCCGACGTGATGAATCGAGAGAACCTGCTCGCCGCCGTACGGGACGTGCGGGCAGACGCGGTCGTCCACGAGTTGACGGCGCTGGGCACCACGAAGATGGGCGAGGCGCTCCAGGGCACGAACGCCCTGCGTACCAACGGAACGGCCAACCTGCTCGCGGCGGCCCGGACGGTCGGCGCCCACCGCTTCGTCACCCAGTCGATCGTGCTCGGCTACGGCTACCGCGACCACGGCCCGCGGGTGATCAGCGAGGACGACCCGTTCGCCGAGCCGGTCGGCGGCAAGCTCGGCGAGGCGGTGGCGGCGATCCGCGCCACCGAGGAGCAGGTGTTCGCGGCCGACGAGATGGAGGGCGTCGCGCTGCGCTACGGGTTCTTCTACGGCCAGGACCGCATGACCAGCATGATCGTCAACCTGGTGCGCAAGCGCCGGCTGCCGGTGCCCTCCGGGGGCGGCTTCGCCAACTTCATCTACCTGGAGGACGCCGCCGCGGCGACCGTGGCCGCGCTGGAGAAGGGGCGGGCCGGGCAGGCGTACAACATCGTCGACGACGAGCCGGTGCGCTGGGGCGACTACCTGGACACCCTCGCTGCCGCGTTCGGGGCGCGCCGGCCGTGGCGGGTCCCGAGCTGGATGCTGCGGCCCATCCCGTACGCGCACGCGATGATGACCACCTCGATGCGCGTCTCCAACGCCAAGGCGAAGCGCGAACTGGGCTGGGCTCCGGCGGTGCCGACCTACCGCGAGGGCATCCCGCTGATCGCGAGAGCGAGCCGCTGAACGCCCGCCGCCAAGGGCCATTGGCGCATGTGGACCGCCAGCTCGTCGTGACCTGACAGCTCCTGCCCGAACTGGCTGGACGGCACGATAATACTGAGTATCATACCCGGTATACTCACGCTGGGTGGTGGACCATGAGCATTCGACACGCGTTGCTGGCGCTGCTGACCGAGGGATCGAAGTACGGCCTGCAACTCCGGCAGGAGTTCGAGGCCCGCACGGGTGAGGTCTGGCCGCTCAACGTCGGCCAGGTCTACACGACGCTGCAACGCCTCGAACGCGAAGGGCTCGTCGAGTCGGACGAGCGCGACGGCGCGCAGCGACGGTTCCGGATCACCGACGGCGGCGAGCGGGAACTGGACACGTGGTTGCGGACCCCACCCGACGCCACGGCCCCACCACGCGATGAACTCGTCATCAAGGTGCAGGTGGCGGTACGCATGCCCGGCGTCGACGTACGGGAGATCCTCCAGGTCCACCGCCGGCGCCTGGTCGAGGAGATGCAGCGGTACACCCACCTCAAGGCCGACGCGGACCCCGAGGACATCGCGCTCGGCCTCGTCGTCGACGCGGAGCTGTTCCGGCTCGAGTCGGTCGTCCGCTGGCTCGACGCCGCCGACGCCCGCTTGCGCCGCCTACCGGCCACCCCCACCACCGGCGCGACGCCGAACGACCGAGGCAAGCCCGCCGCCACCGGCGGACCGGCGGAGTCCGCGCCGGCCCGCGAGCAGGCCCGACGATGAGCGCCGTGCTGAGCATGCGCCAGGTGTCCAAGGTGTACGGCACGGGCCACGGCGCCGTACCCGCGTTGCGGCAGGTGGACCTCACCGTCGACGCCGGTGAGCTGGTGGCGATCATGGGGCCGAGCGGCTCCGGCAAGAGCACCCTGCTGACGATCGCCGGCAGCCTCGAGGAGCCGACCGACGGTGCGGTGCTGGTCTGTGGTGACGACGTGTCGACCATGTCCGCCGACGGGCGGGCGAGGCTGCGCC
Organism: Micromonospora sp. NPDC005707; assembly: GCF_040631005.1. NCBI lineage: Bacteria > Bacillati > Actinomycetota > Actinomycetes > Micromonosporales > Micromonosporaceae > Micromonospora > Micromonospora sp. NPDC005707. Next base: position 465,372 of record NZ_JBEXYR010000001.1, read on the forward strand.
GCCGGTCCATCGGCTTCGTCTTCCAGGACCTGAATCTGCTCGCCGGGCTCTCCGCCGTCGAGAACGTGGCGCTGCCGCTGGAACTCGACGGTGTCGGCGCGCGGGCCGCCCGCGCCGCCGGCCTGCGCGTACTCGAGGAGCTGGGGCTGGCCGAGCGGGCCGCCCACTTCCCCGACGACCTGTCCGGCGGCGAACGCCAGCGGGTCGCGATCGCCCGCGCGGTGGTCGGCGACCGGCGCCTGCTGCTCGCCGACGAGCCCACCGGCGCGCTGGACTCGGCCAACGGCGAGGCGGTCATGCGGATGCTGCGGGCGGCCTGCAAGCGCGGGATCGCCGGGGTGATGGTGACCCACGACGCGCAGCTCGCGTCCTGGGCCGACCGGGTGGTGTTCCTCCGGGACGGCCGGGTGGTCGACCAGACCGCGCCGGCGGTCGGCCCGGACACCCTGCTCGCCGGGGACGTGGCCCCGTGACGGCGACCACCGCCACCCCACCGGCCACCGACCGGCCGGCGCCCCGCCGCGCACCGGGCGGCGGACTGCCGGCCCGCCGGGCCGTGATCCGGTGGGCGGTACGGCTGTTCCGCCGCGAGTGGCGCCAACAGGTACTCACCCTCGCGCTGCTCACGGTCGCCGTGATCGGGGCCACGTTCGCCGTCTCGGCGACCTACAACATGGCCTCGTCGAGCGACGGGAGATTCGGCCGCGCCGACCACCTCCTGCAGCTCGACGGCGGCGACCCGGCGGCCCTGGACTCCCGGCTCGCCGCCGCACGGCAGTGGTTCGGCACGATCGAGGCGATCGGTCACCGCTACGTGGAGGTGCCGGGCCTGTTCGATCCGATCGACGTCCGGGCTCAGGACCCCGCGGGTGCGTACGGCGCACCGATGCTGGCGGTGCGGCAGGGCCGGTACCCGGCCGGCGCCGGCGAGGTCGCGCTCACCGACGCGGTGGCGCGCACCCTGCGGACCGGGCTCGGCCGGCGGGTCAGCCTCGACGGCCACGACCGCCTGGTCGTCGGGACGGTGGAGAACCCCCGGGACCTGACCGACGAGTTCGCCCTGGTGGACGCGGCGCACGCCGACCCGCCGAAGACCGTCACCGTCCTCGTCACCGGGGACCGGGCCGACCTGGAGGCGTTCCGCGCGACACTCGACGGTCCCCTCGTGCGCGAGTCGCGGCCCGGCACGAGCCGTACCGTGATCGCCGCCACCACCCTGGCGCTGGCCACCGTCGGTCTGCTGCTGGTGTCGCTCGTCGCCGCGGCCGGGTTCATCGTGGTGGCGCAGCGCCGGCTGCGGCAGCTCGGCATGCTCGCCGCGATGGGCGCCACCCGGCGTCACCTGCGGCTGGTGATGCTGGCCAACGGCACCGTCGTCGGCGCGGTCGCGGCGGTGCTCGGCACCGCCGTCGGGGTCGCCGCCTGGCTGCTCGTCGCCGAGCGGGTGGAGACCGCCGCCGGGCACCGCATCGACCGGTTCGACCTGCCCTGGGCGACGATCGGCGCGGGGATGGTGCTGGCCGTGGCGACCGCCACCGCCGCCGCGTGGTGGCCGGCGCGGGCCATCGCGCGTACCCCGATCATGAGCGCCTTGTCGGCGCGGCCGCCGCGGCCCCGACCGGCCCGGCGCACCGCGGTGGTCGCCGTGGTCCTGCTCGCCGCCGGTATCACCTGCCTGCTGCTGTCCGGCGGCACCAGACCGGCGCTGATCTCCGCCGGCACCATCGCCACGGCCGTCGGTGTGCTCTTCGTCGGGCCGACGGCGATCCGGTTGCTGGCGGCGGCGCGCGGCGGGATGCCGGTGGCCGTCCGGCTGGCGTTGACCGACCTGGTCCGCTACCAGGCCCGGGCCGGTGCGGCGCTCGCCGCGATCAGTCTGGCCCTGGGGATCTCGGTGGCGGTCGTCGCCGGCTCCGCCGCCGCCGAATACCAGGCCAAGCAGGCCGCCGGCCTGGGCAACCTGGCCGAGGGCCAGCTTTTGGTCCGCATCGGCCGGCCCAGCCCGGTGATCCCGGTACGCACCCCGGAGCAGCTGGCCGGCCTGCAGGCCCAGGTCGACGCGATGGCCGGCAACCTCGGCACGCCCACGGTGACCCCGCTCGACATGGCGGTGGTCGCCTCCTACACGGACCCGGGCGAGCCTGGCGGCCAGCCCGGCCATCCCGCCGTCGAGATCGGCACGGCGGTTGCCGACCGCCAGCAGATGACGACGTACCCCCTCTACGTCGCCACCCCGGAACTGCTCCGGCTCCACCGGCTGGACAGTGCGGCGGTCGCGGCCGACACCGAGGTGCTCACCGTCCGCACCGGCGCACTCGAACTGGTGAACATCCCCGAACGGCGCGTGTACCCGAAGACCCAGGCGCTGTCGGGCCCCCGGTACTCCTCGATGCCGAACTCGATGGTCACCGCGGGCATGATGGCCGGCCACGGCTGGCAGCCGGCGCGGGTCGGCTGGCTCGTCGAGGCCGACCACCCGCTCACCAAGCAGGAGTTGGACACGGCACAGAACCTGGCCGTGAGCGCCGGCTTCACCATCGAGTCCCGCCACGAGCGGGCCTCGCTCGGGTCACTGCGGACCGGGGCGGTCGCCGCCGGCGCGCTGCTCGCCCTCGGCATCCTGGCCATGACCGTCGGCCTGATCCGCGGCGAGGCGGCCGGCGACCTGCGCACCCTGACCGCGACCGGCGCTCCCAGGCGGGTACGGCGCACGCTGACGGCCACGACGGCCGGCGCGCTCGCGCTGCTCGGGGCGCTCCTCGGCGTCGTGGGCGCGTATGCCGGGTTGGCCAGCGTGCTGCACCGAGACCTCGACGCGCTCACTGACGTGCCGGTCGCGCACCTGGCGGCGACGATTCTCGGGCTGCCGGTGCTCGCCGTGGTCGCCGGCTGGGTGCTCGCCGGCCGCGAACCCGGGTGGCTGGGCCGCCGCAGGCTGGACTAGCTGCCCGGATCCGGGTGCCGGACCCGTCAGGCGATGTTGTTCAGCTCGGCCAGCGCGTCGTCGGGAAGGGTCAGCGCAGCGGCGGAGACGTTCTCGCGCAGGTGCGCGACGGACGAGGTGCCCGGGATGAGCAGGAGGTTCGGGGAGCGCTGCAGCAGCCAGGCCAGCGCCACGGCCATCGGGGTGACGCCGAGGCGGGTGGCGACCCCGTTCAGCTCCTCGGACTGCAGCGGGGAGAAGCCGCCGAGCGGGAAGTAGGGCACGTAGGCGATGCCCTGCGCGGCGAGGGAGTCGATGAGGTCGTCGTCGTTGCGGTTGGCGATGTTGTAGAGGTTCTGCACGCACACGACCGGCGCGATGGACTGCGCCTCGGCCACCTGCTCGGCGTTGACGGTGCTGACCCCCAGATGCCTGATCAGCCCCTGCTGTTGCAGCTCGGCGAGGACCGTGAACGGTTCCTCGATCGAGCCGGGGGTGGGCCGGTCGAACCCGCCGACGCGCAGGTTGACCACGTCGATCACGTCGAGGCCGAGGCGGCGCAGGTTGTCGTGGACGGCCTGGCGCAGCTGCTCCGGGGCGAGGGCCTGCGGCCAGTTGCCCTCGGCGTCGCGCAGCGCCCCGACCTTGGTGACGATGTGCAGGTCATCGGGGTACGGGTGCAGGGCCTCCCGGATGATCTCGTTGGTGACGTACGGGCCGTAGTAGTCGGACGTGTCGATGTGGTTGATCCCCAGGTCGACGGCCTCGCGCAGCACGGCGATGGCGGCGTCGCGGTCGTCCGGTGGGCCGAAGACGTGCGGGCCGGCCAACTGCATCGCGCCGTACCCCATCCGGGTGACCGTCAGATCCCCCAGGCGGAACGTGCCGCCGGGAAGGCTGGTCTGTGTCATGGGAATTCCTCTCCCTGAAGTCGCAAATCCGCAAGCTTCCCGCCGACGGGGTTAGCAAACCCTCGCACCGGCCCGGGAGCTTCCTCCCGGCGGCGCGGCTCCAAGCGCCTGCCGGCGCCCCGCCATGCGCTGCGTCCGGTTACGGACCGACACAGCTCACCGGAGCACGAGGCGCTGTGAACTCGCCGTCACCGGCACGAAGGGTCGTCGAAGTCGGCCTCGTCGGCCCGGGTCATGTCGAACGAAGCCGTCGGTGAACCGGGTCCGGCGGCGACCGTGCCATCGGCGGCGAGCGTGGTGAACGACGTCCGGATCCGGAGCAGGTCGCCGTCCCAGTCGCCGTCGAGTTCCTTCAGGCGCACTCCCGGTCCCTCGTCGTGCGAGCGGGTGTGCAGCGAGAAGCGGGTGCCGCGGTAGTTGAGCGGGTCCCCCCAGATCTCGTAAGTCTCGGCCCGCCCCGCCTGGCAGACCTTGATGCCGCCCCGGAGATCCGGGCAGTCGCCGCAGCGGTCGGTCGCGCTGGGCTCGTCGTCGGTCAGACGCAGCACGGCCCGCCGGTCGTCGCCGGGACCGTACGGCACCACGCCCTGCCAGTAGCCGGTCAGCGCCGGCCTGCCGGGCAGCGCCAGAGCCCACGGGTTCGCCACGAAGTGCAGCCCGTAGACCAGGCCGACGCCGACGACGATCAGCCCGGCGAACATGGCGAAGAAGCGCACCTTGTTGGGCTTGCGCCGCGGTCGGACGGCCATCCGAATCTCCTTCGAGTCGGCCCACACCGTACGCCGCGCGATCGTTCACCCGCCGCCCCATGACCTTCGCTGCGGAGGGCGGCAGGCCATGGTGGTGGGGCCGTGTCCTCGTCGACCACGTTGTCCTGGTTCGCCGCGGCCACGATGGGCACTGAAGGTGTGACGATTTCCGTGCCAAACCGAAGGGAGCCTGTGGTGGCGAGATTCGTGACGATCGGATACGGGGACCAGGAAGGCTACGACAGTACCGACGCTGCGGTGCTCGACGAGGCGCACGCCCATGACATGCGAATGCGCGAGGCCGGGACCGTGATGGGTATTGCCGACTCCCCCGTACAGGTACGGAACCTCAACGGCGCCGGCATGACCGTGCAGAGCGGTTCGTTCCTGTCCTCGGCCCTGCCGGTGGCCGGGTTCGCGATCATCGAGGCGGAGACGCTGGAGGAAGCCACCGAGATCGCGTCGAGGACGCCATGCGCGGTCGCGCAGGGAGTCGTCGAGGTCTGGCCGTTGCGGGAGGCACCGTAAGGCCCGGTCGTCAGTGGGGACGCTGGTCGGTCGACGGCTGCGCCGCCAGCCGGGGTTCCACATCCTCCGGCAGCTCGGCACCGCAGAGTGCGCAGACGTAGTCGTCGTCCCGGATCAGGTTGCGCTCGCCGCATTCGAGGCAGCGCCGGAAGACGACGGCCACGGTGAAGCCGTCCGGGCGGTCGATGCCCGCGCGGTCGAGGGCGCCCGCCACCGCGGGCCATGAGGCGGGATCGGGGCAGTACCCGGTGGAGTGGTTGCTCACCTCGGTGACGACCCAGCCGCCCCGCTCACCGGCGAAGCCGATCTCCCCCGCTCCGAGGACCTCCCCACCGCCGGCGCAGGCGACGTGCTCGCTGCGTCTCGGCGCGAGCCGTAACGTGCCGCCGGTGTCGACGACGTAGGTGAACGGCTCGTCCCGGTCGCGCCGATCCGCGGCCGCCAGGTAGTTGTCGAGATCGCCCGGTGATCGGATGGGCCAGCCCTCGGGGGCGTCGGCGACCGACGCCTGCACGTCCGCCGGGCCGACGTAGCGGTACCGGCGTTCCGCCCCTACCACGCTGCCGACCCTACGCCGGCGCGGCCCTGTCGTCGTGGATGAGCACGACGGAACGCCGCGGTCCAGCGGGTGAGAGTCGCGAGGAAGGGGGCCGGGCAGGACCTGGTGGTCCTGCCCGGGGGCCCGGTTGTCAATGGTGCGTGCCGCGGGTGTCAAGCACGATGGCGGCGGTGATCAGCCCGGCGCCGACCAGCCCGGTCGAGCTGAGACGGTCGCCGAGGAGCAGCGCCGCCAGGAGCGTGGCGACGAGTGGTTCCAGCAGCGCGATCAGCGCTGCCGTACCGGCCGCGGTGGTGCGCAGGCCCCGGAAGTACAGGGCGTAGGCCACTGCGGTGGGTGCTGTGCCCAGCAGTAACAGCAACCCCACGGACGTCGGGGTCGGGACGAAGTCCATCCCGGACGTCATGATGGCCTCAGGGGCGAGCACGGCGCCGCCGATCGCGAAGCTCACGCCGGTGGCGGTGAGATCGTTGAGGCCGGCGACGGGCCGGGTTCCGATGAATGTCATGGTGGCGAAGCCGGCTGCCGACAGCAGCGCGAATCCGGCTCCGATGAGCGCGTTCGTGGTCGCGATGCCGCCGGCTGGCGCGCCTACGAGCAGGACCAGACCGCTGACGGCCAGCGCCACGGTGGCGAGCATCGCCGCGCTGACGCGCCGTCGTCCGGCGATCCCTTCAGCGGACAGGACGAGGGCTGGTGACGCGCCGATAGTGATCAGGGTGGCGAGGCTGACGTTGGTCCGTGCCATCGCGGCGAAGAAGCAGGCCTGGAAGACCGCGGCGAGCAGCCCGTTCACGACGATCCGGCCCCAGGCGCGCCGGCCGCGTGGCAGTGGTTGCCGGGTCAGGCAGAGCCAGACGAGGACGAGCATGCCGCCGGCGGCGAGCCGGTAGGCGGCCACGGCCAGCGGTGCCAGCCGGGTTTCGTGGGCGAGGAGGCTGCCGGTGGGGCCACCGGTGCCCCACAGCACGCCGGCGAGGACAAGCGACCACAGGCCGGTGGTGGAGCGCCGGGCGGCGGCCACCGGGTGTTGGGTGACAAGCATCAAGGAATCGCTCCTGCGACGAGGGAATTGAGGGTCGCGGAAGCGGGGCGTGCCGGACTCAGCGCTGGGTGAACCGCGTGTCCCACCGAGGCAGGCTGGACACGATGAGCGGAGACGCCCCGCTCAGGAGCGCGGCGGGGCGATGATGTCGAAGGTCCGGTCCATGAGCCGATCCTATTCACGGGTGCTGGACGACACGAACCTCATTTCGCGGAAGCCGGGTGCCACGCACAGCTACCGCGAGGGTGTCCCGCTGATGGCGAAGGCCAGCCGCTGAGCGGCAAGCTCCCCCTCGCCCTGCACAGCGGGTTCGGAATCGGCCTGGCGGCCGGCCGGTTGGCCGGCCGCCGGGGCTCGGAGTCTCCGCCGGGGCGGTCAGTGACGCCGCTCTCCCACCCGGTAGGTGACCAGGTTGGGGTCGGCGCGCAGCTGCTTCTCGGTGAACTTGATGGTGTCCCAGCCCTTGCCCGAGTACAGCCGGGTCTGGTCGGCGTACCAGGGTGAGTTCGGGTTGGCCGACTGCGAGTAGGTCAGGATCTGCCGGCCCGACGGCCCGTTTCGGCCCAGCTCGACGGCCATCACGAACGACGAGCCGTGCTGCACCTTCGAGTAGCCGACGCCGGGCTGCAGCACCCCGATGATCATGTTGAAGACGCCGGCTTCCGCGCGCCCGCCGTGGATCGGGATGCGCTCGGCGCCGCGCGGCTCGGTCTGGACGTCGCCGAGGCGGGCGTCGAGCGGGATGCCGTTCAGCTTGCGGACGGCATTGGCGAGGGCGGTGCGTACCCTCGGGTCGTCGACGGCGAGCCGGCTCGGCGTGGTCAGCGGGGCGGCCGGGTCGAACGCGTCGGCGAAGCGCAGGCCGCCGGCCAGGGCGAACTCGGTGAACAGGTGCGCGCCCCGGCTGTCGAGGTTGACCCGCAGGTCCCAGCCGCGCAGGGCGGCGCAGGCCGCGGCCAGGTCGACGGTGGTGCCGTCGGAGGCGGTGGCGGTCGGCTGCGCCTCGCAGACCCGGACCAGGTCGTCGCGAACCAGCTCACCCCCGTACGCCCGGTCGCGGAACGTCACGTCCCACAGCTTGCCGGTGGTGAAGCCCTTGCCGGGGAGCCCGTCGGTGCCGGCGATCCGCTGCTGCACCTGGTGCAGGCCGAGCCGGGTCCGCAGGCTGCGCGGGGTGCGCTCGTCGCCGATGATGCGCGGGTAGCCCTCCAGCGGGCGGGCCGGGTTGGCCAGCCAGTAGCTGTCGTTGGAGTTGGTCACGTAGTCGCCGCGGACCAGCGCGGGCAGGTTGCCCGGGCCGAGGATGCCGGGCACCGCGGCGTCCGGGTCCCGGCCCAGCTCACAGGCGGAGCGGGAGCCGTCGAGGACGGCCTGGCCGCTGCTGGCGTACAAGGCTTGGAAGGGGGCCGGGATACAGGCGGCCGCGAGGGAGCCGGTGACCCGGGGCACGACGGAGTGATCGGCGTAGAGGGCGTTGCCGTCGCGGTCGGCGGCGATGACGTTGACCCAGGGCAGGAACTGCCGCCGGTCCAGCACCGCCCGCAGCTCACCCACCGACTTCGCCCGGCCCATGGCGAGCCAGCCGTCGAGCGCGCGGTTGTTGGCGGCGTTGACGTCGGTGATCGCGTACGCGGCCTGCGCCGTCCAGTCGAAGGTGCCCGGCACCACGACGACCGGGCCGAAGTGGGTGTCATAGAAGGTACGGGCAACCGGGCCGCCCGGGGTCTGCACGGTGACCGTGCGGGAGGTCATCTTCCGGGGCTGGCCGTCGTAGAGGTAGCTGCTCGGGTCGCCGGGCACCAGAGCCAGCCGGTGCCAGACGAATCGGCGGGCGGTCGAGACGGTGTGCGACCAGGCGATCCGGCCGTTGTGGCCGATCTCGACGATCGGATCGCCGACCAGGGCCGCGCCCTCCACGTCGTAGCGGCCGGGCACCTTCAGGTGCATCCGGTAGAAGCGCTCGCCGCCGTCCCACGGGAAGTGCGGGTTCGCGAGCAGCATGCCGGAGCCGCCGGCGGTGGCGTCGCGCCCCAGGCCGTACGCGTTGCTGCCCACCCCGGCCGGCGCGCCGTCGCGGGCGGCGACAACGGCTTCGGCCTGCGGGGCGCTGCTCTTGTCTGTGGTGGGCGGCGCGCTGGTCCCGGCGGGCGGTGCGGCGGCCACGATGCCGTCGGCGAGCGCGCCGGAACTGGCCCGGATCATCCGCGTCCAGTTCGCCCGCCACACGTCCAGCTCCGTGATCGGGCGTACCCAGTCCTTCCCCTTGCAGGCCGGGTCAGTGATCTTGTTCTTGGCGCCGCGGAGGTAGGCGTTGTAGCCGGCGACGAAGCCGCGGATCTGGTCGCGTACCTCGTTCGAGGGTGCGTGGATGCCGTCGCGCGGGCCGGTCAGCCAGCGCTCGGCGGCGCGGGCGTCGATGGCCTTCTGGTGGAACAGGTCGCTGGTGACGTTGCTGGTGGTTGCGCCGAACCAGCGGGACCGTTCGGCGCGGACGGTGACCATCTGCTCGGCGATCAGGCAGATGTTGTCCTCGGCCTGGGCGTAGCCGACGCCGTAGCCGAGGCTCGCGAAGTTCTGTGCGGTGATGTGCGGTACGCCGAACGAGGCGCGCTGGATCAGGGCGGAGTAGCCGTTGCCGTGGGCGGCGGCGGTGCCGCCGGTGACGGTGAGGCCGGCGGCGACCAGTCCGATGGCGGTCGCTGCCGCCGCGAATGGGCGTGCCCTCATCGGGCGCTCTGGTGGTGGTGTGGACGGAACATTGGACGTCCTCCCCGAGTAGCGACTGTCCAGGTCCGACCGACGCTAGTAGTGAAACTTGCTCAAGTCACCTGTCGATCAGGTCGCGGTCGTGGTACGTCCCGCGTCAGCCCGGTACGGTCACCTGCTGCTCCGGGGTCGGTTTGCCGGCGCCCGGGAAGTGCACCTCGGTGTCGAAGGCGAGCACGCCGTAGTAACCGCCCGAGGTGTATCCGCTGAACCGGATCGTGTAGGCGTCGCTGCCCGTCGTCGGGCTGACCGCGTGCGGCACCTGCCGGCCGCAGGACGCGGTGTGCCCGGGCCCGTTCCCGCTCGGCGAGGTGGCGGTGAGCGAGTAGTCCTGTTCGCCGGCGTGGATGACCCGGCAGGTGATGGTCAGGCTCACCGGCTCACGCGAGTCGGGGAGCCAGCGGCCGCCGTCGAGGTAGAAGGGCTCGACGAAGACGTACGGATTGAGGTAGTAGCCACCCGTGTCGTTCTTGCGCAGCCGTTGCGTGCAGAAGCGAAAGTTACCCTTCGTCTTGCCGCTGCGCGAGACGTACACCTGCTGGCCGACCTGGAGGGTGCAGGTCTGCGACAGCAAGGTGTAGCCGCGGGGGAATTCCGGGGCCGGAGTTGCCCGGGCAGCCGGGGCCGGCGGCGGAGCGGCCGCACCGCCCTGCGCTGACGCCGATGGGCGCGGTTTCGGCTTGGGGGCAGCGCTCGCGGACCGGTTGCTCGGGGTTGGCGTCACGGCCGCACTCGCCGTCGCCGCGGCCGCACTCCCCGTCGCTGTGGCGGTGGGCGCCGGGATGTCCCAGACGGCGCCATCGGCTCCGGCGGCACCCGGCCGGGCGCAGCTCGCCAGGCCGGTGGCGAGCAGCAGCAGCGCCAGTGCGCCGCGGCGGACAAGCGGACCGCGACGCCGGATCGGTCCGCTCACCGCTGCAGCACCGCGGGTGCGTAGCCGTCCGGGTAGAACTGCCAGTAGTCGCGGTACCGGACCGTGAAGGTGGTGGTGCCGCGTGGCAGCGAGTAGGTGAGGGCGTACCGGCCGCTGGTATCCATCCTGCCGCGCCAGAACTCCCGCTCGGCCCCGCCGTTGGTCGACGCGGTGATCCACCAGTAGTTGTCGTCGCCGATCGGCGAGCTCCAGGTCACGGTGAGCTGCGCGGTGCCCTTCTCCTTGCCCGTCCCAACCTGGGCGGTCACAGCCAGGTCGGTGATCGGCGGCTTCGCTGGGTGCGCTGGCCCGAAGGAGTGCAGCAGCTGCGTTTCCTGGTAGGGGTCGGTCGAGCTGACCGCCCAGGCCCGGGTGCCGTCCCGGTTGACCAGCAGCGTCCCCTCCCAGAGGCTGTCGCCGTTGCGGAAGTCGACGGCGTACGTCGGGACCGTGCTGCCCTTGCCGTAGAGGTAGACATCGGCCTCACCGGAGGCGGTCGAAGCGCGGCCGATGGCGACGGTCGAGCCGTCCCCCGACCAGGCGGCGTCCTGCGGGTAGACACCGCTGGGATAGACGGTGGCGTCGGCGAGATCCGGCAGCCGGTACGAGTGATGCTCGTACGGGTAGCCGACCGTCTCCACCACCTCGGTGCCGTCCGGGCTCACGGCGTAGTCGATGAGGTTGCTGCCGGTGTTGTCCCGCCGGGCGACGATCCTCGGGCTGTCCCCGGAGACGTCGACGACGTACGTGGTGACAGGCGAGATCTTGGTATCGCCGGCGACGAGGAGGCCGGGCGCACCGGGGCTGGCGTCGATGATCGGGTAGTAGTTGGGGCCCCCGGTGTAGACCACCGGCGGGGTGCCGGGCGCGGACCAGATCAGCAGACCGCCGGAGCCGATGCCGGCGTCTATGAACCCGCCGACGACCTTCTCGCCGGTCGGTTCGACGGTGTACAGGTGGGCGCCGGGCGGTGCGGGGTAGCTGGCGATGATGGTGAGCGTGGCGGCGTCCAGCGCGACGATGCGGTTGAAGTCCTGGGCCGCGTACAGGACCCGCCCGTCGTCGCTGAGGACGAGGTCGGAGATGTCGGCGACGGCGGTGACCCGGTTCAGCAGCCGGCCGTCGAGGTCGGTCACCACCAGCGGCAGCCCGCCGCCGACCCCCTGGGCGATATAGAGACGGCCGCGCGCCTCGTCGAGCTCGATCGCCCGCAGGTCGTCCACCGGTAGCTGGGTGCCGACGCTCTTCAGCGGGGTTGTGTCGGCGGCGGCCGGTGCTGCTGTGAGTAGCTCCCCGGCGCTGAGCCCGATCGCCGCGAACATCCCGGACGCCAGCAGTTGACGACGCCGCATGACACCTCCCCGTGTCGGCCAGCGAGAGATCCTAGTACCGGGCTTGCTGTTGGCGCTGCACCTCACCGCCCGGCTCGCGCTTCCGGCAGCCGACGCCGGGCTCCACCAAGTTGATGGTCATGCTGAACACGCCGCGCCTTGAGCCCGTTCACCAGCAGGTCAGATGGTGAGGACGACCTTCCCCGCCGGGTGCCCGTCCCGGAGGTGCCGGATCGCGTCCGATGCCTCCACAAGGGGGTAGGTGCGGTCGACCGCCGGGGTGAGCGCGCCGGACTCGATGAGATCTCGTAGCTCGTCCAGGTCCTCGGCCCGCTCCATGGCGCTCACGCTGCGAAGCCGTTGGCCGACGAACAGGGACAGCAGCGGCGCGCGGATCATCTGCCGGTCGTAACCGCTGAGCATCGGGCCCTTGGCGTACGCGCCACCGACCAGCGCCAGCGTCCCGTGCGGGGTGAGCGCACGCCGCAGCAGTGACAACGGCCGGTCACCGCCGGTGTCGATGACTACGTCGTACACCGGACCGTCGCGGTCGACCTCCTCGCTCGTGTAGTCGAGGACGTCCTCAGCGCCGAGGGAGCGGACGAAATCGGCCTTGGCCGGGGCGCAGACTGCGGTCACCGTCGCCCCGTACGCCTTGGCGATCTGCACGGCCAGGGACCCGACACCGCCCGATGCGCCGATCACCAGCACCCGGTGCCCCGGGCGCACCTCGCCGCTGTCGCGTACGGCGCGCAACGCCGTCATCCCGGAGACCGGCAGCGCGGCGGCCTGCGTGAACGACAGGTTGGCCGGCTTGCGGGCCAGTCGCCGCTGCGGTGCGCTCGCGAACTCGGCGTACGAGCCGCGCAGGCAGGTGCCGTACACCTCGTCGCCCGGCCGGAACCGGGTCACCCGGGCGCCGACCGCGGCCACCACCCCGGCCAGGTCCCGGCCGCGCACCGGCACCCGGGGCCGGCGCAACCCGCTCGCCAGCCGCGCCAGGTAGGGGCGGCCGGCCATGAAGATCCAGACTCCGGGGTCGACCCCGGCCGCGCGGACCTGGACGAGGACATCCTCGTCGCCGATGGCCGGACGGTCGATGTCGCGGAGCTGGAGCACATCAGCCGGGCCGTAGGTGTCCTGGACGATGGCCTTCATGGTGCCGCCTCCTCGGGATACTGGAACACGTCGTCGAGCCGTACGCCGAACACGCGGGCGATCCGGAACGCCATCTCCAGCGAGGGCGAGTAGCGACCCTGCTCGATGGCGATGACGGTCTGCCGGGTCACGCCGATCCGCTCGGCGAGTTCGGCCTGGGTCATCTCGTCATGCGCGAAGCGCAGTGCGCGGATGTTGTTCGTGACCTGGGTCGGCTTCACCACTGCGGGACACCCGTGCGGTAGACGATCACCTTCGTCAGGGAGCCGACCACCGCCGACAGGACGAAGCACAGGTAGATGACGTTGGCGATCCAGAACCAGTCCCACTCGGCCAACGCCATGAGCATCGCCGACACCGCGCCGATGACCACGAACGCCTGGCCAACATGGTCGCCGAGCCGCCCGATCTCCCGGTCGCGAACGTCCTTGACGCGGGACGCCCGCGGGTTCACCACGCCCATCGCGATCTCGGCCACGATGTTCGCGACGATGGCGCCGCCGACCGTCCACAGGAGAACGGCGGCGTAGGGGGTCGCGGAGAGCGGCCCACCGTCGACCCGGCTCAGGACGACCGCCGCGTAGACCGCGTACCCCACGACGCTGACCACCAGCATGGTCCAGGCGCGTTTCTCCTCATGCGTCATGACCGGCTCCCAGTGTAAAGAATCCTTGACACGCCTAGAGTAAGGCGTCTTTGACACCGTGTCTAGAAACTTTTACATCGCGTGGGCGGAGGGAGCCAGTGACAGGGCCGGCGCGGTCGCGCCTGCCGAGGTCCGGTGCCGGCCAAAGTGGCTTTGTCGCCCGGCCGGCCCACGCCTAGCGTGGGGCGATGAACTCACGACTGCTCTCGATGACAGCGTCCGCCTCAGCGAACTCATCCATCCCGGTGGACTCATCATCGTCGACCTACGCGACGAGTTCATCGAAAAGGACGAGGCGCTCGGGCTCTTCGTGGTCCTGCTCCAGCTGTTCGCAGACGCGAAGCACGACGGAAAAGCCTTCAACAAGCTTGTGGTGTTCGACGAAGCCCACAAGTACATCGAGAGCCCTGACCTCGTGGCCGGTCTCGTCGAGGTCGTACGAGAGATGCGGCACAAGGGCACGAGCATCATGGTCGCGAGTCCGGATCCGCCCTCCGTGCCCGTGTCACTGATCGAGCTTTCGAGCCAAATCATCCTGCACAAGTTCAACTCACCAGCCTGGCTGAAGCACATCCAAAAGGCGAACGCCGCGCTGACGACCCTCACAGCCGACAAGATGGCCCACCTGCGTCCAGGTGAGGCGTACATCTGGTCGATTCAGGCGACCGACGAGGCATTCACCAAGGGAGCGATCAAGGTACGCTGCCGCCCCCGGGTCACGGAGCACGGCGGCGCAACGAAGACAGATATCACTGGCTGACGGCAGGGGTGCCGACAATTATAGGCATCCCTGCCGCCACGCACCGCGGGTCGAAGTCAATCCCCTACTCGTCGGGGAACGGATTGAACCTTCATTGCGACGAGCAGGCGACCGTCACGTCACATTCCGCTGATCAAATGACCAAGCTCGGCCGGTGTCGGCCATACCTCTGCCGCAACTCCAGCCAGGTGGTGTGCCCTCAGTTCGATTGCATCCTCATCCCAAACATTGATACTACCGAAGGCCTTATTGATATAAAGCATCGAATGCTGAATCAATTCTGGCTGCTTCATGGACCATGATTTATTCGAGACTGATTTGTTGAAGGCAGAGGTCACGAGCGTTAAGTTTCCGATACGGTGCAACGCCTGGTCGCGCTGTTGAGCACGCAGCATCTGGGCTGACTCATCCCCCTTCGGTAGCGGCCAGTACTCCCGCCACGAACGCGGCATGACGTGTTCAATTTGCAGGACGTCATAATCGAATTGGGCGAACTCGCTCTTAGGATTGCTTTGATGCAAGCGAGCATCAATCGCGCCCAGCAAGAGCCGAATCCGCTCCTGCGTCAGGGTGTCGTACATCTTGCGATTGACGAACGCCTCCGCAAGCTCTCCGTCACTAGGCCACCGGAGAGTACCCGCCTCGCGGCTAAGAGCTTCAACCACCGTTAGAGCAATAGACTGGCCAGGATCGTCCACAACGCGCTTTGCAGCGTTTAGAACCTCGACAAAGACCTTGCCGTAGCCTCTGGTGTTAGCGCCGATAATGATCCGCCTGACCACCCAGGATTCCACAGCAAGTACTGCGGCCTCGTGCTCGAGCATGGAGAGGCGGGACCGAGGAACAGTTCGGAGCCAGAGCAACAGCGGGACTGCGGTGCTGATGCCGAGCCGATCGAGCCGCCTATACGAGACAGCCAAAGCAGCAGACCCCGGGTCCTCTGCCCCGTACAGCGCACGGTAGGCCTCACCGTATTCGCGCAACTCACTCAGCACTTGTACCGTCTTTTGATCTCCCACGTTAAGGTGGCGGCGGACTTCACCGTAAAGGTGGCCGACATTGATCTCGTTACCCGAGACTGCGGTAAGCCAGTTGGAGAGAAGTGTGTCTCGGCGACCTCGGGTCGCATGGCCGCGTCCTACCGACTTCGTCCACCACTCATCATCAAACGGTGCCCAATAAGCCTCATAAACCTTGTCGAGCTCCTGCTCACTCGCCAATTCACCACGCAAGAAGAGCAAATTCTTTACCAGGTCCGCCGCCGAAAGAGGAGTCTGACGCCCGTTCAGCACTTCGAAGATAACTTGGGCGTCGTCGTTATCTTCAAGGTCAATTACGACAAGCTTGAAGAGATCGGTCAGAGCATCCACCATGCTATCTGCGCGATCCTCACCCTCAACGCCAGTGATGGCGGCGCGCGCTCGATCAGCAAAGTAGCGTCGTGCTTGTAGGTATGGATGGTGGCTAGTCGAGGGAAGCTCATCCCCCATTGCCAGTGGCCAGAACGGCCGATCTCGCCTACGTGGCCATAACTTGTGCTCCTCGTAGTCCTCGTTGACCACATCCGAGGGGTTGCGTAACAGCCGCCGAACCTGACGCACGCGAGGTGAGCCACGCTCAATCAGTACGTCTAACACACCGCGGAGCAACACCTGCAGCGTAGTGAGTCGCTGCTGCCCATCGATAACGGCTCGCACATCGATCCCACCTGCCGGCGCGGGAAGCTGGTCGCAAACGATCGCGCCCAGAAAGTGGGGAATTACCCGCTGATCAGCCTTGGCGGGAGACTTCCCGAGAGCCATTGCATGTGCACGAGCGTCGAACAAGCGGTCCGCGACGGCTTCCAGGTCGTCAAACAGCAACTCCCACTGTCCGTCCCGTGTCCATTCATAGTCTCGCTGATAAGTCGGGATGACGTACCTTCGCTCTTGGTTGAGCACCTGCTTGAGAGAATAGGTGTTAGCGTCCATGTCACTTCCGACTAGATCGTGGTTGCCGGGACTAGACCTACGGGGCGAGGATCGATGCCGCTTTAACTGGATTTGCTCTATCGGGGCTGCAACAGACAAACGAGTAATGACAGACTGATTCGCTTCCCAGCCATCCGGGGACTTGACTGGGACGTTGAGGTGCATTCGCTCGGTCGACGTATGGGCGTCGGGCAACTCGGCGATGCCGACCCGGGCCACCATAATGCAGGCGTGCCGGTGCCAAGACGTCAGAACGCAGAGCGGCCCCGACTCCAGCTGGAACGTGGTCGCATCCGGGCGCCCAGAGAGCGGGTGCACGATCGTCACGTCGTGCTCGCGGCCTTGGAGCCGGTTGGCGGTGTCGACGGTGATGTCCGCACCGTGCCGGGCTAGTCGTCGGTGCCGAGCGCGGCGTACTCGAGCCGGTGCTGCTCCGACCACAGCTGCTGCGTCGCCTTAGCACGGCCGTGACCACCCGCTCCGCTTCCACCGCGAGTGACACTTCCAGCCCGGCAAGCATCGCCCCCACCTCCCCACCGGCCGTCCCCGGACAGTACCGCCCCGAGTCCCGCGAGCGGGACCCCCATGTGTTCAGCCTTTCGGGCGATCCGCGGTGACCCGCCTGCATTCAGCAGGCCCTGATGTTGATATCGCCCGGGCAGGCCCTCATACGGCCACGGCCATCACCTCTACGGCCTCGGCCTTTGCCTGCCGTGGCTCTCGATCGAGTGGGTGGACACCGGCCTCAGCGATCCCAGTGTCGTCGTAGCGGAGCCACAGCCTGCCAACCTCCGGCACCCCCGAGATGGACGCGATAACCAGTCGGCCGTCGTAGAGGTCGAGATGGTTGTTGGCCAAGGGCTCGAACACCTCTCCCGGGGCCTCATCGAGCAGAAACCGCGTCTCGATGGCGCCGGCCTGGGGCAGCTCAGCCAGGCTCAGCCGCAGCAGGCCAGCTGTGGCGGTGGAGGCTCTGCCGATGAGCCGGGCGAGAACATCGGCCGCGGCGCCGCGACGTAACCGCTCGTGGTGCTTCTCGTTGCGGAACACGCGAAGACACCGGTAGCAACTCGTTTCGGGTCCGCACTCGCAGTCACTGACGGTCTTCACCGCCCGCGCCAGAGCTGC
The DNA here is from genome assembly GCF_040631005.1 of Micromonospora sp. NPDC005707. Classification (NCBI taxonomy): domain Bacteria; kingdom Bacillati; phylum Actinomycetota; class Actinomycetes; order Micromonosporales; family Micromonosporaceae; genus Micromonospora; species Micromonospora sp. NPDC005707. The sequence goes on from NZ_JBEXYR010000001.1 coordinate 482,759, forward strand.
CGTGAGGTTCTGCGCGATCTTGCGGGCGTGCCCAGCGCCACCGGGCACGGTGTCGAAGAGCATCAGGGCGGTGCCGCCGGTGTCAGTCACAAAGACCGTCCCGTCGATGTCATCCCGGGCGATCTCCAGCTCCTCGCTGCTGCCCTGGACGATCGCGTACAGGACCGACCGCCAGGCGTCGGTGTCTAGTCCGACAACAGCGGCTCCCTCAACGCTCAGCTCCAGTACGTCGGTCTGGTACTTGTGGGCAAGCGACAGACTCTCAAATGGCCCCGTGCAAGGCTTGCCATTGACGGGCTTCTCGTGCTTGCTCGGGGCCCTGTTCCCGTTCGGCAGGCCAAAGCCGCACCAGCTGCAGATGAGGAACCCGTTCCCACCCCGGCCGTCGCTGACGGCTATCAGTTCACCTCGGGTGCCGCTTCGAGCAGTAATCTTCCCTCCTGGCAAGTCGTGGATGCTCTCCTCGACCTCCGCACCCGGAGAGACGACATAGGTGCCACCGTGCCAGGAACGCACCGGGGGCTTTCCACCAGGTGCGCGTGACGCCTCGCGACTTGCCACAAAGCCGAAGAGCGGCACCATGTAGCGGCGGGGCGCACCGGTCAGCTGCGCCCCACATGAGGGACACACCGAGTCGAGTCGGTCGAGGTCTTCCCGGTAGTAGTTGCAGGTCCCACAGACCGCGTAGTACCGGCGCTCGGGCTCCCGCTCCGGGAGGCGGTAGATGCCTCCCGAGCGCCAGAGCCGGCCGCCGGCGACGATCTCCGAACCCGGCGCGTACTCGTAGATCGCGCTGCTGAGGTCTCTCGACAACTCGAGTTTCTTGGCCTCCTCTGGATCGGCGAAGCCGAGCTTGAGCTCGACGGTGTCGACGGGGAAGCCGTACTTCGGTAGCACGTTCCGGTTACCGAGGAAGCCGAGGAGCTCACGGGACGTGATCGTGTTCATCAGCCGCGTGAAAAGATCCGCCTGACGATAATTTCGGGCTTCGACCGCCTCGTCGCGCTTGTCGGCATAAATCGCGAAGTCATGTTCGACCTCGACGCGGACGGTCTCGAGCAGGTCCACAAGGTGGTCAACCCACGCCCCGGAGTCCAGGCCGATTTCCCGCTGCACTGTCAGCGGCAGGACGTTGGCGAGTGCTTCGGTCACCGCGTCGGGGACTGGCCGTAGGTAATCGGCGACCGCGCCGACCGGCGCAGGCTGCCCGTCAGAGGGTAGGAAGAACTCCCCGACCTGGCGCCAGACGGTCCCGAACATCCGGAACTGGTCCCGGAAGAACGCTGCCAGCGCCACTGAGTGTGCGTGCCGGCGGTCGATGCGCACGTTTCCCGAGGGGATGTAGGGCGCCCGCACCTGCCCGGCGATCATCTGGCTAGGCTCTGCGAACCTCGACAGGTCGTGGGACCTTCGCTGTGCGTAGGTGGCCACCAGTGCGGCCGAGTCGGTTCGTCGCCCAGCGCGCCCCGCACGCTGTACGTAGTTGGCGGTAGCTGGCGGGACGTTTCGAAGCAGGACGGCCTGAAGCTCACCGACGTCCACGCCGAGCTCGAATGTCGTAGAACACGACAGCGCGTTGATCTCGCCACGGACAAACTGCTGCTGGATCTCCGCCGCCTGCTCGCCCCTCCACTGAGCGGTGTGCTCACGTACTGCGAGCGGGATTGGCTTCATCGACCGGTAGATGGCCCGGTAGTGATCGCCGTCCACCTCGACAGCCGGCAACGTCCAAGGCAGCAACTCCCCGTTGCAGTTCATCGTCGGACACACCCCACGCACCCCGACGGGTACGAGTTTCCGGCACACCGTGCACTGCCACAGGGTTGCGCCCTCCGCCGACTCACACATCAGCAAACGCGGCTCTAGTTGGTGCACCACACCAAGCTTGGCGTCGTTGGTCGTGCGGAACCACACCTTGGGAGGACCTTGAGTGGCGAACCTCCAGGTGCCCTGGAGCAATGCGGCCGGGTCGGTGGGTGACCCAAGCCGGGCGAGCAGCCGGGTCAGGTAGTTCAGTCGCCTATTCACGCCGCTGGTCGGACTCCAGCTGATCACCTTCCGCTTGGCTTCCGCCCCCGTCTCACGGATGTAGATGGGTCCCCGCCGCGGGTCGAAAGCCTCGTCACGTGGATCTACGCCTTCAAGGGGCGCCACGACGCCCTGCGTGCGGACCGAGCGCACCAATTCGTTCAGCAAGTCCCAGACTTCGTCCTCTGACAAACCAAGCGCCCGCAAAGGTGACGGGGCTTGCCAGGCAGGATCTCGCCACATCCTCCAGCGGACAAGACCCGACCCTTCAAGGCTCAGCCGCTCATCAAGGCCGATGATTTCCTGTTGGGCCCAGAGCGCAACCTTCCGTTCCCGAGCCTGCTTGGAGTCGTACGTCTCAAAGACGCCGAACTGGTTGGCCTCAGCAGCGGCATGCGTGACCACGTCAGTGAGCCGCACATCGCCGTCAACGGCGAGGCTTTTGAGGATGCCGCGGTACAGCAGCCGCCGTCGTTGGAGGCGGCCGTAGGACTGGTCGAGGTAAGGCGCGAAGTACGCCGCCGCTTGTCGGCTGTCGCTGAACAGCAGTAGCTTCCGACCGCCACCCGGCCGGTTCGCCTGTTCCATCTCGGGTGCTGGTGGCAACAGTTGGTAAAGGGCGGTCGCCAGGACGGAGACCGCAGCCTCGTTGCCGGTCTGGAACAGCCGAACCAGCGATGAGGCCCGGCCGCCGCAGGTGAGGCAGGACGTCAGCTCTTCCTGTCCGTCCTTGATGAATCGCACGGACCGCATCTCGGCTCCGGTGCAGCCCTCGGCCGGACAGGTGCCCGCCGGTCCCACCTTGAAGGTGCCGCATCGTGGGCAAAGCCCACCTTCGTCCCCGGCGACCGCCTTGAGCGGGTTCAGGGTGAGGTCGTCCTCGTCAGCTCCCGCACTCAGCACGTCAGCCAGGGCCAGCCACACCCGGCGCTCATCGAAAGTGCGACGGGACCTGAAGATCCTATTCGCGCCTACTCGCTCCAGCGCCCCCGAGAGGTAGACCGTGCCGCAGCGGCGGCAGCATCCAAACTCAAAGCTGGCGTCGCCGCAGTCGCAGCGTTCACGTCGGTTCAAGCTGACGTGCGGGCCGTTGCCCCCCAGGCAGCTAAAAGCTCCTTCTGTCGCTCGGGCAAAGAGGTGGTATCGGGCGGACAACACGGGCGTCTCCGTCTTGTCGCGTGTTGAGTTCGCTAGCGCGACGAGGGCGGCCGTCACGGAAATGGCCTCCTCGTCTGCGGGCAGCAGTGCCCGGGCGACGTCAGGCAGCGGCACCGGCCCTCGAGCCAACAGGCTGCGTAGGCGCATGACCCGCTGCTCGTGCGCCAGGGCTTGGCCAGGATCGCTGGTAGTGAAGCCAGCCTTGGCTGCATGGGCGAGAATCCCGGCCGCTGGATCATCGGCATCAAGTAGGCGTGCATACGCAGCGCTTGGCATCGGCCCCCAGTCTTGGCCCCGAGGGTGGTCGATTCTGGTGGCGCCGACGACGTCCTGCCGAGAGGCGTCCGTCGCGTCGTACTCAAACGGGACGTTGAACAGCGACGAGGCGAAGTGAGCGGCTGCAGCCGGGTCGCCTCCGACCGTGGCGCTGGTTGCGATGCATTGCATCACGCCATCTCGTGCCACGCGGTCTCGAAGGCGGCGCAGCAGCATGGCGAGCTCGGCGCCCCGGGCACCGTCGTATACGTGCGCCTCGTCCACAACGATGAACCGCCACTTACCGGCGAAGTCCCCCTCGAACAGGTCCATGTCCAGCGGGCGCAGCAGCAGGTACTCCAGCATCGCGTAGTTGGTCAGCAGGATGTGGGGCGGCTTTGCCCGCATCTCTTCGCGGCTGAGCAACTCGTTCGGGACCCGTGGCTCTCCTGGGTTCTGCTGCTCGAAGACACTGGTGGCAGCCCGGATGGTGTGCTTCGTGTCCCCGGTGTAACGGCCGAAGGTGATGTCGGGCATGTCGCGGAGCAGCACCCGGAGGCGTTTCATCTGGTCATTCGCCAGGGCGTTCATCGGGTAGAGCAGCAGCGCGCGAACTCCGGGCCCGAGGGTGCCCGCTGCCCGTTCAGCGATGAGCTGATTGAGGATCGGGATCAGGAAGCTCTCGGTCTTCCCCGAGCCGGTGCCTGTTGCCACGACGAGGCTACGGCCTTGGGTCGTCTTCCGAAGGGCCTGCTCCTGGTGGACGTAGAGCGGCCGGTCCAGCGGAAGCCCCCCGGCCAAACTGGCGAACTCCGGGTGGAGCACCCCTTCCCCGATCAGCTCACGGAGCGACCGTCCCTGGGCGTATGGCGGGGTCACCTCCAGGATTGGCCCTTTCGTCACGCCGTCCTGGATCGCTGCGGCGATCGCCGCGTCCAGCGCGCGGGCGAGTTTTGGGTCGCGAGGTTCGATCAGGGTGTGCAGGTACCGCTGGTACGCGTCCACCATCGCCTTGGTCGTCGCGATGGGGTCGAGCTTGCTCATAGGTCCAATCCCGTCACGAGGAGTTCGGCCAGTACGACGTCGACGGTGGTCAGCCGAGGCGCGCGTCGGGCGAGTACACCGTGGCCCTTGATTAGCCGCGGCATGTCGGTCACCAGCGGTTCGTGCCCTCGCGCGGCAAGCCTCGACGCGAGACACAACGCGATCGACAGCGCGGGCAGCGAACGCCATCCCGGGCCCTGTTCACGAGCGCGTACGGCCGCCCCGAGTTCGGGTCCGCCGACGCGCTCGAGAGAGCGCACGAGCAGCCGCAGCTGTCGTTCCGTCTTACCTGCGAGGCTGACCAGGCCGGGCCGAAGTCGAGCGTCGAACAGCTCGCGCGCCGCACTCCAGCGCTCGTCACCGTCGAGAATTCCACCCGGCACGACCGGAGCAGCCGACCAGAGCGCATCCAACTGCTCGGCTTCCATCGCAGCAAGGTGCTCGGCCTCGGCACCGAACGCGCCGACGCCGGCGTACGGATCCTGGTCGGCCATGAGCAAGGCATCGACCATCTGGGCGCCACACACCCCTGCGATTCGCTCGTACAGCGCTGAGCGGACCGTCATCGTCCCGAGCTGATGTGCGGAGGCGACGGCAGCCGCGACCGGGCTGAGGCCCCACAACACAATCTCATCGTCGTCAGAGAGGTAGCGCTGGGGCGCGAGCATGACGAGACCGGAGCTCACGACCGGAGCCACCGTCACCGACGGTGACAGGCGCTCTTGAAGTATGGAGGCTAAGGCCGCACGAGGATCTGCGGCGAGAAGCGTCGCGGCAACGGCGCGGAGGTCTCCATGGATTCCGATTCCCTTGACGTCGTCCGCGCGTTGGTAGAGGTCGAACGCCAGCTTGATAACGCCCGACGAGTTAGGCAGCGGCCCAGCGCCCGCAAGATATCGCGACAGCGCAGCCTCGTCGCTGTCGCCGCCGATGTCCCGCCACTCTCGGCCGCGAATGATGAACGTGTTGGACGCCTCGGGCCACCGAGGCCACTCCTGCGGGATCCACGGGTCCTCGATTCGCAGATGAACGACCAGATTCCCCGCCCATCTGAGGCCGTCCGGCAAGGGAGGCGTACGGAAGTCGTCGCCTATCGCAACAACGTGGGCCTCGCGCCAGGGGGCGGACGGCAGATAGATGCCAGCCGTCAACCCCTCGGCAACGACGCCGCCCTCCACCACAAGGCAGCCACCCTCGTTGTCGACGCTCACGCCGCTGGCGAGGCTACGAGGTACGCACCTCGCCACGGGGAACTGGAGGCCCTCCAGCTCGACTTTGAGTTCCACGGTGCCAAGGCGCTGGACTGTTTCGGCGATGCGTGCCAGTTCGAACCGGGCTATCCCGGGAGGAGCCTTAGCGCTGGACCCGATCCGCTGGACCGGGTCAACGCCATCGACAACAACGAGCTCGGCTCGCATCTCCCCCGGTAAGCGGACCATCAGTCGCGTCTCGCCGATGGTTTCGGTCTCCAGGCGGAGTGGATGTACCGACCAGGCAGCCCTGGTGCCCCCACCCGCGGCCTGAACAGCCAAGTGAGGCGGGGTGACCTTGATGGCGCCGTCCTCGCCGTGCGCACTGACGAGAAAGGTCGCGTATGGCTCATCGGACGCCAGTCGAACAGCGGTAGGGGTGACGTGGAGTTCGGGGTCAACAGCGTTGGGCGTGACAGTGCAAGGGCGCAGGCCGGTATAACGCAGCTCTCGCCACGCCGGCGTCCACGACGTAGTCAGGCCTTCCGCGAACGCGAACTTGTGCGAGACGCCACGGCCCAGCGGTCCTCGTACGGTGATTTCATACGCCCCGATGAGGGGACGTTTCACATCTGCCCACGGGTCGATTCGCGTGTCCTCACCCACCTGGATGTCTCTGACCGAGAGGACTTGAGCAGAGCCGGGGCGGCGAACACGGATCGTCCAGCCAGTTGTCATGCCGTCTTCGCCGGGCAGGAGCAAGAGCGGCGCCTCGGCCCAGATGGGGGCGTCAAGCGAGCTACGCACGCACGGAAGCGGAGGCGAAACCTCCAGCTTCGGGCGCCGACCCCCTTCGACGTTGCGCCAGGGTTTGTCGTCGAGCCGAAGGCGCGTCACCTCGGCCAGGTTGACCTGGCGCAGCTGCCACTGCTCCCAGCCGTACGGAGCGGGCGGCTCCTCCCCGTGTAGCGGAGTGCCAACGAACTCGACCGGTTCAGACCCATCTTTGGCCGCCGGGTACATGAGCCAGACCGACGTGGGGGGCAACGCAGCCGACGCCGGAACTCGCCGTCCTTCATCCGTGAACACCATCAGCGGGTCGTCCGGGTCCACGACCGGCAGCACGAGGCTCAGGTCGTATCCGCGCAGATTGATATCAACCTGCCGGATCGGCTGTGGTAGAGGCACGCTGACAGCCGGAGCGGTGTCCATTGTTCCTGGGTGGAAGGAGCGACTTCGCACCCGTTGCGGTTCACCACCGAAGACGAGGTCCCATGTCACCTCGCCGCTCGCCGTGTCAGGTATCGGAGGTAACCAGAGTGTGAGGCCGCTTCCGTACGGGTCCAGGAAAAGGCGGGGGCGGGTTCCCAGTCCCGCGCCAGTCTCCCGAACCGCCGACAGGTTGAGCAGATCCGACTCGGCGAGACGAACTGCCTCTCTGACCAAACTTTCCGGCAACTGCAGGCCATCGGCTACGAAGACCGGCTCCCGAAGCCGATCCACCAGTTCCAGGCACCGGTCGACCAGGTCTTCGACGTAAGCGCCGCCGTGCCGGAGCAGGTTCTGTAGCGGCTTTCCCAGGTCATACAACCGGGACTCCCAGCCTGGACCGGTCGCCCACTCCATGAACTCCGCGGGCGTGAGGACGTCTGGGTCCCGCGCCTGCTGACGCAGTAGTGCGTGGAGAAAATCGGCGAGGCAGGACAGGGGCACACCTGAATGCATGAGGATCTCGTCGACGTTGACCCGCGAAAAGTCCGTGAAACGGGCCATGTCGAACCGGTCAAGCCCTCGGCGGAACGCTTCCCCAAGCAGTCGCTGGTCATCGGTCTCGAGACGGACGCCCATCTCATGGCTGACGGCGCGCCAGAAGGTTCCCTGTTTATATTCGACCGCGCCGATGCCCGACAACCCGACCACCACGCATGCCGGCAGGCGGTCGAACAACAGAATTCGCCGCTCGGGATGGGTGAGATCCCTGTAAAGCTTGCCAAGGTTCTGCAGCGCGGTACGGACTGCTTCTTCTGGTACGTCCAACTCACAGGCCAGCGACACCGCTCGGAGCCGCCGCCTCCACGCCCGTTCCTGATCGGCTAGTGCCTCGCTCGCCCGCGACAACTCTTTCCCTCCTTCATCGATCCTCGCGGCAACATCGGTCTTCGTGGGCCGCCAGCCCATCGGGTCCTCGGATCTCCTAGGCGAAGACGTAGCGAGATCTAGCGAGGCTTGAGAAGCGTCACGCTCGTCCTGAAAGCGGCGTCGTCGTTCCGCGATGCCGATCAGCGGCTCGCCGGCGGCGGCCAGCGCGATGGCCGTGCACGACGAGGGTCGGCTTGCCGGCGCCGGGAGGCAAGCCGACCACCACGTCCCAATGTTCACCGAAGCGCAGGTCACCAACGACCGACGCCCCCACGCGCTCCGCCCCGCCCCCAGGCGACAGCGCCAACTCGGTAAGCACCGTCACCCCCACTTCCCACTGACGGTTCCCGGACCCTACCGCCAGGAGTCCCGGCATCGGGACCCCTGAGCAGTCATCCATTCGGCCCGACCGAGCTGGCCTCATTGCCATGTCAATAGCCCCGGATGTTGATATTGCTACTGGACAACTATCGAGTCGATGACAGTGCCATTCGGGCTGCTCGGGGCCTTGATGGGGTCCTCAGGTCGTAGCCTCTACCGCTCGGCTTGGGGCAGCGCGTTGGCCCGTGTGGTGGTTAGCCTTCGCAGCGTGACTGATCTTGACCGGGGTATCTACGAACACCTGATCACCCAACAGCTCGCCGAACGCCTCCAGCACGTAGACCCCGCCCTAGTCCAGCACGACAAGCTCGACCCGGCCGATGCGCACGACGTACTGGCCCGGCACATCGCGACGCTGGCCCGGCGTGCGCTGCTCGCTGTCGGCGGTGGTGATGACAAGCTCGCCCGCCAGGTCGAGCTGGCCAACCGCATCGCCGAGAGCATCGGGCAGGCCGAGCCGCGCGCTGTCGGCGCAGACGACCAGGTCGCCGACGCCCAGCGCCTGCTGCACGCCATCACGGTCCCGCCGACCCCACCCGCCGCGCCGGCGTTCCCGCAACGCCCCACCACCCCGCTTTCCAGCGGCGCACTGCTGGTGAACGGCCGCCACCAACCCCGCATCGGTCATGAGGTCACCCACGAGATGGCCTCCGCCGACGAGGTGGACCTGCTCTGCGCGTTCATCAAGTGGCACGGCCTGCGCATCATCGAGCCGGCGATCCGCGACCTGATCGCCCGCGGCGGTCGGCTGCGGGTCATCACCACGACGTACATGGGCGCGACCGACCAGCGGGCCCTGGACCGGCTGGCCGAGTTAGGCGCCGACATCAAGGTGTCGTACGAGACCAGGACCACCCGGCTGCACGCCAAGGCGTGGCTGTTCCGCCGCACCAGCGGCACCACCACCGCGTACGTCGGCTCGTCGAACCTCTCCAAGTCCGCTCTGGTGGACGGCGTGGAGTGGAACGTCCGCATCTCCAACCTGGAACAGCCGCACGTCATCGACACCTTTGAGGCGACGTTCACCGACTACTGGAATGACTCGGCCTTCGAGGCGTACGACCCCGTGAAGGACGCCGACCGGCTACGCATCGCCCTGCGCGGCGAGCGCCCCGACGAGGCACCGACGGAGATCGCGAACCTGGACGTCCGGCCGTTTCCGTACCAGCAGGAGATCCTCGACGACCTGGACGCCGAGCGGCTGGTGCACGGCCGCTGGCGGAACCTGGTGGTGATGGCGACCGGCACCGGCAAGACCGTGGTGGCCGCGCTGGACTACCGCCGGCTCCGCAAGGCCGGCCACGTCGACTCGCTGCTGTTCGTAGCCCATCAGGAGCAGATCCTGCGGCAGAGCCGCTCGGTGTTCCGCCAGGTGATGGGAGACGGCAGCTTCGGGGAGACCCTCGTCGGCGGCGATAGGCCTCAGGACTGGAAGTATGTCTTCGCCTCGATCCAGTCGCTGCATCGGCAGGAGATCGACCCCGAGGCGTACGACATGGTGATCGTCGACGAGTTTCACCACGCCGAGGCGCCAACGTACGCGCGGCTGCTGGAGCGGCTGCAGCCGCGCGTACTGCTGGGGCTGACCGCGACCCCCGACCGCAGCGACGGCGGCGACGTGCGCCGGTGGTTCGACGGCCGCGCCTCGGTGGAGCTGCACCTGTGGGAGGCCCTCGAACGGCAGTTGCTGGCGCCGTTCCAGTACTTCGGCCTGCACGACGACGTCGACCTGTCGCAGCTGCGCTGGAAGCGCGGGCAGGGGTACGACCCGGCCGAGCTGGACGGCGTCTACACCGGCAACCACGCCCGAGCGCGGATGATCCTGCGGGCAGTTCGCGACACCGCCGACGTCGGGCGGATGCGGGCGCTTGGGTTTTGCGTGAGCATCGGGCACGCCGAGTTCATGGCCGACTGGTTCACCGAGCACGGCGTACCGTCGGCGGCGGTGACCTCGCGGGTTGGCCCCGCCGGGCGGCAGGCGCTGCTGACCGCGTTTCGCAACCGTGAGCTGCGGGTCCTGTTCACCGTCGACCTGTTCAACGAGGGCGTCGACCTGCCGATGGTCGACACGATCCTCATGCTGCGCCCCACCGAGAGCGCCACAATCTTCCTGCAGCAGCTCGGCCGCGGCCTGCGCCTCGACGACGACAAGCCCTGCCTGACCGTGCTCGACTTCATCGGCGGGCAGAACTCGAACTTCCGGTTCGACCTGCGCTGGCGGGCACTGACCGGAGTCAGCCGGCGGGCCGTCGAGGCCGCCGTCCGTGATGACTTCCCGTCGCTGCCGAGTGGCTGCCACGTTGAGCTGGACCGGGTGGCGAAGGAGCTCGTGCTCGCCAACCTAAAGTCAGCGCTGCCGACCTCGAAGAACGGCCTTGTGGCAGAGCTGCGGCAGCTCGGTGATGTGAGCCTGGCCGAGTTCCTGCACGAGACCGGCCTGGACATCGAAGACGTCTACCGGTCGGCGAGTGTCGGCGGGTGGGCGGGGCTGCGGCGCCTTGCGGGGATCGATACCTCGACCGGCGGGCAGGACGACCGCGAGCTCGGCCGCGCCATCGGGCGGATACTGCACATCGACGACGCCGACCGGCTCAGCCTCCTCGCTCGGGTCGCAAGCGGCGAGCAGTCCGGCGGCGGGCGGCTACTCGACATGCTGCATTTCAGCCTGTGGGGGCCGTCGGTGCCGCTGACCGAGCGCGACGCCCGGCTGAAGCGGCTCTGGGCGGAGCCGGCGCGCTGCGCGGAGCTGCGCCAGGTTGCGGAGGTGCTGCGAGACCGGATCCACCGGGTGACGGTGGATCCGCTGTCGGACCGGGTGCCGCTGCGGGTGCACGCCCGCTACAGCCGGAACGAGGCGTGCGCAGCCTTCGGCATGGCGAACCCGGGGTCGCTGCGCGAGGGGGTGAAATGGCTGCCGGACGAGCAGGCCGACCTCTTCTTCGTCACCCTGGTCAAGTCCGAGGAGCACTACTCCCCTACAACGATGTACGCCGACCGGGCTATCACCGACCGCCTGTTCCAGTGGGAGTCGCAGAGCACCACGTCGTCGGCCTCGGCGACCGGGCAGCGCTACATCCACCACGCCGAGCGCGGGTCGACGGTTCACCTGTTTCTTCGGGAGACCAAGCTCGCCGACCGCGACCTGGGCGCGCCGCCTTATCTGTACGCCGGGCCGATGACGTACCAGGAGCACAGCGGCGACCGGCCGATGCGGATCCTCTGGCGGCTGCAGCATGTGCTCCCCGCCGACATGTATGCCGCCGCTCGGGCGATCGCCGCGTGATGCCGACGAGGGAGCGCTTGTGATTCCAGAGGAGGCTCTGCTTCGTCCCTCCCGACTGTTCCGGGCTGAGGAGGTCCGCGGGCGCGACTGCCCGATACCCGCGGCTCCAGGTGTCTACGGCTGGTACTTCACGTCGCCGCCGCCCCTGGTACCGACCTCCGGGTGCCACACGCAGGATGGAGCGGTGCTGCTCTACGTCGGGATCTCGCCGAAGGCGCCACCGGGCAACGGGCGCCCTCGGAGCCGAGAGACGATCCGCAGCCGGATCCGCTATCACTACCGAGGCAACGCGGCCGGTTCGACATTACGCCTGACGCTCGGCTCGCTCCTCTCGGAAGAGCTTGGGATTGGCCTGCGACGGGTCGGTAGCGGCATCCGGATGACATTTGGCCGAGAGGGCGAGAAGCGCCTCACCGCCTGGATGGCCGAGCACGCCCGGGTCGTATGGACGGTGACGGACCAGCCATGGAAGCTTGAGGAGGAGTTGATCCGTTCGTGCGTGTTGCCGCTCAACCTCGACCAGAACCGTCATAGCGCGTTTCACAGCCAGCTCTCCGGGCTCCGCGCCGCTCAACGGGCACACGCTCGGTTGCTACCAGTGGAGCGATGACTGCGCGGCCGTGCCGCAGCGGCCTGCGCCCAAACTCCGGTAGGCGCGACGTCAGCCGATTAGAACTGACCCGGCATTCCACAGGCTGGTGGCCGCCGACCCGCAGTCGACGGCCACCAGCGTTCGAGCGGTAAATCGCCTACTGAACGGCCACTCGCTGCTTGTTGTAGTTGCTGCCCTGTCCGTCCGGCTTGTAGTTGCTCTCCACGTTGCCGGCGATGTCGATCGAGAACCAGTTCACCGTCGTGTCGCTGTTCACGGTGATGTTCTGGACCCCTTCACGCATACCCGCCAGCGCCAGCTTGGGCGAGCTGTACGTCGGCCGGCTGCCATCCAGCGTGTAGTACACGTTCGCCGGCTCACTGGTGCTGAACGTGAACCCCGTCGCTCCCACCTCCTGCTTAACGACCTTCAGCGACGTCTTCGGCTGGATCTTGTCCGTCGCGTACGCCCGGGCCACCTCAAGAATCGCGATGTTGCCGTTGGCGAACTCCATCGCCTCCTCATGCCCCTCGGCGAACGGCGGCTGGAAGCCGACCGCGCTAAACCGCCCGGTCGCCGGGTTGTAGATGTCCGCGCCGACCTCGAAGTCCCAGCCGATGATGCCCCGGTTGTACCAGTGTTCGTCGGCGCTGTTGCCGGCCGCCGAGTACAGCACGTCGGTCACCGGTCCGGTGCGGCCCGGCCAGATGGCCGTGCCCCGGTATTCCTGGACCCGGGACAGGATGTAGTCCGAGGAGGTCCAGAAGTACGCCTCGGTGCCCTGGTCCACCCGCGGCAGCACCTCGCGCCCCTCGGCCTTGTATGCCCCCGGCGGCCACATGAAGTACCCGCCGTAGGAGTGTGTGTTCATCGAGAGCTTGATGTTCGGGAAGTGGTCGACCAGCCAGACCTCGTTGCGCGCCTCCGGCTCGGACAGCTCGTTCGGCCCGGCGAAGGTGTCGCTGGTGCAGCTGGTCGCCGACGCGCCGACGTAGCCGTCGAAGACGGAGCCGACCGAGAAGTTCCGGTTGATGTCGACGCCCCAGGCGTTGCGGCGGCCCGGGTCCGCGTTGGACGTCGGGCAGTAGTTGGTCATGTTCCGCCGCTGCATGTTGTAGTCGTACATGCTGTAGTGCGCGCCGTCGGGGTTGACGACCGGCAGGATGAAGATGTCCAGGTCGTCGACGATCTTGCGGGTGTTCGGGTCCTTGGCGTAGTTGCGCAGCAGCCGCTCGGCGGACTCCACGCAGACCAGCGGGGTCACCCATTCCCGGGCGTGCTCCTGGCAGTAGAGGAAGACGCCGACCTTCGAGCCGTCGCGGTGCTTGCCGATGCGCAGCACCTTCATCTGGAACGGCTCGCGGGACACGCTCGCTGGCGCCTTCAGGTTGTCGGTCAGCATGGTCACCGGAGCCGCGGCCACGACGCCCGTGCCGGCGTTGCCCCGGTACGTGCTGGCGGTGAGCAGCTTGGCCGCGTCGGCGTTGCCGTTGACCGCGGCGACGACCTGCGCCGCCGTGCTGGTGATCGCCCCGGAGCCGTCGGTGGCCAGGCGCACCGTGACGGCCTTGCCAGAGACGCTGACCGTCAGCGGGGCGTTCGTCGTGCCCGGGTTGACCAGCGACACGGTGATGTCGTTGCCGCCCTCTGAGCCGTACGCGGTCGAGGTGACGTAGACGGTGCTGGCCGCGGCGGTGCCGAACTGGGCCTGTGCCTGGCGCCGGTAGCCGTTCGTCTTGTAGGGCAGGTCGATCAGCTCGGTCAGCCTCGGGAACTCCGCGGCCAGGCCGGTGAACCGCGCGGTGACCTCGGTCGGGTCCATGTAGTGGTCGACGAAGTCCGACACGTACGGGTGCTTGCCGGGATTCTTGCGCGGGCTGCCCAGCCACTTCGCGACGTCGACCGTGGCCGACCCGCCCTTGTTGCTGGTGATGGTGGCCTTCACCGGTGCGGCGGTGATGGGGACCGGGTTGCTGAACCGGTGGTACATGTACTGGCCGGCGTCGGTGAACCGGGACATGGTGGCGGTGCCGCCGGAGCCGATCTCCGTGCCGGGTCCGCCGTCCCAGCTCGCCGTGAGCACCGTCGTCGAGTCGGTGCCGGCGCTCGACTTCACCTCGATGTTGAGGAAGAGCTGGTTGTCGAGGCTGGTGAACCATTCGGCCCGCAGCACGGTGAGGGTGTCGGTGGCGGCGGTCGTAGCCGTCGCGGCGCGGATGGCGGCGGCGCGCTCGGCCATGTTCTGCGCGTAGTCGCCCTGGTCGGAGATGGCGTCCTGCACGTCGAAGCCCTTGTCGCGCAGCGCCTGGCTCTCCTCGGGGCTGAGGATGGCGTGCACCTCGATGCCGTTGTCGACGGGCTTGGTGTACTCGGCGAGGTCGACGCCGAGTTGGTTGAGGCGGTCGATGCCCGACTTGTCGGCGACGACGATGCGCATCAGGCCGACGCCGTTCTGTTCGCCGGTCGACGACCGGTCGGGGGCCACGGCGTTGTCCGTGCTCGGGCTGGCGAGGCCGGGTGTGCTGACGGCGAGTGCCAGCGGTAGGGCGATCAGGGCGAGGAATCGGCGCGGTCCGTGGGATCTTCCTGTACTCCTCATGAGAGTCCTTCCGGCGCAGTGATCCAGAAGGCCGCGCAGTCGAGGCGTCGGGGTAGGTCACCCCCGGCTGCCGCAGCTACACACAGCGTCGTCGCCGTCTTACCACCAGTCAAGATCTATGGCGGCCCGGTACCCACCCAGATTTCGTACATCCGGGAGCGGTAGCTGCTCACGCCGGCGGCCACCACATGAACGCTGGGCGGGGAAGTCCGGCACCGAGCCGGGACAACTTGACGGTCAGCCAGTGATGGTCAGCTCCACCGGCAGGCCCTGCGTCACCTCCAGGACCGCCCGCTCCCCCAATGGTCGTGAGAGCTTGAGGGTGGCGTTGCGCGGCGCTCCGATGGCCAGGCATACCTCGTCCTTGGCGTGCCGGTACTCGATGACGATCACGACGACCGCCAGGTCCGACTCGACCGCGATAGCGCTGTAGTCGGCCCCGCACGCCTTGCTGCTGAAGCCGGGCGCGCCGGTGAAGGTGACGGTCATTTCGTTGCTCGCGGTGCTGGTGGTCGCTGACTCGATCGCCAGCCCCTCGTGTGGGTGATCGGCGTCCCAGGGCGGTGGGGTCACCCGGACGATGGCCGAGGGATCCACCGCCACTCGCGCCAGCCGCACGGTCGTTCCATCGAGGGTGTATTCCCACGCCGGGGCGGTCGCCGGGCCGCGGGTGGTTGGGACCGTCATCGTGGTCAGTCGAGCCCCGGTGAGCTTGAGCGGCGCGCAGCCGGAACAGTCGCCCGTTCCCGAAGCGCGCAGCTGCGCCAACGCCCCGCCCGCCGAGATCAACGGCACATCATGACGGGTGCCGTTGGCCCAGACGATGGTGCCAGCCGACTTCGGCGACTCGGGCAGCGTCGTGGCAGCCTCGACGCGGCCGGCCGACAGGGTCTCCTTGTAGGACCCGCTCGCCGGCTCCCAGTCGCCGAGTTGGCGGGTCAGCTCCCCCACCGGAACGAAGGGGGCACCTCCCGCAGCGCGAACCGCCTGGTCGTACCGGGTCAGGGCGCCGCCTGCCTGCTGGCGCAGCCCGTCGAGCGGGTCGACGGCGGGGCTGTTCCCGGCGGACCCACAACCGCCGAGCAGAGCCGCGACCGTGATCCACGGCAGTACCCGGCGCCGACGCATCCCCGCTGTCTCCACCTCCGTGAGACGCCCGCACGCCGGGTCCGGTTGCACCGCACTGGCGTACCGGCGTCGGCTCAATCGGAACCCGTACGGCCGGTCTCGCGACGCCCGAGCCGACCGCTACGCGCTCGCCACGCTCGCCGGCTCCGGCGGCGCTTGCGGCCCGTCAACGCGCCGCTCGTCCCCATGCCCCGGCCACCACGCCTTGTGCCCGATGAGCGCCGTCAACGCCGGCACGAAGAACATCGACATGACGAACGCCGACAGCACGATCCCGATCGCCACCGCGAACCCCATCTGCTGCAGGAACGAGATCGGCGCCAGCATCAGCACCCCGAAGGTCCCGGCCAGGATCAGCCCGGCCGCGGCAACGGTCGGCCCCGCATGCTCCACCCCGATAGCGGCGGCCTCGTGCGGCTCGTTGCCCTCCCGGGCCTCCTCCCGCAGCCGCGCGATCATCAGGATGTTGTAGTCCGTCCCGATCGCCACCACGAACAGATACAGGATGATCGGCAGCTGGAAGGTCACGCCGGGCTTGCCCTGGAGCCCCTGGAAGAGATAGACCGTCGCCCCCAGCGTCGCCGCGAAGTTGAGCAGCACCGCGATCACCAGGTAGATCGGCGCGACGAGGCTGCGCAGCAGCAGCGCGAGGATGAGCGCGATCAGCGCCGCCGCCACCGGCAGGATCACCGACAGGTCGCGGTTGTTGGCCGAGTTGATGTCCGCGAAGATCGCGGTCGTCCCGCCGACCAGCGCCTTGGTGCCGGACGGGGCTGCCTCGTGCAGGGCGGACCGCAGGTCGTCGCGGACGAGCGTGATCGCCTCGTTGGACACCGGGTTCTCGTTCAACAGCAGGTTGACCCGCGCCACGCTCGGGTCGCTGCTGCGCTCCGGCGGCTGCACCTGCCCCACTCCCGGTGCCTTCGCCGCGGCCGCCGCGAAGTCGGTGACCTGCTGCTCGGTCAGCGGCGTTCCGTTGCCGGTGGTCAGGTAGACCTCCGTCGGGGCCAGGGCGCCGGCGGCAAAGCCACGCTGCAGGTCGGCGGCGGCCTTCGCCGACTCGGTGTCCTGCGGGAAGCCGGAGCTGAAGTCGTAGTCGGCCTTGTAGCCGAGCACCCCCGCGGCGAGCGCGACCAGCAGGGCGCCGGAGGCCGCCGCGACGAGCGCGGGCTTGCGGCCGACGGCGGTGCCGAGGCGCCGGGACAGGGTGGCCTTGGGGGTACGTTGCCACGCCTTGGACGGCCAGAAGACGTACCGGCCGAGCAGTGAGACGACGGCCGGGATGAGGGTCAGTGAGGTGATCAGCATGACGGCGACGGCGATGGCGAGCGCCGGGCCGAGCGAGCCGAAGAAGCCGAGCGAGGCCAGCAGCAGCACGAGGAACGCGACGATGACGGCTCCGGCGGCCGAGGTGATGACCTCGCCGACGCGCTGGACGGAGACGATCATCGCGGTGCGCTTGTCGTCGCCGGCGCGCAGCCGTTCGCGGTAGCGGAAGAGCAGGAACAGGATGTAGTCGGTGCCGATGCCGAACAGCACGATCAGCAGGATCGTCTGCAGGTCCTGGCTCACGTTGAGGTCGAACGCCTTGCCGGCCGCGGCGACGAGCCCGGTGGTGATGGTCAGGACCAGGCTGACGACCACGACGGGCAGCAGCGCCGCGATGGGGCTGCGGAAGATGATCAAGATCAGTCCGATGATCAGGATGATCGTCGCGACGCCGACCACGGCGAAGGCGCTGTTGAAGGTGTCCTCGTTGTCGACGAAGCTCGCCACGTCGCCGGCCACGCCGGCGGTCAGCCCGCTGCCGGCCAACTCCGGGCCGAGGGCGGCCCGCAGGTCGCGTACGGCCTTGAGCAGCGCCGGGTCGTCGGGGGCGGTGGCCTCGAGCCCGACGTTGACCACCTGCACCGACTTGTCCGGCGCCACGGCCGGCGGGCCGGTCAGGTAGCCGGACGTCTTCGGGATGTTCCGGGCCTTGAGCGACTGGGCGACCTGGCCCACCTTCGCCTCGTCGGCGGGTGTGAGTTTCTGCCCGTCGGCGCGCTTGACGACGATCGTCGCCGTGGCGGCGGCCTGCTGCGGGAACGCCTTCTGCCCGAGCTCCGTGGCCTGCACGGACTCATACGAGCGGGGCAGGAAGCTCTCCTGGTCGGCGGAGGTGATGTCGCTCAGCGACGGCGTGGTGAGGATGATGGCGGCGGCCGCGATCACCCAGCCCGCGATCACCCACCACGCCTTGCCCACGACGAATCTGCCCAGCCGCTCGAACATGGTCTCCCCCGCGTGTCCGGCTCTCCTGATGTCCGGGCCCGGCACATTGGTGCCCGCCCGATCGTCACGTTGGCGGCAGCCTTGGCTACCCCCGGTGCATGCTACCGCCGCCCCGCAATCCTTTTCGGACGCCGCACGGATCGGCGGCGGTGGCTATCGAGGGCCGGCGGCATCCCCGGGGTCGCGCGCCCGGAGCGTGGCCGCGGCAAGCGGGGGGCTGGCCAGCAGGCCGGCGAGGTGTTCCTGCATCCGCTCCAGTGGACCGTCCGCGCTGTGCAGCCCCTGATAGAGGTCACGGAGCACGTCGTCGGATCCGTTGGTGAAGGCCAGGATCTCGGCGAGGGAGAGCTGGTGGTTGAAGATCTCCGCTTCGTTGCGCCAGTCGTGGAGCAGGCCGGCCAGTGCCTCGTCGCGGCGTGGGGACAGCACCGCCGAGGAGAGGGCGGCGTTCACCGCCGACAGGCTCATCCGGGGGTAGACCTGCCGGCGTGCCGGCTGCGCGGTTCCGATGGCGAAGGGCGGGGAGGCGAGGGTCTTCCGGTTGTCGTGCAGTTCCTCGCCGATGGCCTGGAGGGCCTCCGCGCGCCGCTCCCGGCCCGCTGCCCACCGTTCGGCGACGATGCCGGTGATGCCGCCGAGCAGGCCCAGGATCTGCACGGCCGGCTCGAAGCGCGACGTGCCGGCCGACCGGCTCCACCAGACCGCGCTGACCACGAAGGCCACCGTCAGGCTGCCGGCGGTGACCGCCATGATCCAGGTGCGGGGTGCGGTCAGCCACGACGGCAGACGCGCCGCGCGGGGACGTCCGCTCGTCATGCGCCGGGGCGGCGGAAGACGTCCCGAGCGGCGGTGTCGTGGCCGTTGCCGGCGTCGCTGCTCGACAGGAGCATGAGGTCCATGCCGAACCGGCGGGCCCGCTCGTACGCCTGGAACTGCGTGAACGCCTCGCTCTCGACGAACAGGCCGGCCTTGCCCAGCGCGGCTGCGAGCGCCTTGAGCTGATATTTCCGGGTGATGAGGAGGCGGATGGTGTCGCCACTCGGGAAGTGGACCTCGCTGCGGTTCGGCAGCACGATCTTCAGGTCCTCGGCCGAGCGGTTGCAGTAGATCACCTTGATGACCAGGGACCGCCCCTCCTCGACCACGCCCTCGAAGCGGACGTAGTTCATGTTCACCGAGAGGTCGGTGTTCTGGCGGAGGGCGCTGATGACGAAGTCGCGGAACACCCAGCTCGTCTCGTATTCCCGGGCGGCCTGCTGCGCCATGCGCTCGTCGAGGTGGGACGCGGTGGCGACCTCCACCATGAGCCGGTCCTGCGGGCGGAGGAGTCGCTTGCTCAGCCGCTCGACCAGCTCGACGTCCTCGTCGAAGTTGGCCATCGTGTTGCCGAGCAGGGAGAACAGCACCGGCTCGTCCCCGATGAGCCGGTCACGCAGCTCGTTCAGCTCGGTCACATTTTCCTCGACCGAGAAGTCGAGTTGCACCGGCAGCAGCTGATTGCGGAACTGCCGGAAGAAGGGCAGGGCCTTTATCGGCTTCAGGCCCAGGCGCAGCATCTCCGCGCTCATGTCGACGGGCACGTAGTACATCTCCGGGTTCGCCCGCTGGAGATCGGCGAGCACCACGGCGTCCTTCTCCCCCGTGCCGGGGCCGAGGCTGATGTAGTGGTAGGGCCGCCCGTTGTGCCGGGAGTGCAGGCTCCGCCAGCGCCGGCTGAAGGTCTCGATCCCGTCCCGCATGACCGGATAGTTCGGGTCCGTGCAGGCCCGCTGCCAGTTGACCGCCGGCTCGATGCCCCAATAGGAATAGCCGGACACGATCCGCTTTTCGTCACCGGTGGACGAGAACGGGCGCTGCAACTCGGCGGCCAGTTCGTTGAGCTTCCGGGACTGGTCCTCACCGACCAGGCACAGCGACCAGGAGAACTCGGTTTCCGAGATGACTTTTTCCAGCCTGCGCAGAAGCTTCAACTGTTCCCTGGCCTGCTGATCCATCTGTGCCATCCCCCGAGCGAGGTCGGACCGGTCCCCCATGCTCCGCCCGACAACCTTAACAGCGGAAAGGTCTCCTCAGTGGACCGCAGACGGGGCGGTGACGGGGTCGCGGAATCCACCACGGCCGGGCGCGGAAGCGCCTAGCCTGGCCGGAGAGGCACAAGGGGGAAATCGTGGCGAACGCGGTCTGGGACGCCCTCGACGGGGTCCGCGAGGTCGAGATCACCGTGACCGGCCGGCGGACCGGCCGGCAGATCACCCACCCGGTATGGTTCGTGCTGGACGAGGACAGCGTGTTCCTCGTCCCGGTGACCGGCTCGGACAGCCAGTGGTACAAGAACGTCCGGCAGACCCCGATGATCGAGGTGTCGGCGAACGGGACGGCACTGAGTTCGAGTGCCACCCCGATCATCGAGGCCGACCGGGTCAATCACGTGGTGGAGCTGTTCAAGGCCAAGTACGGCGCCGACACGGTGGAGAGCTACTACCCGAAGCACGACGTGGCGGTCCAGGTCCCGCTCGGGTAGTCGGAGCCTCCCCGGCGATCCTTCCCGAGGAGGCTCCGACCACCGGCTAGCTCACAGGCGCGGGTCCTCCTGGATCTTCAGGGCGTTGAGGATCGGGTCGCCCTCGCCGATCTCGCGGCGAAGCTCGATCTTCAGATCGCCACCGGCATGCTCGACGGTGACCGTGTTCATGTCCGCGGTCAGCGCACCCACCTTCGCCTGCACGTCGTGGTCGTAGAGCACGACCTTGCCGTCGGCCAGAACATCGAAGGCACGCTTGCCGACCTTGACCTTCTCGATCTCCGCGAAGTCGAGGCCGATCCGGTACGTCCCGGCGGGGGCGTTCTTGAACACGTAGCTGAACGTCTCGCCGGTCCGCTGGGTGCGGAACAGCGCGTCGTCGTCGGTGCCGGCGATGTCGGCCTTGGTGGTGCGGGCCTTGCCGCCGACGTAGCCCCACGGCCGCGAGCCGAGCTCCTGGTCGGGCGACCAGACGAAGCCGTCGGCACCGGCGTACCCGGATCCGCCCACGTCGACGCCCTTCCAGTAGGCCGAGGTCGCCAGGCGGACCGGCTTGAGCTGGACCTCGCTCTTGCCGGCGTTCGACGCGACGAGCACGTCCCCGACGAGCACGCCGGGCTCGACGCCGGCGTTGTCGGCCGTCGCCGTGACCGTGGTGGAAGCCCCGGCCGCCAGCGTGACCGTGCCGGTCGCGGCCGCGCCCGTGAGGGTCAGCCACGGAAGGTCGGCCGCCTCGTGCCCGCCGTCGCTGGTGCGCTTCTGCTCGCTGAGCCGCACCTCGAGCGGCGCGGAGCCGCTGTTGGTCACGGTCACGTCGGCGGTCGCCTTCTGGCCCTTGTCGAGGAGCCAGTCGAGGTCACCTCCGGTGACGGTGGCGATGCCCGTGGTCAACGCCGTGTCGACCACCTCGGCCTGATCCTTCCTGGCGATGGTCACGGGGTGGCTGGCGGTGACGTAGTTCGGCGCCTCGACCTGCACGGTGTTCTCGCCGACCAGCGCCTGGGCCTTCCAGCGGCCCTTCGCGTCGGCCGTGATGACCCGCTCACCGTTCGGCCCCTTGAGCGTGATGATCGCGCCCTCGATCGGCTTGCCGTCGTTCTTGTCGGTGACGGTGCCCTCGATCGTGCCCGCGGCCGGGAGGGTGTACTCCAGCCCCAGGCCGGCCTTCAGGATGGGCTGGTTGAAGGAGTACTGGCCCGCGGGGTTGTGCGTCAGGCTCTCGACACCGACCGTGGCCGACGACCCCCGGGTGAGGGGGTTGTCGCCGCCGACGCCGTCGCCGTACCCGATCTGGATCCGTCCGTCGGCGATCAGGGTGACCGAGAAGCTCACGCGAGCCGTCTGGTCGCTGTAGAAGGTGGCGTTGCGCCACTCGATCACCTCAGCGGCCAGGCCGTCCACCTCGGTCCTGCCGAAGTAGATGCCCGCCTCGTCGTCGACGACCAGGTCGTCCCAGAGCGGATAGATCGCGTCGAACGCGTACGGCGACGGCAGCTCGGTGTTGCCCCCCACGGCGCTGGCCTGGTCGAAGATCAGCTGGCCGTTCGTCGTCACGCACACGCCGTCCCAGTCCGTGTCGTAGAACGGGAACAGGAAGCTGGAGTCGAACCACAGCACGCCGCAGACGTCATCGCCGTGCCACCCGGACTCCTGCGCGCCCTGGCGGTACAGCCCGTCGGTCACCTTCATCGAGTAGGAGCGACCGGCGGGGGCCACCGGCACGGGGCCCGGCTCCGGCTGCTCGGGCTGGGGCTCCGGCTCCGCCGTGTCTGCGCGCGGGTCGAGCGTCACACGCAGCGCGGCGATGGTCGGGGCCTTCAGGCCCTTCGAGCCCCGCAGTTCCACGGTCAGCGGACCGCCCTCGTGCTTCACGACGGCGGTGCGCCAGTCGGCGGCGTTGGGCCCCACAACCGCGGCCGCGTCGTACGCGTAGTCCGTCAGCGTTCCGTCCACGAGGACGTCGAACACCCGCTTGCCCTTGGCCACCTTCTCGATCTCGGCGAACCCGAGGTCGATCGCGTAGGTGCCCTTGGGCGCGTCGGGGAAGCGGTAGAACAACTGCTTGTCCGGCGTGGTGCGCTGCGACTGGAACAGGGCGTCGTCCGTCGTACGTTCGATCCCGGAGTTCGTGGAGGCGACCTTCGTCTTCCCCTCGTAGCCCCACGCCCCGTTGGGGGAGGCCTGGTCGCCGGACCAGGTGTAGCCGGAGCCGTCGGTGAACTTTGCGCCGCCGGCGTTGACGCCGACCTGGTACTTCGTGGTCGTGAGCGTCACCGGGACGTACGTCTTGGACTGGCGTCCGGAGTCGGACCTCACCACGATGTTCGCGCCGAGGACGCCGGGCTTGGCGTCCTTCGAGGAGATCGAGACCTTGACGGTCGTCGACTGACCGGGGGCGAGGGTGCCGCCGGTCGAGGAGAGCGACAGCCACGGCAGGTCGGTGAGCAGGTCGTCCTCGACGTCGACCAGCACGACGTCATCGGCGACCTGGTCGGCCGCCCACAGCGCGCCGGTCGAGTCGGTCTCGAGGCCGCCGCCCTGGCCCGCCTTCTGGCCGGGGAACCACCACGCGTTGACGAGCGAGCAGTCGTCGGGGTCGACCTGCAGCAGGCGGGTGGGCCGGTTCGAGGTGAGGTCGGTGTACCAGATGGTGTCCGACGCCTGGTTGTAGGCCAGGCCCATCACCTCGGGCAGCGGCGGGGCGCAGAAGGACAGCAGCGCGCCCGCGTTGTCGTGCGACGTCCCGGCGACGGTGCCGATCATGCCGTTCGCCCGGCCGCCGACGTAGAACACGTCCTCCGTCGGGTTGTAGGCGAGTCCGGTCAACTGCAGCGTGGACCAGTCACCCTTGATCTGCCGGGTCTCCTTCCCGGTCGTCCGGTCGAAGCAGTGGATGTAGCTGGCCGGGCTGTCCTCCATCTGGCACATGTCACCGGTCTTGGTGTCGAGCGCCATGTCGAACGCCCGGTACGCGGGGTTCCACGACGCGTCGAAGACCTTGCCGGTCGGCTTGCCCGTCACCGTGTAGGCGGTGTTGGTCCGCTTGTTGTAGTCGTGGACCCAGACGTCGCCGTCGTACCCGACGCCGGAGGGTTCCTTCTCCTGGATGGTGCCCGGGATGGCGATCCGGGTGATGACGTCTCCGCCGGAGGTCACGCCGACCTTGCCGGCCGCCTGTGCTTCCGCGGCCTTCGCCGTCGCCGCCTTGCCGTCGACGTTCGACGGCTTCATGCCGCTCGCACCGGCCTTCCACGCGGTGAGGTCGATCGTGCTGGCGGCACCCGTCGCGGTGCGCGCGGTGGCGCCCGTGGCGTCGAGCTCGGGGTGGCGCGCGGCCTCGCCCAGGTCGTACGTGAGCGGGGCGGAACCGGTGTTGGTCAGCGTCAGCGAGCCCACGCCGTTCTGGTCGGTGCCCAGCAGCGCGTCGAGGCCGTCGGCCTTCAGGCCGGCGACGCCCGTGATCAGACGCGCGTCGATCTTGGCGTTCGCGTAGAGCTTGTCGAGGGAGAAGGGGTATGCCGCGGTCGTGTAGTTCGGCGCGTCGACCGTCATGGTGTAGTCGCCGACCGGGAGCTGGCGATGCACGATGCCCGTTCCGTTGGTCGTGACCGCCTCGACGAGCCCGAACTTGTTCGAGAAGGAGACCTTGGCCCCGGCCACCGGCAGCCCGTCGTTCTTGTCGACGACGGTCGCGTCGAGGTAGCCCCAGTCGGGAAGGTCGTAGGTGACGATCATCCCGTCGTGCAGCACGGGGGCGCTGTCGGAGAACCGGATGCCGTCGACGCCGGCCCAGCCCTGGATGCCCGTGATGCCGTGGGCGCCGGCGGTCACCGGGTCGTCGGTCCCGATGCCGTCGCCGTACCCGAAGATCACCTTGCCCGAGCGGGTGAGCGTGGCCGAATAGCTGACCGGCTCCGTGTACTCGGACCGGGTCGGCCAGGCCCAGAGCTTGGCGTTGCGGAACTCGACGACGAAGGCGTCCTCGCCGTCGACCTTGGTGGCCGCGGTGAAGACGCCACCGCCGGGGGCGAACTCGACGGGGGTCTGGACGTAGAACGGGAAGACGCCCGCACCGCCGCTGCCGGGTCCGGTGCCCTCGTCCGGGGTGATCACGCCGCGCAGGCTGATACCGAGGGTGTCGTGGCTGCCGTTGTAGAGCGCGATCGGGAACGGCAGCTTCACCGTCGCCCACACGCCGCCGGTGAACTCGACCGGGTCGGTGCCGCGCAGGTACTCGCCTTCGGACACGGCGCAGCTGTAGCCGCCCTTGTCGACGACGCGCCCGACCGGGATCTCGCGCGACTCGTTCTGCGCGCCGACGGTCAGCGGGACGGTCGTGGGCGAGAAGCAGGCGTTGGGCTTGACGGTCAGCGTGTACGCGCCCTCGGGGACCGCACTGATCGTGAACGCGCCGTTGGCATCCGTGCGTACCGGCTTCAGCGGCGTGTCCCTGACGGAGACGTCGGCGTTCGGGACCGGCTGCTTCTTGTCGTCGACGACCCTGCCGCTGATGTCGTGGCGCGTGGCGGCCGTGAGCGGCAGCTTGACGGAGGTGTCCTGGCCGAGGGAGATCGTGACGTTGGCGGTCGCGGTCAGGTAGCCGAAGACCTTGGTGCTGAGCTGGTAGTCACCGACCGGGAGGTTCGTGGTGAACCGGCCGTCCTTGTCGGTGCCGATCGACCGGCTGAACGGTCCGCTGATCGTCACCTCGGCGGCGGGGACCGGGGCGCCGTCGGCGGTGACGACACCGGTCAGGGTGCCGCCCTGACGGGGCGCGAGCTCGAGCAGGCGGACGAGGTCGAGCCGGCCTTCGCCGTACTTGTTGTTGACGTCGGCGGTGCCGCCGCACTCGGTGTCGTCGACGTCGACGGCCGAGTCGGCGAGCAGACGGCGGGTCTCCTCGACCTGACCGATGAGGGTCGGGTCGTAGCTCCACAGGTCGGCGACGGCGCCGGCGACGTGGGGAGCCGCCATCGACGTGCCGGACATCTCGGTGTAGCTGTTGTTCGGGTAGGACGACCGGACGGCGACGCCCGGAGCGGAGATCTCCGGCTTGATCCGGCCACCCTCACCCTCGCCCTTGCGGGAGAACGACGCGAGCGTGCCGTCCGAGTCGTACGCGCCGACGGAGTAGGCGCTCTCGGCGGAGCCGGGCGAGGAGACGGTGTCGCAGGCCGCGTACGGGCTGGTGTTGCCCGATGACCAGACGCTGAAGATGCCCGCGGCGCTCCAGGCCTCGTCGATGGCCTGGAAGAAGTCGTCGAAGTTGTGCTCGACGGTCTGGCCCCACGAGTTGTTGATGACGTGGGGGCGCTTGGACGGGTCAGGGTTGTTTCCCTGGACGTCGGTCGGGGCGAGCAGCCACCAGCCGGACTTGAGCAGCGACTCGACCCCGCTGCTGTCGCAGCAGCCGTTCGTCGCGATCCACTGCGCGTCCGGGGCGACGCCGACGTGCTCGGTGCCGTCATCGCCGACCATGGTGCCCATCGTGTGCGTGCCGTGTCCGTTGTCGTCGCACGGCGCTCCCGTGCACGTGCCCCGGGCGGCCATCCAGTTGTAGTTGTGGTCGACGGTGCCGTCCGGCTTCGTGCCGCGGTACTGGTGCATCAAAGCCGGGTGGTCGAACTGGACGCCCGAGTCGAGGTTGGACACGGTGATGCCCGCACCGGTGGCGCCCATGGCCCACGCCTGGGGGGCGTGGATGGCGTCCAGGCCCCACGTGGTGGCGCCTGCCTCGGCGGCGGCCTTCGGCGCGGCGGGGCGGGCGGCCTTGTCGGCCGGCGTTTTCTCGTCCACGGGCTCGACCAGCGCGACCTGCGGCGCCGCGTGGATCTCGGCGACCTGCCCGACCGAGGCGACGTCGAGTGCGAGCTTCTGGGTGCCGCCCTTGACGAGCACGGCGTTGACGAGCGGGTAGGACGTGTACTTCGCGCCCGCCGCGTCGAGCTCGGCGGCGACGGACGCCGCGGAGTTCTTCGCTGCCGCTGTCAGCGCGTCGTAGACGAACTGTCCGCGGGCGGTCCAGTTCGCGATCTTCTTGGCGGGGGCGAGATCGGCCCTGGTGTCGAACGTGATCCAGAAGTCGGAGGCCGGCTGCGTGCGGAAGCGGTCCTTCAGGTTCGACGCGATCTTGTTGGCGGCCGCGCCGGGATCGGGCTCAGCGGCGGACGCCGGTGGTGGCTGGATCATGCTCAGGCCGACCGCTATGGCCAGCGAAGCCGCGAGGGCTTTGAGTCTCATGGGGGGTCCTCCGACCTACAGGGGTTGGTAGGGGTCGTGGCTCTCGTGCTCGTCGGCACCGTCGGCGTCGCGGGCGTCGGCGGCGCGGACGCGCGGCTCGCGCGACAGTTCGAGAGGTGGCGGGTGCTCGCTGGCGGAGTCGTCACGCGCGACAGGTCGCTCAGCCATGCATTGGCCTGCGGCTATGGATCATGCAGTCATGCTCGGCGGACGAGTGACCGCTCGCTATCCAGCGGATACGTCAATTTTCACGAAGCGTCGCCGAGGGTTTCCTCTTCTGCGAACACTCCGGCCTCCACCGCCTTGACCGCGAGCGCGGTCCGGGAGGTCACCTTCAGCTTGCGCATCGCCGCACGTAGCTGTTGATCCACCGTGGCCGGCGACTTGGCCAGGATCCGGCTGATCTCCCGGTTCGTCTTGCCGGCGACAACCAGTTGGACCACGTCGAGCTCCCGAGGTGAGAGCTGGTCGCCGTACCCTCGTCGGCCGCCGCGCCACAGTCGCGGGACCTCGGCGCCGTGTTCGCGAAGCCGCTGTGCGACACGGTCCGCATCGCCGCGGGCGCCGAGCCTGAACAGTTGCTCGTACTGCGCGGCCAGCAGCTGTCGGCCCTGCTCGATCTGGCCTTGCGCGATGAGCGCCTCGGCTTGACGCTCGCGGGCGAGCATGGCGTCGTAGGGACGCGGCAACGTGCTCCAGGCGCGTGCCGCCCGACCGTGGGCGGTCGCCGCGCGGGCGTGGTCTCCGGCTGCCGTCAGCAGCAGGGCACGGCATACGGCGAGCGCGGCGCGAGGCGCGGGCGCCGTACGGCCACGCAGTCCTCTGGCGAACTGGTCGCCCAGGCGTGTCGCGGCCTTCAGGTCGCCCGCGGCGAGGTGCGCCTCGATCCGGGCGGGGACGAGGTCCGTCGCCCAGACCCAGATGTCCTTTCTCCGGACCGTGTCGATCGGCTCGTTCGTGATCTGCAGCGCCCGGCCGCTGTTTCCGTCCGTCAGCCACAGTCTGGCCAGCGCGGCGGCGGCCTCCATCGTGTCGTCGGCCGCGCCGAGACGGGCAGACTCCTCGAGGACGAGCCGGAACTGCTCCTCCACGGCACGCCGCCGTCCGGCCGCGGCTGCCAACCGGGCCGCGAGGCGAATGCTGCCGAGGTAGTGCGCCGGCCGGTCCCGGTCGGCATCGGCGAGTGCCGCGCTTCGCTCCGCGAGACCCTCCCACCGGCCGGTCAGCCACGCCAGGTTGGCCTGTTCGAGGCGGACGTTGTGCTGCAACCGGGACGCCTGCTCGGCCTCGGCAAGGCCCATGGCCACGGCGAGGTGTTCCTCCGCGTCGGCGTACCGACCCCAGATCAGCGCGCCGGTGCCGACATTCGCGTGGATGCGGGCCACGTCGAGGCGCTCCGCCGAGCTGGCGCCGTCGACGGGCAGGTCGGCGACGACGTCCCAGGCCTCCTCTTCGCCGAGCATGAGCAGCGCCGCGGCTCGGTTGCCGGCCAGGTTCAGCCGCTCCGCGGGGGAATCGAATTCGGCGGCGAGCTCGGCGGCGCGATCCAGCCAGCGCCGATGGGTCGACGCCGGCCACGGTCCCGCATAGGCCCATCCGAGGTAGGTCATCGCCCGAGCCGCTTCGACCGGGTCGTGGTCGAGGTTGGCCACCGCCTGCTCCAGCTCGCTGAGTGCGGCCTGCGCCTCGCCTCCGGTGATCAGGAGCCGACCCAGGGGGTTGCGGATCTCGGCCTGCTGGCGGGCGGAGAGTCCGGGGGTCTCCAGGACCGAGCGCAAGGTACGGATCACGCGGTGGTGCACCTCGTCGACCGGTTCACGACGGCCCAGTGCGGCAACTCCGGCGATGCGCGCGACTCGTGCCCGGTCCGCCGGCGGCAACACAGCCCACGACAACAGATCGACCAGCAGGTCGACGGCCTTGGTGTGGTCACCCGAGGCCATGGCCAGCTCGGCGCCCTGCTCGGCGTACCGCGCCCAGGACTGCGTCTCACCCGCCTCGCGGAAGTGGCGGGCAAGGCGTGCGACAGGCGGCGGATGGACGTCCTCCAAGGCCCGGCCGGCCAGCAGGTGGAAGTGCCTGCGGTCGGTCAACGGGATCGCCTCGTAGACAGCCGTGGCGGCCAGCACATGCCGGAACCGCCACTGGCCGCGGTCGTTTCCGTCGAGGATGCCGGCATTGGCCGCCTCCGCGACCGCGCCCCGACACGCATCCGGTGACAGCGCGGCGGTCATCGCGATCGTGGTCACCGACGACCGCTCAGCCAACGTCGCCGCGGCTCGCAGCACCTGCTGCGCCGTCGGTGACAGCCTGCTTACGCGCTCCCGGGTGGAGTCGCGCACCGTCGGCGGCACCTGCAGCTCGCGCAGCTTCAGCCGGACCCATTGCCCGTCGCGAAAGACGAGGTCGGCACGGTCGCACATGAGGCGAACCGACTCCTCCAGCGCCAGCGGAACGCCACCGGTCCGCTCGTGCATGAACGTCGTGAACTCCTGCGATATCGGGTTGCCGTCCAGCATCGAGGACACCAGCGCTGCCGTGTCGTCGGGTCGCATCGGCGCCAGGGCGATCCTCAGCTGGGTCACGCCGGCGGGCAACCGGGACGTCAGCCGCAGCAACAGCGACCCGGCGTCCACCTCCTCCGGCCGATAGGAGATCACGAGGCTCGGCCCGTCCGACTGCTGTCGGGAGGTGACGAACAGCAGGAACTCCAAGGTCACCTCGTCGGCCCAGTGCGCGTCCTCGAGCACGAGAACGTCGACACGCAGAGCCCGCAGCAGCTCGTCCAGGGCGCGGAACAGGCGATGCCGTGCCGCCTTCGCATCGTCCAGGGGCGGCAGTGCGGGCGGCAGGTCCGCGGACCATTCAGGGAACAGTGGCCGTAACGCACCCGCAAGCTCGGTGAGCCGCAATCGGGACACCGGGCGGTCGATCCCACCGAACGCGTCGACGATCGGCCCCAACGTCAGCGACTCGCGAAGCGGTGGGCACACCGAGACCAGGGCGGTGTGCTGGTCCGGCGCGGCCAGCCACTCCCGCAGCAGTCGGCTCTTCCCGATCCCCGCCTCGCCCTCCACCAGCACGATCGCCGGTGGCCGGGCCAAGGCGCCCCGAAGCGCCGTCATCTCCCGATCACGACCCACGAAATGCGGCGTGGAAACCGTCGGTGACGTCCGGTCGTCCTCGGGCGAGGGGTCGAGCATGCGTGATGATCTCTCTTTTCGCTGCTCGGGCACAAGTACCGTCGCGGCGACTCGAGCCACGTACTGCGGGGAGGGCCGGGCTGCCTCGCCCGGCCCTCCCCGACCGAACTCAGTCGTTCCGCGCGGTCTCCGGGCCGGTGATCCGTCGCAGCAGCGGCAGCGTCGAGGCGACGATCCCCAGCGACACCGCCAGCCCACCGGCGACCATCAGGTAGAACGACCCGTCCGGCGCCAGCAGCGTGTAGCCGAGCTGCGCCCGCAGGAACAGGTGCGCCGCCAGGAACCCCATCCCGGTCGCCACCGCCGCGACGGCCAGCAGCGGCACCACCGTCTCCAGCGCCACCACCCGCCGCAGTGTCCGCAGCTGCACGCCGGTGAGCCGCAGCATGCTGAACGGCCGCTTCCGGTCGGTCAGCCCGCCGGCCACGCTCACCGCGAGGCTGCACCCGGCGATCGGCAGGCTGGCCAGCATGACCACGTTGGCCAGCTGCTGGAACTGCACCATCAGCCGGGCGGAGTCCGCCTCCCACTCGGCGGTGCTGGCCGGGAAGCGCAGCGCCGGGAACGCGTTGATCAGCATGGTCCGGGCCTGTTCGAACGCGGCGCGGTTGGCGGTGTTGACGACCACCGAACGGATCGGTTGCCGGTCGACCTGCGCCGGGTCCATGTGGGCGTCGGCCCAGACGTAGTGGTCGTTGGTCAGGTCCCACGCGCGCTCGCCGATGAGGTCGTCGGCCACGGCCGCGACCTGCGCGCCGGCGGGGCAGGAGCCGAACTCCGCGAGGCGGTCCAGCTCGGCGCACGTGATGACGCCCGGCCACCACCATCGGTAGGTGGGATTCTCCGTCCCGTTCACCTCGAGCGGTGGCGGTGTGTCGACGGGGTTCGCGCGGACCAGGGTCACGCTGCGTACCCCGGGGATCGTCGCGAGCCCGGCCGGGATCTGGTCCGCGGTCGGTGCGGGGCCCTCCTCGGGCATGAACCACGTCGACAGGGAGGTGGCGGCCACCGAGTCGGTGCGCGGCTCGCCCCGGTTGGCCACGTAGGTGGTGATGATGCCGGTGGCCACGCTGGTCACGAAGAGCGCCACGATCAGCCCGCTGACCGACCGGAAGGCCGCCCGGGGATTGTCCGCGAGACGCCGCCCGGCGATGAGGGTGGCCGGCCGGCTGGCCCGTCCGGCCAGCAGGCGGGCGCCGAGCATGGTCAGCCACGGCCCGGCCAGCAGCAGCCCGGTCAGGATCAGGAGAAACCCCGAGAGGTACGCGGTGAGCTGGCCGTTGGTGGTGGGGGGACGCCGGCCGATGAAGTACGTCAGCTCGACGAGCCCGGCGACCAGCGGGATCAGCCGCCAGGCCCGTGGCGGTTTCGGGGTGACCCGGCGCGCGACGCCCAGTGGGGAGATCTGCACCCGGCGCAGCGCCAGCCAGGCGGCCACGACGGCGCCGAGCGGGATGCCGAGCGCGACCGCCAGGACGTCGACGAGGGTCAGTGACAGGTCGGCGGTGAAGAAGCGCTCGCCGGTGAAGGGTATGGCGGCGAGCCCCGGGCGGAGCGCGAGGAACAGGCCGAACCCGACGGCCGTGCCCACCGCGGCCGCGAGCACCGATTCGACGGCGGAGATGACGGAGATCTGCCGGGGCGTGGCGCCGATCAGCCGCATCGCGGCGAAGCGCTGCTCCCGGCGGGTCGCGGCCAGCCGGGTGGCGGTGCCGATGAAGATGAGCACCGGGAAGAGCAGCGCGACCGCGACGATGGAAAGCACGAGGGCCATGCCGTCGTGGTTGATGCCGACGTAGCAGCCCCTGGAACAGACGCTCGGCGAGGTGGTCATGATCTGCGTGGCCTTGCGCGCCCCGAGGTGCTCCATGTCGCTCGGGGTCCGGCCGATCACGATCAGCAGCGAGTCGGGGGACGGCAGCGCCACCGGTCCGATGGTGCCGACCTGGTGGCCGGGGAACCGGTCGCCGAGCTGCGCGGCCGGGGTGGTGGCCAGCAATTCGCCGAGGGCGGGCGAGACGTAGTACTCGCCGGGACCCGGCAGGCGCGGTATGCCCGGCGGGACGGGCGAGTCCGGGCCGGTCGCCGCGACCTCGACCCGGCCGATCGAATCACCGTGGAAGTAGTCCTCCCGGATCAGCCACCACAGCGGGTCAACCGACGGGTCGGCGGCGGCCGGCGCGACGGCGGTGTTCAGCCAGGCGTACCGCTGGTTCTGCGCGTTGACCGCGTTCATGCCGGCGAGCGTGGCGAGCAGCATGCCGACGCCGAGCGCCACGGCGGTGGCGATGACGGCGAGCCGGATGGCGGCCTCGCGCCCGCCGGCCAGGGACAGTCGGACCGCGAACCGGATCATGCGGACACCAGCGCGTTCACCTTGCCGTCGCGCACGATGACCTGCCGGTCGGCATACGCGGCGACCCGAGCCTCGTGGGTGACCAGCACGACGGTGGTGCCCTGCTCGCGGGCCGAGGAGACCAGCAGGTCCATGACCTGCTCGCCGGTCAGCGAGTCGAGGGCCCCGGTCGGCTCGTCGGCGAACAGCGCCCCGGGCCGGGCGACCAGGCCGCGGGCCAGCGCGACGCGCTGCGCCTGCCCGCCGGAGAGCTCACCGGACCGGCGCCGCTCCAGCCCGCCCAGGCCGAGCCGCTCGAACCAGGGCCGTGCCTCCGTGAGCGCGGCGGCCCGCTTGACGCCGCGCAGCAGCAGCGGCAGCGCGACGTTCTCCTCCGCGGTCAGCTCTGGCACGAGCTGCCCGAACTGGAACACGAACCCGAACTCGTCGCGGCGCAGGACGCTGCGCCGGGTCTCGCTAAGGGTGTCGATCCGGCGGCCGTCATAGTGGATCTCGCCCTTGTCGGGCACCAGGATCCCGGCCAGGCAGTGCAGCAGGGTGGTCTTCCCGGAGCCGCTCGGGCCCATGATGGCGACAATCTCGCCCGGCTCCACCAGGACGCTGGCGCCGCGCAGCGCCGGGGTCTCGCCGAAGGACAGCGAGATGTCGCGCGCCTCGACGGCCTTCACTTCCGCACCGCCTTCGCGAGGGCGTCGAGCCGGGCGACCGTGGTGTCGATCCAGTGCAGGTCGGCCTCCAGGTGGAACAGGCCGTGATCGGCGAGCATGGCGTCGACCAGGGTGCCGGAGCGCTTGATGTCGGTGAGCTCCTTCATCCGCACCAGGTGGGCCGCGCGCTGGCGGTCGAGGTAGTCCTCCGCGGGGCGGCCGAGCATCAGCGCCAGCACCACCTTGGTGAACAGGACCGTCTGCAGGTTGGGCTCGGCCGCGACGGGCTCGGTCAGCCACGACTCGACCTCCGTGGCCCCGCGTTCGGTGATGACGTAGCGCTTGCGCTCGGGGCCCTCGCCCGGCTCGACCTCGCCGATCACGATCTTGCCGTCGCGGGCGAGCCGGCTCAGGGTCGCGTAGACCTGCCCGAACGGCAGTGGCTTGCCTCGGCTGAAGAAGGCGTCGTAGTCGCGCTTGAGGTCGTAGCCGTGGCTGGGCTCGCGTTCGAGCAGGCCAAGGAGGGTCATGGGAACGCTCATGCGGAGACTATAACCCGAGGGTATACCTTGCGTATATATCTTCGGCGTATGTCAGCGTGCGGTCCCGCTGTCGGCACCAGCAGCGGCGGGCTGTCCGGCCGCCGCCGACGGGGTCAGCGCGAAGTGGACGGTGCGGCCGGTCCGGGCCCTGCCCAGCCGGTGCGTCAGCGGCACGAGCACCCCGTGCAGCAGCGGATGCTTGCGGACCAGCGCCCGGCTGGCCGCCCGGTACTCCGCCCCGTCCAACCGCCGCGCCACCGCCTCGACCGCCGCCCCGGTCGGCTTGCCGAGCGCCGTCGACGGCGCCACGGTCACGCGCGGGTTGTTGCGGATCCGCCGGGTCTTCCAGGCCTTCTCGAAGCTGCGCACGTACGCCCGCTCCCCCGCCACCGCGATGCTTACGGCCGTCGGCACGGGCGTCCCGTCCCGCTTGAACGTCGTGAGCACCACCGTCTTCTGCCGCACCAGCGGCGCCCAGCCGGGCGCCGGGGCGGGGTCCACGTACCCGACCACCCAGCCGAGCTGCCGCAGCCGGGCCACCAGCGCGGCCAGGGCCAGCAGGGCCGACAGCCCGACCAGCCAGGTCTGGGCCGCGCTGCCGCCCAGGTCGGCGTCGACCACGTGCGACAGGGTGTGCGCCGCCGCGCCGACGACGTAGCCGGCCACGGCGACCGCCAGGGCGTCGGCCCAGATGAGCGCCAGCAGCAGGGTCGCCCCGATGCCGAGCTGGAACGCCCCGACGTCGTGCACGAAGTGCTCGTGCGGCGGGAAGTTCACCGCCGAGCTGAACGAGTCGGCCCAGGTCAGCGCCCAGACCCCGACGACCAGTGACGCCGCGCCGAGCAGGGCGGCCGTGCCACGTACCAGTGCTCTCATGTCAGTGGGACGGCCCGGCGCCCGGCGGTGTGACCGCCGGGCGCCGGGGCTGAAACGATGGGAAGGTGGTCAGGGTGCGATCCGGGCCCACACCGTGCCGAGGGACCACCGCATTGTCGACTTGCTGTTGATCTCCATGTCGTTGGTGATCGAGCCGTCGCTGCTGCGGGTGCCAGCACGGATGTGCACGGTCTGGCCCCGCTGGATCGGGCCGTTGCTGAACAGTCGCGCCGTGAAGGCACCGCCCTGCGCGAGGAACTCTCGGACGATGACGCCGGTGCGGTCGGTGTTCCAGTTGAAGCGGGACATCAGGGCGAACGACGGCGCGGTGACGTTGGGATGCAGGACATGCATCATCAGGAAGTTCTCCTGTGTGGTGGACGAGTCCGAGACGCCGAACTCGTCCACCACGCGAAGCTCGTGCAGCGCGCGGCCGCACCGTGCCTCGATGAAGATCTCCACGGCGCCCGTTGCCGGCGCCCGGAAGTTGAACCCGATCTGGGTGTCGACGACCGCCCAGCCGTTGTCGAAGTCGTCCGCGTCGTTGTTGTCCAGCGTGAGGTCGTGACCGGTCAGTCCGGTGAACCTGTCGAGGGCGTGCGCCCGTCCGATCCGGAAGCCGCCGAGGTTGTGCGGGTCGAAGCCCTGCTGGGTGCCGGGGTAGGGCGGACGGAACGGGGTCCAGGCGTGCGGGTCGTCCCGACTCCCGCCCTGATCCGGGGGTGTAGGCGCCTGGGCCTCGTGCAGCCACGAGGCGTATCCGCCGGTCGCCTCGGTGCGGGGCAGCAGCTCCTGCACCGCCGCCTTCGTCTCGGCGACGATGCGCTTCAGCTCCGTTTCGTCGACGCCCAGGCTGTCGAAGTACGCCTGGACGTTCGCCCTGCGCTGTGCGTCGAGGGCCTCGTAGTCGGCGTCCAAGCCGGCGGGCGGCTGGAGGAGGTCGCGGAATCTCACGCGTTCGCCGTGCATCCGCTTCCGCAGCGACAACCAGTTCTCCTCGCCGAGAAGGTCGCGGATGCGTTGATTGCCGCGCTCGACGGTGTCCGCCAGCCGCACGTCACGGATCTCGGCCGCACTGCGCCGGCGCCGGTCGTAGTCCTCGGCGACCTCCTCTGTCCGGCGACGATCCGCTTCCGGGACGTCGAGGTCGAAGGGCATGTGGTACTGGCTCGAGTACTGTCCCGCTAGCATTGCTCCCCCTGGTAGCGCCGCCGGGACGAACCGGCATAAAGCGGACATTGGGGACGACAGTAGCGGTGTTCCGGGCTGCTGGCGGCCAGAACCACAATTCCTGCCCGAGCAGCGGCCGGCACCGGTTCGCACCGGCACCGGCCGCCCCTGCTCAGCCCTCGTGCGGGCCCTCACTCACCCGCCGCACGTCCACCTCGACGTCGATGCCGCTCTCCACAAAGACGTCGACGAACCGCTTGCCCCACTCGACGGCCTCCTCCTTCGACCGGACCTCAATCAGCCCGAAGCCGGCGATGAGCTCCTTGGTCTCGGTGAACGGCCCGTCGGTGACGGTCTTTTTGCCCTTGGTGGCGGTGATCCGCGCCGACTCCTCGCTGCTCTTGCAGAGCCCCTCGGCGGCCACCAGGATGCCGGCCTTGGTCACCTCCTCGAAGTAGGCGCCCATCCGCTTCATGAACTCCGGCGACGGCTCGAAGTTGCCGGGAACGGCCTCGTCCAGCTTGTGCATCAGCATGTAGCGCATCTCAGTGCTTCCTCTCGGTGATCGTGTGCAGGGAAACCGCGGTGAGCCAACCGAAGACCAGGGCCGAGCCGAGCACCATCCGGACGCTCATGCTGTCCTGGTCCGGCCAGGCCATGACGACGACGGTCGCCGCGGCGACGAGGATCGACGACAGCGCCCCCGCCCGGCCGAAGCGGCGGGCGAAGACCAGGCAGGCGACGGTGAGCGCGCCGAAGGAGAGCATCGCCCCGACCCCGTGGCCGTAGGAGTGCCAGCTCATCGTGTCGGGGTTGCCCTCCGGCGCGCCGGCCGGCCAGCCCATGCTCGGGTCGGCGCGGAGCACCCCGGCGACGACGAGCCCGACGCCGAGCACCGCGACCAGCGCCGGCCCCCACGTCCCGGCGGGCCCGCCGCGCAGGGCCTGGCGGAAGCCGGCGGCACCGGCGAGGGCCAGCAGCCCGGAGACGACGAAGTTGGCGATCTGGATCCAGCCGTGCTCGCCGAGGGAGAGCAGGCTGAGCGGTTGCCGGCTCAGGTCGAAGCCGTCCCGGGTGAACGCCTGGGCGAGGCCCAGGCCGAGGAACAGCGGCCCGGCCGCGGCGCCCGCGGCCAGCAGGGTGGCGGTCGGGACACCCCGTGTGGTCCCGGCCCGGGTGAGCGTCATGCTGGTCATCTCGATCTCCTCGTCATCGGTTCTCACTGACGCGTCGATCGAGGTGGCCGGGATCCGACATGACTTCTCAAGATTTTTTACGAGCCGCACGCGGCGGCGCGGTCGAGCAGGAGCGCGCGCTCCCGGGCGTTGCCGGTCAGCGACGCCGCCCGCTCGAACTCCGCCCTGGCCTCCGGCAGCCTGCCGAGCTTGAACAGCAGGTCACCGATCACGCTCGGCAGCAGGTGGTAGCCGGCCAGCGCCGGCTCGGACTCCAGTTCCCGGGCCAGTTCCAGCCCGGCGGCGGGCCCGTCGGCCTGGGCGACGGCGACGGCCCGGTTCAGCTCCACCACGGGCGAGGGCACGAGCCGGGCCAGCTCCGCGTAGAGGGCCGCGATCCGCGCCCAGTCGGTCTCTTCGGGGGTACGCGCCCGCGCGTGGCAGGCGGCGATCTCGGCCTGGAGGGCGTACGGGCCGGGGCGCTCGGTGCGGGCCCTGTCGAGGGCGGCGAGGCCGCGCCGGATGAGCCACTGGTCCCAGCGGCCGCGGTCCTGGTCGTTGAGGAGGATCGGCGTGCCGTCGGGGCCGGTGCGGGCGCGGGTGCGGGACGCCTGGATCTCCAGCAGCGCGGCGAGGCCGTGCACCTCGGGTTCGTCGGGCATGAGCCCCTGGAGCAGCCGGACCAGGCGCAGCGCCTCCTGGCTGAGCGTCGGGCGCATCCAGTCGTCGCCGGCGGTGGCCGAGTAGCCCTCGTTGAAGATGAGGTAGACGACTTCGAGGACCGAGTCGAGGCGTTCGGCGCGCTCGGCCGGGCCGGGCACCTCGAAGGGGATCCGGGCGGTGGCGAGGGTCTGCTTGGCGCGGGTGATGCGCTGGCCGACGGTGGGTTCGGTGGTGAGGAACGCGCGGGCGATCTCGCCGGTGGTGAGGCCGCCGACCAGCCGCAGGGTGAGCGCGGCGCGGGCGATCGGCGAGAGGATCGGGTGGCAGGCCACGAAGATCAGCCGCAGCAGGTCGTCCTCGATGTGCTCGTCCAGGCCGGCGTCGAAGTCCGGGGTGACCTGCTCGTCGAGGTCGCGGCCGAGTTCGGCGAGCGTACGCTGCTGGGTCTGCCTGCGGCGCAGCGTGTCGACGGCCCGGCGCTTGCCGACGGTGGTCAGCCACGCCCCCGGGTTGGCCGGGACGCCGTCGCGCGGCCACTGTTCGAGGGCGGCCACGAGGGCGTCCTGGGCGAGCTCCTCGGCCAGGCCGACGTCACGGACCAGGGCCGCGATGCCGGCGACCACCCGGGCTGCCTCCATGCGCCACACCGCCTCGACGGTGCGCCGCGCGTCGGACTCTCCCACGGGCACATCACAGCAGGCCAGACCGACGTTCGCCAGCACCTGTGAGAGCGCGCACGACGGCGGAACGCCACGGCCCGCGCCCGGCGGCCGGGAAACGTCGTAGGCGGTTCGTAGCCTGGCGCGGTCACTGACGATCACTGGGAGGCCTTGTGCTCGACCACTTCTCCGTCATGGTGCGCGACCTGCCGGCCAGCGCCGCCTTCTACGACGCGGTGCTCGCCCCGCTGGGCGGCCGGCGGATCATGGAGCCCGGCCCGATCGGCTACGGCGTCGACAGCCCCGACTTCTGGCTGGTGCCCGCGCCCGCTGACGCCGGCGCGCCGCTGGAGGCCCACATCGCCTTCACCGCCCCGGACCGGGCCGCGGTGCGGGCGTTCCACGACGCCGCGGTGGCCGCCGGCGCCGAGGTGCTGCACGCGCCCCGGGTGTGGCCGGAATACCACCCGACCTACTTCGGGGCGTTCGTCCGCGACCCGGACGGCAACAACGTCGAGGCGGTCTGCCACCGGCCCGAGTGAGGCGTCGCGGCCGGACCGCCTCGCCGCCACCCGGTCCGGGTCGTTGAACCGGGCGGGGCCACGGGGGCCCGGGCGGGAGGCGGGATCCGGTGTTCGACGGCTTCGAGGTGCTGGACGTCGCCACCTCCGGCACGACCATTCACGGGCGCCGGGGTGGTGACGGGCCGCCGGTGCTGTTGCTGCACGGCATGCCCGAGACGCACCTCATGTGGCACCGGGTGGCGCCGCGGCTCGCGGAGCGGTTCACGGTGGTCGCCACCGACCTGCGGGGCTTCGGTGACAGCGGGGCGCCGCCGAGCGCGCCGGATCACGCCCCGTACAGCATGCGCCGGGTGGCCGCCGAGCAGGTGGAGGTCATGCGGCTGCTGGGCTACGAGCGGTTCGCCGTGGTGGGGCACGATCGTGGCGGGCGGTGCGCGTACCGGATGGCGTTGGACCATCCGGATGCGGTGACCCGCCTCGCGGTGCTCGACATCGTGCCCACCGCCGACGCGTACGACCGCGCCGACATGGCGTTCAGCCTGGGTTTCTGGCTGTGGTCGTTCCTGGCCGCGCCCGAGCCGGTGCCGGAGCGGCTGGTCGGGCGGGCGCCGGAGGTCATCGTCGATCACATGCTCGACGACCTGTCGGAGGTGCCGGGCGCCTTCCCCGCGGCGGTGCGGGCGGAGTACGTGGCGAAGCTCGGCCGGCCGGAGGCCATCCACGCGATCTGCGAGCAGTACCGGGCGGCGGCGACCCTGGACTACGAGCACGACCGGGCCGACCGTGGCCGGCGGCGGATCGGCTGCCCGGTGCTGGCGCTGTGGGGTCACGCCGGACCGGTGGCGACCTGGTACCGGCCCCTTGAGGTGTGGGGGGCCTGGGCCGATCAGGTCGAGGGCGGGCCGGTGGCGGCCGGGCACTTCCTGCCCGAGGAGGCGCCCGACGAGACGCTGCGGCACCTGCTGACGTTCCTTTCCTGACCGGGGGACGGGCACGATGGGTGGGTGGACATCGAGCCGGTCGACTGCGCGCCCGTGCGGTCGTTCCCGCGTGCGTGGCTGGGGCAGCGCTGGCGGGATCTCACCTTCCTGCACTGGGCGGTCGCGCCGGAGGTGGTCGCGCCGCTGCTGCCGGCCGGCACCCGGCCCGACACCCTCGACGGGCTCAGCTATGTCGGGCTGATCGGCTTCCGGATGGTCGGGCTGGGTTTCGGCCGGGGACCGGGCGTGCCGTACTTCGGGACGTTCTGGGAGACCAACGTCCGGCTCTACTCGGTCGACGGCACCGGGCGGCGGGCGGTGGTGTTCCGCTCGCTCGACGCGTCCCGGCTCGTGCCGGTGCTGGTGGCGCAGCTGAGCCTGCGGCTGCCGTACAAGTGGTCGGCCATGCGGCTGGAGCGGGACGGGGACCGCCTCACCTACCGCTGCCGGCGCCGCTGGCCCGGCCCGGCCGGCGCGTCGAGCCGGATGGAGGTCCGGGTCGGTGCGCCGATCGCCGACCCGACGCCGCTGGAGCACTTCCTCACCGCCCGCTGGGGCCTGCACACCCGGGCGTACGGGCACACCCTGCACCTGCCGAACTGGCATCCCCGGTGGCCGTTGCACCGGGCCGAGCTGCTGCACCTGGACGACGAGCTGGTCACCGCCGCCGGGTTGCCGCCGCCGGCCGGGCCGCCGGTGAGCGTCCTGCACTCCCCCGGCATCCCGGTCGTGTTCGGCGGTCCCGCGCGGCTGGGCTGAGGTCTCAGCGCAGCGGGTCGTGGGTGCCGCGCGGGACGTCGGGTCGGCAGCGGCGTACCCGGTCGGCGGCCAGCCGCCCGCCCACCGCGAGGCCGTACCTCTCCACGGCGGCCAGGCCGTAGGCGCTGCAGGTGGGGGCGTAGCGGCACTGCGCCGGCCAGCGGTGCGACAGCCAACGCCGGTAGCCGAGGATGGCGGCGCGGCCGGCGCGGTCCATGGCGGGCCGGCGCACCACACCGGCGGCGACCGAGCCGAGGGTCAGCAGCAGCGAGAAGAGGCCCAGGTCGCAGCAGCCGGGGCCGTCACAGTCCGGGAGGTCGCAGTTGCACCAGTCCCGGTCCTTCTTCTTGTGGCGTCGCTTCCGCATGATCACGGAGCCATGATGCGACACCCGCGCCAGCCGTCCGGGGCACGCCGAAGGTCAGGCGACCTCAGCGCCGGGCCAGCGCCAACACGCTCAGACCGAACATCAGGACACCCAGGGGGAGGTGGACCGACGGGACGTGCGCGATGCCCAGCACGACCTGGACCGAGGCGAGTACGAGGAATCCGGACGCGTGCCAGAT
Organism: Micromonospora sp. NPDC005707; assembly: GCF_040631005.1. NCBI lineage: Bacteria > Bacillati > Actinomycetota > Actinomycetes > Micromonosporales > Micromonosporaceae > Micromonospora > Micromonospora sp. NPDC005707. Next base: position 523,711 of record NZ_JBEXYR010000001.1, read on the forward strand.
CGGCCGGGGCGAGCCGCCGCCCGGCTTCCACGCCAGCACGGCCGCGAGCACGTACAGCATCGACGCCCCGTACATGACACGGGCGCCGACACTGTGCAGCGTCTCCCCGTAGGACGAGGTCAGCAGCAGTCCGGCGGAGATCGCCTGAATGAAGATGGTCAGGGTCTGCAGGGCGATCGCGAGCTGCACGAACGAGGAGCCGCGTGCTGGGTTCGCCGTCACCTGGGTGGCCATGTCACAGTCCCCTTTTCCGCCCTCGGGCAGTAGGTCGATAAGGTCTCACCAGCCCGACGACGTGGGGCGGCGAAAGGTAAGGCGAGGGAGCGGCCGGAAGCGTGGGGACTGTCGCGACCAGCGAAGTTGAGGTGGCCGGCGAGCGAGGCCAACTGATCAATGTGGCGTACCGGTTGCTCGGTTCGGTGACCGAGGCCGAGGACGCCGTGCAGGATGCCTACGCGCGCTGGTACGGGCTGCCGCGAAGCCGGCAGGAGGAGATCCGGTCCCCCGGCGCCTGGCTGACGACGGTGACCAGCCGCATCTGTCTGGATCTGCTCGGGTCGGCGCGGGCCCGCCGTGAACGCTATGTCGGCGCGTGGCTGCCCGAGCCGCTGCCCGACCGCACCGAGTGGGGCCAGGCGGGTGGGTCCGGCCCCACCGGCCGTGCGGATCCCGCCGACCAGATCGTTCTGGACGAGTCGGTGGACATGGCCTTCCTCGTCGTCCTGGAGACGATGACGCCCGCCGAGCGGGTGGCGTTCGTCCTGCACGAGGTCTTCCGGTATCCGTTCGCCGAGATCGCCGAGGTCCTCGGCCGGACACCGGGTGCCTGTAAGCAACTGGCGGCCTCCGCCCGGCGGCGGGTGAGCGTCGCGCGCGCTCCCGCGGCGGCGACCGACCAGGCCGACGTGGTGCGGCACGTCAAGAAGGCATGGGAGACAAAGGACATCGCCGCCCTCGTCGGCCTGCTCAACCCGGCTGCCGTCATGACGGCCGACGGCGGCGGCCTGGTCGGCACCGTCCTGCACCCGGTCGAGGGCGGCGCGCGCATCGCCCAGTACATGGTCGCGATCGCCGACCTGGCCCCGGGGCTCGAACTCCTGGAGCGGTCGGTCAACGGTGTGCCGGGCCTGGTGGCCCAGCGTGCCGGCGTCGTCGTGACCGTGGCCTCGTTCGACGTCGCCGACGGGCGCGTCACCCGGATCTGGGCGGTCCGCAACCCGGAGAAGCTGCGGCCGTGGGCGCGGGAGGCCTAGGAGCTGTGGATCCGGTGCGTCAGGCGGCCGCGGCGGCCCGGGCCAGGCAGGCCGGCACGTCGTCGCGGTGGTAGGGGTGCTCGCTCGGCTCGATGCCGGCGAGGAACATCGCGTACACGGCGGCCAGCCGCAGCTCGGCGACCGGGCGGAGCAGCTCGACGGCGCGCTGCGGGTCGCTGCCCGGCACGTCGGCCCGCCAGCGCGCCGCCCACGCGTCGCGCAGCCGGCCGGCGACGGGCGGGTCGAGCGTCTCGGTGAGGCGCAGGATGTCGAAGGCGGGATGGCCGACGAATGAGTCGCCCCAGTCGATGACGGTCCGCCGGGTGCCGTCGCCGCGCACGTTGCCGGGGTGCAGGTCGCCGTGGACGAGGGTGTCGGGCAGGCCGCAGTCGCGGACCTGGTCGAGCCGGTCGTCGAGGCCCGCGAGCAGGTCGGCGGCCACGGTCTGGTCGTGCGGGGCCAGCCGGTCGCGGATCCAGCCGGCCAGCGCCGGCCCGCGCAGATCGGGTACGCCGGCCGCCACCAGCGCGGCGGCCTCGCCGGCGGCGCGGAGCTGGACGGCGTGGTGCGCGGCGGCGACGGCGGCCCGCTCGGCCTCGCCGGCGTCGTAGCGGTCCTCGCCGGGCACGTGGTCGAGCAGCATCCGGCCGGTGTCGTCGGCGGCGAGCAGGGTGGGGCCGGTCGTGGGGGCGGCGGTGCCGAGCCAGCGCAGCACGGCCGCCTCGTGCCGGAAGAACGGGGGCACCTGCTTGAGCCAGGCGCTGCCGGCCGGGCCGTCGAGCCGCCAGATCGCCGACAGGTTCCAGGTGCGTTGCTGCGCCACGGCGGTCACCGGCCGGCCGAGCCGGCACAGCTCCCCGGTGGCCCAGGCGATGCTGCGGGCCGGGCCGCCGGGCTCGGCGTACGGGGCGCGCAGCGGGTGCGGCGCGAGGTCCACCGGTGCCGGGGCCAGGGGTACGGCGGGCGGCTCAGTGACCTGGCCCAGGTAGGTGACGTGGCCGCCGGGCGGCGCGGGGCGGTCACCGGTGAGCAGCCGCAGCACAGCCACGCCGACGCCGTACCGGCGTCGGGCCTCGTCGACGATCGAGCCGACCTGCTGCCACCAGGGCTCCGGCACGTCGTACGGGGGCAGGGCGCCGAGCGGCCGGCCGTCGGCGTCGACCAGGACCAGGGTCACGGTGCGGGACACGGGCCGGACGCTAGCCGCGCACCCCTGCGGGGCGCGAGCGGTTAATCCGGGGGCCCGGTGGGGGGTCGGCCCGGATGTTCCCGGCCGAACCTGAGACGAGGCTGAGAGCCATGACCCTCACCGATTCCCGGACGCGTCCCGCCTACCTCTGGTTGCGGCCGGTGGCCGTGACCGCGTCGCTGCTGCTCCTCGGCTACGGCCTGCTGCGCCTGATCGACCGCCTGGACGGTCACAGCGACAAGGGCGCGTGGGCGTGGAACACCGGGCACACCCTGTTCCTGCTCGGCATCCTCGGCTTCGCCGTGCTGGCCGTCGGTCTGCACGGCGTGCTGCGTACCCGCTCGACCCGCCTCCGGGCGGTGGACGACGTGGCGGCGCTGGCCGCCCTGGTCGGCTCGGCCGCGTTCATCTGGGTGATCCTCGGCGACCTGTTCCCGCGCTTCGCCGACGCGGTGCAGACGCCGGACCTGGTTCTGCTCGGCGGGCCGGCGCTGTTCGAGGTGGGCCTGCTGGTGCTGCTGTACCGGGCCGCCGCGGCGCGGCTGCTGCCGGTGTGGGCGCCGGTGCTGGTGCTGGTCGGGTTCGTGGCGATCGCCGTGAACCTGGACCTGCTGCCGGTCGGCGCGGCCCTGGTCCTCGCCGGCCTGCTCCCGCTGCGTCCGTCGGCCCCCGCGCCGCGCCTCGGATAGGTCCGGCCTGGACGGTCAGGTCCAGAAGGTCCGGCGGAAGCCCTGGTTGCCGGCGCACGCGTCGCGCCGCCCGCCGGTCAGGCTGACGGTGCCGTCGCGGCACTGCACCAGCCAGCCGCGGCCGGACCAGAAGCCGGGCACGCAGTCGAACCAGTCGCAGACCGCCCGGGCCGGCTTGCGGATGCGGGAGCCGCCGCAGAAGTCGTACCCGTAGGGGTTGGCCGGGGCACCGCAGCGGCGTTCGGCGGCCGGCCGCGGCGTGGCGCTCCGGGCCGGCGGCGCGGCCGGCGCGGGCCGGGTGCGCTGCGGCCCGGGGCTGGGCTTGACCTGGACGGCGGGGGCCACCGGCGGGGGCGCCGGGCTGGCGGTGGCCTCCGGGGTGGCCGCGGCGGCCATGTCCGACCCGGGGCGCACCGGCGGGTCGGACTCGAAGAGCATCGCCGGCACGATCAGGGCGAGGGCCACGCCGACCGCGACGGTCCGCCGGCCACCGGGGAGCAGCGCGGAGACCCGGGCCTGGGCCGGCGTGAGCACGGCCGGCCGGGTGGGCCGCACCGCCTCGTGTTCCGCGATCAGCTCGTCGAGCTGGGCGACGACCGCGGCGCGCTGCTCGATGGCGTCGGCGAAGGCCAGGGTGAGCTTGAACCGGAAGTCGGCCACCGCGCCGGTGGGCAGCAGCAGACCGGAGGTACGCCGCCGGTCGAGCACCTGGATCAGCGTGACCGGCGCCCCCGGGTCGTGGGACAGCCCGGTCATCCGCCCGTACGTCCAGTCGCGCCGGCCCCGCCCGCCGAGCAGGACGAGGCGCCGGTTGGTGAGCACGGCGAGGCCGGCGTCGGCGACCTTGACGCCTTCGGGGCGGCGCGGGCGCAGCATCGGCGGTTCCGGGTCGACGGTCAGCTCGGGGGCCGGCAGCACGGCGGTGTGCCGCACCTCGACGAGCTGCGCGGCCGGCAGCGTCCAGAAGACCACCTCGCCGGGGCCCAGCTCCATGGGCAGGCCGTCGCCGGCCTCGGTGGAGCCGTGGAAGGACCCGGCGAGGGCACGCAGCCGCCGCAGCTCGTCGTCACGGCGCCGCCACGCCTCGTCGGCCGCGCGGAAAACCCGCTGCCGCCGGTCGTTCTGCCGGTGCGCCCACCGGTAACGCCATGTGGAACCCGTCGAATCAGTCATCGCCACGCCGACTCCTCCGCCGCGCGAGCCCACCAATCGGGGTGTCATTCATGTCAACTGCGGCGCGGGGGTGCCAAGACACGCACAAGTCGCCAAATTGACCGAAAGGGTGATTGCGCGACACGGAAGGCGGAATGTTCCGCGTCCCGTGGCCGCGCCCCGGGCGGCGCCGCTTCGCCGTGCGAGGGGGTCGGTGCGTCGGTAACGTCAGCCGCAGGGCGGGACGCGCCGCGACCCCCGGCACGCGAGGGAGGTGCACCGGTGGGCGACCCGGCCGTCGTGGTGGGGGTGGACATCGGCACCACCAGCACCAAGGCGGTCGCGTACGACACCGGTGGCCGGCAGCTCGCCACCCACTCGATCGCCTATCCCCTGGAAGAGCCGCAACCGGGGTACGCCGAGCAGGACCCGGCACGGATCTTCGACGCGGTGGTCGGGTCGATCCGGGCGGTGGTCGAGGAGCTGCGCGTGCCGGTCGCCGGGCTGTCGTTCAGCACCGCCATGCACAGCCTCATCGGGCTGGACGCCGACGGCACCCCGCTCACCCCTTCGGTGACCTGGGCCGACTCGCGGGCCAGCGCGCAGGCCGAGCGGTTGCGCGCCGTACCCTCCGGGCTGGCCATCCACCGCCGCACCGGCACGCCGGTGCACCCGATGGCGCCGCTGCCCAAGCTGGTCTGGTTCGCCGAGCAGCAACCGAAGCTGCACGAGCGGGTCGCGCACTGGGTGAGCATCAAGGACTACGTGCTGCTGCGGCTGGCCGAGGCGCTGGTCACCGACCACTCGGTCGCCTCCGCCACCGGGCTCATGGACATCCACCGGCTGGCCTGGGACGCCGAGGCGCTGCGCATCGCCGGGATCACCGAGGAGCAGCTTCCCCAGCTCGTCCCCACCACCCACGTGCTGCCCGGCCTGACCGCCGCGGCGGCGAGGGCCACCGGACTGCCCGCGAACACCCCGCTCGTGGTGGGCGCCGGCGACGGGCCGCTGGCGAACCTGGGGATCGGCGCGGTGCATCCCGGCGAGGTGGCCTGCTCGATCGGCACCAGCGGCGCCATGCGGGTGATGGTGGAACGGCCCGGCGTCGACCCGCTCGGCGGCGTCTTCTGCTACGCCCTGACCGAGCACCGCTGGGTGGTCGGCGGGGCGATCAACAACGGCGGGATCGTCCTTCAGTGGGCCAACGAGGCGCTCGCCCCCGAGCTGGGTGAGCGCGCCGAGGAGGAGCTGCTCGACCTGGCCGCCCGGGCGCCGGTCGGCTCCGGCGGGCTGATCATGCTGCCGTACCTGCTCAGCGAGCGCGCGCCGCACTGGAGCGCGCTGCCCCGCGGCGCGTACGTCGGGCTGACCCACGGGCACGGCCGGGCGCACCTGGTGCGGGCCGCGCTGGAGGGGGTCTGCCAGCAGCTCGCCCTGGTCCTCGCCTCGGTCCGGGCAGCCGGCAACGAGGTACGCGAGGTCCGCGCCAGCGGCGGCTTCGCCCGCAGCCCACTGTGGCGGCAGATCCTCGCCGACGCGCTCGGCATGCCGGTGCGCTTCCCGGCCGGGCACGAGGGTTCGAGCTTCGGCGCGGCCCTGCTCGGCATGCAGGCGCTCGGCCTGATCGAGTCGATCGAGGTGGCCGCCGACCTGGTCCGGATCGAGGAGACGGTCCGCCCGGACCCCGCCTCCGCCGCCACGTACGCGGCCCTGCTGCCGCTCTTCTCCGAGCTTTACGACGCGCTCGTGCCGACGTTCGCGTCGCTGCGGCGGTTGGCCCCGAGCCTGCCGCCGGAGCCACCACCCACCGCTCCTCCCCAGTGATCGCCCGTCCCGGAGGCACGGACGACTACCGAAGGTCGTGATTGCCGTGGTCACACTGCTCGCCGCACCGGCGGAACCCCTCACGAACGCCGGTGACACCCAGCTCGTCATCGCCGCCCTGCTCGGCATCGCCGCCGTGGTGGTGCTCATCGCCTGGGGCAAGGTGCACCCGTTCCTGGCGCTGATCCTCGGCGCGGCCGTGCTCGGGGTGGTCGCCGGGGTCAGCGCCGACAAGATCGTCACCTCGTTCAGCGGCGGGGTGGGCTCCACCGTCGGCGGCGTCGGCCTGCTCATCGCCCTCGGCGCGATGATCGGCGGCCTCCTCGCCGAGTCCGGCGGCGCGGACAGCATCGTGGAACGGGTGGTCGGTCGGGTCTCCGGCGGCGCGCTGCCGTGGGCCATGGCCGGGGTGGCCGCGCTGATCGGGCTGCCGCTCTTCTTCGAGGTCGGCGTCGTGCTGCTGGTGCCGATCGTGCTGCTGGTCTCCCGCCGGGTCGACGTGCCGCTTATCAAGATCGGCATCCCGGCGCTGGCCGGCCTGTCGGTGCTGCACGGCCTCGTGCCGCCGCACCCCGGCCCGCTGGTCGCGATCGACGCGCTCGGCGCCAACCTCGGCCAGACCCTGGCCCTGGGCCTGCTGGTGGCGATCCCCACGGTGATCATCGCCGGGCCGGTCTTCGGCAACTTCATCGCCCGCTACGTGCCGGCCACCGCCCCGGAGGCGCTGCTGCCCACCCGGCAGCCGCTCGCCGCCGGCGGGGAACGGCGGCCGACCCGCCCCGGCGAGGGCCGCCTCGACGCCGACGGCGACCTGGTCACCGAGGACGACCTGGTCAACCCGGGCACCGGCCGCCCCGGCGCGCCGATCGACGAGCCGGTGGGCCGGCGCTCCCGCCGCGAACCGGCGCTCTGGGCCGCCGTGGTCACCGTGCTGCTGCCCGTCGTGCTGATGCTGCTGCGCGCGATCGGCGAGCTGACCCTGGCCGAGGACACCGGCGGCCGGAAGGCGCTCGACATCGTGGGCACCCCGATCGTCGCGCTGCTGGCCGGCGTCATCTTCGCGATGATCTTCCTGGGCTACCGGACGGGATTCAGCCGCAGCCAGGTCTCCGGTTTCCTGGGCGGCTCGCTGCCGCCGATCGCCGGCATCCTGCTGATCGTCGCCGCCGGCGGCGGTTTCAAGCAGGTCCTGGTCGACGCGGGCGTCGGCAACCTGGTCGCGAACGCCGCCGAGGGCGCGAACCTGTCGCCGCTGCTGCTGGGCTGGCTGGTCGCGGTCGGCATCCGGGTGGCCACCGGCTCGGCCACCGTCGCCACCATCACGGCCGCCGGCATCGTCTCGCCGCTCGCGGCCACCCTGCAGGGCCCCGAGGTGGCACTGCTGGCGCTGGCGATCGGCTGCGGGTCGCTGTTCTTCTCGCACGTCAACGACGCCGGCTTCTGGCTGGTGAAGGAGTACTTCGGGTTGACCGTCGGGCAGACCATCAAGACCTGGTCGGTGATGGAGACGATCATCTCGGTGGTCGGCTTCGCCGGCGTCCTCCTGCTCGATCTGGTGCTGTAGCGGCCGCGTGCCGCGCGGGCGCCCGACCCGGCCGGTCGGGCGCCCGCGTCACGGTGCCTCGACGCCGGAGATGCGGAACCGGTGCACCTCGGCGCCGAGGATCATCGCGGCCTGCTCCCCGTCCGGCCCGGAGCCGCGGAAGTCGAGCAGTTGCTCGTCGGACTCCCACCGCTCGTAGACGTTGATCCGGCCCGGCTCGACCAGGTCCGCGCTCACCGCGAAGTCCACGCAACCCGGCGCCGAGCGGGCCGCCCGGACGACGTCCGTGCAGGAGGCCAGGTAGGCGTCCCGCTGGGCCGGGTCGACGTAGAGGGTGCCGGCGACGATGAACACATGACCTCCCGAGGCTGAACCGTCCGGCCCATCCTGGCACCCGGGGCGGATCAGGCCCGGCTGATCGCGTTGGCGTGGATCGCCTCGTTCAGGTACGCGGCCAGCCCCGGCCGGATCCTCTCGAAGTACGCGGTGAACCGCGGGTCGGCCACGTACATGTCCGCGAGGCCGGTGTGGATCTCGTACGAGCAGTCGTAGAACCACCGGCTGATGAGCTGCCGGTGCTCCTCGGCCAGCGCCATGGCCTCCGGCGAGTCGGCCGGCGCGCCCGACGCCATCAGCTCGGTGATCCGCCGCCCCCACTCCTCGTTCTCGGCCTTGTTGCGCAGCCAGTCGTCCTTGGCGTAGCGGGCCGTCCGCTCGGTCGACTGCCGGTACGCGTCGGTGCCGCCCCAGCGCCGCTCGGCCTCCTCGGCGTGCTCGTCCGGGTCGAAGTCCCCGAACACCTCGAACCGCTCCTCCGGGGTGAGCTGGATGTCCAATTTTCTCGCCTCCATCGCGAGTTCGATCGCCGCGACCATGTCCCGCAACTTCCCGATCCGCCCGCTCAGCAGCTCGTGCTGCCGGCGCAGGTGCGGCAGCGGGTCGCCGCCCGGGTCGTCGAGGATCTCGGCGATCTCCTCCAACGGGAACCCCAGCTCCCGGTAGGCCCGGATCAGCTGCAGCCGTTCCAGGTCCGCGTCGTCGTAGCGGCGGTAGCCCGCCGCGGTGCGGCCGCCCGGCGAGAGCAGCCCGATCTCGTCGTAGTGGTGCAGCGTCCGGACCGTCACCCGGGCCGCCCGCGCCACCTGACCCACCGTGTACGCCATGGTTCCTCCCTTCCGCGACCAAGGCTCCCGCCTCCCGTTGCGTGAGGGTCAAGCCCGATTCTGCGGCCCGCACGGCCCGCCCGGCGCGAAACGGCGATCGCCCCCGGCCTCCCCCGAGGGGGACGGGAGGCCGGGGGCGATCGGGGACCGGGTCAGGTGGTGACCCGCTCCTTCTCGGGGGCGGCGAACGTCTCGCTGGACGGGGTCCGGAAGGCGTGCACCAAGCCGGCGACCGAGAGCAGCAGGAGCAGCGCCGCGCCGAGGTACATGGCCAGGGCGCCCTGCCCGGCCTTGCGGCCGAACTCGCTGAACCCGTACGAGGTGAGCAGCAGGCCGCGCAGGGTCTCGCCCTTGAACACGGTCTCCCGCTGGGCGGTGACGTCGGCGAGCTGCTTCTGCAGGTCGGCCAGGTTGGCGGCGTTGGCCTGCTCGGCCTGGGCCACCTGCTCGCGCAGCGCGGTCTGCGGCGCGCCCAGGTCGGCGTACGTCTTGCCGCCGCCGATCGACTTCAGGTGCAGGCCGATGTACTCATTTGCGTAGCACTCGGCCTGCTTGCCGGTGGTGAGCTGCTTGCCGGCGTACTCGCGCAGGCAGTCCGACTTCTTCTCCTCGTCGCTCAGCTTGTCGGCGGGGGTGAAGCTGATGTGCTGGGCGGCGAGCTGGTCGTGCACGTAGCGGTTGGCGAAGTTCGCGTTGGTCGTCAGGACGACGCCGACGACGAGCAGCAGGACCGCGAGGCCCAGCCCACCGATGCTGAACAACAGGTCGAGTGTCCGTCGCTTCATGTCTGAACTCCTGTATGGATGGTGTCCGTCGGTTGCTGACACCATCGTGGCGGTGGACCGGGCACCGTCAGCAGGGCCGAATCCCCTGTCCTGCCCGGGACCTTCGACCCGCCGCCGGCCGGGCCGGTCAGCGGGCCGCGTCGACCGGGGTGAGCGCGTGGAGCAGCTCGGGCAGGGCGACCGGGCGGCCGTAGCGCCAGCCCTGGCCGTGCAGGCAGCCGATCGCGGTCACCGCGGCGTGCTGGCCGCCGGTCTCCACGCCCTCGGCCACGACGGCCAGGTCGAACGCGCCGGCCAGCCGGTTGACCATCTCCACCGTGGCGTACGCCCGCGCGTCGTCGGCGTCGAGGCGGGCCACGAAGGACCGGTCGATCTTCAGCTCGGTGGCCGGGATCCGGTGCAGGTAGCTCAGCGACGAGTAGCCGGTGCCGAAGTCGTCGATGGCGATGCCGATCCCGAGGTCGCGGAGCTGGGTCAGCCGGTCGAGCACCGCCTCGCTCCCCTCGATGAGCGCCGACTCGGTGAGTTCCAGGGTGAGGGCGCGGGGTGGCAGGCCGGCCACGCCCACCGCCTCGGTGACCGTGGCGATCAGGTCGGGCCGGCGCAGGTGGGCGGCGGCGATGTTGACCGCCACGGTGACCTCGGGAGAGTGCTCGCGCCAGGTGGCCGCCGCCCGGCACGCCTCGTGGATGACCCACCGGTCGATCGCGATGATCAGCCCGGTCTCCTCGGCCAGCGGCAGGAACCGCGCCGGGGTGAGCACCCCGAGCCGGGGGTGCCGCCAGCGGACCAGCGCCTCGGCGCTGCGTACCGCGCAGGTGGACAGGTCGACGATGGGCTGGAACTCCATCAACAGCTGCCCCTCGTCGACCGCGCGGCGCAGGTCGGCGATCAGCTCGGCCCGGGTCACCGCCGACTCCCGCAGCTGCGGGGTACAGGTCCGGTACGCGGACTTGCCGGCCGCCTTCGCCGCGTACATGGCGATGTCGGCGTCGCGGAGCAGGTCGGTGTGGGAGGTGTGCTGCGGGCCGTACTCGGCGATGCCGATGCTGGCCGAGGGGTGCACGCCCAGGTCCTCCTCGCCGGGCAGGGGTTCGAGGGCGGCGAGGAGCCGGACGGCGAGCCGCTCGGGCGGCACCGGCCGGTCCCCGGCGACCAGCACGGCGAACTCGTCGCCGCCGAGCCGCGCGATCATCCCGTCGGAGCCGGTCGCGTCCCCCATCCGCTCGGCGATGGTGCTCAGCAGCCGGTCACCGGCGGCGTGCCCGAAGCGGTCGTTGACCTGCTTGAACCCGTCCAGGTCGAGGAGCAGCACGGCGACCGGGCCGCCGTCGCGCAGGGCGCGGCGCAGCCGCCGGGTGAAGGTGAGCCGGTTGGGCAGGCCGGTGAGCTGGTCGGAGTACGCGAGCCGGCGCAGCCGGGCCACCAGCCGCAGGTTCTCGTTGGCGGCCAGCCCCTGGCGCAGCGCGAGCACCCCGAGCAGCGTCATCATGCCGAGGAAGATCAGGTGCGGGGTCTGGCCGGTGGGCCGGCGGGAGAGCACCACGGCGACGATCGCGCCGCCCACGGGCAGGTAGGGCAGGGCGACCCGCCACCAGGGCGGCAGCGGCGAGTCGCCGGTGTCCTCCTCCTCGGGGCAGGAGGGCGGGTGCGGGTACCGGGTGGCGAGGCCCATGAGCAGGTAGCTCAGCGGCCAGCAGACGTCGATCGGGTGGCCGGGGGCGTAGCTGCCGTGCGCGACGAGGGAGACGTAGACGGCGTCGGCGACGGCCCGGGTGGCCAGGCCGACCCCGATCACGGTGAGCGCCCGCCACATCGGGCGGGGTGGCCCGGCGACCGCCACCAGGATGGTGAGCTGCATCAGGTCGAGCATCGGGTAGAGCAGCCCGAAGGTGCGCAGCGGATCGGCCAGGTCGGCGGCGGCGAGGTCGCGGAACACGACCACCCAGCCGATCGGGATGAGGGCCAGCCCGACGATCACCCCGTCGAGCAGGGTGCGGGCCTGCCCGACCAGGTTGCGCGGGGCCGCCACGGAGCAGAGCAGCGCGGCGGTGCCGGTGACGATGCCGGCGGTGAACAGCCCGCCGACGAGCGGGGTGTGCGGCAGGTCGTGCCCGCCCAGCCGTTCGACCGTCCACACGGTCCGGCCGAGCGCCGCGAGGACCATGGTGGCCGCGAGCAGCGTCCAGAACCGGCGCAGCGGGGCCGGGTGCCGCCGGGCGACGCCGACGCAGGCCACCGCCGCCCAGCTCGCCAGCGTCACCGCGCCGAGGTCGCTGACCAGGGCCCCGCCCGGCAGGCCGGCGACCAGCCACACCGCTTCCCCGAGTACGACGAGGGAGGCCGCGACGAGCCCGACACGGCCGGAGAGCGGGCGACGGGCCGGCGCCACGGCGGCGAGGCTCACGTGCTGCTGCGGTACAACGATTCGCTCCGGCTCTCTCTCGGGGCGTGCACCCTCGTCGATGACGACCGGTTGCGGACGGCGAACGGCGCAAGCCTAGTCAGCCCCCGGTGCCGCCGCCAGAGCCGATCGGCGTCGGTCACCGCCCCGGCGGGCCAGGGTGCACGGGGTCGGCGCGACGGTAGAGGGAGACCAGGACGCCGTAGCGGGGCTGGTCCGGTCCGGCCTCCTCGGCCTCGCCGACGAGCACGTCCAGGGTGGACCGGAGCCGCTCGGCCTGCGCCGGGGTGAGCCGCAGGTGGCGCAGGTGCAGCAACGGGTCGGGGTCGTGGGCCAGTTCCTCGGCGACCGCGCCGAACAGCGCGCCGGTGGCGCCGGCGTCGCCGGTCTCGCCGACCAGTCGGCGGAAGGCCCGTTCGTGGTACTGCTCGGTGCCGCCGCGGACCTGGCGGGTGTGCGCGACCCGGACCATGCCGGCGTCGGTGAGCACCTTGAGGTGGTGGGCGACCGTGCCCTTGGCCGCGCCGAGGCCGGTGGCGAGCTGGCTGATGGTGGCCGGCCCGGATCCGAGTGCGAAGAGCAGCCGGTGCCGGAACGGGTGGGCCAGCGCCTTGAAGTGGGCCGCGGTGCGGACCTCCAGTTCGGTCTCGTGGTTCACCGCTAAAGCGTCTAATTCTCTTGACGCTTTGTCAACCGGCCTGCTCTACTCGGGACATGCGCCAGGACGAGATCACCGACATTGTCGAGCGGGCCGCCAAACTTGTGGCCGAGCAGTACGTCTTTCCGGAGGTGGCCGGCCGGATCGCCGCGCACCTCGGCGACCGGCTCCGGGAGGGGGCGTACGCGGGGGCGGCCGACGCGGCGGCCCTCGGCGCGCTGGTCACCACCGACCTCCAGGCCGCCAACGGGGACCTGCACCTGCGGCTCAAGCACCACGAGACGCCGCTGGCCGATGTCGCCGACGACCCGGCCGAAGCGCAGTTCGTCCAGCTCGCCGCGCTGACCATGGGTGGCGTGGCCCGGGTGGAGCGGCTGCCCGGCAACGTCGGGCTGCTGGAGATCGCGCCCTACCTCTTCCCGCCGCACCTCGCCGGCGACCTCGTGACCGCCGCGCTGCGGCTGCTCGCCGGCACCGACGCGCTCCTGCTCGACCTGCGCGGCAACCGGGGCGGCAGCCCCGACATGGTGGCCCTGGTCTGCGGCTGGTTCTTCGCCGAGCCGACCCACCTGCACACCATGCACGAGCGGGCCGGGACCACCCACCAGTACTGGTCCGCCGCCTGGCTGCCCGTGCCCCGCTACGCGCCCGACAAGCCGGTGCTCGTGCTCACCGGCCCGGAGACGTTCTCCGGCGGCGAGGAGCTGGCGTACGACCTCCAGCAGCTCGGCCGGGCCACCGTGGTCGGCGAGCGGACCCGGGGCGGGGCGCACCCGCGGGTCGGGCACCGCCTGCACCCGCACCTGGAGCTGACCGTGCCGGTGGCCCGGCCGGTCAACGCGGCGAGCGGCACCAACTGGGAGGGCTGCGGGGTCGCCCCCGACGTCGAGACGCCGGCCGGGGCGGCGCGCGACGTCGCGTACCGGAAGGCGCTGGAGGCCCTGCTGGCGGCGGACCCGCGGCGGCCGACGGCGGCCGAGGCGCGCGAGACCCTGGCCGCCCTCGCCTGATGTCGCGGGCGGGCCGCCCGGGCTCGCGTCAGGACCAGTCCTCGGCCGCGTCGGCGGCCGGGACCGGGTCCGCGGGGGCGGGCGCCGTGGTGGGAGGGCCGCCGTGGGTCCACGGCGTCTCCTCCGGGGCCGGGAAGGCGCCGGCCGGCAGGAAGCCGTCCGACAGGGTGGTGAGGCAGAGCCGCTCCCCCACCTCCGGCACGCTGCCCGGCGCGGCGGTCAGCCCCCGGCCCATCCCGCCGGAGAGCTCCAGCACCACCTCGGTCTTGCCGTCCGCGGCCGGGGTCACGAAGACCACCTTCGCCTTCTGGCCCGGCCGGGCCGGGGAGTAGAGCGTCGCGCCGACCGGGACGAGCACCGGCTCGGTGGTGACCACCTGGATCCGCGGACGCAGCACCGGGCGCTTGCCGGTGTCGTCGACCCGCTTCGGGTCGGCCAGGGTCACGTCACCGACGAACGCCTCCCCGGCCAGCCGGTGCTCGGCCATGACCAGCGGATCGTCGTAGGCGCGCTGCACGGCGTAGGAGGCGAGCGCCCGCTCCAGCCGGTGCAGGCGCGTCGCCGCGGCCACCGCGCCGTCCCGGCGCGGCTGCGGGCCACCACCGGCGTCGACGTGCTCGGCGTGCGCCGTGAAGGCGTCCCGGTCGCCGTCCCAGCGGCCGGCCACCCGCGCCCCGGCGGGCAGCGCGCGGAGCAACCCGACACCGCGCCACATCAGCTCCCAGGTGGGCGTCAGCTGGTCACGCAGCAGCCGCCCCAGCTCCGCGTACGCGGTCGCGCGGGCCACCGGGTCGTCCTCGGCGCGGGTGTACGCCTCGATGGCCGGCGCGAGCCGGTGGTTGTCGAAGTCCGGGTCGGTGGCCGGACCGGCCGGCGGGCAACGCGTCGGGTCCTCGGCGCGGGCGGCCGCCTCGGCGCCGGTCAGCCCGGGCGGCGGGTCGAGCCAGCCCAGCAGCGCCGGCAGGTGCAGGTCCTCCACGGCGCTCTGCCCGGTCGCCCAGTGCAGGGTCAGCGCGTCGGTCAGCGCCACGAGCGCCGCCGAGCCGGGGTGCTCGGCGCGCTCGGCGAAGAAGGTAAGCCACCGGCCGAGCAGCGGCACCGACGGGTGCACCGGGTACTCGCCGTCGGGCCGGCGGAACCGGGTGGAGCGGCCGAACAGCCGCAGGAACGTGATCCCGGCCGGGTTCGGCACCAGCACCTGCGGGGCGTCGACGTAGCGGTGCCGGACGTCCCGGCCCCGGTCGACCGGCACCGCCTCGGTGCGGTCCCGGAACTCGTCCAGGTAGGGCAGCACGATCCCGGCCAGCTCGGCCGCGAACGCGAAGCGCTGGTCGCGGTTGCGGGGCTGCGGCACCACCAGCAGCCGGGCCTCGTCGGGCGCGGCGCCGACCAGGGCGGCGAGCGGGGCGTTCGCCTCGCCGGCCAGGGCGAGCGGCACGAGCACGAGCGGGCGGTCGGACAGGTGCAGGTGCCGGACGGTGGCCACCGGCTGGGCCACCCCGGCGGCGACCGCCTGCGCCTGCGCGAGGGCGCGCAGCGTGCTCACCGGGCGCTCCGGCCGGGGCGTCGGGGCGTAGCGATCCGGGGTGCCCGGGCGGGTTGCCGGGGCGTAGCGATCCGGGGTGTCCGGCCGAGGGGTCGGGGCGTACTCATGCGGGGTTCCCGGCCAGGGCGTCGGCGCGCAGGCGCGCGGCGGCCCGCAGCAGGGCGGCGGCCTCCGCCTGCTCCGGTTCGGGGGCACGTTCCCCGGCGGCGAGCGCCAGCACGTCGGCCACCTCGGCGACGCCGCCCAGCGCCTCCCGGACCGGCCGGCCCAGTGCGCCGGTGTGGCCGCGCGCCTCCTGCCGGCAGAAATAGGCCAGCTCGCAGGCGGCCAGGCAGTCCGGCGCGTAGTTGGCGGGGACGCCGGCGAGCGCGCCGGCCAGCGTGGCCGGGTCGGCGGTCACGTCGGCCGTGAACCCGGCCGGCACGGCGGCGAGCAGGTCGTCGATCCGCGCCATCCGGTCGAGCTGGCGGCGCAGCACCAGCAACTGCTTGCGCACGTCGAGCAGGCTCGCCACCGGCCGGTTGGCGAAGTCGCGCGGGCAGACCAGCACCACCTCGTGCGAGACGAGGTCCGGGTCCCACCCCTCGGCGGCGAGCAGGTCGCGCAGCGCCAGCACGTAGACGGCGGACTGGATGGCGGCGGCGGCGACCTTGGCCGGGTCGGCCTGGCCGTCGATGATCGGGAACGACTTGATCTCCACGACGTGGAAGCGGCCGGCGAGCCGGGCGGCCACCAGGTCCGGCTCCAGGTTCACCCGGCGGCCGGCGACGTCCAGGCCGAGCAGCGGATGGTCGAAGAGCGCCGGCCCGTCCCCGGACGCCGTGAGCGCGGCGCGGGACCGTTCCGGCCGGTCCTCGTCGCCGCCCAGGTCGGTCCAGGTGGCACCGTCCGGCACGGGCACGCCCAGCCGCTCCGCGACCAGGCGCAGCAGCTCCGCACCCCCATCGGCCTTCACCTGCGCCTCGAACGCGTTGCCCCGGGTGATGGCGAAGCGGGACTGGCCGAACCGGGCCGGGAAGCCGACCCGCTCGGCCAGCTTCGGCTTGTCGACCCCGGCGCCGTCCAGCACCGCGCGGCGGGTGCAGCCCGGGTTGCCGGTCAGCGCGGCGATGGTGCGGGCGTTGTGCCGCCGGGGCGGCACGTCACCCCGGATCTCGGCCAGGCGCTGCGCGGTGTCCGTCATGATCGCCCAGGATAGGCGCTGCGCGCCCCCGCGGCCCGCCGCCGCTCAGCGGCCGGCCGACCGGTTCCAGGGTGAGCGGGGTGACTGGGCGCCCGCCGTGGGCCGGCTGCGGCGGCGGCGCCGGCGACCCGGGGTGCAGGGCGGCCGGGAGACGGTGTGCACCGGCGCGGCCGGCGGGGTGACCGGCTGGCGGCCGATCAGCCAGCAGAGGAAACGCGCCACGGTCAGCCGACCGGGAGGCGCTCGGCCTCGGCCCGGGAGACGTCGTACTGCGCGCCGCAGAACGTGCACTGCTGCGTGTAGCGGGTGCGCACCGGGATCAGCGGGATGAAGAAGAGGGTGAACTTCGTGGCCCGCCGGGTGATGACCTGGGCGGCCCGGTTGCCACAGTTGCGGCAGACCTGGGTGACCACGCCGGACCGGTCGACCTTGGTCCGGAGCCCGAAGATGAAGAACATCGCCCGGCATTACCCCGCCGGGCCCCGGAAATCACCACCAGAAATTTTCCCCGCCGCTGTCCGGATGCGCGCCCGGTGTTCGTCAGGGTGGACAGAGGCACGACCGACAGGAGTGAAGCGATGAAGTACATGATGCTCGTCTGCACCGACACCCAGCCCGACCGGAACCCGGACGCGGCACCCGACATCGAGAAGTGGGTGGCCGAGCGGGACGCCAACGGCCAGCGGCTGACCGGCAGCCGGTTCGCGCCCCCGTCGGCCGCCACCACCGTCCGGGTCCGCGACGGCGAGCTGCTGCTGAGCGACGGCCCGTTCGCCGAGACCAAGGAGGTGATCGTGGGCTTCGACCTGCTGGAGTGCGCCGACCTGGACGAGGCCGTCGAGGTGGCCCGCGCCCACCCCATGGCGTACGCCGGGCGCATCGAGCTGCGCCCGCTGGTGGAGGACTGATCCGGGTGGCCGACGCGGCCGGGGCGGTCGCCGACGCGGGCGCCGAGGCGTACCCGCGGATCGTGGCCGCCCTGATCCGCGTCACCGGCGACTGGACCCTCGCCGAGGACTGCGCCCAGGAGGCCCTCGCCGCGGCGCTGGAACGCTGGCCCCGCAACGGCGTGCCCGACAACCCGGGCGGGTGGCTGATGACCGTCGCCCGCAACCGGGCCGTGGACGTGCTGCGCCGCGCCAGCGTGGAACGCCGCAAGCTGCGCGATCTGGCGCTGCTCACCGACCCCGAGCCCGCGCGACCGGAGGGAGACGTGGTGGACGACCGGCTCCGGCTCATCTTCACCTGCTGCCACCCGGCGCTGGCGCTGGAGGCCCGGGTGGCGCTCACCCTGCGCACGGTGGCCGGGGTGCCGACCGCCGACATCGCCCGCGCCTTCCTGGTCACCGAGTCGACCATGACCCGCCGGCTCACCCGGGCCAAGGCCCGGATCGCCGCGGCGGGCGTCCCGTACCGGGTGCCGACGGGGCCCGCGCTGGTCGAGCGCCTGCCGGGCGTGCTGGCCGTGCTCTACCTGCTCTTCACCCGGGGGTACGACGCCGACGGCGAGCCGGCGTTCGCCGCCGAGGCGATCCGGCTGGCCCGGCTGCTGCACACGCTCATGCCGGACCAGCCCGAGGCGGCCGGGCTGCTCGCCCTGTTCCTGCTGCACCACTCCCGCCGGGCGGCCCGCCGCGACCCGTCCGGCGACCTGCTCACCCTCGACCAGCAGGACCGCGCCCGGTGGGACCGGGCCGCCATCGCCGAGGGCGTCGCGCTGCTGGACGGGGCCGGCGACGGCCCGTACGCCCTCCAGGCCCGGATCGCCGCCGCGCACGCCACCGCGCCGACCGCCGCCGAGACCGACTGGCCGGCCATCGCCGGCTGCTACGACGCGCTGGTCAGGCGGCAACCGACCCCGGTGGTACGGCTCAACCGGGCGGTGGCCCACGGGTACGCGTACGGCCCCGCCGCGGGGCTGGGCCTGCTCGCCGAGGCCCGCGACGGTGGCGCGCTGGACGGCTACCCGCCGGCGACGGCGGCCGAGGCCGAGTTGACCGCCCGCGGCGGCGACCCGGTACGCGCCGCCGCGCTGTTCCGGGCCGCCGCCGACGCGGTCCGCTCCGACCCGGAGCGGCGGGCGCTGCTCCGCCGGGCCGCCGAGCTGTCGCCCTGAGGCATCAGGAAGGGCCCCTCCGCTGCCTGAGGCGTCGGGAAGAGCCCTTCCTTGCGCGGCACGGCTCAGGCGTTGCTCGGCATCTCCTCGGCCAGCCAGATCGGCTGCCAGTCGGCCATCTCGTGGAAGCGGCGCAGCTCGGCCAGCCCGGCCACGGTCCCGGTCCAGGCCGCGTACGGCGGGTTGCCCTCGTCGAAGCCGGACTGCACGAAGGTCAGCTTCGTCCGGCCGCCGGAGTCGGCCAGCTCCCAGGTGCTGACACCGGTCGGCCCCCAGTCGACGGACAGCGCCTTGCCCGGCGTCAGGTCGACCACCTTGGCCGCGTAGCCGGCGTCGAAGCCGCCCATGGCGTAGCGGCCGCCCACCCAGGGCTCGATGCCGATCGGGAAGCCGAACCAGGCGCTGGCCTGGTCGGAGTCGGTGAGCGAGGTCCACACCTTGTCCATGGGCGCGTCGATGAGCAGCTCACCGCGCAGGTCGGCGGAGGTGAAGTCGGTGCGCGGCAGCAGCGGGCGCCCCTCCAGGTGGGCGTTGAGGTTGGCGATCGCGAGCGCCCAGAAGGTCTGCAGGACGCCGCGGATGCTGCTGCCGCTCATCGCCTCCTCGAAGCTGAAGTGGCTCTGCCGCAGGGTCAGCAGGGTGCCCCCGTCCTCCGGCGCCAGCTCGAACTCGGTGGTGGTCTCGACCCCGTCGAGCGTCCAGGCGAAGCGCAGCGTCCGCTCGTCGGCGTGCAGCAGGCGCTGGTGCGGCTCGGCGCCCTCGGGCGTGTGGCGGCCCCAGAACGCGTAGCGCTCGGGCAGGTCGACCTCGGCGTGCTCGGCGAGCCAGACGCGCAGCTCGGCCGGGTCGGTCAGCGCGCGGCGCACGGTCTCGACGGGCGCGGCGAGGCGGGCCCGGACGGTCAGCAGGTCACTCATGGTTGTCGCCCTTCGGGTAGCAGGCCACGGCGAGTTTGAAGGCGTCCCCCTCGCCGCCGCCGTAGCGCGTGAAAAGGTCCTGCAGTGTCGACTGCAGGTCGTGCAGGAACTCCTGCCGCCGCTCGGCGGGCACCCGGATCTCGCCGGAGACACCGATCGACGGCAACTCGGGGGCGGTGCGGTCCAGCGCGGCGACATCCGCCTGGACCTCCTCCATGAGGTCGAGCAGGTAGCCCAGGCTCAGCTCGTCCTGCGCCCGGCGCGCCCCGCCGATCCGGCCGACGAGCCGGGGGGACAGCCAGTAGGACCGGGCGACGGCCTGGTAGATGCCCTCGCTGATGCCGCGCACCCGCCGTTCGGCGACCTGCTCGGCCAGCCCGGCCGCGACCAGCTGCTTGACGTGGTAGTAGACGCGCTGCGGCGTCTGCCCCAGCCGTGCGGCGATCTCGGTGCAGGTGCGGGGCTCGGCGAGTTGCCGCAGCACCTCGATCCGCTGCGGCTTGAGCAGGGCTTCGGCCTGCTCGCGCTCTTCCAGGTACAGGACGTCTCTCATGGCAAAATCAGTTTGTACGTACAAAACTTCTTTGTCAATAGGTTCGGCGAAAGGCCGCGCGGCGTCCGCGCGGCCTTTCGTGGCGAGCTACTTGCCCATGACGTAGGCGTGGGCCGGCGCCTTGACCGACACCGGCAGGCCGTAGCCGGACAGCTCGATGACGACCCTGAGGTGGGAGGTGAAGTCCTTGGTCCGGAGCATCCGGGAGGTCCGGTCGTAGGCCACCGTCGCGATCCGGCCGTCCGCCCCGACCGTCACCTCGCCGACGAGACGGTCGGCGAGGATCTCATTGGAGGGATCCGGCGCCGAGACGTCGAAGTGGTAGCGACCGGGCGACTGCTCGGTGACCGTGGCGCCCGCCCGGTTCAGCACCCGGAGCAGCGCCTCCGGGCTTGCCGAGGCACCGAGACGGCCACCCATCGCCATGTCGTAGTCGAGGCTGTCCTGCCGGTCCGGGGACCGGCTCCACACGATCTTCCCGTTGTCCGGATCCCGGCCGTCCCGGCCGCCGAAGTACAGGACGCCGCCGATCAGCCGCAGGTGCTCCGGGCCCGCCGCGACGGCCGGCCGCAGACCGGTGTACGGCGAATCGAGGTAGCCGGTGGCCGTGGCCGGATCGAAGGCACCCTTGGTGACCCACCGCCGGCTCACCGGCTCCGGCAGCTCGCCCTCCGGCGGGGGCGCGTCCAGCGAGGTGGTGGTGACCTTCACCCGGTAACTGATGTTCTCGCTGGCCGCCGCGGCCGCGGCCAGGCGCAGCTGCGGTGACTGCGGGCTCGCGGCGGGCGCCGGACGGCCCGCGACCGGTCCGGACGGGCCGGTCCGGCCACCGGGGTTGCCGGCGCCGACGGTGAGCGCCGCGGTCAGCGCCCCGGCCACCCCGACCACCCCCGCGGCGTACGCGGTGCGGTGCAGGGCGGTGCGCCGCCGGTGGCGGCGGGTGGCCGCGCCGAGCACGTCACGGGTGAGCGTCAGGCCGGCGGCCTGGTCCCGCATCCCGGCGACGAGCTGGTCCTCAAGGTGGGTGGTCATCTGCGTGCTCCGTTCATGCCGGCGCCTTCGAGCGCCCAGTCCGCGGTGAGTTCACGTAGCCGGGCGAGTCCCCGGGAGGTGGTCGACTTGACCGTGCCGACCGAGCAGCCGAGCAGCTCGGCGGCCTCCGCCTCGCTGCACTGCTCCCAGAAGCGGAGCACCAGCACCGCCCGCTGCCGGGGCGGCAGCAGGCCCAGCGCCTGGACGAGCGCCTGCCGCAGGTGCAGCGCGTCGGTGCCGTCCGGCTGGCCGGGCGGTTCCACCTCGGCCAGCACCTCCGGCCGGCGGCGGCGCAGCCGCCAGCGGTCCACCGCCAGGTGGTACAGCGTGCGGCGCAGGTAGCCCTCCCGGTCGCCGTGCACCCGGTGCCAGTTGCGCATCAGCCGTTCCAGCGCCGCCTGCACCAGGTCCTCCCCGGCTACCCGGCTACCGGTCAGCAGCACCGCCGTCGCGAGCAGGGCACCGCCGCGCTCGGCGACGAGGGTGTCCAGCCCGTCAAAGCGCTTCTTCCGCCACACCGGCTCTCCTTTCGTCGTCACCAAGGACGACGGGACGGGCCCAAAGGTTGACTTCCGGTTGCACGACCAAAGGCCGTGCGAAACGCACGGCCTTTGCCAGCGACTGTCGACAGCCGTTCGCTACGTCAGGGGAAGCCGCGCGACCAGGTCAGTCACCGACAGGCCATCAGCCGCAGGGGCTGGGCTGCTGGCGCACTTTGCAGTGGGCACGTCACAGGTCAGGATTTCGGCTCTGTCGTTAACCAGCGCAGAGATCGAGGACTGGGTACGCCATTCCAGGTCGACGAACTCTCCAGCGACTCCGTCCGCGGCTACCGGAAGTCCGTCGTCCAGCAGATCGTCACGGGTGCCGAGGTAGAGTTTTCCGTCGACTCCCGGCAGTGCGACGGTCGACCCGTCCGGCGAAAGGCCGGACCAGGCACTAGCCAGCCTTTTCGAGTCAAGCTTCACCGGCAGATCACACCGCGGTTGCCGCACCGGCGCGAAGCCGGTCTTGAGGGTGACATGAGCGAAGCACTGCTGTCCGCCTTCGTTCGAGCGTGTGACGACGAGATTCTCGTCCACCACACCAAGCACCGAATCACCCGTCCGGCCAGGCTCCGGCTCGTAGCGCCGGTCTGGATACCAATAGTCGAGGTGGGAGCTACCCGATGCCACCGCAACCCGGACCAAAAGAGCCCTACCCATCCAGTCAACGATGGACGTGCGGGCGGGCAGGATCCACCGCTGTCGATCGTTCGTCTTGAGGCTGAGCAACTCGACGTGCTCGTCCTGCCCCTGCCGCTGGTCGATGACCACCCGCTCACCGGCCCCGTCCACCCAGAACAGGAGCCTAGGCCCGTCGGCCAGTCGCATCGGCTCCTGCTCGTCTCCGTCGCGCGCGAGGAGGAGGACGCGACCACCACTCATGTCCCGCCGTTTGATGAGCCACCCGGAAGGCACCTTCACCGCGACTTCCACGGCACCCCCCGCCGGTAGGATGGTTCGGTCGCCGTTCCGGTCGACGAGGACCGGTCGGCGCTCCGTGTCGTCCCCGACCGGCCGGTCCAGGACGAGGTCAACCGGCGGGGCGAGCACGAGGCCACCCGAGGGCATTGTCACCACCGGGGTTCCGCCCGCATCCTCCTTCGCAGCTCCGAGACCCGGCAACAGGGCCGCCGCGACGCCGACCAGGAGCGCTAGGCAACCAGCAACCACCGCGGGCGCGCGCATCAGCGGCGGCGTACGCAGCAGCGGGCCGTCGATCTCGACACCATCCCCGTGCGCAAGTAGCGCAACCCGTGAGGCGCGCCAGCCCAAGAATGGTCGCGAGACAGTGACCACCGCCATCTCGGTCTGCCCGATCGCAAGGTCGAGCACCTGTTGGCTGATGCCGAGCCGGCGGCCGCCGGGCGATGACGCCGCATCACGTGCACCTACCTGGACGCGACGGAGTGCGATGTTGCCCACGTTGGTCACCTCAACCGCCGCCTCCAGCACCGCCGGAGTGAGTCGCTTTGTCGTGCGTGTGACGGAGAGGCTCAGCCGCGCGAGCGGCTCAACTTCGATTCGAGCAGTCGCCGTGCCCGCTATGCAGCCGTCATGCCGGACCGTCACCTTCAACCACGTGTCCGCGCCAGCCGGCGGTTCGGTCTCGCCCGCCAGGAACACCACATCGTCACTCCACTCACCTCTGGCGGGAACGGTGACCCACGACGGCATGCGGCTGAAGCGAGCGGCCGGGCCAGTGACGTCGAGGCTGACCCGCCGGGCCTCGTGACCGGGGTTGTGCACGGTTAGCCTGAGCCGGAGTTGCTCACCGACGCGCGCAGCAACGCGCTCCTCACGGAAATGCGGATCGGCCCACAGGTCTAGAGGGCCGAAATTGATCGTCTGGGGCCGGTAGTCCAACCTGCCATGATCACCGTAGATGAAAAATGAAGAATCCTCTATCCGCGTGGACGCCGTCGGCCTTGGGCCACCGCCAGGCTGATCCCGATTCGCATTCTCCGAAGCACTCGACAAAGGAACCTCCCGAATGATGCGATGACCACAGGGCAAGGGAGATCAACTGATTTTTATCGGGTATGGCAGGTTAACAGGAGCACAACTGCGAGTCGATGAGAGGCGCATCACCCTGGGAAACTAAGATCCAAGTCCCTTGTGTAGTCTCGAATTGCCCCGGCTCCTTGTATCGTCGGCCTCCCGGCACTCGTCAGCCTCCTAGCCGTGCCGGCCACGGGTCCATCAACCCCTCAGAGGTAGCCATGCTCGACGCGGATGCGGTTTTCGTACACGGCCTCTGGTCCTCTTCGGACACCTGGCGGCCCCTCGCGCAGCGGATCACGTCGGATCCTGAGCTGATCGGGCTTCGCCTGCGGTACTTCGACTACCCCTCGCCGAAGCTGTCGCCACGTGTCACACCACGGCGAGTGCCAGGCTTTCGCGACCTCGGGCAACTCTTCGCGACCTACCTACGGGCACAAGTGGGCCGACGGCCGGCGGTCATCGTCACGCACAGCCAGGGTGGCCTCGTGGTGCAACGTTTCCTAGCCTGGATGTTGAACGAGGGACGCGGTCAGGAGCTGGCACACATCCGGGCGATAGCGATGTTGGCCTGCCCCCACGACGGAAGCAATTACATGTACCGAGTCCGCCAGCTGCTGAACCTTCGACGCCACCCCCAGATCAGAGATCTCGAGACACTCAACATTGACGTCAACGACGCTCAGCGGGTGGTACTCAGACAGGTTGTGTTCGCGACTCAGACAACGTCCCGGGACTGTCCGATACCTGTCTACGTCTATGCCGGCGCCGAAGACAGGATCGTGCCACCCGCCTCCGCTCAGGGCAACTTCCCACAGGTGGAGATGCTGGCCGGTGATCATTTCACGGTCCTTCGCCCGGATGATGGCGGATACTTAACATTTCCTAGTCTGAAGCAGATGATGCTCGATCACCTGGGCGTTCGGGAGGGCCAGCCAACCGACCCCAGCCCACGGTCGCTGAAGCGGAAGCCGGAACAGGATGCGGAGCCGGGCCGGGGCGGCGATAGCAGCCAACCACCCCGGGCCTCGGTCTCCATTTCCAACTGCCACAACTTCATAATGGGTAGTCAAGGGACCATGTGGGTGCACGGACGCTGAGACTCGGTTAGGGCGTCCAGTCGGGACGCAGCGGGTAGCCGTTCTCCCCCTGCGGGCCGTTGTGCGTGGCGAGCACCTGGTGCAGCTGGATGCCGTTGCGCTCGAAGGCCATCCGGGAGCCCGCCATGTAGAGCCCCCAGACCCGGGCCGTGCCCGCGCCCACCTCACCCACGCAGAAGTCCCAGTGCTCGACGAGGTTGCGGCACCAGCCGGCCAGCGTCAGGGCGTAGTGCTGGCGCAGGTTCTCCTCGTGGTGCACCTCCAGCCCGGCGTCGTGGATCTCGCTGACCAGCCGGCCCGGGCCGGCCAGCTCGCCGTCCGGGAAGACGTACCGGTCGATGAACGCGCCGGAGCGGTGCGGGGCCCGGTTGTCGGCCCGGGTGATGCAGTGGTTGAGCAGCCGGCCGCCGGGCTTGAGACGGCTGCGCAGCGCCCCGAAGTAGGCCGGGTAGTTGCGCACCCCGATGTGCTCGGTCAGCCCGATCGAGGAGATCGCGTCGAACTGCTCGCGCGGGGCGTCCCGGTAGTCCAGGTGGCGCACCTCGGCCAGGTCGCCCAGCCCCTCCCGCTCGATCGCGGCCTGCGCCCACTCGGCCTGCGCCCGCGACAGGGTGACGCCGAGCGCCTTGACGCCGTACTCGCGCGCCGCGTGCCGGACCATGCCGCCCCAGCCGCAGCCGACGTCGAGCAGCCGCATCCCCGGCTTCAGCGCCAGCTTGCCGGCGACCAGGTCGTACTTGGCCCGCTGCGCCTCCTCCAGCGTGTCGGTGGGGCTGTGGAAGACCGCGCAGGTGTACGTCATCGACGGGCCGAGCACCTTCTCGTAGAAGGCGTTCGAGACGTCGTAGTGGTGCGAGATGGCGTTGCTGTCCCGGGTCCGGGAGTGACGCAGCCCGTTCACCACCCGCTTCCAGCGCGGCGCGGCCTCCTGCGGCGGGGGCGGCGGGGGCAGCAGCCGCTCCCAGCCGAGCCCCTTCACCAGGGTGAGCGCCTCGCCCACCGGCGGCATCCGCAGCGGCAGCTCGTCCTTCAGCACCCGCAACGCCTCGTACGGGTCGCCCGGGTGGACGCCCTCCAGCCCGAGGTCGCCGCTCACGTAGGCCCGGGCCATGCCCAGGTCGCCGGGGGCGGTGAGCAGGTAGGACAGCCCGCGTTCGGAGCGGATGGCCAGGGTGATCCCGGCGTCGGCCGGGCCGACCGCGCTGCCGTCGTATCCGGTGATGCGCACGGGCAGGTCGCCCGTGGTGACCGCGCGGATCACGTCCGCCACGGTCGGTCCGCCACGCCGGCCCCCCGCCGGCGGGCCGGCCGGGGCACTCGCCGCCCCGGGTGTTCGGTCGGTCAGACTCATGCTCGCGCTACCGCCTTTTCGTACAGTCCGGTCAGCCGGTGGTCCGGGTCGTAGCGTTCCTTCACGGCGCGCCAGGTCTCCCCGCCGTAGAGCCGGTCGAACGCCGCCCGGTCGTAGTACGCGTCGGAGTAGAGCGACTTGTGGCCGCCCGCCTCCGACACCGCGCGTTCGATCTCCCGGTTGACGTCGCCGTCGGCGGCGCCCTCGGCGATCGGCACGCTCCCCCAGAAACCGATGTTCACATAGGTTTCGCCCGGTTGGAGGGGATACAGCGGCCACGCCCGGGAGGATCCCGGGCCGGCCGGCTCCCGCAGCCGCAGCGGGCAGAGCCACACCGGGGTCATCCCCACGGTCCCGGCGAACCAGCGCAGGAACTCGGGGGTGCCGGCGAGCGGGATCTCCACGTCCTGCACCACCCGCTCCCGGGCCGGCCGGCCCCGCCAGCGGTCGACCCGGGCGGCCACCTGGTGCCGGTGCTCCAGGCGCACCAGCCGGTGGTAGAAGTCGCTGCGCCGGTAGCGCTGGGGCCAGAGCCGGCGGACCACCGGGTTCTGCACACCGAACGCCGCCGAGCACCAGAACCAGTCGGTGTCCCAGCGCCACAGGTAGTCGTAGGTGGTGAGCACGTCCCGGGTGCGCCGGCGCAGCGAACGGTAGTAGATGTCCTGGCCGGTGTAGTCGCTCGGCGGGCCGTCGGCCTCGTCGGTGAACGTGGCGAGCACCAGGTAGGCCTCGCCCGGGCTGAACATCACCCCGTCCATCCCGTCGACCGGCTCACCCTCCCAGGAGCCCTTGGCGACCACCTCGGCGATCGCGTCGGTCAGCTCCTCCAGCCGGCTGAACCGGATGTTGCGCAGGGCCACGTAGCGGCGGACCGGTTGCAGCTCGATGCGCAGCCGGGTCGAGTAGCCGAGGCTGCCCAGCGAGTTGGGGAAGGCCCGGAACAGGTCGGCGTGCTCGCCCACCGGCCGGGCGGTGAGCAGCTCACCGGCCCCGGTGAGGATGTCCAGCTCGGTCACCGACTCGTGCGGCAGGCCGTTGCGGAACGAGGTGGACTCGATGCCCAGCCCGGTCACCGCACCGCCGAGGGTGATCGTGCGCAGTTGCGGCACCACCAGCGGCATGAGGTTGTGCGGCAGGGTCGCGTCGACCAGGTCCTCGTAGGTGCACATGCCCTGCACGTCGGCGGTCCGGGCGTCCGGGTCGACCGACAGCACCCCGGTGAGCCCACTGACGTCCAGGCCGGGGGTGCGCGGCGCGGATCGGGGTCGGAAGAGGTTGGAGGTCTGCTTGGCCAGCCGTACGGGTTCTCCGGCGGGCACCGCGGCGTATGACCGCCGCAGCGCGTCCACCGCCCGCTCATGATCACGGACAGCGTGCATGAGATGACCTTACGCCTGGGTACGACAATTCGTGGGATGTCCACGGTGGCCTTTTCGGGGCCGCCCGGAGATCAGCGGGTTACCGTGGCGGGCATGCCCTCCCCCGCGCTCACCGCCCTGGACGCCGCCGGCCTGCCCTACCGGGTGATCCGGCACGGCCCGGTGCGCAGCCTCGCCGAGGCGGCGCAGGCGCGTGGCGTCGAGGTTCCCGACGTGGTCAAGACGATCGTGGTCCGGCGCGGCGAGGACGACCACCTGTTCGTGCTCACCCCCGGCGACCGGGTCGTCTCCTGGCCGAAGCTGCGCCAACTGCTCGGGGTGAGCCGCATGTCCATGCCGGACGCGGCGGCCGCCCGGGCGGTCACCGGCTACGAGCGGGGCACCATCACCCCGTTCGGCGCCAGCACCGCCTGGCCCGTGGTCGCCGACGAGCGGCTGCGCGGCCGGGAGATCACCCTCGGCGCGGGCGAGCACGGGGTGGCCGTCGCCGTCGATGCGGACGCCGCCCTCGCCGCGCTCGAGGCGACCGTGGCCGACGTCACCGACCCGGAACCGGCCCGCTGAACGGTGGCCGCCGCCCGGCCGCCGGCATAGCGTGGAGGGCATGCCGAAAGCCGTCTGGAACGACCTGGTCGTCGCGGAGAGCGACGACACCGTGCTGGTCGAGGGCAACCACTACTTTCCCCGTTCGGCCCTGCGCGACGACCTGATCCGCGACTCCGACACCCACACGGTCTGCCCGTGGAAGGGCACCGCCTCCTACTACACGCTCGAACACGCGGGCGCGACCAGCCCGGACGCCGTCTGGTACTACCCGGACCCGAAGCCCGACGCGGAGATGGTGCGCGACCGGGTGGCGTTCTGGAAGGACGTACGGGTCGTCGACTGAGTCACCCCGTCGCCGGGGCGACTGGCTCCCGACCGTCCCCGTGGGTCAGGATGCCCCCATGGCAGACCCACGCACCGATCCGTCCGGCACCGTCTACGGCGGCCGCCGGCCGGCCCGCCGTGGGCTGCCGCAGGACCCGCTGATGCGGATCGCGCTGGGCGTCGCCGTGGTCGGCGTACTCCTGGGGGTGTTCTTCGCCACGGGCGTGCTCGGCGGCGGCGGCGACGAGCCGGTGGTGCCGGCGGCGGCCGTGCCCACCCCGGCGGCGAGCGAGTCGAGCGCGGCGCCGGCCACGACGGCGGCGGCGCCCACCACGGAGGCGCCCTCGCCGAGCGCCGCGCCCACCACCCCGGCGGCCCCCGCGGCCACCCCCAAGGTGATCCGCGGGGTCCCCTCGAACCTCTGCCTCGGGGTGACCGGCGACGACCCCGAGGGCGCGCACGCCGCGCTGGCCGACTGCACCGGCGGGCCGGAACAGCAATGGGTGGTCACCCCGGTGGCCGCCGACACCTACGTCCTGGTCAACGCGGCCAGCGGCAAGTGCCTGGACGTGTTCGGGCAGGGCACCGACGACGGCACGGACCTGGTGCAGTGGTCCTGCAACGGCCAGGCCAACCAGCAGTGGAAGCTCAACCCGACCGGGTCCGGCCCGGTGCTGCTGGTCGCCGTGCACAGCGGCAAGTGCGCCCAGGTCGACGACGCCGGCACCGAGGCCGGGAGCCAGCTCGAACAGGCACCCTGCAACGGCGCCCCCGAGCAGCAGTGGGCGGCCGGCTGACCGGTCAGCCCCGGTAGCTCCAGGCCCGGCGGCCGACCGCCACGGGGAGGGCGAACGCCGGCTCGTCGCCCCGGCGGCGCAGCAGCAGGGAGAGCCCGGCCGCACCGATCGACAGGGCGCCGGCCACGTACCAGGCCGGGGCGTAGTCGCCGAGCCGGTCGCGGACCAGCCCGGCGCCGGTCGCGGCGAGCGCCGCGCCGACCTGGTGGGCGGCGAACACCCAGCCGAAGACCACCGCCCCCGACACGCCGAACCACTCCCGGCACAGCGCCACGGTGGGCGGCACGGTGGCCACCCAGTCGAGGCCGTAGAAGACGATGAAGACCAGCATGCTCGGCCGCGCGGAGCCGGTGAAGAGGCTCGGCAGCACCAGCAGCGAGGCGCCGCGCAGCGCGTAGTAGGCGCCGAGCAGCAGCCGGCTGTCCACCCGGTCGGTGAGCCAGCCGGAGGCGACCGTGCCGGCGATGTCGAAGAGCCCGACCAGGGCGAGCAGGCCCGCCGCGGTGGTCTCCGGCATGCCGTGGTCGTGCGCGGCCGGCACGAAGTGGGTGCCGACCAGGCCGTTGGTGGTCGCACCGCAGATCGCGAAGCCGCCGGCCAGCAGCCAGAACGGCCGGGTCCGCGCGGCGGCGGCCAGCGCGCCGACCGCCCGGGCCGCCGCCCCGCCGGCCGGCGGCGCCGGGGGCACGACCTCGGTCGCGCCGTAGGCGGGCACGTCCAGATCCGCCGGGTGCTCGCGGAGCAGCCACACCACCAGGGGTACGACCGCCAGCGCGGCCCCGGCCACGACGAGCGCCGCCACCCGCCAGCCGTGATCGCGCACCAGCACGGCGACCAGCGGGAGGAAGACGAGCTGGCCGGCGGCTCCACCCGCGGTGAGCACGCCGGTGACCAGACCCCGGCGCTTGACGAACCAGCGCCCGGTGACCGTCGCCACGAAAGCCAGCGCCATCGAGCCGGTGCCCAGCCCCACCAGCACGCCCCAGCAGAGGATCAGCTGCCAGCTCGCGGTCATCCCCACAGTCAGCGCGCTGCCCAGCGCGACCAGCAGCAGCGCGCCGGTCACCACCCGGCGAATGCCGAACCGGTCCATCAGCGCGGCGGCGAACGGGGCGGTGAGGCCGTAGAGCATGAGGTTGACCGAGACGGCGGCGGAGATGGTGGCCAGGGGCCAGCCGAACTCGGCGTGCAGCGGGTGCAGCAGCACCCCCGGGGTGGCGCGGAAGCCGGCCGCGCCGACCAGCGCGACGAACGAGACGCCGGCCACGAGCCAGGCCGGATGCAGACGGTGTCGTGTCACCCTCCGAGTTTCGGCGGGGCGGGCCGGCCCGGCGAGTGGCCGGAAAGCCATCGTGCGCAATAATCGGGCCATGACTGTCGTGCCGCACCGGATCGCGGTGCTCGCCCTCGACGGCGTGGTCGGCCTCGACCTGGGCACCCCGGCCCAGGTCTTCGGCACCGCCCGCACCGGCGACCTCACGCCGCTCTACCGCGTCGAGGTCTGCACCCCGGGCGGCCGGCCCGTCCGCAGCGCCGCCGGCTTCCAGGTGCTCCCCGACCACGGCCTGGAGCTGCTGGAAACCGCCGACACGGTGATCGTCCCCGGCATCCACGACGGCCCGCCCCTGACCGACGGGACGCTGGACCCTTCGGTGGCGGCGGCGCTGCGCGCCGCCCACGACCGGGGCGCCCGGATCATGTCGATCTGCACGGGCGCGTTCGTCCTGGCCGCCGCCGGCCTGCTCGACGGCCGCCCGGCCACCACCCACTGGGCGTACGCGGACCGGTTCCGCCGGTTCCACCCGCAGGTGGACCTCGACCCCGACGTGCTCTTCCTCGACGGCGGCGGGGTGCTCACCTCGGCCGGGGTGGCCGCCGGCATCGACCTCTGCCTGCACGTCATCCGCACCGACCACGGCAGCGCGGTCGCCAACCGGTCGGCCCGGCGCTGCGTCGTGCCGCCGTGGCGCGACGGCGGCCAGGCCCAGTACATCGAACGCCCGGTCCCCCGGACCGCGGACACCGGCACCGCCGCCACCCGGGAGTGGGCCCGGCAGCGGCTGCACGAACCGGTCGCCCTGCGCGAGCTGGCCGCGCACGCCCGGATGAGCGTCCGCACCTTCACCCGGCACTTCCGCTCGGAGACCGGGCTCAGCCCGGCGCAGTGGCTGCTCCAGCAGCGCACCGAACACGCCCGGGAGCTGCTGGAGACCACGGACCTGACCGTCGACCAGATCGCCCGGCACGCCGGGTTCGGCACGACCGCCGCCCTGCGCCAGCACTTCCACTCCCGGGTCGGAGTCGCTCCGACGGCCTACCGCCGCACCTTCCGCCCGACCCCCTGACCCGGCACCTCCCCGGTCCGCTGGCCGGCCCGGCTCGGTGCCTGCAAGGCTCGGTGGCAGCTCGGTGCGCTGGCAGCTCGGTGCGGTGACAGCTCGGTGCGGCGGCGGCTTCCTGTCGTCAGGCGAGGTGGGGCTGGCGGCGGAGGGCGCGGAGCTGGGCCAGGTGCATGGGGAGATGGACGCGGGTGTGCAGGTCGAGCGCGCGGCCCCAGGGCAGGGACTCGTCCACGTCGAGGTCGAAGCCCTCCCGCAGCACCGTGTCGACCGGGGTCTCGGCTGCCGGGCCGAGCCGGTCGGCGAGGGCGCAGAGCTTCTGGCTGGTGGCCCGGAGCAGGGCGGCCAGCCCGTCCAGGCCCCCGCACTCGGAGACCAGCGCGTCGAGCTGCGGCCGGTGGATGGTCTCCAGGTCGTAGTAGGCGAACGGCGAGCCGACCAGCACCGCCTCGGTCGCCTCACTCATCAGCTCGTCGTTGGCGGCGAGGTGCGCCACGATCTGCTCGGCGCTCAACTCCCCGTCCGGGGGCGGCCCGAAGCCGCCCGTGTCCACCTCCGCGAGCACCGACTCGTACGCCCGCCGCAACGCCGCGGCGTCCACCTCGTCCATGCCCGCATCCAACCCCCGCCCGCGACGCCCCCACCGCGGGTACCCCGCCGTGTTCACCCGGATGGGGGCTTCCGACGTGTCGCGATCTTGGCAAGTTGCCGTTCGCCTCGAACGGAAACTGTCCAAGATCCGGAGACGCCGCTGGCCGGCACCCCACCCCCGGACGCGGTGCTCGAACGGTCCCGAC